>CAZHAR010000004.1:61058-150092 GCA_964530615.1 uncultured Planctomycetota bacterium | reverse complement strand
GGGGACCACGGTGGCCCTCTTTTCAAAATCCCTCCTCCCCAAATTTTCGAAATTTTGATATTGGCTTTCGTTGCGCTAAAGACGCCCCTTAAAAGGACCCAAGGATAATAACTTCATGAGTATACGATTCGGCATTCTGGCTTGGCTCTTTTTTTTCGTTTGCTTTGCCCAGATTCCCAAAAATTTACAAGAAGCTGAAGAACAACCCGTCATTATTAAAGGCGTTCAATTCGAATCTCGGCCCCGTGGCGATTTTCAAGTGACCTTCGTGAACGGAGACGTTTATATTCAACATGGAGATTTTAATCTTTATTGTGATCGCGCTGTCGTCTGGACACAACTTGACACTTTTGAAAAAACAACAGAATCTCAATTTCCGGGAATAAAAAAAAAATCAAAAGAAGAACCGCCGAAGGCGACACAAAAAGAAGAACTTCCCTTAAAACAAGAAGACGAAAATAGCAATACTTATTTTGAAGTTTATGCAGAAGGGGGCGTTTCTCTTATTCGGGGAAGCGAACATTTTGACGCAGAACAACTCATTTTTAATTTTCAAACCAATCAAGGCATTATTCTAGATGGAGTGACTCGCCTCATTTATCGAAGCGGAAATCAAGATATTCCTTTACATATTCGTGCGGAAGAAATTCGAATTTACTCCCGAGAAAAATTTTTTTTGACACATCCCAAAATTAGTACCTGTAGCTTTGGATTGCCTCACTACGATTTTCGCGCTAAAGAAATGGAACTCATTTCTCGTCAACCAGCAGGTATTCAGATGTATTCTTCGGAAAATACGTTTCATGTTTTGGATATCCCTTTATTTTACCTTCCAACGATTTATGGAGGGAGCGGTTCCCATTTCCCCTTGAAAAAAATACGTGTGGGCCGTGATAGCGGTTTTGGCTATTTTCTTTATACCGATTGGGGCCAAAATATCGGAAAATGGGGCGACTGGATTTTAGAACTGGATGCACGATCTAAACGCGGACTAGCGACGGGGCTCGACATTAAATACAGCGATACTGACCCTTGGGGAAATCGATACAAGGGACTGATCGATACCTACTATTTGCACGATGAAGGAGAAGATTTTGAAAATGTTCATCTCAAGCATCCAGATCGAGGAAGAGCGAAGTGGGATCATCGTCATTATTTTCCTTTTCAAATTCGTGCAGATATTGAAATTTCTTACCTCTCGGACGATAATTTTTTAAATGAATACTTTGAAAAAGAAGCCAAAGAAGAAAAAGAACAAGAAACCCTTTTTTATTTGCGTCGCCTCTATGATAACCACGGAATGACGTTTTTAAGTAAGTGGCGACTCAACGATTTTCAAAATGCGACAGAAAAACTTCCAGAAGTAAGCTATCACCTTGTAGGAGAGCCAGTCGTAGATGAAAAAGATCACTTAAAGTGGTTGGAAAATTTGTATTTTAGTAGCCATTCTTCTGCGGGACAAAATCGAAGGCGTGTTTCGACCGTTGATGGAGAAGACACGCTCAATCGTACTGCTTGGAGAGCCGATACCGATAACCAATTGAATTATCCTTTTACCTTGGGCGTTTTAAATCTGAACCCGGCTTTAGGGCTTCGTCTCACTTCCTATGAGGAATCTATTTTTGAAAAAAAAGAACTTACTCGCGTTTCTGGATTGGCTCAATTCAATATGGCAACCCATTTTTATCGTAATTATACTACGCAATCCAAGTGGCTTGAAATTAATAATTTGCAACATATTATCACGCCACGATTAGAATATCTGGATATTTTTGGGACAACCCATTCCCCGGATGAACTCATTCAATTTGATGAAGCGGATACCGTAAATGATGTTCGAGTGCTTCGTTTAGGTATTTTAAATCGATTGAAAACATGGCGCGGAGAAGAAAAAAAACGCAAAGCCGAAGAATTTCTTTATTTCGATCTCAGTTTACCCTTTTATCCAAATGAAAATCGTGATAATGAAGGGAAAGATTTTGGAAACCTAGACTATCGTGCACGTTGGTTCATTACCCAAAAACTCGCTCTGCTTTCGGATGGAGAATATAATTTTTCCGCAGGAAAAATGGATGTGTTTAATATAGGGATGTCGTATCGCTTCCTCCCCAATAGTTTGCTGTTTCTCGGAAATCGTTATATCCGCGAGGATAGTTCTATTATGACCTTCAGCTTTAATTATGATTTTTCGGAGCGCTGGAGCTTGCGTTTATTGGAACAATATGATTTTACAAATCGAGAATTTACCGAACAAAAACTGGTTTTGACGCGCTATTTCCATCGATTTATTGTGGATTTTGAATTTGATCGGGATGAAGGAGAGAATAATGTCGGCTTCAAAGTGGCATTAACCACCGTAGATTTGGAAGGGACCCGAAAAAAGAAATATGAACCCCAAACCATTCCGACCATTGAACTACTCGAACGAATGTCACGAAACGAAACCGAAGAAGACAAATGAAGATCCTTTTCTAATAGTCCGCTTGTTTCCTAGGTCATTTCTTTCCAAAGAAGTCTTTTTCGGATATAATCGGATGGGATTTTTTCCCTGAAAAAAAAATGGGAAGTCGAGGAATTTTATGAAAATGAGTGCGCCTATTCGTCTGAGCTTGAAACAAGTTCAACATCGTATTCGTAGCGAAGCTTTAGGGCTTGCTTCTCTGGCTATTTTCACCTATATACTCGTGTATCTTCTGGTTGAAATTATCCTCGATCATTTCTTTGTTCTTGAATCCAAAACCCGCTTGATTTTTTTTACTTTGTTTGTAGCGACGACTCTGGGAGCTTGTTTTTATGGACTCGCGATCCCTTTATTGCGTTCTGTCAATACACTTTATGCCGCTCAATTTATCGAAAAACAGAGACCCGAACTCGATTATTCGCTAATGACCTATCTTGAATCTCAAAACAACGAAATTCCTGCCAATATCCAGAACCTATTAGAAAAACGAACAGAAACCCTTTTATCAAAAATTCAGACCGACCAACTTTTTAACTGGAAAATTTCGCTCTCCGCGGGAATAGGATTTACATTTGTAGCGTTTTTGTTTTTAGGATACGCCTTTTTATCTCCTAAATCCGTAAAAACTTCCTTCTGGCGCGCCATTCTTCCGTTTGTAGAAATTGAAGCCCCTACATTTACTCAATTGGTTTCAGTCACCCCAGAAGAAGGAAAAGTTTTTTTGCAAGGGGAACCCATTATTTTTGAAGCTCTTTTGACCGGACGAAAACCGAAAAAAGTACATATTCTCATTCACCTCCCCGGAGAAAAAGAAATTGCCTATCCCATGTTTTTTAAACATGGAGAAGAAAATTTTTATTATAACTTGCAAATTCCTAAGATAGAAACATCCTTCCACTATCAAATTTTAGCGGGAGATTATTTGAGCAAGAAGTTCTCCATTTCAGTCGTTCGTCCCCCTATGATTGAAAAAATACAAGTGTCTTATCGTTTTCCAAAATATACAAGTATTCCAGAAACGATCAACGAAACCGGAGATATTGAGGCACTAGAAGGAACTCTCGTCACAATCCAAGCAAAAACCGTTGCACCCATTAAAGAAGGAACTTTATTTCTAAATAGTACTTCGTATTCGATGAAACTTTCTGATTCCAATCTCTTGACTTTAACCGATCTAAAAATTACTCACGACGGCTCTTATGTGATTCGATGTCAAGATGAATATGGTTTTTTGAATCCGGATCCCATTAAATATAAGATCAAATGTATTCTCGACATCGTTCCTCAAATTACCTTTACTAAACCCGCAAAAAATATAGAAATTCAAACAGAAGATCCTGTTTCGATGTGCCTTTCAGTCAAAGACGATTATGGGATCGACCAGATTCGTTTTCGCTACTTGATTTCTGTAAGTGCTAAACCTGCATTCAAAAATTCGTTTGAGGGTTCTGTAGGTCTTGATAAGATTTCTGGAACTTTTGGAATTTTAGATTTTACTCTAGAGCCAATTCTTTTAGGCCTACAGCCCGGAGAATATTTGCACTATTATGTGGAAGTCTATGACAATAAGACACCGACCGCAAACCAAAATTCAACGCCTATTTTTTATATTTACTATAACCCTCCAAAAAATCCTGCCAATCAAGATAATTCTAACTCACAATCGCAAAAACAAAAGAATCCAGAAGAAGCGATCAAATCCAAAAAATCAAACGAAGAAAAATCGTCTTCTAACCCAAAAAACACCGAATCTTCTTCTGAAAATGAAAATAAAGAAAAATCAAACGAAGACTCAAAATCCTCCGATCCAAAAAATGAAGAATCCTCGCCAGAGCAAAAAGAGCGCGATTTGCGAGAAAAATTAAAGGAATACCTCAAACAAAAATCACAAAATCAGCAAAATAAAAATTCTACTGGTTCTGAAGAAGGAAGTAAGGATTCTGAAGGAAAATCGGAATCAAATCCCTCAAAATCTCAACAAAAATTACAGGACCAACAACAACAAACCCAACAACATCAGGAAAAAACGCAACAGCTTCAAAAGGAAGCCCAACAGCACCAAGAACAGGCACAAAAAGAACAGCAAGAGTCCCAAAATTTAGAAGAACAAGCTAAAAATCAAGAAAAACAGGGGAATCAAGAAAAAGCAAAACAACTTCGCAAACAGGCCCAAGAAAAACAAGAATCCGTAAAGGATCATCAAAAAGAAGCTGAAAATCAGCAACAGAAAGCTCAAGAAGAGCAACAAAAAACCCAAGATCTTTTGAATGAGAGTCAACAAAATCGTCAACAACAACAACAAGAACAACAACAAAAATCAAAACAATTAGAGCAACAGACTAAACAGTCTGAAAACCAGATACAACAACAAGAACAGAACACTTCTCAAAAACAACAAGAGGCTCAACAAAAATCACAAGAAGCTCAACAAGTGGAAGAAAAGGCCCAACAAAAAGAAAATGAACTCAAACAACAACAACAAACTGCGGATCAAAAACAACAAGAGGCTCAACAAAAATCACAAGAAGCTCAACAATTAGAGCAACAGGCTCAAACTCTAGAAAAACAAGGAAAAGAGAACGAGGCTTTAAAACAGCAAGCTCAAACCGCTAAAAAAGAAGCTCAAGAGGCTCAACAACAAGCAGAGGCCCAACAACAAAAAACGCAACAAACTCGCCACGATCTCCAAAATCTAAAAGAACAAGCAAATCAGACTCAGCAAGAATCAAAAAAACTTCAAGAAGAAGCCCACAAAGAACAACAAAATACTCAACAATTAAAAGAAGAGCTTAAACAACAACAAAAAGATATTGAAAATTTTCAGAAAGAACAATCCTCTACAACCTCCCAAGAAAAAGCCGAACAAGCGCAACAAGAGGCTTTGAAAAAACAACAAGAAGCTTTGAAAAAACAACAAGAGGCCCAACAACTCGAAGAAAAGGCTCAAAACTCAGCTCAAGAAGGAACACAGGCTAAAGAATTTCAAAAGAAAGCTCAGGAAAAACAACAAGAGGCTCAACAAAAACAACAAGAAGCTTTAGATCAGCAAAAACGCTCTCAAGAAATGATGGAAGAGGCTCAAAAACAAGAGCAAGAATGGAACCAAAAGCTTCAGAAAAAATCTCAAGAATTGGAAAAAAAATCTCAACAATTAAAAGAAAAAACGGCTCAAACAAACAATCCAGAAAATCAATCGAAAACAACTCAAGAGAACTCTGAAAATAAATCTGGTTCTGAACAATCACAAGAGAACTCTGAAAATAAATCGGGCTCTGAAAACAAGTCTGGCTCTGAAAATAAATCTGGCTCTGAGAAATCTCAAGAGGGCTCTGAAAATAAATCTGGCTCTGAAAACAAGACGGGCTCTGAGAAATCTCAAGAGGGCTCTGAAAACAAGACGGGCTCTGAGAAATCTCAAGAGGGCTCTGAAAATAAATCGGGCTCTGAAAATAAATCGGGTTCTGAAAATAAATCGGGTTCTGAAAATAAATCGGGCTCTGCTGGAGAGAATAATAAGATTCCGAAGACTACAGGTGAAGGAAAAGAAAAATCGGGAAAAGGAGGCAGTGGAGACGGTGAGACTAAAGGATATGAAGGTTCTCCAGATAAAGTAAACGAAGGAAATATTGCTCCAGAAGACTCTAAATTTAAACATGAAGGGGATAAACAAGGCGGCGGCAAAACGACCCGCGAAACCCCATCCGATCCGCTCACGGAAAGAAAAACGGAAGATCCGGATTTGAACAAAACCGAAAATTCTTCTCAAAAAGCCGCAGATCGTTTGAATAACTTAAAACCAGAAGAAATTCAAAAATATCTGGATGAACTTCGTGAAGAGGTTCAAAATCGAAAAGTGGATGACGCTTTATTGCAACAATTAGGCATTAAAGAAAGTGAACTTAAAGAATTTCTTCAGAAAAAAGATAATCAGAATATTTTGAAAGAATTATTTTCTGCAGAATCCGAAAAAGGGACCTTTCGAGACGGAACGGGACATCAGCTAACTCACGATCGCTTTGGTTCTGGAGAGAAAATGGATATCGATCAACAACGAAAAATGTTTGAAACCTCCAAAGAGTCCTTCTCGCCAGAGTTTCGTGATATTTTAGAAGCCTACTATAAAACGCTCTCCCAAGGAAGTTCCAATGCAGACAAAAAATAAATGGTGGCTCTCATTTATATTGATGTTCGCGACAACTTGGGCCGATGGTTTTCATGGAGCGATGAATGAAGAAGAACTGGAAGAAATTTGGGAACGAAACAAATACGAATTGTTAACGCAAAATAGTCCTTCCTCACGTGCTCAGATTGCCGCTCTGTCACAAATGATGCTCCGACATCTTAAATATCTCAACAGCGTGAATGTGAGGCCAAACGAGTTTCCCAATTTTCGCGAGGCCGGAGTACCTCAAGCCAAAGCAAGCGCGATGCGTATATTAAAAGAATTGGGAAAGCAAGGACTTTTGCAGGTTTTAGCGGAGCTCATCAACCAGCTTAAATATGGTCCAGAGCGGACATTAAGTTGGAAAGAACAAATGGAACGCATTAGTCGCGGAGAAGACGCAACGAATTCTTCGATGACCCAAAATGAAGATTATCGAGATAATCTCATTAAAATTATTCTAAGTATTGGAGAAGATGCCTTAGATCTGCTTGAAAATGAGCGAACCAAAGTGGACCCACCTATTCGAGCAAAACTGGACGAAATTATTGCTGAAATAAAAAAAGCGAAAAAAGAATTTATTCCCCACCCCTCCGTCAGTCCCCAAGAAATTCAGAAGACAATTAAACTTGGAATTCAGTTTCTTAAAAACATTCAAAAGAGCGATGGAACGTGGGATTATCCTGTTTTTGGAAATAGAAATTATTCTTCAGGAATCACGGCGCTTGTACTCTATGCATTGCTCAAAGCGGGTGTTTTGCCCGAAGATCCAATGATCCACTCTGGGAAAAAAGCATTATTTCAGCGTACCGATGCGACCTATACTGTTTCTTTATTAAGTCTTTTTTTATCACAACTCGATCGAAAAACGTATCAAGAAACGCTAAAAGCAAACGCGAAATGGCTAGAAGACAAACAAGTGGCTTCTGGATTATGGGGATATAGTTATTCCAATATCGGGGAGACCGCGGGTGATTTTTCCAATACACAATTTGCACTACTCGGTTTGCGAGCTTGCGAACAAGCGGGTGTTTCAATTTCATCATTGACTTGGATGCGTACTAAAAATGCCTATCTCGCCTCTCAAAATCCAGACGGAGGTTTTGGTTATCGGTTGATTTCTGCAAGCCGTAATTCTTATGGTTCAATGACTGCTTCAGCCCTCGCTTCTTTGCTTTTATTAGGAGAAGACTTCAAAGTTCCATTATCACGAATGAAGCTAGAGAAGGCGCAAGGAAACTATAAACCGACCCACGAGGACTGCGGGAAATATATTCAAAACACCACTATTCAAAAAGGAATAGATTGGCTCAGCAAAAATTTTACGGTCGAACATAATCCGGGAACTAGCGGAATTTATCCTTTCCAGTACTATTACTTATTTTGTCTTGAACAAGTGGGAACCGCGCTTCAGACCGACAAGATCGGAGAATACGATTGGTACAACGAAGGCGCTCAATACCTGTTGCAAAATCAACGTAAAGATGGAAGTTGGGATAATGTCGTCAATACTGCATTTGCGCTTCTCTTTCTCGCCAAAGAAAACAAAATTCCGTTGATTCATCATCTGCAATGGGAAAAAGAAGGAACGATTCATCAAAACGATGTAAAAAATTTATTATTTTTTGCTAAGGGCTTTTTGAGCGGAGATCCGACCTATCGAGTGGTGACATTACAACTTCCGCTAGAAGAACTGCTCGAAGCGCCAGTACTCTTTATTAATGGACATCATCGCTTTTCCTTGAGTCCAGAAGAACGTGAGAAATTGCGTCTTTTTCTTGAAAGCGGAGGAACCCTTTATGCGGAAGCGTGTTGTAGTGAACACGAATTTGATCAGAGTTTTCGAAAAGAAATGAGTTTTATCTATCCCAATCGTAATCTACAACCCTTACCGCAAGAACATCCTGTTTATCATCTTGTTTTTGATGTGAATACTCCAGAAAACCAATGGTTTGAAGGATATCCAGGATGTCAAACACGAGTGATTTATAGTCCCGTTGGACATTCTTGTCGTTGGGACGAAAATTATTGGCGCTATGATGTAGCGTTCAAATTAGGGACAAATGTGCTTTTGTATGCGGCGGGAACCACCCCTAAAAAAGAGCGAACGCTCAAGGATTTGCTTCAAATTGATGAAGAAAAAGAAAAAGCGTTTCGTCGTGGAGCCTTGGTGGTGGCGCAGGTTAAGCATAACGGCGATTGGAGCCCAGATCCGATTGCGATTCCTCGATTGATGAATCATCTTCGAGAAACGGCTAATTTAAGGGTTTCACTCACGCGAAAAGAAATCGCCCTAGACGATCCTGAGCTTTACGCCTATCCGATTCTGTATCTAACTGGCCATTATAATTTTTCTTTAAACGACACGGAAATAAAACAATTACGCGATTATTTGGAAAAAGGAGGTTTCTTATTTGCAGATGCTTGCTGTGGACGAGAAGTTTTTGATCAAGCTTTTCGTAGTGTGATCCAAAAAGTATTTCCAGAAATACCCCTAACGCCAGTTCCTTATTTGCATCCGGTTTTTCAATTGGGCCATCCGATGACTTCCGTGAACTATAAACCTTTTATGGGAAAAGAGCGACCCGAAACACAACTTCCTAAACTGGAAATGATTTCTTTACAAAATCGCGCTTGTATTATTTATTCTTCAGAAGATTTGGGGTGTGCGCTAGAAGATCATGTCTGTGTAGACTGTCATGGACTCACACGAGAATCCGCTTTAAAATTGGCGAGCAATATTATGCTGTATGGACTGAATTATTAATTTGTTTTTGCAAACGTTTAATGGAAAATAATTATGCAACACGCAGTGATTATGGCAGGAGGTTCTGGAACACGTTTTTGGCCACTTTCCCGTCGTCATAAACCGAAACAATTTCTCCCCATCGGACAAGAAAATTCCTTGATTCAAGAAACTGTTCACCGTCTCAAGTCCTTGATTCCTGAAGAACGTATTTGGATTATTACGCAGGCGATTCAGGTTCCACAATTAAAGCAACAGTTAACTCAAATTCCGAAAGAAAATATTTTAATAGAACCGGAAGGTCGAGATACCTCTGCCGCCATCGCTTTAGCCACAATCTATTGTGCGCAGAGAGATCCAAATGCAACACTAGCGGTGATGCCTTCGGATCATATCATTCAAACCTCTTCTCAATTTCAAAATGACTTGAAACGAGCCTTTGAAGTGTGCGATCAAAGTATTGTAACCTTGGGAATTCCTCCCTCGTCTCCGCATATCGGTTACGGATACATTCATCGTGGAGCGCCATTGGCCCCTGATTTATATGCAGTCGATCGCTTTGTAGAAAAGCCCACTCTCGAAAAAGCACAAGGATATTTGCGTTCAGAAGAATATTACTGGAACGCGGGGATTTTTGTCTTCCATCAAAAAACCATTTTATCGGCCTTTGAAAAATGGATGCCTGTCTTTTTTCAACAATTGAAGACGATTCAGAAATCTCTGGGTGATCCCCAATTCTCCGAGATTTTAAAACAGGAGTATCCGAAACTTCAAAAAATCTCTATTGATTTCGGTATCATGGAAAAATTTTCACCCATTAAAGTGTTGCAGGCCCATTTTTCATGGGATGATGTAGGATCTCTTTCTGCCCTTATTCGTTATGGAACTCCTTCTCTTGAGGAGAGGAACATTATTTATGGAGATTGGATAGGTGTTGAATCTGAAGGATTGCTTGTTCACTCTCAAAACCATTTAATTGCTACACTGGGCATTCACGATCTCGCGATTATCCATACGAAAGATGCAACACTTATCGCCCCTAAAAATCGATTGGAAGATTTAAAAAAATTAGGGGAAAAATTAACGCAACAAAAACGCGAGGATGTTTTATAAGGGTTTTCATGGAAACAAAATGGTTGGGTATCGATTATGGTTCAAAACGAGTAGGACTCGCAATTAGTGGAGCTTTGGGCTTTGTTCATATATTACCCACGTTTCATCGAACCAAAAATCTGGCCGAAGATCTCCAAAGATTAAAAAAATTAATGCAACAAGAAGCGATTCAGGAAATCGTGATCGGTTTCCCAAAAAATATGAATAATTCTGTGGGATTTAAGGCGGAAGAAGTACTTCAGTTTGTGGAACATTTAAAACAAACGATCCCTTTTCCAGTGCATCTCTGGGATGAACGTTTGACAACGCAACAGGCTCAATTAATGATTCAACATTTGCCCGAAAAAAATAAAAAAGCGCTGGTGGATTCTATTGCCGCAAAACTCATTCTCGAAAGTTTTCTTGACGCTCAAAAAAATAGGAAATCTCAGGATATTATTTTGCAAAATGAGTAACGAACCTCCAAAAAAAATCTCGCTGAAACGTCGGCTTAAACATCTCTTCACTCGCCCTCTCCTGCAAATCGTGTATGTTTTAGTTCCTCGTTTCTATTATGCCTATATGACGTTTGTTTGGTACACGAGCAAAGTCGAAACTTATGGGTTTGAAAAACCCTTTAATATTGGACGTGATCGACATCACTCCTGTCTTTGCTCACTCTGGCACGATAATGTTTTCTTTGTTGCGTATTTTTTTAAAAAACTGGGTGGCAGTACTTTAGCGAGCGTAGGTCAGCTAGGGGAATTGATTACACGAATGTTAACCCTTTGTGGCTTTAATGTCTTTCGCGGAGGCTCTTCTAAAGGGAAAAGCCGAAAAAAAGCGGTTTTGCCAACGATGATTACCTATATGCGAAATCATGAAGATGTCGTCTATGGGATTACTGTAGATGGTTCCTCGGGTCCACGTTATAAAGCCAAACAAGGAATATTATTGATTTCTCGTGAAATCGGAGCCCCCATCTATTGTGTTCACGTTGCCTCGAAACCAACCCTTCATTTGCCCACATGGGATCGAACGCGTGTTGCGCTTCCGTTTAGCCGAATCGTTATTTTTTCAGAAGGACCTTATTTTTGTCCGCCAACAGCGACTACAGACGAAATTGATCAACTCCAAACATTTCTGAATGAATTGATGATGGATAATGTAAAACGCGCAGACCACTATCTGGAAACAGGCGAACTCTTACCCCCTTCTGAACACGTGAAGCCCAAAACAGAATATCAGGAAAGTCAGTTACGTCCGGCACAATGGATCATGACCGAAGAGGCTTATCGTCCGACAATTCCTAAAAATAATGTTTCAGAGACTCCAGAAATAGACGAAGATTCATGAATCCTGAAACGCAACATCGGCTCACTAAACTAAAAAATTCAGGAGCACCGCTACGTGAAATCTGGCGCTTTATTCTCGAATCGCCTCGTTATGAAGAATTAAAAGAAGACTTTGGCGGAGATAGGGAAGTTCATCTTTGGAACTTTTTGATCGCTTCAGAATTAGAGCATCTCTGGAAAGATCCCGTTTTACTTCCAGAAGAAAAAGAATTACCGTCCTGGAAAACTATTGTACGCCTCTCTCCGGTTTCTGAATTCCGTCTAAAAGTGCTTACTTTATGGCACCAGTCTCCCTTTTCAGCACCCGAAAAACTTCCCGTTTTTTTTGAGTTTCTTGAGGACCCAGACTCAACTATTCGCTTGTATCTGCTCCAAATTTTGAACGAATATGAAGTCAACTTTCCCGAAGCAACTTCTTATTTGTTGCGTTGTCTCTCTCAGGAAAACTCTTTGCCTGTTCAACTCTCACTCCTTCACATTCTTGAAAAACTTGCATTCAAAAATGCAACCTCCTTTATTCCTCTATTGTCCAAATTACTCGAAGAAGAAAACGGACAGCTACAATATAAGATCGTAGAAGTTTTAGGGAAATGGAACGTTCCCGAAACGCTTCCATTATTAGAAAAAGCGATGAAATCCTCCGAAACGTATGTTCGTTTGGCCGCAGAAAAATTTCTTCAAAAAAGAGGAATTGTTTCGCAAAAACCTCAAAAGCGATTTTCAACGATTTTAGAAATGAAAGATTGGCACGCTCGAGCTGAAGCCGTTCTCATACTCGCTGAATCCTCGGAAATTTTAATGGAAAGAGAAAATTTTTTATTGCAAATTCTTTCTCAGGATGAAAATCTGTATGTTCGCGTTTCTGCAATTACCGCACTCGCAAAATTTCCAAAATCAGAACCCATTTTATCCTCATTAAAAATAGCACTCTCCGATTCCAGTGATTTAGTTCGATCTGCAGTTATTCAAACTTGGGGAAAAATGCCGATCAGTTCTGAAGACGTTCTTTCTTTATTCCCTTCATTGCTCAAGGATGTCTCCGCTTCAGTACGTTTTTCTGCCGTAAAACTCATTGGGTTTCTCGGCGTAGATACTCCTGAAATCAGAGCCATTTTAACGCAACATATTCTCTCGGATCCAGAATGTAACGTTCGCCAGATGGCGATTAAAGTATTAAGTTGTTTCCTACCCCCTCAAGAACAGATTCAACAAACTTTGCAAAAAGCGTTTCAAGATCCACGAGCAGAAGTTCGCGCGATAGCCATTCTTGGCTTTCATAAGCAATGGACTCCAGAGGTAGATTTTCTCTGTATTCTGAAACCTTTTTTAGAAGATGAAAATGAACAGGTTCGTAAGGCAACCTTACTGAGTCTCAATGAATTCAAACTTTCATCTAAAAAAATGCTTGAAATTTTAGATTCATTTTTAGAAGAAGAATCCGATTGGAACGTTCAAATAACCGCGATAGAGATTCTAGCAAGCTTCTCAGAGCCTCAAGAAAAAATTATCGAACGATTATATAAAACGTTAATGAAAGATCCAGAAGAAGAGGTAAAGCTAGAAGCGATTGTTGCATTAAAAAAAATGGGAGAGAATTTTCGTATTAAGCCGATTCTTCAAAAGCTAGTAAAAAGTGGAAATCCTGTTCTTCGCGCTTCTGCGAAAAAACTGCTTGAGGATCTTTCTTGATCTTAAGGAAAAGAAGCATGAGAATCGAATATTTAGCGGATCATCCAGAATGGATCACCCCATTAGCTCAATGGCACTTTCAGGAATGGGGGAAACAACTCTCTCCATGGACTTTTGAAGAAGCACGTGCAGAACTCCACTCTCACCAAAAGAAAACAATTCCAACGACGTTTATTGCTTTGAACGAAAATTCTCTTCTGGGTTCTGCTAGTTTGCTGATCGAAGATGTTCCCGAATGGAAAACACTTTCTCCCTGGTTAGCGAGCGTCTTTGTCGCTCCAGAGTATCGTTCTCAAGGGATCGGAAAAAAATTAGTGCAACAAATTGAAGCGGAGGCAAAAGATCTCAAGGTGAAAGAACTCTATCTTTTCACCTTTGATCACGAAAAATATTATCTCAAGATGGCGTGGACGCTTTTTGAAAAAACGTTTTACCACGCGCAACCGGTAGCGATTATGAAGAAATTGCTGTAAGGACAATTTAGGATCGCATTGGCGGTAATTCTGTTTAGAAGCCCTTTTAAAAATAGAAGAATTCGGGTTTTTCCTTTTTGTCATTTCGAAGCGATAGCGAGAAATCTTAAGGTTTTTAGCGATCCCTAAGATTTCTCTTCGGCATAAAGCCTCATCGAAATGACAGAGAAGATGATTTTTAAAATGGCTTCTTAGCCTTTGAGAACACCCACGGGTTTTAACCGAGCCACTATTTTTCCAAAGCCGACTTTGTTTGCCACTGCGACCACTTCATCCACATCTTTATAGGCTCCCGGAGCTTCTTCCGAGACTCCTTTCCAAGATTTAGATTTTATTGTAATTCCTTGATGTGCCAGTTCATTTCTTACTTTTTCGCCTCGCCATTTCTGGTTTGCCGCGTGTCGACTCATCTGACGTCCTGCACCATGCGGAGTCGAACCAAAAGTTTCATCCATCGCTTTTTGAGTTCCGGCCAGAATATAAGAGGCGGTTCCCATCGATCCGGGAATTAATACGGGTTGACCAAACGCGCGGTAATCTTCTGGAATCTCTAGATGTCCGGGGCCAAAAGCACGAGTCGCGCCTTTGCGATGGACCCATACTTCTTTTTCTTTTCCGTTAATCTGGTGACGCTCCAGTTTGGCCATATTATGGACGACATCATAAACCGTTTTTAATTCAATCTGATCGCCCAAGACTTCAGTGAACGCTTTACGAGTAAAATGAACCATCAACTGGCGATTACAAAAACCAAAATTGGCCGCAGAATGCATCGCTTTAATGTAATCTTGTGCGAGTTGGCTTTTAATGGGCGCATAGATAAGTTCTCGTTCAGGAAGTGATTCAACGATTTCCGGTTGTTCATCTTCCATACGGCGCAAGAAGTCGGTACAAACCTGATGTCCTAAACCGCGTGAGCCCGAATGAATCATAACGCAAACTTGTCCTACATGAGTAATACCAAATACTTTTGCCGTCTTTTCATCAAAAATCTGATCGACCACTTGCACTTCCAGAAAGTGATTTCCGGCTCCTAAGGTACCGACTTGTTCTTTGCCGCGTTCTTTTGCTTTTTTCGAGACTTTTGAAGGGTCCGCAAAAGACATTTTTCCATTCTCTTCCACATGCGCCAGATCATGCGAATTGGCATAACCTTTCATTTTGGCCCATTCTAGGCCTTGCATTAATACTTCATCTAAATCTGATTCTGAAAGTCGAATCGAGGATTTAGAGCCAACTCCGGTATGAACATTGTTATAAAGCGATTCCATTAACGCGTCCATTTTGTCCTGAATTTCAGGTTTGGACATATTGGAGGCCAGTAATCGAACTCCGCAATTAATATCATACCCAATTCCGCCGGGGCTGATTACGCCTGTTTCTGCATCAAAGGCCGCAACACCCCCAATCGGAAAGCCATAGCCTTGATGCGCGTCTGGCATCATTAAGGCTCGTTTTTGAACTCCGGGTAATTTGGTGGTATTTATTCCTTGCAAAAGAGATTGATCTTTTTGAACTTGTTGCAACATTTCTTCCGAAATATAAATCCTTAAAGGGACATTCATGTCTCCAAATGGAGCAATTTCATAGATGTCGGGTTCTATTTCCTGAAGGACCACTTCTCCTAGATTCAACTTTTGCGGTTTGAATCCTTGTTTTTGAGAAGACGGTTTTTTACTTTTTTTTCCCATAATTTTCCTTAAATACGTCCTTAAATATCGACAACAACCTGGATTTCATATCCTTTGGACGTTTGAGTAATTTTCATTTCGTGATACGTAATGGCTTTAATGTCGCCGCCTGTTTTATAATGTTCCGCAAAATCTCCCACCGCAACCGCGGAAAGGTGATAGTCTGTAGCGTTTTTTTCGATTTTCAACTCTTGTATTTCACACACGAGTAACCCTTCTGTATCTAGAAAATACAATAATTCGTCCAGGTAATCGAACAATAATTTTTCCAGAGAGTTCGTTTTTTTTTCAACCCTTCGTTTTTCAAGAGGGCGAATTTGTTCTACGGGAATCAAATAATCGAACATCGCTGGCGCGGCATTTGAAAAAGCCTCTTCCAGTGTTTTTCCAAATGCAACAAATTTCAAATCCGCGGTATGGTCATAAAATTTCCATTTTTTTTTCATCAAACTATTTTTCTTCCTCTGAAGATTTCTTGTCCGTATCGAGAAGACCATCCTCTAAGGGATTTACGGGCAGACCTCGAACGTATTTATCAAACCATAAAGCGATCCGGTGAACCTTATCTTTATAAAGTCCCATCTCTGAAATTGAATGCGACTCCCCCGGATAAATAATCAGCGCGGTTTCGACTTTTAAGCGCTTCAATCGAGTATACAGTTGTTCGGATTGACTTAAAGGGCAACGATAATCTTTTTCTCCACACATCACGAGTGTTGGCGTTTTTACTTGATGAAGTTGATGGATCGGTGAAATTTTTGTATAGAGTTCACGTGTTTCCCAAGGAAATCCGAACTCCAGTTCCCAATCTTTCATACAATCATCTGTTCCGTAACAGGAGTTATACTCAATTAAACTCGCTCCAGAGACAGCGGCTTTAAAGCGAGTTGTTTTCGTAATGACATAGTTCGTCAGAATCCCGCCATAGCTCCAACCTCCAACGCCAAGTTGATCGGCACGAATATATCCTTGTTGCATTAAATAGTCTACTCCGCCTACAACATCATCATAGTCCTTTTCGCCCCAATTCGATTTAATCGCGCTACAAAAGGCTTCTCCGTAACCATAACTTCCGCGAGGATTCGGATGAAGAATGACATACCCCCGACTCGCAAGATAGCTTGTTTCAAAGTCAAAGGCTCCACTATATTGCCAGACAGGTCCGCCATGAATATCTAAAAGGAGTGGATATTGTTGGTCGGGCTTAAATTCAGGAGGAAAAATCACCCAAGCTTCAATCATCGTCCCGTCTTGACTCGGATATAAGATTTTCTTAGAAGTGGTCAGCGCCAAGGAATCAAAAAGCTTTGTATTAAAAAAAGTTTGTTGTGTTTTAGTCCCGTCTTCTAATGAAATACGAGTCAACTCTGCAGGGCGATCATAATGAAAAAACAGACTAAACAGAGCCTTATTTTGGGGAGCGATGGTAAAGCTTCCAATATCCCCGCCGCCATCCACCAAGCGCTGAATCGTTCCATCGAAAAATAAGCGAATCAAGCGTATTTCAGCGCGATCGGGAACCGTAAGGAAAAGCGATTGACTATCGGGTGCCCATTGAGGAGGTTCATCTAAATAACGATCCAGTTGTTGCGTTAAAATTTCAGGAGTGCCCCCTTTTGCTGAAATACGGGCACAGTGAGGAGTCGTATAAATTCCTGGTTCTTGTCTGAGGTAAGCAATCCATTGCCCATCCGGTGACCATGAAGCATAATAATCAAAGCTTTCCTCTTGAGTTAACTGGGTTAACGTATTTGTTTTTAAATGCAACACCCAAAGATCTGTATTATAGTTGCTATCCGGGTCTTCGGTTCGATTCGACTCCAAAAGAACCTCGGCTCCTGTCGGCGAAAAAACGGCGCGATCCACATCATAAGCGCCCGAGGTCAGTTGCGTGATTTCTTGAGTGTCGCGGTTCCATAAAAAAGCTTGCATTCGCTCTTCGTTAAGATACCCATCGCCATCTGATTTAAAGTATAATCGGGTGACAATATGGGGTTTTGCGGCCTCTTTATCCGCTTCTTCAGCACTAGTGCTTTCATCAGAAGCGTCAGCAGTCTTTTCGTCGGTTTTTTTTTCTAAAATTATTTCCAGCTTTTTTTCCTCGGTTTCAGAAACTTCTTCTTCTTCAGTGGCTGATTCTAAAGCAAAAGGAATAGGATTTAGCTTCCATAATCCAAAATTCGCGCAACGTTCAATCACTTTCAGAATCGCGACCTGCGAACAATTCGGCGCCATTCCTAAATGGATCTCGGAATAGGAGCGTTGCGTTTCCGAATCCCGATGGAGATCGGCTTCCTCTTTCAAAGTTTTATCCAAATCTTCTAAAGAAAGCGCTTCGCCTGCAAGCAAAACACTCCCATCTTCCTGAATCATTAAAGTAAGCACTTCTGAAACGGTCGTCGCTTCTTCGATGGCTTCTTCTCCTATTTTTGGATTTTTCTCAGAGTCTTCTTCCTTTTTTGGATATTGATATTGTGTTGGAACTTTACTGAGAAACAATAACGATTTCCCATCCGAAGACCAGGAAAAAGACTCGATATCATAAGGGAAATCGAACGCTCTACTCGCTTCCCCTCCGTCTAGTGGAAGGAACCATACTAGTGTTTTTTCTTTTTCACGATCCGAGAGAAACGCTAAATAATCTCCTTCTGGAGAAAAACGAGGATGGCTATGATGCAAGGTTTTTCCATAGGTCACTTGGCGAAGAGTTCCATTTTTAAGCAACAACCACCAGAGGTTACTAAAATAATGCTCTTCGTCTTCATTGTATCCAGTCACTACAAACGCAACTTTACTCTCTTCTGGCGAAATTTGAGGATCAGAGAGATCTTGAATTTCGGATAAAGTACTTAAAGAAAGCTTTTTCTGAGTTTGTGCGGAAACAACAAGCGCTCCAAAAGAAAATAGCCAGAGCCAATAAACGCTCAAAAAGAGATATTGTCTCATACTTACCCCTACACAAAATGTCTAAATTTAAATATTTTGATTGAATTCGCTCTTATTATAAATAAAAAGAGGAAATGAAGAAACATCTTCTTTTCCTCAAAGATAGCAAAAGAATGAGGAGACAGTATAATAGGGCGAGTTTTATATTTCTTAGAAAGGCTTTTGCTTATGAAAAAAATGTTGTTTTTCTCTTTACTTCTTTCGCTCTCGTTCTTGAGCGCACAAGTCGAAAAACCGCTTGTTCAAGTGGTCATTCCTTCTTTAAAAAATTTGGTTGGACATGTCGGGCAACTTGGAGAACGATTTGTTCCCGGGTTTGCTAGCCAGTTTGAACCGATGCTTCAACAAAATTTGCCTCCCGGGGTTTATGACTCCATTGCCTCTGATCAACCCATCGCGTTTGTATTTCTCACTCCACAACCCATGCTGAACGTGGAAAACTCCTTCTGTATTATCCTTCCTTTAAAAGAAGGACTCGTCGCAGAAAACGCGTTCGCTTCATTAAGGGCTCCGGCCATTCAGCAATTTCAGAATTACGCTGTTTTAGGGACTCCGGGGGCAGTGGCTCGGATCAAGGCGGAACACCTTCAATTTCCACAAGTATCCACCGATCTCTTGATTCAAATTTCGTTTGGCGACGAATGGCGAAGTTTATTGCAGGCTTTAGAAACAGAAGTGAACTCGCCAGACAGAACATTTTTTACCGATCTTGTGGCAGGGCTTTATAAAGCTACGAAATCATTAACGCAACAAATGACAGAACTCAACATTAAAGTGGCGCTCACTTCGGAAGCACTCCTGTGTGAAGCTGATCTTCATCTACAGCCAGGAAGTCTCTTGCATCAAGTCGCTCAATCAATCAAACCCTCCGATGGATTTCTCTTGAACTCAGAAAACTCTCATATGATGATGTCCATCAATTTGCCACCAGAAGAGTTTGAAATGCTGGTTCAGGGACTCTTGCAGTTTATTCAGGAACTGAATTTAGGACCCGAAATCCAACCGCTTCTGACGACCTATTTTTCCCTCATTGGACCTTATTACGCAAACGCACAGATGACCTTGCGTATGGAAAATGATCAGGGAATGAATATTGTCTATCTCTGTAAAAATTTTACGATTGAACAATATCTGCAAATCATGGAAAAAGTTCAGAAAATCGATTGGAAAGAGCTCTTCAAATTTACAGGGATTGAGATGAATATGAAATTTTCTCATGATCTGAAACGAAATACTCGTGATTTTTCCGGAGTTCCCATTCATCAACATTCTTTTAAAATCGAATTTGAAGGCCCAATGGCAGAGCTTCAGAATAAGATGCTTCAAAGCATGTACGGCGATAACGGAATGACCTTTGAAACTGCCGAAGTGGCGCCCTATTTGATTTTTGCCAGTGCAAATTCTGCCGCAGAATTAGATTCCCTGATCCAAAAGCTTAAGAGTGGCGTTTCGCTTCCTCAAGCTCCAAGTCATTTGATGCATTTTGAAGTCGATTTAATTGGCTATTACGCCTCCATATTTTCGATGATGCAAGACCAGTTGCCTCCACAAATGATGCCGATCATCGAAGCTTTAAAAAATATAAAGAGTCAAGAGCGAACATCTGTTCACATTGCGCCTTCTCCAGGCGGAATTTCCCATTCTCTTCGAATCCCGATTTCGCCTATTGTAGAAGTCGTTCAAGCTATTCTGCAAATGAAACAAGAGTCCTCTGAACCCGGATTCAATCCCGACAAAGAATCCACAGTGGAAGATCCTAAAATCGCTACAGAAGTTACCCCTGACGAAGATAATCTCAATAGTTACATCGGAAAAGAAGCTTTTGATTTTTCCGGAGAAATGATTGACGGGAAAAAATTTTCATTAGCAGATTATCGTGGGAAAGTGGTTATTCTTGATTTCTGGGCCACTTGGTGTCCGCCTTGTTGTCAAGAAATTCCCGGCTTTATTCACTTGCAGGAACGCTATGGAAAAGAGGGGCTCGTGGTGATTGGCGTGAGCGATGAAGATAAAGAAACACTCAGCGCTTTTGTAAAAGAGAAAAAAATCAATTATTCCATTGTTTATGGATGTTCCCCTACAATCGCTCCCTATAGTTTGGTTAGTGGCATTCCAACGACTTTTATTATTGATTCGGAAGGCATTATTCATGCGGTTCACGTCGGATTCACTTCCGAAGAAGATTTTGAAAAAGATCTGGTGCCGTATTTGAAAAATACTAAAAAATAAATAGAAAATTTAAGCAAAAAACTCCCTATTGTCATTGCGAGCGGAGCGAAGCAATCTCCTGTAGACTTGAATCTTGCGGAGATCGCCACGTCGCCTTGAGGCTCCTCGCGATGACAAGAGTGCTTGAATCTTTTCTCGCGATGACAAGAGTGCTTGAATTTTTTGGAGATTGCTTCTTTGGCTTGCGCCTCATCGCAATGACAAAACATTTTGTTTTACGATAAGGGATCTATGAAATTTTTTTTAAAACTTGTTTCCATTTTTTTGTCAGTACTCGTTCTTGGTTTGGGAATCGAATACTGGAGATCGTTCAAATCCGCTCCAGAATTTTTAGAAGAAGCGCTCTCCGAATCCGAAGCGATTGAAGCGATCAAAAAATATTCGGAAATCCTTATCCGTGATCCCATAAATGCGCAAGCCTATTTCCAGCGCGCTATGGTTCGTAAAAAAATTGACGATTTAGAAGGAGCGATTCAAGATTTTTCTCAAGCCATCCAGATCAATCCTCAATTTGCGGAAGCGTATTGTCATCGTGGCGGTGTCAAGGGAATGCGTCGAGATTGGGTAGGCGCAATTGCAGATACTTCAGTCGCTCTCGAATTAAAAACGGATTACGTGGACGCTTTTTATAATCGCGGACTGGCCCGAAGGCTCAATAAGGATTTCTCGGGTGCTATCACCGATTTTACTTCAGCTTTAAAAAATGATCCCAAACGCTGGGATGCTTATAATAATCGAGGGATATGTTTTATTGATTCTGGCGATACTTTAAGTGCGTTAGAAGATTTTAATAAAGTTCTGGAAATGAATCCGGAGTCGCTTGCACCCTATTTCAATCGCGCTCGTGTTCGAGAACTACAAAAAGATTTTTTAGGAGCTACCGCAGACTACTCGAAAATTTTGGAACTAGCTCCAGATACCTTGGAAGCCTATATGAAGAGGGGTTTAGCACGATATCAGAACCAAGATCTCGCGGGAGCGTTAGACGATTATAATCTGTATTTGCTTCAAAATTCAAAAAATGCAGAAGTGTATTATTTACGAGGAATTATTTGGGATTTACAAAAAAATTGGGCACAGGCTATTCAAGATTATAGTGAGGCCATTCGGCTTAATCCGCAACATGCAAAAAGTTTTAAAGAGCGTGGAGTTTCTTATTCAAAACAGGGAGAAATCGAACAGGCACTAAAAGATTACAGCTCAGCGATTCTCTTAAATCCTCAATATTTTCATGTCTATTATTTACGCGGAAGTCTTAAAAAATTACAAGGCGATCTAAACGAGGCGAAAAAAGATATGCAGGAGGCTCTTCGTTTGATCCAGGAATTACCGATAGCCGCAAGAACACCCATCATCGAACAAATTCAACAACAACTCACCCAAGAATTTCCAGAGCTAAAATAAATTACCATTTCTTGAGAAACGAAGTCGCCATAATCGAAATATCTGGAGAGCCTTTTTCCGCGAGAAAGAGTAATTCCTTTTGAGCGCTGGAGGTATGAATTCGAAACAAGATTTGCATCGCGCTTTTTTGTAACGTGTTCGGAAGATAAGGACGTAAAATCATTTCCTTAAAAACACTTTCAAATCCTTCAAAACTGTTTGGATATTTTTTCGAGATCACTTCGGTACGCTCCAAAACATTTTCTTCTAGATAAGGAACGGCCAGCAATTTAGAGAAACCTTGAGCAATGGACTCTGGATTCTTCAAACTATAATTCAAAAGGAAATCAAACATCCGATATTCCAGAGTTCCTTTTTTAAAATGAAACCGTTCCGTTAAGCTGTTCGCATAGTCCGAGAGAAACAATACAAAATCTTGGACCAGATCGAAATCGCCATAATCGATATATTTGAGGGCGACCTGAAAAAATAAATTTTTACGGAAATCTTCCACTGTTTTTGAATAAAGTCGAGCGTAATCCAAACGCACAATCGGATAAAGACGTTTAAAATTTTGTTCGGGATTCGGAAGTTGTGTTAATAAGTCTAAAACGACTTGAAGATTACTTCCATAGGGATCTAAAACGACCGCTTTCCCCTCCATATTTTCATTATAATATCGAGATTTTCCCAAACGCTGTAATTCTATTTCAACGATACGGATAAGGACTTCCGCAGTTTGCGGATTGGACCATTTTTTTAAAAGGATGGCCGCAGGGTTTTCTGTAAATACGGAAGAAAATCCGCCTAAGAGAGAAGCGATTTTATAAAGATTTTTTTCAACTAAAGTGGGATTTTCTTCTGTAATCTTGTCCGCGAAAGGAACAATGGCCAAAAGGATTTCAGATCGGGCCCAATAATGAGCATTGGGAATTTTGGGATGAGGATAGCTATAGAGAGCATCGTAGCGATAATCTTCAAGGATAGATTGGGCGTGAGAGAGCAAAAAAACATTCATCTGCTTTAAGCCATAAATGGAAAGAACTCGAACAAAAGGATTAGAACTTTTTAATCCTTTCCCAAAGAGTTGTTCGTAGGGAATTTGTTGTTCCGGACTTAGTTCTAAAATACAATCAACAAGGCCTTTAAATACAGATTTTTGGAGTAATAAAGAAGTTTCAATATTTCGCGTTTTTAACATTTCCATTTTTTGAAAAATCATCGGAATCAAGCGACAATCTTTACTTTCTTTCAATAAATCGAGTGCGGCCGCATGAACTTTGGGTTCAAAGAGATTTTTCAATAAATTTTCGATATACTGACTCAACACCTTTTCGATACGCTCATCCGTTGTCAAGGTCGGTTGAGCCAATTCTTCTTTTTGAGGCTCTTTTGTTGTTTCTGGAGTTGGCTCTATTTTCGGTTCTTCTTTAACAGGAGGTTCTGCCTCTTTTTCGATACGTACCACCTGAGACTTTTTAATTTTCATTTTGCCAAATTTCATTTGGATAATATACTGGTCTCCATCCTCCACTAAGGTTCCTTGAATAACACGACCATCTTTCAAATAAATTTGATCGGCGTGGCTAAGTTGCAAAGAAATGCAGACGATTTGAAAATAGAGGCTAAAAAGAATCCAAAATTTTTTCTTCATGGAAAGAAAACTTTCGTGCTTTAGGCTCAGAAAAGATAAAATGTTCATTAAAGAGGCGCAAAATTTTCCTCATCTTATCCAATTTCATCATTTTGGCAATCACGGGAGTTCTAAGAACAAAACCTTTGTCGCTTATTTTTTTTATAAACAGGAGTCGTTAATCTGTGGAGAACGCTAGCTTACCCTCATTTTTTGAGTTTTATATTCCTACCAAAATTCAGTTTGGTTGTGGTCTTGCGCGCGATTTGTCGGAAACGCTTGCGCACTACGGGTCCAAGATTTTTTTGATTACGGACCAGAATTTAGTAAAATTTGGATTGATAGAACCCATCCTCAAATCGCTTAGATCTTCGCTAGAAGTGGTCGGTATTTTTGATCAGGTTCCACCGAATTCAGAAATTCATACGGTACAGAGCGCTTATCAAGAAATTGCAAAAACAGAACCCGATCTTTTACTCGCGATTGGTGGGGGAAGTGTAATGGATACCGCCAAAGCCGCCAATATTCTCAAAACTAAAGGGGGCGAAATTCTCGACTATCAAGGAGTAGGAATACTCGAAGATCCACTGGGACCCCTGATTTGTATTCCAACGACGGCAGGAACTGGCTCCGAAGTCACTAAATACGCCGTGATTAAAGATCAAGCCAGCAAACAAAAAATTCTCTTTATGAGTCCAACTCTTTGCCCGAATCTTGCGATTCTTGATCCAGAACTTCTGGTTTCTTTGCCTAAGGGAATGACCGCGGCCAGTGGAATGGACGCGTTAACTCACGCGATTGAGGGAATTGTCGCGTTACAAGGCAATTTTATTACCGATGCGGTCGCATTTCAAGCCATTCGGCTCGTTCATCGACACTTAGAAGCCTGTATACGAGAGCCTTCAAATCTTGAACATCGAAGCGGTATGCTCATCGCTAGTACCTTGGGCGGGATGGCTTTTAATGATGCAGGTGTCGGAGTCATTCACGCGATGGCGCACGCGTTAGGAGGGCACTCTCATATTCCGCATGGGACCGCGAATTCCATCATGCTTCCGTTCGGAATCGAGTTTAACCGAAAAAATGTTACCGAAAAATATGTCCACATTGCTGAAATTTTTGGGATTCGAGAGAAAGACCCTGAGAGTGCGGTAGATCAACTGATTGATTCTGTCCGAGGGCTTGCGAAGCGGTGTGGCCTTCCGACCACATTAAAAGGGGCAGGTCTTGTGTCTCAAGATTTTTCTACCCTCGCTGAAGAAGCCATTTGTGATGGTTCGATGTATACAAATCCGAAAGAAGCCACTTCAGAAGATCTCCAGAAAATGTACGAACTGGCCTATGACGAATAATCTTTTAGACGGAGAAAGGGAATGCCTACTTTAGAAGAAATGTTTTACTTAAAAGAGTTTCAAGTCAAACGACTTCAAGAAACGTATCAAGATTTTATGACTCAACCTATCTATGAATCTGCTGGAGAATTCTTTTTTGTCGAACTTTATGGCCCTAAAGATCACACCTCAAGAGATCAGGGTTTTGAATTTCTCCATCGCCATCTTTCCGACAAATTTGGAGCTAAATTGATCGAAGATATGGGCTATTTGATTGAGTTGAATCGACTCTCAAATGATCTCGATCAACAACTTTATACAGAACTCGTTAAACAATTTGGGAAAAAAAATTTCCGGATGGAGGAGTATCAGGTCGCTTATCTAAATTGTAATAATTATGATCTGCGGATGAAACAAATTGAAGGGATCCACTACGCGGTAGAAACTTTTTACAATCTTGCAAAACGGCCAATGGTCGGCCTTTTATTAAAGAGCGTTTCATTAACCGCTAAATTAATTGGTGCCAAGCATATGATCGATTTTCTTCGAGGAGGCTATGAAGCGTTTCGCTGTATTCCAGATATTGATCCCTTTCAAAACGCGCTTAAAGAACGCGAATTGTTTTTTTTGAATCACATTTACAAAAAATAAGGAACCTTATGACAACGACGACGACTTTTAAAGATTCTGAACAACTCTATCAATGTATTGGCGGACTTTTTGATATTCTCAAAAAACATCCAGAAATTGGGCCTAAGATCAAAAAATCAGAACTGATTATTCGTTTTAAATATACAGAACCCGAGGGCCAAATTTGGATCGATTGTCTCAATGATCCCAAAGAAGAAGGAACTTATCTGCAATGGTATAAAACGATGGATAAAGAACCCATTGTGGATATGTCCATGAAAGCGGATATTGGACATCAATTCTGGCTCGGAAACGTCAATCTTTTAACCGCTTTGGCTCGTAAACAAATTATTGCGAAAGGTCCAATTCCAAAAATTATCAAACTACTTCCGATTATTAAACCTGCCTATGCCATCTATCCAGAACATCTGAAAAAAATTGGCTACGAGAACCTCATCAAAAAATAATGCAACAGCACATTTTTTGGAAATGAGGAAATAACACGGGCGTATCGACTACGCTCTTACTAGCAGGGCGCATTGAATCCCCCTGCAAAGATAAAAACTTTTAAGAAAGGAGTTTTTATGAAATGGACTCTTGTATTTTGGGCAACATTGTTTCTCTCCATTTTAGAGGCACAATCCAGCAATCTCGAACAAATGGTTCCCTCGAATCCTTTTTTTGTCGCACAACATCCTAATATTTCACAGACGATTCAAGGACTAAAAAATACTTGGATAGGACAAGTATTTTCCCATCCAGAAACCCAACTTTATTTACAACCACTTTTAGAAAAAATGAAAGAAGGGATTCAACAACTAGAACAGGGGCTCAATCTATCCTGTTCTTCCTTGTGTGACAATTTTTCTGGACAAGTGATATTCTCGCTAATTCGATTTTCTCCGCAAGCAGGACCCCAAAGTATAGAAGCACTGCTTGCCGTTCATATTTCTAATTCAGAACTCACTCAATCTCTCATTCAACGAGTCGTTCAAACAATTCAAGAAAACATTAACACCCCAATTCTTTCAAACCCAATAATTGCTGGAGTTCCAACGACGTGTATTACAGACTCCCGTGATAATATTGATCTCGTATTTGGAATTCTAAACAACCAGATCCTTTTGGTGACAGTAGGAAAGTCTACTTTTGAACAAGCCGTTTCTCGTTATTCCCAAAAGGGAGATTCTTTGGCGCAATCCGAGAGTTATCAAACGGTCAAAGAGAATTTGACGAATGGACAACTCGCGGCAATGGCTTATCTTAATTTGGACGTCTTATTTGAAGAATTTTCTGCAATGCTCCCGCCACCCGCGCTCTCCTTGCTCGAACGTCTTGGACTGCGTAGCGTTCGAGCGGCTGGATTCTCCTTGTCCTTTCAAGAAAAATCCTCAATTGAATCCATTTTCCTTTATAGCCCGGAACCTACTGGATTACTTGCCACGCTAATCAGCAAGCCCATGAACCCTGAAAATCTCTCTAAATATCCAGAAAGCCTTGTTTATATGGGAGGCGTTAGTATGGATTGGGGCCGTATTTATGACGAAGTAATGAATCTATGGGCGGAACTCGATTCGAGAGGATTTCAACGATTTCAAAAGGACTATGATCGAGCCGTGGGAACTCTTCATTTCGATATCCGTCGCGATTTAATAGGTAGCTTAGGACAACATCTTTTCTTGGGAATTGGTTCTACCTATTCCTCGCTCCCGTTTCCAGAAGGGGCGATTAGTATCGAAGTCACGAATCCACAGATCTTTCTAGATTGTTTGAAAAAGATAATTCAGACGACCAAACTCTCCCCACAAACTTTGTCCTATGCAGGAAAAGAGATTCACTATTTGGATCTTTCTTCTCCGGCGAAACGGGGTGACACTCCTCTACAACTCTCTATTTGCGAAGTAGAGCCGAATATGATGCTCGTAACTTTAAACACAAACACCCTAAAGAATATTCTGAATTATCAACCCAAAAAAAGCGTGGCCGAGAAACCCGATTTTACTCAATTAATGCAACGAATGCTTGTAGAAAATTGTATTGCGATGAGTTATTTTGAACTCGCCAAAGGAATAGATATTTTCCACGGATTTATGACCTATGGAGTCGCGACACGAGATTTCAAGCGAGACTTTCCGATGTTGAATCCGGCTCTTTTCCCCTCGAATAAAGTCTTTGCGGAAGGACTTCCGAGTTTGATGTCTGTTCTCATGCGAACGCCAAAAGGTGTTGCGTTAAAAATAGCCTCTCCAATTCCAATCATCCCTACATTTGTGGGAATGGGTGTGGGTGGCGCTTTTATGGCCGCACGAAAAGCGTCGGAACCTATTTTTCATGACTATAAAGAGGAAAAAGCCGTAGAAGTCAAAAAACCGGAAACTCCTAAATAAATGAACCCATGTTTCTGTCGGGGCGATTCCTAAATCGCCTTCTGGAATAGGATTTTGCCTTGCCTCCTCGTTATTTTCCGGATTTGCCATTCCCTCAAGAGCGATACTTGCCAGGAAAAACCATTCATCCACGAAAACAAGCGATTCCTAGCCCTTATGAATCGCTTCTAAAAATGGACCCGTTCGCTTATCCGTGGTGGAAACATCCGTCCTTTTACTACGGAATCGATTTGTTTAACCAAGAATTTTGGTGGGAAAGCCACGAATGCTGGGAATCCTTATGGATTCACTTAGAGAATCCCGAAAAAAATTTTTTACAGATGCTCATTCAAATGAGCGCTTGTTGTCTCACCAAAATTTTGAACCGTGAATCTGGAACAAAATCATTAAAATTGCTGGTAGGACAACGTTTTCAAAAACATCATTCTTTTCCATCTGCACACTCTGGAGGAATTGTCGTTTCCAGAGTATACTCTCAATTTCTTGATCATATAGAGGCGAACGGACCGCCCCCTATCATTGAATTAATCCCAGAAGAGAACGGCCCCCAAAGCAAGCCAGATGAAGGAGACAGATTGTGAATAGTATTCAAGGTAAATTAATCGGTAAAGGCTATAAATTCGCTCTCGTGGTGAGTCGCTTTAATGAGTTTATTACCTCCAAACTATTGGGAGGATGTCAGGACGGATTAATCCGACATGACGTTGAAACGGATGATATTACGATCGTCTGGGTTCCGGGTTCGTATGAAATTCCACTGATTGCCAAAATGCTCGCCAAACAAAAAAAATATGATGCGGTCATTTGTTTAGGTGCGGTGATTCGAGGAGCAACCCCTCACTTCGATTATGTTGCCGCCGAAGTTTCGAAGGGAATCGCGATGGTCTCTCTGGAAACACAGGTTCCAATCATTTTTGGCGTACTCACCACCGATAGCATCGAACAAGCCATAGAGCGAGCCGGAACTAAAAGTGGAAATAAAGGATTTGAAGCCGCTACTTCGGCCATTGAAATGGCACACTTAATGCAACAACTTCAGAACAAACCTTCTTAAATTAGCTAAAAAAGAAAAACATTCATGGGAAAACGTACCTTAGGCCGAGAAATTGCATTACAATATCTTTATCTTGTAGAAGTCGTTGGCACTCACAAAGCTCCTTTGCCAGAAGATTTTTTACGAAATTTTGGGGATTTTGCCTTTACAGAAGAAGGGTGGATACCGGAAAAATCACTCACTCAGCCCTTAGATCTAGAAATTCAAAATTTCGCAGTACAGATCATTCAAAGTTGCCTCCAAAAATGGGAAGAGTTTTCGGAAAAAATGAAAACGGTCGTCCAAAACTTCAGTATGGAACGAACCTTCCCTGTAGACCGTGCTATATTGAGGATTGCGCTCTATGAGATTCAAGAGCGCAAAGATATTCCGCTCAAAGTCAGTATGAATGAAGCCATTGAGTTGGGAAAACGATTTTCTACAGAAAAATCAGGAGCTTTCATTAACGGAGTTTTAGAAAAATTAAAGGATTTGAAATAAAGAAAACTGATATGGGATTATTTGATAAACTAAAAGCCGGACTAAAAAAAACCACACAAGTTTTAAATACCGATATTCGCGATTTATTTAGGGAAGGGGTTCGAGTTGATGACGAGTTTTTAGAACGCTGGGAAGAAGTTCTTTTGAAAGCCGATCTCGGCGTTCATTTGTCCCAAGATCTCTGCGATTTTTTACGACAAGAATATCGTGGGCGGGTCATCGAGGATCCTCCACGAATTCTTGCTCGCTTGAAAGAGTTCGTCAAAGAAAAAATGTTAAAACGAGATTCCTCCATTCATCTGGCAAAAACGCCGCCTACCGTGATTTTGGTCGCAGGTGTCAATGGAGCCGGAAAAACGACATCTATTGCTAAGCTTGGAAATTATTTTCATAAACAAGGCAAAAAAGTCATGTTGGCGGCCGGAGATACCTTCCGCGCCGCGGCCGTCGAACAACTCTCGATTTGGAGTGAGCGTATTGGGGTTCCTATTGTAAAGCATCAACAAGGTGCTGATCCCTCCGCAGTCGTTTTTGACGCACTGGAATCGGCTTGCGCCAAAAAGATCGATATTTTGATTATTGATACGGCGGGTCGCTTACACACCCAAGAAAACCTCATGAAAGAGTTAGAAAAAATTCGTCGCGTGATTCAGAAAAAACTTCCAGAAGCGCCCCATGAAGTGCTATTGGTTTTAGATGCGACCACGGGGCAAAACGCGATTAATCAGGCACAAATGTTTAATAAGGCGATTCAAGTGACGGGTCTATTTTTAGCCAAATTAGACGGAACCGCCAAAGGAGGCGTTATTCTCTCGATTAATAACCAACTCAATATCCCTGTAAAATTCATTGGAACCGGGGAAACCCCAGAAGATATCGAAGCCTTCGATCCAAACCGTTTCGTGGATGAACTTCTTGAATTTTTAAATTAATCTCCCTATTGGATCTGCTTGTTTTAGAGATTACTAAAAAAGAGCGAAACAACGATACGCTTCTGTCATGGCGAACGCAGTGAAGCCATCTCCTGTATGCTTAAGTTTTGCGGAGATCCCTCGCTTCCGCTTCGGGATGACAAGAGAGTCCGGGAGGACAATAAATTTTTAGAGCGCAAACTGAGTGGGTTTGATCCCATTCAGTCGAGAAACACCAAAACTGCCTTCGGGAGAAAGCAGAGCGGTGGTGGACTAAAACAGATTGATAATTTTTCGTAATACCATAAAAAATAATATTTTACATAGAATGTTCAACCGAATTTGTCCCAGTACCCAAAAGAATAGGGATAAAATACGATTCAAAAAAAAAGACCCAGGGGATGGGTCTTTTTGGGGGAAATTTTAAGATGTTTTTATTCTGTTTTTACTTCAATTTTTCGAGGTTTTAAAGCTTCTTTTTTAGGGAGGCTAAGGGTCAAGACTCCTTCATGAAGAGAAGCCGATATTCGTTCGGTATCAAGTTCTGAACTTAAAGTGAAACTTTGTTCATATTTTTGTCCGGCAAGTTCATCGATAACAAAAGTCGATTTTTCCTGCAGAACTATTTCGCCTTGAACGGTTAAGATCTGCTTATCTAACTGTATATTTAAGTGATTGCTATCGACTCCGGGAAGATCAATCTTTAAACAAACTCCATCGGGATTGACCTGAACATCGACTTCTGGAAGAATTGTTACTGCTAAAGTCTCCGAGACACATTCTTTTGTTTTACTTTCAATCTGGCTCATAAGTAATACTCCTCAGTATAAAAAATATCTTTATGTGGAAATATTAGATCGTTTGGATCTGAATTTGTTTTGGCGTTGCTTCTGGTTTTTTTCCAATCACAATGCTCAAGACTCCGTTTTTATAAGACGCGGCAATTTTTTCTGGATTCGCGGTTTTAGGAAGTTGAATGCTTCGTGAAAATTTGCCACTGAATCGTTCTTTCCGAAGATAATTCGTATTTTCTGCCACTGGCTCTTCGTCTCGTTTTCCGGAAATTTCCAGGATATTCTCTTGCAGATTCACATTTAATTGCTCTTTCTTCATTCCCGGAGCAAAGGCATCAATCTGGAAATCAGTCGGAGTTTCTTTTAATTGGAGAGCCGGAAACCGGTCAGAAGTACATTGACTTTCAGGATGGCAATCTAGTGCCTGATTCAGCCATTGATTTAATTCTTGATGAACTTCATCGAACGTTTTAAAATTGGGGGTTAAATCTAGCCATTTTGTAAACATAAGATTCTCCTCTCAAACACTTGTTAAAAACTTGTATGTTCTTAGTTAAGCAAGGATTGTGCCATTCAAAGAGGAGCGTCACAAAAAACAATATAACTAAAATAATATAAATAAGTTATAAAATTTTAAATAGAGGAAGAAAATGAGAGGAGTTGTTTTTTTTTAGGAAAGGCATTCAAATTGGCAAGAAAGCAAAAGCCAAAACGACTTAAAAAAAAGTCTCTTTGCGTGTAATGTAATACCAATTCCCGTTTAAGATAAAGCATTTTCCGTAGTAGGGGCACGGCGCGCGTGCCCCTACTACTCAAATTAATGCGGTTTCTCCGTTTTTTCTTGCCATTGATGTTCAGGGCGGGTAAGAATTTCGTCGATCACCTTACGAACGAATTGAGATTGTTCAACCTTTCCTTCTTTTTCGGCGTGTTCTAAAATTTCTTTTGCTTGAGGAATCAGACCCATATAAAATCGTTCCGCGACTTCATAGGTTCCGTGCCAATGAGAGTAATCCGGAGCCATCATCGATGCGCCATGACGAGCCCTTCGTCCTTCATGATGCCATAGATAGTACCAAGTCCATTCGATTTCCTCATCAAAATCAATTTTCGTTAACAACCCTTTTTCGCGAAGCGCTTTCATAATCTTTTCACCGGGTTTTGCGAATTTTTCATTATAGAGGATCACAAAATCATCATATTGTTTATAAAATGAGTTCACATAGTTTGGCGCATGACAATGAGTACAAACGTCTTTCATACGAGCACGTTTCGCTTCTGCTGTATCTACAACCAAAGCCGCGCGTTTTTGGGGATCCGTTTCTTTTACAACATTTTTATCTTTATCGGTATCCATCACCAAACTAATAGGTGGACGATTGGTCCAGGAAATACGGGTTCCGGGATCGTGGGTAATCTGTCCATTGTTTCTAGTATGTCCAGACATATGGCAAGTGGCACAAGTGGGAGCTTGAGAATAGTCTTTTCCTAAAACCCAAGTATCGTTATCGAGATTCATCTGATCTTTTAAATCGCGATATGCCACACCATGTTTAGATTCTTCGTAAATTTCTTTTTGGGGATGATCCGGTCCCAAGTGACATTTCCCGCAGTTTTCCGGTTGGCGGGCGCGTCTTGGAGAAAAATCATGTCGGCTATGACAGGCGGAACAGGAACCACGAGATCCATCCAGATTCAAGCGGCCAATTCCTGTATTGGGCCATGTACTGGGATGCAATTTGGGTTGTCCTTGTTCGTTACGGGCAATTTTGCTCAGGATCTCTTTATTCGTCGGTTTTCCGTTTTCGTCTGGTTTTAGGTCAAATTGGTTAATCATTCCACCATCCAGAGAAACGAGAGCGACTTTCCCTCCGTGGCATTGTTGGCATCCGGAAAACGCAAAGGCCATTCCATTCACTTGTGAATCAGTGGTTTTTCCCGGAGTCGGAGAATGGGGACTAAATGGAGCGCGAGCTCCTTCAACCGTTTCCGCCAAAAAATTATCGAGAGAGTGCAAAATATTTCCAGCCGCAGAATGGTGACTTGCCGCAAATTCTTTTGCTTCCTGAACATGACAACGGGAGCAATCTTTTGGAGTCACAATGGTTGCGATATACGAACCGTAATGGCTAAATCCGTCGACATCATCCGATTCGGCCTGATGGCACTCAATACAGCCGACTCCTTTTTGTGCGTGAGTACTTCCTTTCCAGTGGTCCACAATTCCGGGACTCGAATTTTGGTGACAATCTACGCATTGTTTGGAATTGGCTGGAACGACAATGTGTTGTGTTCGTCGTCCGAGTTCTTCTTGTTTACGAAGAATTTCCATATACTGAACAAAGATCAACGAGAGTAGAAATACTCCGCTTAAAATAGCAATAATAAATTGTTTCGTTCTTAATGTCATCGTTTATACCTCAATGAAGCAAAAAAAGTTAATGGGCAACCGCCGCTTCCCAAATGGTCATTCCAATAATGGAGAGTGCGGTCGCTAATCCTATCCAAACAGAAAATTCAGAATTTTTCCAGATCTTACGAATCAGGCCATCAATGAAGGGCCATACAAACATCACAAACACAATAAATCCCATACTCAAGATTGCCGTAGCTCCAGAAAATAGCTTGAGCCAACGGAAAGTCACATAGAAGAACCACTCCGGTTTAATAATTTCTGGAGTTAATAAAGGATTCGCTCTTGGACCCATTGTAGCCGGAAAAACGATGGCGAGTGCGCTTAATAAAATCATTAAAAGCAATCCCATAATGAGTTCGGTATAAAAGTGATCCGGAAAAAAATTAAAATGGGCATTTTGCTCTTGTGGAGAATCGTTTTCGAACTTAAGTTCTGTGACTCCTTGAAGTCGAATTAAACTGATATGAACAACCAGTAAAGAAATCATTAGTACCGGGAAAACGGCCGCGTGAAGAATAAAAAATCGGGAGAGGGTATGTTGATTATACTGATCTCCAGCAAGCATGAGCCTTTTCAAGTAGGGCCCTACGAGAGGAACGTTATCGGTAATATTAGCGCCTACGGTAGCACCCCAATAGCTTAACTGCTCATAAACAAGACTGTATCCCGTAAACCCTACCAAGAGTGTACATATCAGTAAACACATTCCAATCATCCAGTTTAATTCGCGAGGTTTTCGGTAGGCTCCAGTAAAAAAAATTCGTATTTGATGAAGGATAATAGAAGCAATCATCAAAGTGGCCGCCCATTTATGAATACTTCGAAAGAACCATCCGTAAGAAACTTCATGAGTAATATATTTTATAGAATCATAAGCGCCCTTAGGCGAAGATTCATAGTAAAAAGCCAAAAGAATTCCGGTGACGATTTGTACGACAAAGAGGTAAGCTGGAGTTCCGCCTAAACAAAACCACCATCGTTTCATATGGTTAGGAACCGGCTCATTGGTAAATTCACGAATCTGCGCCTTTGAAATAGGAAGTCGTTCAGCGAACCAAGCGGTAATGAATTTCATTTAACACCTCTCGATATCAGACATCGAAGCGGAATCCTTAGGAAGCGAAGCATCGGCTATCCCGGACTCTACTGGAACTTCGATAAACAACATTCCATTTTCAATTTTAAGAGGATACCGAGGAAGGGATTGCCCCGCTTCAGCCGGAGGTCCACTCAATGCCATTCCAGACGGATCAAAAACACCGTTATGACAAGGACAGAAAAAACGATTGTGTTGTTTTTCCCAATGAACCTGGCATCCGAGATGCGGACAAGTACTAGATAAAGCAATAAAATCGTCCACCACTCCTTTTGTGGATTGCCTTGCAATCGCGACAGAAGCACCCGTAGGTGTTTTGTAAGCAATCGAATCGCCTAAGAGTACTTGATCGATTTGTGCGACAAAAAGCCAACTCTTTGCGACCGATTTAGACGGGTAGAGATAGCTACAAGCCATTCCGGCAAAGGTTCCGTATCCGGCGACCAATCCGCAGGCCATACTCAAAGATGCTGTCGTTGACAAAAAAGAACGACGATCGTACTGAGGAGAACTGTGACTATTCTCAGAAGAATGTTTCTGAGAAGAAGGATCTGCCATAAATTCACACTTTCTAAAAATAGAAGATTGAAAAACATTTTTAAGGAACGTCTTTTGACAAAAGGTCAAATCCTTTGAAAAATTCGGACCTCTGTTATGGGTGAGGGAATAAGGTTTCTTGAATCGCTTTGAGAAGGACTTCTTTTTTTACGGGTTTACTCAGAAAGAGAGAGGCCCCTTTCTTCATCGCAGTATCCATATAATCCCCACAATCCCCAAAAGCACTTAACACAATAATCGGAATTGGTTTTTCCCTTTGATAGAGTGCGTCTAAAATATCGAAGCCATGCACTTTTCCAGAGCAACCTAAATAAATATCGGTAATCACTATATTAAAGGTATCCTGTTTTAGAATCTCTAAAGCGTCCTCTCCGTTATCGACCGTAAAAACTTCGTATCCTTCACGAGAGAGTATTTTTTTTAAGGATTCTTGGAAAGCAAGATCATCTTCAATGAGCAAAATTTTTGAAGACAATGATTTCTTTGGGATGAGACGAACCGTAGACATAAAAAAAGCTCCAAAAATTTTTTGCGAAAGAATTAGAATTCTTCTAGCAAAAAATATACCTAAAGAGCAATTTATGAAGGAACTACTGTTCCGTGTTTTTTTTCTAAATCTTCTAATTTTCGATAAATGGTTCGAGTGGAAATTCCAAGCATTTTAGCGGCCGTTTCCTTATCGCCATTTGTTTTTCGGAGGGTTTCAAAGATAATCTGTTTCTCGATCTCCGCTAATGGAGTTCCCAACGAGAACGAAAGTTTATTGAAAGGATGAGTTTGAGTACTAAATTCGGAAGGGAGATCGGAAGGTGAAATAAATGTATTTTTGGTAATAACGACAGCCCGTTCAATTGCATTTTCTAATTCACGAATATTCCCGGGCCAGCCATAATTCGTCAAAATGTCAATCGTTTCTTTTTCTATTCCCTTGATATCTTTTTTATTTTTTTCTTTGAATACATTCATAAAATGTTGAACCAAAAGAGGAATATCTTCTTTCCGTTCTCGTAAGGGAGGAAGCTTTAACGAAATGACATTCAAGCGATAATAGAGATCTTCTCTAAATTGTTTGTTTTCCACGGCTACTTTGAGATCTCGATTACTCGCCGCGAGGATACGAATATCGACACGAAGCGTTTTCGTTCCTCCGACCCGTTCAAATTCTCCAAGTTGTAAAACGCGAAGGAGCTTTGCTTGAAGTGCTGGGCTCATTTCCGCGACTTCATCTAGAAAAATCGTTCCGGTATGCGCCAGTTCAAATCGTCCTGGTTTTTGATTGATTGCACCCGTGAAAGAACCCCGTTCATGGCCAAAAAATTCGCTATCAAGAAGGTGTTCCGGAAGCGCTGCACAATTCACTTTAATGAAAGGGGCGTTCTTACGAGTACTACAATTATGAATGAGATTCGCAAAAAGCTCTTTTCCGGTACCACTTTCGCCGGTAATGAGAACTGTGGCCTCGCTTGAAGCCACTTGGATCGCTAAGTCAATGATCTTTTGAAAGTTGGAACTTTTTCCGATCAACTGTTCTTTTTTTTTCAATAGAGCGACTTCTTCGGTGAGAATTTTGTTTTGGAGAACGAGGGATTGTCGTTCTAGGTTTTTTCGGATAATACGCAAGAGTTCGATTTTTTTGAAGGGTTTCGTTAAAAAATCATAAGCTCCACTTTTAATGGCATCTACGGCTTTTTCAATGGTTCCGTGTCCGCTAATAAAAATAACTTCAATCGTGGGTTGAATAATTTTGACGGCTTTTAATAATTGTTCTCCATCCAAGTTTGGCATTTGCAAATCGGTCAAGATCAAATTAACAGGATGGGTTCGGACAAGATTTAAGGCTTCTTCTCCATCTTGCGCTTGTAATACAGAATAATTTTCTTTATTTAAAATTTTTGCTAACGCTTCCCGTTCAGAATGATTATCGTCCGCAATTAGGATTGTCGAAGCGATAGACGTAACTTCATTCATAAAAGATTGGTATCCTTATTTGTATTTTAAAGCAAAGGCTATTGAACAATGGCCCGTTATTCTCTCAATCTCTAAGGTTTGTTTAATAATAACGGAATTCGAATTAAAAAGGTACTCCCTTTTCCCAAAGAGCTTTGACACTCAATTTGGCCATGATGTTCTTCAATAATCTGCAAAGTGACAGACAAGCCCAACCCCGTTCCTTTGTCTTTTGTCGTAAAAAAAGGATCAAAAATTTGCGGGATCATTTTTTCTTCTATTCCACAACCGTTATCTTCAAAACTAATTTCGATCTCATTTTTAGGATTTAATTGGGTACAAATTCTCAGAACACCTCCGGTAGGCATCGCTTCTAGCGCATTTTTAATGAGGTTCAAAAATGCCTGTCTGAGTTGTTTCTCATCCGCATAAATTAAAGGAATAGGAGATAATTTCAATTGAATCTGAACGTTTTGTTTAGAGGATTCGAGTAAAAATAAATCTTGAAGTTGCTCCAAAATGGTGTTGACTTGGGACTTCTTAGGCGAAAATTTAGGAAGACGCGCGAAAGCAAGATATTCCTCATTGACGGTGCTTAAACGTTCAATTTCGGAGGTAATGGAAGCCACAAGATGTTTCGCTTCTCGGGTATCTTCTTGGGTAAAGTTTTCCAATTCGTCTTGAAGAAGCTCAAGATTTAAGCTCATGGAACTTAATGGGTTTCGGATTTCATGCACCATTTGTGCCGATATTTTTCCGATAGTGGCTAATCGTCCCATAAACAAAAGACGTTCATCCATTTTCTTTTTTTCACGGAGATCAATTTCGATTCCCATATAGCCAATTTTTTTCCCTTGATCCAAAATGGGAGTAATGATTAACCAAATCGGAATTTCAACTCCATCTCGGCTCCTGTTGAGGATTTCTCCTCGCCATTCTCCGTTTGTATTAATTTTTTCCCACATCTCTTGAAATAACAGATCCTCTGATTTCGGAGAGCGAAGGATGCGTGTCGTTTGTCCAATTAAATCTTCCGGCGTATATCCAAAAAGACGAGTGAACGCGTGATTAATTTCTAAAATTTTTCCAGAGAGATCTGTAATGAGAATCGCATCGGTCGAGTGTTCAAATGCGCTATAAATAAGTCTGAATTTTTTATAGAGAAGTTCATATTCTTGATTAGACGAATAGGCTAAGTTTTCATTCATTTTCGTATTCCTTTAGTTCCAATAACGTGTCTCGTATTTTGATCGGCATAACTTTCTGCCAATTCAAAATAACGGGACGCTCTAAGATGATGATTCGGAACATGGCTTTGCGGAATTTTCGGGAGTTGCAGACAAAAACTCTCTATCTTGCCACGCGTGTAAGCACGATAACACTTATAAAAAGAAAGTAATTTCAAAAAATCAGGGTCTGGGAAATACTCCAAATAGGTCTTGATAAAAAACGGAGCCAATTCAGAATGATGGTAATAATCTAAATCCATTAGCGTAAAGGCTACTTCTGCTACTGTATCGCTATACCGAAAGCGTGGATTAAATTCAATACAATCAATAAATTCAATACTTTCTTTTTCAAGACAAATGTTGGCACTATGAAGATCTCCATGACATTCTCGTAAATATCCGTCTTTCTCCCGTTTTCGAAACACCTGTTTTTGTTCTTCCAAAAAAGTTTCCATAAACTCCCGAATGACTGAATATTGTTCCCGAGTAATCGTTTTCCCTTGAAACTCTTCCGTCTGCTTAAAATTTTCTAAAACATTAAACAGAACCGTTTCCCACCGAGCCATTCGGACGACTTCTTCATCGAAGCGAATGATTTGGTGAAACCGCGCTATTCGTTCAGCAATTCGAGACATATCTTCTGGGGTGACCTGATTTTTTTGAAGAAGCTCCGATAACCATCGATCTTTGGGAAGTTGACGCATCTTGACTGCATAGTCTAGCAATCTTCCAGAGGATCTTTCAAGAAAACAGTGATCCCCGTCTTCTCGAATTTCAACCTTCCCTAAATAGACTTCCGGCGAAAGACGACGATTTAAGCGAAGCTCTTCATCACAAAAATGACTTCGTTGTTCCAGTTTCGTAAAATCTAAAAATCCCAGACAGACCGGCTTCTTTACCTTATAAACAAATTTCCCTGTAAAAAAAAGCCAGGAAATATGGGTTTCTTCCATCTCAATTCGCGCAGGAGTTTCCAAAGATGGATAACTTTCCGGATTTAAAAGAGCTTTAATAAAACGAGGCGTTTCCAGAGTCTTCAAAAAATAATGTCCTTTCTATGGATGGAGTCGTTCTTGTTTTTTTAGGAGATATTGCAATATTTATACCAAACAATAGGTAATTTATGTTTCCTTGGCACTTTCCTTGCTGAAGTTTTTTTGTAACACTTGTAAAAAAATAATTTAAACCAGAGTTCCTAAAACTAGAGGAGGTATTCATGAGATCCAAAAACTCCCAAAAGCGCTTGCGACGCTATTTAAAATCAGTCCCCAATCATCTTAGTGAGATTCGATTAATCAGCGTCCCAATTCTCTGGTGCCTCGCTTTATGGAAACAGTCTTTCTATTTAGGCTGGGGGATTCTTTTGGCAACTCTGACCGATGTCCTTGATGGTTATATTGCGCGTAAATATCATCTGGAAACAAAATGGGGAAGCAAACTGGATAGTGTCGCGGACGCGGTTCTTGACCTCTCCATTTTCTGCTGGTTTATCCTTTTTTACCCAGAAATTTTTTTGAATCACCCAATCCTTTGTGGTATCGCACTGCTTCTTTCTGTTAGCTCACTGCTGTATGAATGGATTCGTTTTAAACGCTTTGCGAATCTTCATTTGTATTCGATTAAAGTCGCCGCGTTTCTTGGAGATGCCCTAGCCGTTCATTCTTTCGTTACTGGAGGCTATTCTGTGTGGCTCTTTTATCCCGCGATAGCCGTCTTTATTTTTGCTCAAATCGAATCCATTGCTTTACAGAGCAGTCGTTCCCGTTTGAATGAACATATCGGTTCCGTTGTCTTTGAATGGATCAAAATCTATCGTAAACAAAAACGGAGTCTCCAGGATTCGTCCTCTTTTCCTTTGGGTCCTATTTCTTAAAATTTTATTATGAAATAAAAAATCGATGCCTCCAATCCTCCTAAAAATCCATATTTCACCTGATTCACTGAAAAAAGGCTTCTTCGGCGGAGATCCTTTAACTGGAGAGATCCATATCCAGATTCAGAAAAATAAAATCCATTGTCAAAAACTCACGATCTCGTTCGGGTGGGAAATTCGCGGGAGTGGAATCCCAGAATCCGATCCTCGAAAACAAATCCAGCTCCTTTATCAAGGCGATTGGCTTTTCGGGCAAACATATTCCTATCCATTTACTTTGAAGATTTCTCCAGAAGGTCCATTTCCCTCTTCAGGAGAAAACTTTCAACTCCGTTATATTTTAACGGTAATGATTCAAACGCCTTTTTCCAAAACGTTGACGCAAAAACTCCTCATTCCTGTCCTCCCCAATCCACAAGGAAAAAAAATTTATCGCGCAGGACCAAATGATCTTAAGGCCGATCCGCTCTCCCTCAATTTAGCAGAGTTTTCTCCTTTTTTGATCTTTCGTATTATTTTGTTCTTCTCCTTATTTCTTAGTCTTTTTATGCTTCCTGCTGGAAAAATAATTCTAAACTTCGTGCTTATTTTCTTTTTTTCCGCCCTTCTTTTGTGGGCCTGTTTTCGAAATTCTTGGGCACAATGGAAAATCATTCCCTCGCTTGAATTAGACAGCAATATCTTTCATCCCGGAGATTCGCTTCCCTTTGAAATTCGCCTGAAAGCGAAACGACGAGTCTCCTTAAAAAAAATTCAAGTCCACTTTATCGGAGAGGAAAATACTGTCATTCACGGACGAAATCAACAATGGAAACAACAAAATGAACTCTTTAGAATCACAAAAAATGAGGATCTGAATAACATCCTTTCTCCCGGCGAGGAGCGAAAAATAAGCTATTCTATCCTCATTCCTTCCGACGCTCCTTTCTTTTTGGAGACAAGAGAGCATCAAGTTTTTTGTAAGCTCGATATTCGAATTGTCCTTAAAAATTGGCCAGATTACTTTATTTCAAAACGGATCTTTCTTATTCCTCAAGGTTATAAAGTTTGCTCGTCTTGAACTTTTTCTGACATTTTGTCATTTTATTGAGACAATATCGACAGAAAGAGGAAGTACTAATGAACGATTTCTCAAGAGTGGAGGCGATCTATGAATCTGTAGGGTCGAAATGATTCCGTTGGCCCAAAATTTGTTATCTCCTAGATAGATTCTAAAAGCAAATTTGGGAGAAGGGTGTAAAAAAAACAAGGGAGCAAGCCATGGATTCAGAGATTAATGTTATTTTTTTAGATCAACTCACTGTAAAAGATATCCCTCGAGTAGGAGGTAAAAACGCTTCATTGGGTGAGATGTTGCATTACTTGAAATCCGAAGGAGTTCGTGTTCCTGAAGGTTTTGCAACAACGGCCAAGGCGTATTGGAAATTGGTGGATCAAAATAAATTGCGTCCCGCAATTCAAAAATTATTGGACGAGTATCATCAAGGCAAAGCCAATTTAGCTAAAACTGGAGAAGGGATACGCAAGCTTTTTTTAAAAGCGACTTTTCCAAAAGATATCCAAGAGAGTATTATTAAAGCCTATCGAGAACTTTCTAAACAATATCAGGAAAAAACACTCAAAGTGGCTGTCCGAAGTAGTGCGACGGCAGAAGATCTTCCAGAAGCCAGTTTTGCGGGTCAACAAGAAACTTATCTCGATGTCCAAGGCGACTCCGATCTCATTGAAGCCTGCCAAAAATGTTACGCCTCTTTATTTACTGATCGCGCGATATTCTATCGAGAAAGCAAGGGATTCGATCATATGAGTGTTGCTCTTTCCGTGGGGGTCCAGAAAATGATCCAAGCGGATAAAAGTGGCTCTGGAGTGATGTTTACTCTGGATACTGAAAACGGTTTTCCTGACGTGATTTTGATTAACGCGGGATGGGGATTAGGCGAAAATATTGTGCAAGGATCAATCAATCCAGATGAATATCGAGTCTTTAAACCCCTGTTGAATCAACCCGGAAAAAAACCGATTATTGAAAAAAGTTTGGGCAGTAAGGAAAAAAAGTTAATTTATAATCGTAAAAATCCTCATCATCCGGTCATTAACGTAGATACCACTCCAGCCGAACGAGAATCCTTTGTTCTGACAGAAGAGGGCATTTTAAAATTAGCTCGCTGGGGATGCGCGATTGAAAAGCATTATCAGCGACCGATGGATATTGAATGGGCCAAAGAAGATCAAACCGGAGAGATCTATATTATTCAAGCTCGTCCTGAAACCGTTCAATCCCATATTAAAAATTCTTCCTTAAAATCGTATCGACTTCTAGAGAAAGGAACTCCTCTGGTGACCGGAATTAGCATCGGAGAAGCGATCAGTACTGGACGCGTTTGCAACATTAAAAGTCCGAAAGAAATCGATAAAGTGAAACCGAATTCTATTTTAGTAACCGAAATGACCGATCCCGACTGGGTTCCCATTATGCAGAAGGTCGTTGGAATTGTAACCGCTCATGGTGGACGTACTTGTCATGCAGCAATTATTAGTCGAGAGTTAGGAGTTCCTGCGATTGTCGGAGCAAAAGACGCAACCACTCTTTTGAAAGAAGGGCAAGAAATCACGCTTTCTTGCGCCGAAGGAGTTCATGGAAATGTATATCCGGGAACGCTGAAATATGAAGTGACCGAATACGATATTCGTTCTATTCCTGCAACGACTACTTCTATTATGCTGAATGTCGGTAATCCAGAAACGGCCTTTCAATGGTGGAAACTCCCTTGTGACGGAATCGGGCTCGCACGGATGGAATTTATTATTGATCAGGAAATCCAAATTCATCCGATGGCGCTGGTTCGTTTTGATACATTAACCGATCCCGAAGTCCGAAAAAAAATCGAAGAGCGGACTCGCGGATATTTGAAAAAAACGGATTATTTTGTGGATCATCTAGCTCATGGAATCGCCCAAATTGGCGCTTCTCAATATCCTAAGCCGGTCATTGTTCGAATGAGCGATTTTAAAACGAATGAATACGCAAACTTGATTGGGGGGCAAACCTTTGAACCTCATGAAGAAAATCCAATGATCGGCTTTCGAGGCGCTTCTCGTTATTATCATGAACGCTATCGTGAGGGATTCGATCTCGAATGCAGAGCCATTAAAAAAGTACGTGAAGAGATCGGACTCGACAATGTTGTGATGATGATTCCCTTCTGTCGTACGCTTGAGGAAGCGGATCAGGTTTTGAAAGTGCTTGCTGAGAATGGGTTAAAGCGGGGCGAAAATCATCTCGAAGTCTATGTGATGTGTGAAATCCCGTCCAATGTGATTCTTGCCGAGGGATTTTCTGACCGTTTTGATGGATTCTCAATTGGAAGCAATGATTTAACGCAACTTGTTCTGGGGGTGGATCGCGATTCGGCGATGCTGGCTGAATTGTTTGATGAACGCAACGAAGCTGTAAAACAAATGATCCGAATGGTCATCAAGTCGGCTCATCAAAAAGGAAGAAAAGTAGGGATTTGTGGACAAGCTCCAAGCGATCATCCCGATTTTGCTCAGTTTTTAGTGGAGGCTGGAATTGATTCTATTTCGTTAAATCCAGACAGTTTTGTGAAAGTAAAATCTCATTTAGCCAAACTTTCTAAAAAAAGTGTTGCTCCAGAGAACGCTTCAGGACACTCCAAAATGCAGGCTTTACTCTAAAAGGAGTTTTTATGATAGACCCCACAGAGAATGCTTTCAATTCGACTGAATATTTTGCACGTGTCCTGAACCATCAGCATCGATTTATTCATGAAACGATAGCTCAAATTAAGGAATTGTTGCGTTATAAATTTCACTCTGAATCGGGTGCTCAAGATCAAATTAAAACCGTCCGTTCTCTTTTGCTCTATCTCACACATCAATTAGAATACCATTTTCGCACCGAAGAAGATCATGGTATTTTTCCACAAATCTTGCAACAATTACCGCAACATGAAAAAAAAGTGGAAGCGATCTTTAAGGAACATCCTGAGCTTCTCGAAGAAATTGGGAGTATCAGCAATTTTACGGAACTTTTATACAAAAACGAAGAGGTTTCGTTTGCATCCTTAGTGGAGCGATTTAAGCATTTTGAGCAACGATTAACGAAACACGATGAAAAAGAAACTCACTTAGTTCTCGATATCTATAATCTCGATATCGGAGGAAATTAAAGTAATGGCACGGCGCGCCGTGCCCCTACCGCAGAAAATGCTTTATCTTAAACGAGAATTGGGATAAGATAATTTCTCCTTCAATGAACTCATCCACTATTTTATAGGAAAGAGGAGAGATTATGTCTCAGAATATTGCCCCTTTTGGCTCCTGGAGTTCTCCAATTACCGCAGATATGCTGGCTCAACACAATGTAGGATTCAAAGAAGTTCTTCTCGATGGAAACGATATTTATTTGCTAGAATCTCGCCCGAATGAACGAGGGCGACACACGATTCTCCGATATCGCCCAACGGAAGGCTTCCAAGAGGTTCTTCCCTCGCCTTATAACGCACGATCGCTGGTTTACTCCTATGGAGGCGGTTCTTTTCTAGTGCATCAAGGAGCCTTGTTTTTTTCCAATTTTTCTGGCCCCTCTGGCGAAATGCCTTACGCTCAATATCAAGATCAGCGTCTCTATTCCCTCGTTCCGGGAGAGATTCCAATTGCTCTCACAGCGACTTTAAATTCCTGCTATGCGGATACTATTTTGGATGGGCCTCGCAATCGACTGATCGCGATTCGAGAAGATCGCACCCTACAGTATCACGGAGAGGCTTTTTGCGCGGTTGTCGCCATCGATATTCCTTCTGGAAAACAAACACTCCTCACCCACGGAAACGATTTTTATTCCACCCCGCGACTTTCTCCGGATGCTTCTAAACTTTGTTGGCTCACTTGGAACTATCCAAATATGCCTTGGGACGGAAATCAACTGTGGATTGCGGATATCGCCCAAAACGGTTCACTAAAAAACGCTTGTTGCATTGCGGGCGGAACCGAAGAATCTATTCTTCAACCGGAATGGTCTCCAAACGGTTCGCTTTACTTTCAAAGTGATCGGAATAATTGGTGGAACTTCTATCGTTTTCATCACGGTCAAATCGAGCCGATCTATTTGAAAAATTGTGACTTTGGTGTGCCACGCTGGGTGATGCGCATTTCTAACTATGCTTTTGTTTCCGCAGAATACCTGATTTGCTCTTTTACCGAAGAGGGACAATGGAGCTTGGGGCTGTTGCATTTACCGTCCCGAAAAATGGAGCAGATCTGGAGCGGATACTCGGAAATCTATCAAGTACGCGCAAATTCTGAATTCGCAGTCTTTTGTGCAGGAGATCCAAAAACGCCTCTTTCTCTTTACTCTCTCAATTTAGCAACGGGGAAAACCTCTCTTTTAAAGTCTTCCAGTGCGATGCCAATGGAAACGCTATCCCCTTTTATTTCGCTTCCGACGCCGATCACGTTTCCGACCGGAAAGAATGAAGTGGCGTATGGATTCTATTATCCACCGACGAATCCCCATTTTAAGGCTTCAGAGCAAGAAAAACCGCCATTGATCTTGCAGTGTCACGGAGGCCCCACCGGAGCCACTACGACTACACTAGATTGGGAAATTCAATACTTTACTAGTCGTGGCTTTGGAATGATTGACATTAATTATCGAGGAAGCAGTGGCTATGGGCGACAGTTTCGGCTTTCGCTCTACAAAAATTGGGGTGTCTATGATCCAGAAGATTGTCTCAGTGCCGCCCAGTTTTTAATTCAAAAAGGACTCGTGAATCCCAAGAAAATTGTGGCTCGTGGAGGAAGCGCCGGCGGATATACCACGCTTTGTCTCTTAACTTCTAGCACACTCTGTTGTGCTGGAGCGAGTTATTTTGGTATCTCAAATATGGAAATGATCGCTCAGCATAGTGATAAATTAGAACTGCATTATCCCGATCAACTCGTCGGAATCTATCCGGATGAGATTGATCTCTATCGAGAACGATCTCCTGTACATCACGCCGATCGCGTTCAAGCTCCGTTGATCTTTTTTCAAGGAATGGAAGATCCGATTGTTCCTCCAGAACAAACACAAGTGATGGTGGACTCTCTTGATAAACGCAAAATTCCTCATGCCGCGTTCTACTTTCCTAATGAACAACATGGATTTCGTAGCGCGGAAAACATTAAAAAAGCTTTAGAATCGGAATACTATTTTTACGCGCAGATTATTGGTTTCTCTTTGGGCGAAAATCTGCCACCCATCGAAATAAAACACTGGAAAAAAAATAATTTAAAGGAGAAAACACTGCGATCAAAATCGAAGGCGATCAAAAAAATGGATCAGGATATTCCAAAAACGGTTTGAAAATCCGTTAATTAATCCAATATTTTTTTATTTTTTAAATTTTTCATAACCTATTTATGAAATCATTAGTTATTAAGTGCCGTCATAAAAATATAGAAGCCTTCTGCGGCAAATTTAAGAGGGAAGAGTGGATTTTGAGAAAAAAAAGACTAAGTTGATACCGTTAATGATGCGTTTGATCAAGAAAGTAAGAGGATATTTATTTATGAAAAAACATAGCACCGGAGCTTTAACGCCAGCAGACGTTGAACGACAGAATCAACGCTATCAAGAAAATCATGACTACGATTATATTATTATCGGAAGCGGAATGTCCGCACTCACGGTCGCGGCACTTCTCGCGAAAAAGCAATACAAGGTTTGTCTTTTAGAGGCCCATGATACGGCGGGCGGCTACGCGCATAGTTTTAAAATGGGCGATTTTTCTTTCTGTGCACAAGTTCACTATATTTGGGGATGTACTCCCGGGGGCTGTGTGTATGAATTTCTCAAGCATTTGGGACTAGAAAAAGAGGTTCCGTTTACTCTTTTAGATCGAGAAGGATATGATCAGATGGTGATGCCGGACGGAAAGCGAGTCAAAATTCCGAACGGTTTTCCTCAACTTGCCGAAAATATTGATCGTGCCTACCCCGGACAAAAAGAGAAGGTGTTAGCCTTTACGCATATTCTTGAGCGAATGCGACAAGAGCTTCACGTTTTGCCAGAGCGTAAAATTCATTGGTGGGAAGCGATTACTAAAAGTATTCAGTTTCGCACCCTGTTGCGTTATCGAAATAAAACATTACAAGACGTTTTTGACGAGTGTCATTTAAGTCGAGAAGCGCAGGCCGTATTAATTGCTCAAGCCGGGGATATGATGGCGCCTCCGAAAGAACTCTCAGTCATCGCTTATTGTGGACTCTTTGGAGGTTACAATACGGGCGCTTATTATCCGACCCATCATTTTAATCATTTTATTCAGAAGATTGTCGAATCGATTGTGAGTCAACCGGGCTGTCATATTTATTACGAAATGCCGGTCACGAAGATTGAAGTGGCTAAAGATTCAGCGCAATACGTGGAAACTGCGGATGGAAAAAAGTTTAAGGCTTCCCGATTTATTTGTAATATGGACCCTCAAAAAGCCTCTCACTTGATTGGACGTGACAAATTTCCCGCTCGTGATCTACGCCCCTTAAGCTATACCTATTCGCCTTCTGGAATCATGATTTACTTAGGGTTAAAAAATATTGATCTCCGAAATTTTGGGTTTGGAAATTTTAATATTTGGCATCTGACCCAATGGGATATGAATAAAATCTGGGACGAGCAAATGGCTGGAAACTTTGAACAACCTTGGGTATTTATGGGAACGCCCACACTCCATAGCTCAGGAACTGGAGTTGCACCTGAAGGGGGACAAATTCTGGAAGTGGCTACAGTTGCCAATTACGCTTATTTTAAACAGTTTCAGGATAAGAGCGAACGAGAATATTTAAGGGCCAAAGCGAAAGTAGCCAATCGACTTCTCGATTTTGTGGAAGAAAAATATATTCCTCAACTTAGAAAACATATCGCTGTGAAAGTGATCGGATCTCCAACCACCAATGAAGACTTTTGTTTAGCGCCCATGGGAAACTCTTATGGGTCGCACCTAACGCCAAATCAAATTGGACTTGGACGTCTGAAAGCAAAAACCCCCTTTAAAAATTTATTTTGGTGCAATGCGTCGAGTGGCTATGCGGGAATTCATGGTACCGTGAGTACCGGAATACAACTGTATATGGATCTAACCGGAGATCAAATCTATAACTCGCTTCAAGCCCCTACCGATCAAGAACTTCTTTCTTCTCTATCCAACTCAAACAGAATAAGTGAGAAAAATGTCTAATAAAAAAAAAGTTGCTGTCATCGGAGCCGGAATTTCGGGTCTTTCAGCCGCGTATGAACTTCAAAAAAACAATTTTGATGTTACTGTTTTCGAAAAAGAGGCAACCGTCGGTGGCCGTATGTTTACGAGGACAAAAGAGAAATTAGCATTTGATATTGGCGCGAATTTTTTTGTCCAGTGTTATACCCAGACTCATGAATATTGTAAAGATTTGGGAATTGAAGCAGAATGGGAAAAATTGCCCCCGTGGAAGAACTATATTTTTCGCGATGGAAAATTGCATACACTCGCTTTTAATAGTCTCTGGTCTGTATTGACCTATTCCGCTTTGTCTTGGCCCTCTCGATTACGGTTACTTTTTTTCTTTGAGAGTGTAAAACAAAAAATCAAGGGGCTCCGTTTCTTTGATCTTTCAACGGCTCCAGACGAATTAAATCAGGTCAATGCTTATGACTATGTCCAACGTATCGCAGGTAAGGAAGTGGCTGATTATTTGATCGACGGATTTACCGCTACGTATCAATTTCATGGAGCAAAGGAGATCAGTCTAGCCATGATGCTTTCCTTGCTAAACTTGATGATACATGATCCTCAAGACTTTAATTTGTGTCATACCAGAACACAAATGAGGGCGCTCCCCGGAGCATTAGCGCAACAGTTAAAAGTTAAACTGAATTCATCTGTTTCTAAAATTAATGCAACACCCGATGGAATCCATCTTGTCTCAGGACAGGATTCCTATCAATTTGATATTATTGTATTTGCTTGTACAGCAACGATCATCAAAATGATTTATGCAAACCCAACACCCTCGCAAAAAAATCTTCTCGATGAAATTAAATACGCTTCTACTATTAATGTTTCCTTTAAAATTCCAAAACATCTTTTGAAAGATACCTATTGTGTGACTGTTCCATATGTTGAAAATAAAACCGTTTGCGAGTATACGAACGAAGCCCTTAAAGGTGTTATTCATGAAGAGTATTCGCTCGTGAATATCGGAATTCATGCCACAACAGCAACAGAGCTTCTGAAACTACCGGATGAAGTTATTTTTGAGCAGGTAAAAAAAGAACTACTCTTGGTTTGTCCTTTTTTTCAAGGGGATCGCACTCTTCTTGAAAATTATGATTTACAACGATGGCCAGAGGCGATGCCTAAATTTTCACCACAATCTATTAGTGCCGTAAAACGTTTTTGGGAAGAAGGACAGAGTGAACAAAATGTTTATTTTTGCGGAGATTATATGAATGCTCCCTGGGTTGAAGGAAGCATCCGTTGTGGCCAAAAAGTCGCTGTACGCATTCACAAAAAAATGAATAAAAACCTCGATGTCACTAATCTCGCCTATCATTCATAAGGCATTTTAGGTACTTTTCCTAAAAGTCGCGCGTAGACGGCTAAAGATCCACGATGATGAGCCGTATGATCTGCAATGGCTCCAATGATTGAATATCGGGGCTCATTTCCCATAATCGGCCCCTCGGGCAGTGGTTTACTTAAATCTTTTTCGGTTTTTTCGCTCAAGACATTTCGAGCATTTTCCATCGACTTGGCGAGTTGGGCCTTGGCGATTTTCAGCAATTTTGTTTTTTTTGTTTCTTGCGTCTGTTTTTCAAAATCCATGTCAAAGCCTTTTGGATCAAACATTCCCGCCATAAACCAATCCACGACACGAGCGACATGGGCAACGTGTTGCGCAACTGTAAACATTTCCTCTTCGGGCGCAAATTTTGAATCTTTTTCTGCAAAGCAACTAAGGGTGTTTTGTAAAAAATGCTCAGTCGTTTTGAGTTGTTGGAGACAAGCGTCAATTTTCATAATCTTTTTTTTCTGAATAGGGAAAAAAATTAGTCCTCGATGGAAAATAATATTATAACAATTATTTCGCAAAAAAGAATCGTCGGCGAAGATAATATTGGCAAGAAAAGACGTTTGCCTTGAATTCTCGCCATTTTTCCGCGAATCGATATTGATTCGATAAATAGCGACTCTCATCCGGAAGGAGCACCAAACTGACATGGATATTTGGCGCGAGCCCAATCGGGAGATGGTGTTTCATGCAAGTTTCAAACAAATGACGAAAAACGGGAAGCAATTTTTCTGAATCTGGGGGAGCCTGATCTTTCATATCGGTTCCGAGCAAGGGGCGAAAAACGCAAACGGTTGGAATCGCGCCACGTTCCGTTAACCAATCAATCGCTTGAATAGAAGATTCAGGAGGTTCGAGGCCCGCGATGATTTCTCCATTCGTGACCCAAGGATTTTTCCAGGTGGATTTTCGCGATAGTTTCGCGCAATATTCTATGGTTTCTAAATAGCGATTTAACCCGTATTCGCGGCTTTTCCCCGGACAAATTTCTTGAAAAATGTGTGGATCAAAAATTTCAAAACAAAACGAAACCCGATTCACGCCCATTTCCTGGAGACGATCATAACGTGATAAATCATGATGTGGAGGGGTTTGTAGCCCAACAAATAAGTCTGTTTCTGCTTTAATACGCTTCACCATCGGCTCAAGAATATCCAGATAGGTTTCTCCGGTATAATGTCCTGTATTGAAATCGACGTAGGTAATTTTGGACTCTGCTCTGGCGGTGTGAATGACTTCCAGAACTTCTTCGACGGTCTTGCTGTCTGCGTCATCGGCTCCGAGATTGAGTCCTACGGAACAAAAACGACAATTACTACGAGGCGATTCTGTCCAGTATTCACACACAGAGGCCGGATAAATTCCAAGATAGGTGCCTTGAAGAGTTCCAATCCGATCCATCCGTTTCCCTGATTTTGTTTGTTTTTCGTACCATTCTGGACGAGGCGCAAGTTTTACCGGAACTCGAAATCCTTCGAGATGTTGTACAAAGAAGGAATTGTTCTCAAAAATTAATTCGTAGGGAGATTGTTGCGCAAACGCTTCTGCAACCGGAATGTTGGTCCAGAGTTCTCCGGGTAAAATCACTTCTAATCCGCTTCCCAAACCTGCTCTGGTTCTTAAAATAGGACGTCCTTTATTTTCATAAATCGGACTCTCCGCTGCAATGCGTATTCCCTTGCAATAGAGGTCGAGTTTCAACCAAGCAGGATTTGTTTTTAAATTTAAAGTGTGTTGCATTAATTTTTTTTCCGAGTGTAAATGACACGAAAACGAACCAAACTCAACTGACATCCTTGGCAGACTTCTGGAACTTGTTGAGGCGAGAAAACCTCGGTCCTGATTTCATATCCAAGTTCTTCATAAGTCGTTAGTGCATCTTTCAGCATTCGCTCATCCGCAACAAACCGTTGTACCCATCCTGCAGAAATCCAATCCGGGTTCGGAGGGACTTTACATCCAAAATTTTCTTTTGAAATACTGGAACACGGAGAATCTATCGTCACTTTTTGAGGCTCAACCATCGGGGTTACACCTTATTTAACATTATTCAATCCCAAAATTTTATGTTGTTATTTTTTTACATTCAAATAAGGAACATACTGCTGATCCGTTAAAAGAATATGATTAGTAAGCCAGTCCGTTAAGAACGTGCTTATTTCCAAAGAAAAATCAAGAGTTTTTTTATTCAATTTTTTTTGGAGATAGAGGACCTGATCCGTAAATTTGTCGTGCGATTCCTTGTGAGAAACATAATCTGCGTAATTATATTTCACCATATATTTTTCTTCCGTAACAAAATGAGAGTGAGTATATTCAACCAGACGATCCATGATGTTTGCTAAGATTTCATGCGCTTTTTTCTCAGTCATCGCTTCATGGAGATCGTTTATTATTTTTACAAGGTTTTTGTGCTGACGATCGATTTCATTGATGTTGGTGTTATATTCTTCTTTCCAGGGCATAATTTCCATTTTCAGCTCCTTTACTCATTTTTAGACAAGAATTTCGTGAAATTGATTGGCGTTCAAAAAGGGAACGCGATAGTCTTCACAAAGTTTTTGAATCACTCCGAAATAGTGTTGATGGCACTTTCCGAATTCTTGATCCACTTTTTTAAATTCCTGATAAAGTGTTTCTTTTTGATTCTTGTCTAAAAACTGTTCGGCAATCATAAACAAAACATTGTTTTCTTTGGTAATATGTCCGCGAAGCATCAAAATAAATTCATCGGCGCTATTCGCAAATTTTTTCAGGGCTGTTGCATTCCCTTGAGAAGCGCTTTCGAAAACTTCTTTCATCTGTCGAACACAATTTCTTCCAAATTCATGCTCTGAAAGCATACAACCAATAGGACCCCCTTCGCGTGGCACACCGCTTTCTTCCATCATCGGGAAAAATTTTTTTTCTTCTTTTCCATGATGACAATGATCCGCAAAGTGTTTGATAAAGTCGATCCACTCGGATACAGCGACCGCGTTCAATGTTCCAGTATTTTCAGCTTCTTCCAGAATTTTTTCCATACAATCTAAGGCTTTGAGGATCACATGGTGTTCTTCAATTAAGATATCGGTTGCTTTCATGGGGAACTCCTGAGATGTCTGATAAACAAATAAATCATATCCGTTTTATCTGATTTTAATCTTAAAAAAAAATTTTTCAATCTTTTTTTAAAATATTTTTGATCGATTAAAAACTTTGCTCAATTAAAATATCGGATTCTTGAGCCACAACCACTAAAAAGCATTCCAACGTATCTAACCAAGAATACGAAATAACATAGGAACCTTGTGGATAAGAAGCAAAACGAAGTAGGCTTGAACCTTTTGAGGGGAGTGGAAGCGGGTTAATATCTGGAAGGGAATAATCTTTTTTGAGTAGAAGGCATTTTCCGTCTGGATGATAGATGGCTCGGGTACTGGGGAAAGGGAGTTCAAAACTTAAGAGTTGTTGTTTAAAGGTAATTTCGGTTAAATCGAGCCCCGAAACACCCAGTAAGTTTTTCTGATCGTCCCGAATCGCTACGGCACAAGTGAGTGTCATTCCTTGATTTTCTGCGTCTTCATAAGGAAATATCCAAACGGTTTCTTCTGTTTTGCTGGCTTGTTCGTACCACAAACGTAGGCGAGGATCAAAATTTAAGGAAATATCCGTTCCGGGATAGAGTAAAAGAATGCCTTCCCGAAGAGCGATATAGGCCCATGTAAATTCCAAATTAGACTGGTGAAGAGTTTGAAAATTGAATTTAATATTGGCCAGATATTGTATGAGCGATTGATATTTTTCGGGATCAACTCCAGGAGCAAGCCGAAACGCAGGTTCCAGAAAGCTTACTTTTCTTTGATAATCACTCGAAACCGCGTAGTCTTTTGGAGCCAAGGAATCCAATTCAAAATCGGAGGCCATTAACGGAGGTTCTTTCGTCAAAATTTTTTGTGTCAAGAAGAATTTAGCGAGTGCGGCTTGAGTTCGAGTCGCTGTTTGAAATCGAATCAAATACTTGTCTGCAATATCCGATCGATCTCGAACTCTTTGATGAAAGGTATTTGCGGCTTGTTTTAGTTCTTCTTTAGAGTGTTGAATATTTTTATAAATAAGGAGAGCAGACCATAAAAACAAGAGTATAAAAATCGGGACTGCCATCGCGACTGCTTTATTGAGCAAGATCCATTTTTTCAATTGTTTTATCCAGGTAATGGGACGCGAGAGAATGGGTAGTCCATCTAGAAATCGTTCGATATCGGTGGCAAATTCTTCCGCGCTTTGATATCGAGCCCGTTTGTCTTTACTCAATCCTTTTAACAGAATCGTATCCAAATCACGATGAACCTGTGGATTGAGTTTGCTTGGCACCAGCGGTTCACGATTACAAATACGATAGAAAAGCTGTTGCATATTATTTGCTTCAAACGGATGATGATGGGCAACCATTTCATAGAGGCAGGCCGCAACGGAATAGAGATCACTACGAAAATCAATTCGACTACTCAATCCCATCACCTGTTCCACAGGCATATACGCGGGAGTTCCTAGAATCATGCCTTCTTGAGTAATTCGCGTTTCTACTTGTTCTTGAGTCAAATCGCGCGCGATACCAAAATCCGCAAGTTTAGGAGTCAAATGGGCATCCAACAAAATATTTTCCGGTTTGATATCCCGATGTAAAATGCCTTGAGAATGAACATACCCAAGACCTTTCAAGCAGGATAAAATAATTCGCAAACTCTCCCGAATCGAAAGGGATTTCTCACTAATTTTTTTAGATAAGGGAACTCCATCGACATATTCCATGACAAAGTAGTGGAATCCATGTTCAGAGCTAGAATGTTGAAATTGCACAATATTCGGATGTGAAAATTTCGCACAAGCCTGAATTTCTTGATGGAAACGCTCCAGCGCGGTCGCGTCAGTGACCCGTGTGAGAATTTTCATGGCGAAGATCTGGTTTGTCTCTAGGTGTCGGACTTGGTAAACAACACCCCACTGTCCTTCCCCCATTTCTCGTTCTAACCGATATTTTCCAATGGTAGTGAGCGAGCGTATTTTTTCGACTAATTTTACATTAGAAACGCTGATATAGGCATTTTCATCTTCTTCGAGAAACGCTTTTTCTAAGTCAAAGGAAATTTTTTGATCCGATTTTGTCAGGAGGTTCTTTTCCCGTTTTCGCTGATCGGTCTGAACCTGCCGATGGTTTGCAAGCCATTTGCTTAAAGCCTCAATCACGATCTCACAATTTGCGGGCCGTTTTTCGGGGTTTTGACGCGTTAAATAATAGACCATTCGCGCGATTTCAGGGTCTACATTTTCCGGAGGCGGTACCTCTTCATTGAGTTGGCGCTTGAGGCTTTCAATCAAAGTTCTGGACAGAAACGGATGGGTTCCAGTCAGCGAAACATACATGGACATCCCTACCGAATAGAGATCCATCCGATGATCGCCCCGTTTCCCTTCAATTTGTTCTGGAGCCATAAAATACGGAGTTCCTAGAATAGTTCCATTCATGGTAAATCGGAAGGGAAGGGTCGACAATTGGGCCACGCTAAAATCCATCAAAAAAACACTCTGTTCTGTACTCAGCATAATATTTTGCGGTTTGAGATCGCGGTGTACTAGACCATTCCGATGGACATGGGAAAGTCCAGCGAGGACTTTTAAAAAAATTTGAACGGTTTCTTCTTCGGAAAGTTTTCCCTTGGTTCGAAGCCGTTTTTCTAAAGTTTCGCCATCAATAAAGTGCAAAATTAAAAAGAGTTGATCATGTTCTTCTCCTAGATCGTAAATGCGAACAATATTTGGATGTTCTAATTGAGCAAGAATACGACCTTCCATCAGAAAGCGTTGGCGAAGTTCTTCTTGAGTTTCCAGTCCTTTCGCTAGAAGTTTAACAGCGACCGGACGTTCAAGGCGCAGATGCTGTGCTAGATAGACGACTCCAACGGCACCAGAACCGACCTTCCCAATAAGACGGCACCCTCCAAATGTTTTTCCAATATAGGAATCTTGTCCGCCAAGAACCACTGTTTCCGAGATCGATTGAGAAATAGAATCGGGTGAGATGATTTTAGAGGGAGACGTACCCGTGTTTAGGGAACCAAAAAAATCCTCTGGCATAAAAGGCATCCTAGAAGGGAGAGGAAGAGACGTATAAAAACCTATTGTCATTTTTTAGAATTTAGAATTGAAAATAAATAAATTCTTGTTTTGCAAAAATACCAAACATCAAGATAAGCGTGGGGAAAAGGAGATAAAAGCTCCACCGCACAGGAAACGTTTGCTTGGATAAGAGGGAACGAAAAGCGACCCCCCTCCATTGGAAAAATTCAACAAAAATCAGAAAGAGGGTTGCGATTCCCGCATAAAATAGCTCCACTTTGCCTAACGGTGTCAGTATTTCTGAAAGGCGAAAACCTCCGGTAGCGATTTCTTGCAGAATAAAAAGAGCATCCCCTAAATGGTTGGCGCGAAAGAAAATCCATGCAAAACAAACTAGGTGAAAGGTGATTAAAATTTGAAAACTGATCAACACCGGATTATTTTCAGAAATTTTCAGAAATTTTAGAAGGTGCTTTCGCCGGTTTTGGGTTGTCAGTGAGAGCACTTGATATAGTCCATGAAGTGCGCCCCACACCAAAAACGTATAATTCGCTCCGTGCCAGAATCCACTGAGGAGAAAAACGAAATAAATATTAAAGGTGCGTCGTCTAAGAGAGACTCTATTTCCGCCCAAGGGAATATACACATAATCTCGGAACCAAGTCGATAAACTGATGTGCCATCGTCGCCAAAAGTCAGGAACAGAGCGCGCAAAGTAAGGGCGATCAAAATTTTCCATTAAATCAAATCCTAACACTTTGGCGGATCCAATCGCAATATCTGAATAAGCCGAAAAATCGCAATAAATCTGGATTGCAAAACAATAGGTTGCTATTAAAAACGTCAACCCTTGATATTCCCAAGGGTGTCCATAGACCTGATTCACATAAATGGCGACCCGATCCGCAATCACTAATTTTTTAAAAAACCCCCAAACCATCAATTTCAAGCCATCCGATACCCGATCATAATCAAATGTTTTCGGTTGATAAAACTGTGGAAGTAGATGAACCGAGCGTTCAATGGGACCGGCCACTAATTGTGGAAAAAATGAAACATAGAGGGCAAAAACCCAGAAGTTTCTTTCTGCGGATCGTTTTCCCCAATAAACATCAATCGTATAACTAAGGATTTGGAAGGTATAAAAACTAATACCGATGGGTAAAATAATGTTCCATAGTGGAAAAGAAAGTGCGGAAGGATCCCCTCCGAATCCTTTGATTAGAACACGTCCTGAGAACTCTAGAGAAGCGAGAAAAAGCTTCAGATATTTGAAAAAAAAGAGGAGTCCGAGATTACTGATTAAACTGATTGCGAGAAAGAATTTTTTTCGTTTGGGTTCTGAACTTTGATCAATTTGAATGGCACAGAAGTAGTCCACCCAAGTTGAAAAAAGCATTAAGAGGCCATAATAAGGAATCCAGTACATATAAAAAAAATAACTGCTGACCAATAAAAGACGGATTTGTCCGGTTCGGTTCAGCGAGTAATAGAGGAAGAGTACCAGAAGAAAAAAGACTAAAAATTCAGCAGAATTAAATAGCATAAAATTATTTTCGCATTTAGCGAGTGTGAGCCGGATTAGAAAACAGTGGCGCATTCGAACGTTGTTGCTGTTGAGCGAAAGCAAGATAATGGACTGCCTGACCGATGGTTTGAGCAGAGCGTGGGGGTCGCAATTGAGCCAATTGTTCTTGAATTTTCGGAGGAACCGATTTATTTCTCCAGTCGGCTTCCTGAAGAGCCGTATTCATTGCGTAGGAACCCATTTGTGAAATTTCATAATCGACCGCTTCGACCGCTTCTTCCATCGAGGTAAATCGTGCGATAGATTCGTCATTGAGGCAGATCTGGTATTTTCCGCCCTTGCCTTGAAGCGCTTCTACAATTTTAAATCGGGACAGTTTTTTCGGAGTTTCATAGAAATGCAACACGACACCAAAACGTCCAAGAGAGGCCCATGCATTTCCAGAAATCGCTTGAATCTCCGGATTCACTTGCAAAGTAAGTGGATCAAAGATGGCCGCTCGTTTTTGGATTTCTTCGAGCGTAATTTCTCCAGCTTCCCATTCAAATCCCGGGGTATCAAAAAGAATTTTTTGATAGAAGTGAGCCGCTTCTATGAGGGACTCTCCTCTTAAATTCAGATCGACGGGCATTCCAAAGAGAGTCGGTAACGTCACCAGATCCATTTGAGCGAGATCGACGAAGTCAAGAATGAGACAATCTTTTTTTTCAGGAAAGAGGCGCATTCCCCGACCGATACACTGCAAATAGACAGTAGAAGAGCGTGTCGGGCGCGCCATTGCAATACAAGAAACTCCGGGGTCATCAAATCCTTCGGTCAGAACTCCGATATTTGTAAGGGCCTTCAGTTTGCCTTGACGGAATTTTCCTAAAACTTCACTCCGTTGTTCTGGCTTGAGTTGTCCGTGAATTACGCCTGTAGGGTGTTTTAAGAGATTGAGGGCTTTCGCTAAATGGATCGCGTGATTCACATTAATACAAAAAATAATGGTTCTGCGATCTCGTGCCAATTCTTGAATAGATCGAGCGACTAGTGCGTTGCGTTCTTCAATATCAACGAGTCCTGCAAGTTCATCGAGAGCGAAATCTTCTCCGAAAGGATTGATGTCTTTGAGATCGACGGAGGTGGAAATACGATAGCCCCGCAACGGAACCAAATAGCCTTCCAGAATCATATCCGCTAAACTACGAGAATAAACAATTTCTTCAAACACTTCGTGGAGCGCGACTCCATCCCCTCGGCGAGTGGTCGCAGTAAAACCAAGAAGAGTGCCATCCCATTGTTCGTCAAAAACTCCAAGTTGACGCAAGATGCGGGTATTGTCTTCAGCGGGGGCGTGATGACATTCATCATAAATAATCAAGCCAATATCCCGATCCCGAAGAATGCGTTGAAGTCGTTCTTCATGAAGGGAGCGAATCGAACATAACAGAATTTGAGCGTCCGCATTGGATTTGGTATTCGCTTGTTCCAAGGCAATGATTTTTTGGCCGTCTAACCCGGCTTCAATTTTTTCTCTCGCTTGACTCAGCAATTCTGAACGGTGTGCGAGAATCAGAACGTTGCGTTTAGCGAGTTGGGCCAGTCGAGAAAAAATAACGGTTTTTCCGGCACCGGTGGGAAGGCAGACGAGAAGTCTTTTTTTTCCTTGTCGACGAGCCTTCAAGATGGCTTCGATGGCTTCTTTCTGATAGGGTCTTAACGTATATTTCATTAACTTTCTTTAATATAAAAAGTGTCTTCGGTGGGTCTCAACGGACGATTCAGCCAAAGAGGACGACGAAGCCCATGAGGCCCAGGCGCTGGACGAGTCATTTTTAGCCATTCTTGATAGATCGCAAAAGACTTGTTTGTATCAACAAAAACTTCTCCATAGGAATCTTCAGGATGTGCTTTTTCGATTCTCACTTTCTGATGCCAGCAATGCATCCCGCTTAAGGGATCGGGATGGACGGGAAACGTGATATTTTGATGAACTCCACCATCACTCCAGAAAATACGAGAAGAATCAGGATCTTGGCTTTCGAAAGGTTCAATTCCTTGAATCACTTGCATTTTCCAAGCGCCGGGTTGCATTTCTTTGAGTTCCACTAAATTAGTTGCCCATCGATTCCCTGGGCTATCTTGAGGGCGTCTCCAGCGTCCGAGGTGGTGAGAACAGGCAACAACGCCGGGTTTAATGGACTCCGTCGCCCATATTCGTGTAACAAAATAGCCGATATCGGTCGTCACTCGTACTAAATCGGCTGTTTGTATTTCGAGTTGAATAGCGTCTTTCGAATGCATCCAGAGCGGATTTCGATGAGAAATTTCGGCAAGCCATTTCGCATTTCCGGAGCGAGAATGAATCAAGGTCGGAAGGCGAAATGTGGGAAGTAACGGGAATTCATTTTTCGCCAATTTTTCAGGATGGATATGGCTTTTAATATAAGTAGGAATTTTATATTCAGGCCAACCCCAATCCACTAAGGTCTGAGAAAAAAATTCTTGTTTACGGGAAGGCGTTGGGAATCCGACATAGGCGGTATCTCCAATCATCACTCCAAGCTCTGCGTTATTCTTACAAATCACGTGAGTGTTGGGATCGGTAGTGCTTCCTTGAAGTTGTTCCGGTGTCAAGGGAACAAGATGTTTCTGGTAAGAGACTTTTTCGAGTTCAAAAGCTCCATATTTTTGCATATAGCCTAAAGGATCGAGGCCAACTGTTTTCGCTTTTTCAGGTAACCCGGGCACTTTATCAAAAAGAGCGCGATAGTATTCTTCAATGGTGATTTTTTCTCCGGGTCGATAGGGAGAGCAAAAATGTTTCTGAATGCCCAAACTTCCTTGAGGATCGATTTTCCAAGAGAGTTCAATCCAAAATTCATCTTCTTCCCAGACTTGGCCGGGATTGACTTCATACGTGAAGGTAACCGGTTTTCCCATTCTTTTAGCGACTTCACGCAACACGGGTTGTCTGAAACTTAACCACATTCCAGAGTGCGTTTCATAGCTTAAAATATCATGCCGTTCACTCGCGTGTCCCATCGGTAAAACATAATCGGCAAAATAAGCAGTTTCGTTCCAAGTTGGAGTTAATGCAACATGAAGTCCTATTTTTTCTTCATCTCGCAACACTTCAATCCAAGAGAATCCGTCGGGATAAGTCCAAACAGGGTTGAAGACCCGTGTAAAATAAACGGCAAGGCGGCTCCGATTTTCTTTCAAGAAGTGAGGTAAAAGAAAGCTCATTTCATAATGAGAAAGAGGATATTCTTTGGGAAAATGGAGTTCATTCCAAAATTTTTGAGCGGGTGGAGTATCAAAGAGTGTGGGCTTAAATTTATTCCAACCGCTTGGAGAAGTGCCGCCAAGGGTGCCAACACTTCCGGTCAGAACACTCAAAAAATGAAGACAACGAGCGACTTGCCAGCCGCCAAGATTACCGCTTCCAGCGCCTCTCCAGTTATGAGCGGCAAAACGAGTACCTGCTTGACCAATCTTTAGCGCAACCTCTAGAATTTGTTTCGCGGGAACATGACTTTCTTTTTCAGCAAATTCTAAGGTAAACGATTGATACTCTTCTTTAAGTTTAGCGATAAAATTTTCAAATGTTGTCGCTGTTTGCGGGTATTGTGTTTGAAGATAGGCTTCCCAGTTGACCCACTGGTAAAGAAAATCTTTTTGATAAAGTTCTCGCTCTAACAAAACGAATGCCATGGCGAGAAGAACAGCCGCCTCACTTCCAGGATGAGTCGGGAGCCAGTAATCGGCAAGGCTTGCTGTGTTTGAGAGTCGTGGATCCATGACCGCGAGTTGAGCGCCGTTTTGTAAACCCTCCATAATCCGTTGTGCATGAGGGTTAAAATAATGGCCTGCTTCTAGATGAGCGCTCAGCAAGAGAATAAAGCGAGCATTGGCATGATCTGGAGAAGGGCGGTCAAAACCGTGCCAAATCGCGTATCCTAGTCGAGCCCCAGAAGAACAAATATTGGTATGGCTGTTGTGGCCATCGATTCCCCAAGCTTTTAAAACACGTTCCATGTAGCCTTCATGGCCGGGTCGTCCGACATGATAAACGACTTCGTTACGACGGTTTTCTTCGAAGGCTTTACGAATGTTTCCGGCAATATCGTCTAAAGCTTCTTCCCAAGAGACTTGTTTCCATTGGCCTTCTCCACGCTTGCCCATGCGTTTAAGAGGATAAAGAATACGATCGACATCTTTAATTTGGTTGATGGTTGCGGGGCCTTTAGCGCAATTCTTTCCTCGGCTTCCGGGATGATAGGGATTTCCTTCAAATTTACGAACTTCCAGAGTTTCTTTATCGACATAGCTTAATAAACCACAGCCCGCTTCACAGTTAAAACAACTTGTCGGGACAATCATATAGTGATGGGGTTTCCGTTTAGGCCAAGATTTAGCTTCGTATTCGACCCAATCATTCCATTGTTCTGGTGGAGGATAATTGGTTAAATGGCCCGGCTCTGTTAACGGGGTGAGAAAGGGTTCTTCTTCCTGATGGAGATTCGGAATCCATTTTAATTTTTCAGCGAGTCTTTCCATAAAGCCGGGTTTTGGTTGATGTTCCATAAAAGGTCCTTTTTAAGAAAGTGTTCGATTATTTTAGCTGAGCGGAATGAGTTGAGGAGCAATCACCCAAATCTGTATAGAAAACCATAGTCCTAAGAAAACGAAAACCGAACTGACGGCCCCCATAAGAGGAATCGCCGGACCGAATAGAAGCAATACTAAAGGAAGAATATTTCCTAAAAGAACGACTCCGCCCCAAAATAAGGTTTTAAATCGTCCTTGAGTAATGATTTTTACTGTTTTTTGAGCATCTTTTGTAGAATGAGTCGTCAACAATTCTGTCCCTAAAAGAAATAAATGCAACACGATCCCATATTTTAGAGTCAGACTTAAAAGAGAAACAAACGGAGTGAGATCAGACCAAAAAACAGAGGCTATTAAAGGAAAAGCAATTCCGGTTAATAAGGCATGACATAACATATGAAGGGGTAGAAGAGGACTTTGCCAGAAGTCTCTTCCCTTGGATTGTGCAAAGAGAAAAGCGGTATAAATGGCGGTTAAAACGGCAAAAACGCAACAGATCCAACTCAAGCCCAGAACGAAACGGGGGAATTCGAAATAATGAGCACTTAGCCAGAGTACTAACAATACGGTATACCCCACTAAGATATAAGCGCCGCGAACAAGCCACGATTTCCAATGGGGTCGTAAGAGAACGTAAAAAAAACGTTTGGGCTGATCTAGATCTAAAACAAGGAGAATCGTGGTTAAGCCTAAAAATAAGAGGGCGGTAAAACCGGTAAAGAGATGAATCTTAAAGGGAAGCGGCCTTGCCAGATGAAGACAAAAGAAGACCAGAAATAAACCTGTAGCAATCGCCTTGGTTAAAATATAAGCGGAAACTTCCCATCCCCACAGGATTCCTTTATCTGGAACATCATAGACACGTCTGGCCGTATTTTTAGCTTGTTGCAGAACCCTTTTAAAAGAAGAGCCTTGCGTCTGTTTTAGCGTTGGAGATAAAGCCATTTCTGTTTTTTGTGCGGCAAAATGTCCGACTCCAGAAGATTGTTGGCTCCAGACATATTGACTCATTTTATCGGTGAGGGAAGGATCGAGTGAGAGTTGATCTCCTTCAATATAAAAGAGTTTAGGGTACGTTCCTTTTTCTGGTTTTCGCACCTGTACTTTTTCACGAGAAACCAGTTGAGCAATTTCTGAATTCGGATTTTCGAGATCTCCAGAGATAATCGCATGAGTCGGGCAAACATTGACACAAGCAGGTTCTAAGCCAAGATCTACCCGATGCGTACAATAATTACACTTGGCCGCAGTTAAATTCTGAGGATCGATATAAATCGCGTCATAGGGACAGGCCTGGATACAGGCTTTACATCCAATACAACGTCGATTGTCAAAATCGACAATCCCATCTTCTCGGATAAAAAGGGCGGTCGTGGGGCAGATATCGACACAAGGAGCATCTTGACAATGATTGCAACGCATGACAGAAAACAGCCGTTGCGTATTCGGAAACTCTCCTTTTTCGATATATTTCACCCAAGTCCGATTAACTCCAACTGGAACGTCATGCTCGGATTTACAGGCGACGGTACAGGCATGACAGCCAATACATTTCCGATTATCAATGACAAATCCAAAATTCATCCGATCTCTCTTTTCTATTTTAAGAAATGAAGAAATGCAACAAAGAATAAGAAAATTCCGCTAAGGCGGCTAAAAGTGACTTCAGATATTTTGTTGAAGAATCGGCTTCCACTCTTAATTCCTAGATACATAAAGGGAAAGGAAGCGACCGCATAAAGAAAGGTTGTTTTTTGGATTAATCCGACTCCGGTATAAGTCAAAATACGTGTTAAGGAGCAAACTAGTAAAAGGACAATCATACTTTGACGAAGTGGGTATTTCGCTAATTTTCGGCCAAAATAATAAGCAATCGGAGGCCCCGGCATCCCTAAAATGCCTCCAGCGAGTCCTGAAATAAAGGAAACCAAAGTCATTTTCCAGGTAGATTTTTCAGGGAGTTGTTCTAGAAAATGAGTGTGATGCAAGCGAGTTCGGATATAAAAAAACCAAAAGCCTAAAAGGATTAACATCGAGATCATAAGATGTTGAAAGTGATGGGCTGGAATATAAGGTAAACTCACTGATCCGAAAATAGACCCTAAGATAATCGCCAAAAAAGGGAATCTCCAAAAACGCCACTGTTTTCGGATATCCGAAATCTTGATTAAACTTATTCCGCTGACCGCATCTAGCATCGCAGAAAGGGGAAGAATAAATTGGGGGTCCATAAATAAAGAGGTTAAGCCGACCAGCACAACGCTAAATCCAAATCCTGTAATGGCTTTAACAAACGCCGAAAAAAAAGTGAATAGAGGAAAAATGAACAGAGAATACTCTAGAAAAAACACTCGGGTCTGCTTTCGTTGAGATTTTAACCTATTTTGATCCAGGAAGGAATTTGGAGCCATCCTATTTTATACGCGAGGGTTCCGCTGATAGTTAAAATGAGGATAATGAACAACGAGAAAAAGACTAAAGTTTTGACTCGTCCTTCAAAATAGTATCGGATAAATGTTGCGTTAAGTGGAAGGAAAAAAAGAAGGAAAATAGGGGTATTTAAAAGGAAATTGATGGATAAAGACACTCCGCTTCCGAGAATAAATTTGAACAAGGAATAAGGCGGCATCACTTGACGCACTTGTTGCACCTGATTTTGTGAGGGAAGCAGTTCTTGATACAAATAATAAAAATCGGGTAAGTTTAGTAAAATTCCCAAGAGCGAAGCTAATAGGGAGAGTCGGAAAAACATCATGATTTCTTGTCGACGTACTTTAGAAAAGAGCCATAAAAGTGGAAAAAAGAAATAAAGAAACGTTGGCAGTGGCGCGTGTTGATAGTAAAAGCTTCGGATTTGCTCAAATTTTTGAGTGAACCATCCAGTCATTTTACCGGGTTTGTAGTATGTATTCTGATAAGAGATAAAGTAAAGTACCAAAATTCCAAGATCCAATAACATATTTTTCCAATCCAGAGAGATGGAAAAATAGGGTTTGGGGAGCTTATTGTTCAAAACGGTAATAAAATGGCTCAATAATAAAATAAACGGTAGAAAAAATAAAATCAAAAAGAAGAGAGAAATATGATTTAATAAGGTAAAAAAAGAGAAACCCGAGGCCCAGGCGGGCCTTGCATTTGGAGACAGTGAAGGTTTAGCCATAAGTTTATTGCTCAAAAGCAGTAATGCGCTTATTTATATCGAGAAAAAGGATTAATTTTTTAGAGGGAATATGGAGAGGGGCCAAGGTGAAGCCTTCATAATTTTCATATTTAAATAAGGGGGGTTCGGCTTGCTCATCGAGAAGATTTTTCGCGACGATTTTACCATCTTCAAACGCATAATAAACAGTCGTACCGACCAAGAGTGGGTCGTTTTTGACCCCTTTTCCTGAAGCCGTATTAATAAAGCTCCCTTTCCATAAGAGTTCTCCGGATTTTAATTTTAGGCAGTAAAATTCGCCATCTTCATTCACCGCAAACACTCGTCCCACGGTATTCTCATCCGGGTCTGTCGCGATCACAGGAGCTCCGCGGAAAATAGAACCATCGCCCTCTTCGTCGATGTTAGATTCCCAAATTTTGTTGAGGTCCAGATCAAAGCCATAGATATATTTTTTACTGGTGCCCACAATATAGTTTTCATAGGAGGATAATCGTGCCCAAATAGGTTGTTTTGCCAAAAATGTCTTCTTAGTCCCTATTTCTAAACCTTTATCAGCCAGTTGAAACATATAAAAACTTTGATCTTCGCATCCGAAAAAGAGACGAGATTTATGAATGAGTAGTCCGGTAGAAATTCCATTAAAATCGGTGGGTGTACTCCAGAAATCGTGTAACTTCATTTTTTTGGTGCTAATATCAATAACCACGATCCCTTTAGTGCAGGCAATATAAAGGAACTTATCAAACACGGCCATCGTGTTCGAGTGTTGTATTTTGATCGATTTTTTTGATTTGTCCAGAATTTGGAGAGAATCTATCACACTTGAGGTTCGATCCATTTTGTACAACATTCCGGCATTGGTGATGACAAAAACAAATTTATCATCCAAAACTAACACGGGAGCGCCAAAACTAGCAATATTTTCAAGAATTTTTTTATTACCAAACGGGGTGGGTTTGTTGATTAAATTATTGCTTAGCTCCAAAGTAAGAATTTCTGGAGCCTGCGGAATAAGAAAGTACTGATCTTGAATGATAGCGGGTGTGACATCACATTTTTTGGAGGTGTTGTAGGTCCATAAGGGAAGCTTATCCAAGTTGAATTTGATGAGCCAGGGTTTGTCTTCTGAAATGAAAGTACTTGAAGGTACAAATCCTTCTACTTGGGCCCGATAAACAGGATTTTCGTTTAAAGCAAAACGGTGAAATCGTGGAGCGCGTCCAATCAAGTTTTCATTGACATAAATAAAAGCATGGGGTGGAGAGGTTTCAATCCAATGAAACGCCAACAGCGATTTATTTTCTTGTTTAAGTTGTTCCTGCCAATAGTTACTCCAAGGAGTTTTTAATAAGCGAGTGAGATTATTATAAGCTTCCTGAAGTTCGACTTCGTTCATTTTTTCCGTATTTTTCTTAAGACTTTCTTGATACAAGGTCGTATCACTCTGAAGCTGACTTAGGATTTTTTCACAAGAATCTAAAGCGGTTTGCGCTCGATCCTGAAACGTTTTTCGTGCGCGTTCATCTAAATTTTTAACAGAAAAAAGTTCTTTCATAAACGTTTGGTATATTTTTATCGCTTGTTTTAAATCAGCACCGCCATCCGGATCTGCCCATAGCGCGGCTTCAGATAAAAGTTTTTCCAATTGTTGAATGCCACCTACAATAGCGGCTTCCAATAATAATTTTTCTACGTCATCCAATTTTTTCAAAGTATCTTCATACCGTTTTTGGAAGGGATCTTGAGCATTACATTTGGCTAATTCTTCTTGAAGTTTACGCCGAATTTCTGGAATTTCTCCATGGAATTCTTTACATTTTATTTTGTTTGCTGGGGTTATTGGGGGGGTTGATGTTTTCTCTGCATCGAAAAGAAATCTTTCTCCAATTTCAAGCGTTTCTTTTTTTCCTTTATTGAGACGACCGAATTTTTCTGCATAAGCCACTTTATAATACGAATCCACTTCATTTTGATACACTTGCCAAACGGCTCTCGTCATCCTATTTTTTCCCTTTTCAAGCTCTTCTCCAGCGCCAATACGTTCCTTTAATTCTTGTTGGAGTTTGCCGGCTTGTTTTTCCACTTCCTCTAAAACGAGCAGTTCAAGAGGTGTTAATTTTTCAATGATCATTTTTTCGGTGACCATTGTTTTTGGAGAAAGTGGAAATTCTAAAAGTTTTCGTAAGGCTGTAATTTCGGATTGGTACGAATTATAGGAAATTTTTTCTTCGATTTGAGTCTTCAATAGTTCTAATTCTAAAAGCTTTTCTTCAACGCTACTCTTGATCCACCAGCTATTTTTTAAAGGGTTGAGTTTTTGAATGCAGATATCGATACCGCCAAGGTTTCCGGATTTTGAGAAGGCGAGAATCCCTTCAAATTCGTTATGTGCTGAACTCCGTAAATAAAAGAAGGTTGAGACGAGAGCTACAAGGGTAGCCAGGGTTCCTAGAATAAGCCACTTATAGGTGTTTAAGAGTTGTTTCATTCCGAGCGAATTCATTTTTTTACGAATATCGTTGCGAGAAGGATCAACCGAAAGAATTTTGAGGTAATACTCTATTTTTTGCTTGTCTTCTTTGGCGAGTTCCACCAACTTTTCATATTGAGCCGACGCTTTGTTTTTATCTTTCAAGCGTAGATAGTGGTTGATGAGCATTTTACGGAACTCAACAGAGTATTGATCTTTGTCAAAAAATAACTCACAAAGATTTTCGGCCGCATCATTAGCTTCCATTTCAAAGTAGAGAGCGGCGAGTTGTCTTGCAGTTTCTGCCGCTTCTTCCAGTAGTTCTCGTTCTAAGAAATGTTGAATCAAAATTTGGCGATAGGACGGTTCTTTTTTATCGAGGCTGATCGCTTTACGAATATGCTGGTCAAATTCCGGCAGATTCAATTCTTTTTTGCGAATTTTTGCGAATTCTGCGTAATATTTGGCCGCCTTTTTAGTATCTTTGGCTTCTTCAAAGTTATGAGCTAATTTTTCGACGATCTCTGTGTTTCCGGGATCCAGTTGAGAAGCGTATTCCAGAAACGCAACCGCTTTTTCGTTACGTTTGGTACTTTCAAAAACTTTAATAACCCCCAACACTTCATCAAAAGTAGCCTGACGCAACACTTGTGCATCGATCATGGAGCAGAATATCGTACAAACATCAAAACGAGACATTTTGAGGAGGTGGACAATATCAATAATTCGATTGCGACCATCACAGAGTTGGAGAATTTTTTTAGTATTGCCTTGTCGCATTTCTTCAGTAATCGCTTCTTTTTTATCGAGTTTAAGTAATGCTTTTAAGGTGGGAATGATCGGAGTGATGGCTGTCCATTCTTGAATTCTCTGCGTAAGTACTTCAAACATTGCGGGAATATTGAGCAAAACGCTGGTAAGCGAGCCTTGTTCTTTCGAAACACTTTGAGGGAAAGCGATTTCTTCCGTAAATTCAAATTCGGCTCCTTCCCAGCCAATCACTTCCAAGAGCTCCATCTGAATTTGGGCCCGCAAAGCATCATCAATATCGGCTTGAGTACAATAGGCTAAATCGATTAAAAGTTGTCCGGAAAACTTCTTATTTTGCGATTGTTGTCCAACCACATAATCAATATGTTCTTGTGTGATTTTTCCGTAAGAGATCAGCAGATCGCCTAACTTCATTTGGTGATGTAAGGCGATTTCGGAAATCATATTTTTGGAACCTTCAAAATAAAATGTCTTTCGGCTCTCGCCTTCGGCTACCGTTAAGGTTCCTGCATAGTCATTGCTTGCTAACTTTTCAAGCAATTTGGAAAGTTCTGTATTCGCAATATCTCCAGTAAACTTCATCGAAATCTCCTTGCGCCGGAAACCCCTTGCTTAAGCTTTAGGGAGGAGGCACTACGTTTAGGTTTCCAAGAATTATACAATGCTTTTTAGTCCAAATTTTTTCTTATTAAGAAGGAAAAAAACCAATTTCCTTGAGATGAGAGACTTCATTTAGAGAATAAGGATGCCACCCATCTGACTTAAAAACGAGCCACGAAATAGAACCATTAAAAATTTTGATCTTCCAAGTTAAGGAGGGATCACTTTGAAAAATATACCGAAGAAGACAGCGGATTGCCATCCCGTGTGTAAAAAGAGCAATACCCGCTTTAGGGTGTTGTTCAATAAAGGTCTTATTATATAAAATTTCATCTTCTAGCCAATTAGAAATTCGTCGTTCTACCATTCGGAGTGATTCTCCATTCGGTGGAATGAACAAACTATTTTTAGTCCCCATTAACGATAAAATCTCTGGCGTATAAACAGTTTTTCGCTCTTTTTGGTTCCAATCTCCTTGAAATTGTTCCACGAGTGCGGACGTTGTTTGAATTTGGTTTTCTGGAACCTCCAAAATCTGACCGGCAATTTTTGCCGTCTCAAGTGCGCGTGGAAGCGTAGAGGAATAAAGGCGGGTCCAATGGACTCTCCTTGCCTTTAGTTCCTTTCCAATGGCTTGCGCTTGTAATTTTCCACGTTCGGAAAGCGAACACTGCAAATCCCCTCCAAGATTTTGGGGCAAATGATTTGCAGTAGACTCTCCGTGTCGAATAAAAAAGAAGTGACATTCAAAGTTTTTGTGTAGCATACTAAAATTTATTTTTTTAAGGTTCGCGTTCCCAAACGCCTTCTTTATTCTCTTTTGCCACTTTTTGCGCGTGTTCGATTTGGTCCAGATAGTTTTGTTTTTGTGATTTAGAATATAAATTCATATCGTCCTCATTGAGCCAAGCGCGTCCAAAGAGTAACAGTTCCGCGTTGACTAGAGTATCTTTTGCTGGATTCTCTAGATCTTTGACAAAGACGTAATAACCGTTAGGAATTCCTGCATCCTTTTCAACCCGAATTTTTTTTTGGGAAAGCAGTTTTCTGTGGAGTTCCATCGATTTTTCGTAATAATAGTTTTCTTTTGCGGGAGCTTTGACTCCAATATAACGGAAAATCTCTCCTCCTTCGACACGGATTTGATCTACAGCGATAACCTCTTCGACAACATAGATGTTTCCACATCCGGTCACCAGCAAGAAAAAAAAGATTAAAGAGATTTGTCTCATGAATTTTCACCTTGTTTTTTTTTGCTAAAATAGTGTTTATCCAAAAAGTCCAAAATTTAGAAATACTATAATGTATCGGAAAATATGACTCAAACTAATTTTTATCTCGGTAAGCCTAAAGAAGATTCTCCATTTGAACAAGAAATTTTTTTTGATCAACAACTCACGATTTTTTCTCCCAAGGGGATTCGTGTTACGGAACGTCTCCTTTTAAATCAGTTGCCTAAAATTATTCCAAATTCATCGGCTCCTCTCAAGGTTCTGATCCTCAATAGTGCAGAGGGATTAATTCCAGGCGCGCTCTTTTTTCTCACTCAAAAATGGTCCAACCCGCCACTCATTCATGCATTTTATTCGGATATTTTCAACTTTAAAAAGGCGCAAGAAAATTTTCAATTGAGCCAAATTTCAGGAATCGAATGCTCTATTGCTGCAGAACCCTTTCCCGATCAAGAAGAACTGTTTGATCTAGTTTTACTCCCTTTTCAACACACGATTGAAGTGGATTTAGCACGAGAATGGATTGTTCGCGCGACTCATCTCTTAAAAATGAAGGGAAAACTTTGGCTTTCTGTAGATTCTCGTAAGAAAAGTCAGTTAGAAGCAATCGTTCATCGGTGTTTTAAAACGGTGACCCTTGATCCTCAACGACTCGGAAAAATTTGGATGGCTGAAAAAAATAAAAAAGATACCCCTCCAAATCTGGCCGGATTTTCTCCGTATACGGTCAAAGAAGGCGAACAAATTTTAACCTTCCGCTCCAAATCTGGCGTTTTTGCGCATGGACGTATCGATCAGGGAACTCGCGCCTTGTTGAAGGTCTTGGAAGTGAAACCAGAAGAAACTATTTTAGATTTAGGATGCGGAGCTGGAGAATTAGGAATTATCGCCGCTTTGCGCTCCCCAAATTCTAAAGTCGTTTTAACGGATGCGAGCGCTCGAGCGATTCAATCGGCGCAACTCAATGCTGAGACTCTTATTCCATCTCGATATCGAGTTGTTCTCTCTTCAGATATCGGAAAAGAGGAGTTGCCGGAAAAATTTTCGCTTATTTTGACAAATCCTCCGTATTTCAGTCATTATCGAATTAGTCAGCGATTTTTAGAGTCGATTAAAAAATTACTTTCTCCGGAGGGTCGTTTTTACTTGGTCACTAAACAATCCGATTGGCATTGGGACACGATTCACAGTAATTTTCATCTAGAAACAGAATTTGTGCTGATGGGTTATTCGGTGTTTGTAGCGACCCTTCAATCGCCAGAGAAAGCTTCTGCACTCTCGCTAGCGTCGTCTGAGGAAGAAGAGGGACTTCCTCTAACGTCATCTGAAGAAGAAGAAGAAGAAGAAGAAGTGGAACTTCCTTAAAAAGCATTAAAAAGGATTGTCGTAAAGGTCGTGACCGGAACTTGTTCTCGTTGATCTTCTAGTGAATCACTCAAGTTCTTCACGACTTTTTTGGCTTCTAAATAGAGCGATTCATCGACTAGAAGTTTTCCTAAGGTTCCTTCTCCTTGCCGTAGTTTTCCAGTCACTACCGCAATATTTTCCAAAGAAGCTTTTAATTGAATATAAAGAGAATCATCCTGAACAAGTTTGCCTAAAGTTCCTTCTCCCTTAAGCAATTTTTGGCTCAAATCCTCGATGTTGGATAAAGCAGAACGCGCTTTTTTTACGGTGGCTAATAACTCGTCATGCAATTGAGGATCGACGATTAATTTACCGAGAGTCCCTTCTCCTTTATTGATTTTTTTGGCTAAATCGATAATCGGATCGAGGGCCTCATTTATTTTTTTCAGAGTTTCTTCGAGTTTTTGGTGCATATCGGGTTCATTAATCAATTTTCCAAGGCTTCCCTTGCTCTCAATTAACTGATGGGTCACATTATTTAAATTTTTGACCGTCTCTAGGGTCGAATCATAGAGAGCCGGATCGGAGAGCAATTTTCCAAGGGTCCCCTGAGAGTTGTTTAATTTTTCTGTCGCTGAGGCTAAATTATCAACCGTAGATCGAATTTGATCATAAACATCACTACTATGAATGAGGCGTCCGAGTGTTCCTTTTCCTTCCTGAATATTTTCAACAATTTTTCTCAAGCCAGAGATGAGTTCTCTCAGATTTTCTCTGTTTTCGTCGACCACTTGAGCGGTCGTGCTGAGAACGTTTGGAACGGCTCCACCCGGTAAAACATTTCGAAGTTCCTGCATCTCAGGTTTTTGAGGATTTCCTAAGTCCAGTTCAACAAATTTCCCACCCAGAGCAGAAACATCTTTTACAGTTGCTTTCGCTCCTTCATATAAGGACACTTCTTGATTGAGTTGAAGCATCGCTTTAATTTTATTTTTCAGAACCTCTTTCTGTTGATCGGAGTCCCATTCTTTTTTTTGAACCAGTTCCAATTGTTTGACACGCCCGATTTCTAAGCCAGAGGCGCGTACTTTGTGTCCCACTTCTAATCCTTCAACATTATCAAAATACGCGGTAATTTGATACGTTGTTTTAAAACTAACCGCTTCTTTTCCTTCCTTGATAAAAATAGTAAAAAAAGTCATAAAAACGACCGCGCAGACAAAAATGACACCCACCATCGTTTCTTTCACAAAGAGTCTCCTGTATTAAGGAATGAGATTTTGCATCATCTGGCTTAGAAGAGCATGAACCGGGAGTTCCAAAAACTTATCTTCTCCGATCTCAGAGAGTTGGCGTAAACAGCGAACGGTTTTATCTCTTAAGGTTTTATCTTCATAAAGCCGAGCGAGGGAGCCGCCACCCGCCTCTATTTTTTGAGAAATTGCGTTCAAATCTTGAGCGATTTGCTCATAGGTTTTCCGAATTTCAGAACCGCCAGAAGCAGACCATAAACCACCTTTTCCATTTGAAATTTGTTCCCCTAATTTTTGAAAATGATCTCCTATTTTTTTAGCAGATTCCCAAGTTTCTCGAAGAGCGGTCGCTAACGGGCTCTCTTTTGCGTAAAGTTGAGGAATCAAACCTTTCCCTTCATTAATGTGGGTGGTCAATCTCGAAAATTCTTCCTGGAATTCTGAAAATTTTTGGAAAGTGTTATCCGCGTTCTCTCGAAAGGGCTCGTCGAGAATTGCCACCAGCGAGCTTTTTTTTGTCTCTTCAACGGCTTTTTGAATTTGTTCTATTTGTTGTTTCAGGGTTTTAATTTCGTTCCGAAGTTCCTGAGATTCCTGAGAAAAGAAGCGCGCGCTTCCCTGATTTGTTTTTTCAAGATAGTGGGACAGATCGTCTCCGATTTTCTTAATATCTGTTGTGAGCGAATCCTCCGCCTCAAAGAGTTTTTGCAAGGTTCCTCGTGTGTCATTCAATTTTTTCGTAATTTTCTGGAAGCCGTCGAAGAGGGCCTTAAAATCTTCTCGATTTTCATCCATCAGTTGGCTCAAGGCTTCAAATAGAGGGGTTATCGCCCCTTCTTCATAAATGGGTTGTTGTAAAGGTTGCGAGGTTTCTTTTCCAGGAAAGAGCTCAATATAAGGATTTCCCATCAAGCTGGAGGGGCTGACCTTCACAGAGGCATCCTTATAGAGAGGTACTTTTTGGTTGAGTTCGAGATAAGCATAGGCCCAATTTTGATATTTTCCTGGTTTTGTAACGAGTTGAACATAGAGAACGTGTCCAACTTCCATTCCCTGATATCGTACGGGTTTGGCTCCGGTCAAACCGCCTGCTTTTTCCAGATACACTTCCACCCCTTGCGCAGGCAAAAGTTTTTCTCCAGAAAGGGTATAATTACGAATTTTTAAGGTGACCCAGGTTAAGAAAAAGAGTGAAAGCGTTGTGATGAGTAGACTGCTAAGGAGATGAAATAACGTGTAGGAGCGATTCATACAAATCTCCGGGGGTGAGTCAGGAAATGGGATCCGTGAGCGGTCCTTGAGTACGTCCTTCAATGAATTGACGAACATATTCATTTTTAGTATTGCGAATTTCGTCCGGGGTTCCTTGTTGAATAATTTTCCCTTGATACAGCATTGCAATGCGATCCGCGATACGATAAGCACTGGACATATCATGCGTCACAACAATAGACGCCGTTTGAAGCTCTTCTTTAATTTTATTAATCAAATCATTAATGGTGTTGGACATCACCGGATCGAGTCCAGAGGTGGGTTCATCATAGAGGATAATTTCGGGATTGCGGATGATTGCGCGCGCAAGTCCAGCTCGTTTCGCCATTCCGCCAGAAATTTTGGACGGATATTTATGTTCGGCATCTGAAAGTTCAACGATCATCAATTTTTCGCGAACTTTCGCTAAAATTTCTGGTGGTTTCATTCGGGTATGTTCTTTTAAGGGAAGCGCCACATTTTCTCCAACCGTCATCCAATTGAGTAAAGCGGCTCCTTGAAACAGAACTCCGATATGATTGCGGATTTGGTAATATTGGCGAGGTTTGAAATGCGTAATATCGGTCCCAATGACTTTCACGCGCCCAGAATCAGGATGCATCAGTCCCATAATATGTTTAAGGGTAACGCTCTTTCCTGCGCCGGAGCGTCCGATAATCACAAGCGTTTCTCCTCGACGAACCTCTAGCGTCACCTCATCCAGAATTTTTCTTCCGGAGAAGGTTTTAGAGACATTTTCTAAAGAGATCATAACCTCATCGTTCATAAATCTTCCTGGCGTTTTCCCTCTCCCTAACCCTCTCCCACAGAGGGGCGAGGGGAAGAGACAGTTACAATTTTAATACCAAAAGCTATTAATCAAGGAGGACATAATGTAATTAAAAAGGAGGATCATCAGAAAAGAATCGACGACCGATTTCCGAGCCGCTTTTCCGACGCCATCCGCTCCATTGGCTGCTTTCAGACCGTTACAACATCCAATGACCGCAATCAGGAGGCCAAAAACAATGGACTTGATTAAACCTCCGTAAATGACTTCAAGGCTTTCTCGCTCTAAATATTCAAAAATATGTTTGTAATAAATCGTGTAAGAAACACCCATTTGGTAGTATCCAACAAGTGAGCCTCCGATAATACCAATCACATTGCAATAAATAGTTAAAATGGGGGTAAAAATGAGGAGAGCCACGACTCTGGGCATGACGAGAAATCGTATCGGATCAATCGACATTACTTCTAGAGCATCAATTTCTTCTGAAACCTTCATGGTTCCGAGTTCAGCCGCGAATGCCGCTCCGACACGACCAGTGAGAATAAACGCGGTCATAAAGGGGCCGAGCTCTTTGCACATAGTGACCATAACAACGGTTCCAATAAAATCTTGAATTTGATATTGTCGAAGCGTAAATCCAGTCTGGAGCGACAAGATCATCCCGATCAAGGTTCCTACAAATAAGGTAACTCCCAAACTTTGTACGCCACAGATATAGGTTTGGTACAAAATTTCTTTCCATTTGCGTAAAGAAAAAAGGATTGAAAGTAACGCGTGATACGTTACCATACAAACAAATCCGGTATGGTCGAGTCGAGTGAGGATAGATTGTCCGATTTTTTCAAAGGGGCGTAACAATTTCATAAAAGATCTCAAATTGTAGGAACAATTCGTAGTTTTAGGGCGATTCGTGAATCGCCCCCTACCAAGAAATAAATTCTGGCAAATAAAAGAGTTTTAAGTAGGTTTTATCTTCTTGATGGCGGAGTCCAAAGAGTCCATAGAGAAAAGTAAAGGCATTGTTTTCTGTTTTTTGTCCATTCTTTTTTTCGTATTCGTAATTATACAATAAAGTATTTTGTTGGTAAGAATTCTTTGTGTCTTCCGAATAATAAATAGGGCCAAGGACACGAAGGGAATCTCCTTCCGGGTTGGATTTCATTGAAAATAAAGACCAAATAGGGGTATAAAGTTTTTTAAATCCTTCCGGATGATAGTCTTCAAACCACAAAGGAGAGAGGAGTTGAAACTCTAAATTTTGCTGATGATTCGAGGCATAATGGAAGAGGGGCCAGAATTTATAAAAATCTTCTTCCATCGGTTCTTCTTTCGACTTACGGTGAGAGGACCAGTAAAACGGAAGTGCCCAAAAACCGTCTTTAGAAAACGATTCGTTCTCTTGTTCGTTCCACCAAAGAAGGGGCCACGCGCACCAATAATCCTTATTTTGAGGACGAATTTTTTCCCCGTAGAAGGGCCAAAGACGGAATTCTTCGATATCTTTTCCTTTTGCCGATTTAAAAAAAGGCCAAGGGAGATTGTATTCAGAATATTTTTTACTTTCATCAAAGGAAACTGAAAAGAAGGGCCAGAGAACGGTATACGCCTGAGAGACTTCGGAAACGGATTCCCCATAAAAAGGAAAAACCGTCAAGGCTTTCACTGGATATTTTTTATCTAATTGGTTTTCCTGAAAGGCGAAAATGGGCCAGAGGTAGTATTCTCGCTTATATTTCCATTGTCCTTCGGAATTCTTCTTTTGGGAATATCCATAAAAAGGGAAAAACGAAGCGGCTTCTTTCCCGCCTCCTTCGCCAAAAGAAAAGAAGGGCCAGAGATAATTTTCCGTATGATATTCGCCATCTTTGGTAGAATAGTAGCAGGGGAACCCAATAAAATAAATCTCATCTTTTCCAAGAATTCCTCGAATCGTCCCATAAATGGGAAAGACCCCAAAATAGCTCTGGTTGGCAGACGGATCTTTCTCCGATTCATCGGAACCTCCCCATAAAATGAGGGCGACAAACCAGTCTGTATCAATGGTTCCGTCTTCTTCAATACGTTTACTGTAGTAATAAAGCGGGATGAGTTGTATTTTGGTTCGATCGGGTCCTTGAGAAATTCGACCAATGGGCCATAAAAAAACGAGATCGGACGAATCTTCGTCTTCTCGATAGTCATAAAGCGGGCGAAAGCTATGTCCAGAGCTTCCGGATTCGGTAAAGGAATAAAAAAAAGGAGAAAGAATCTCTAGGGTGCTTTCTTCTTCTTGTGGTTCTTCTTGATAGTGGACAAGGGGCCAAGCTTGAATTCGTTCCGTGGGATGGCAATTTAATAAGAGTAAAAAAAGGAAAAAGGAACTAAATTTCAAAAACCACCCTCCAAAGGAAAAATGTTAGATTGTTTGGAGACCCGCATTTTTTGGAATACAATACAAGGGCTATTTTAATGATGTAAAGTTATTTTGCTTCCTCCAGAAGAGTGTTATTCTGATGAAAAAATAGCGTTTTGACAAGTTTAAATGAGAAGAATTTTATCAAAATAGTAGAGATTCAAGCGCGAATACAAAGGGAGATGGGTATGCCGAAATTATGGCTCTTTTTAATTTTATGCTTTGGAAGTCCTTGGATGATGAGGGTTTGGAGCGATGAATTAGAGACGATTCAAAACTATTTCAAAGAATGTAACTATGAACGGGCCTATAAAGCACTTAAAAAATATTTGAAAACGAATCCAGAGGATCGAAACGCGCAATACTTGAATATTCGACTCTCGTTCTTGACGGGTGAATACAGCACACTTCGAGAACAATTAGAAGAAATTCATAAAAAAGATCCCGCCGATAGTACTCTGTCTTCTGCCTTGGGAGAGCTTTATCTCTTAATCGGAGAGTGGGAGAAAGCGGATCAGATTTTAACAGAGACGGTGACCCAATTTCCTAAAAAGATAAAGGCCCTTTATCTACAAGCCTCTCTGGCAAAAATACAGGGAAAAGAGTCTGCGGCAAAACAAATGCGTTTTTTTGTCGATCACTGGAACAAAAACGCGCAGGAGCTAGAAAGCGCGGAAGATCTTTTCTATACAGGGCTCGGAATTTGGGATTACTGTCAATTAACCGACCAAATGGAACGCTTTCAAGTTGCGACTCAGTTAGTCAACAAAGTGTTTGCTAAAGTCGTTAAAATGGATCCTGTTTATTTTGGCGTTCTCGCACAGATCAAACTAGCGGAAGTGTGGCTAGAATGTTTTGATACTCCGAACGCCCGCAAAGAAGGACTTTACCCTGCATTAGGACATATTCGCGAATATAATAAAAATGGAGATCCTAAAGATACTTATCACAAACCGCATCCTGATGGTTTTGTCCTTTTAGGATTGAGTTATATCCAAGATGGGGACAGTACCAAAATGGAACACTTTATGGAAGAAGCGCTAAAATATAATCCAAATCATATCGATGCGCAAACCTTTTTGGCTCAATTGCGAATTAGTGACGAGCGTTATGATGACGCGAAAAAAAGAATTGAGAGCGTTTTATTAATTAATCCGCGTTCTTTATATGCGTTGTCGCTACAAGCCTCTCTTCATTATCTCTTGAACGAAATGGATCGTTTTGAAGAAATAAAAAGACGGATCTTTATCCTCAATCCTAAATATGGCGAATTTTACCTCATTCTCACCAATTGTCTTCAGAGTAAACGGCAATTTGAAAAAAGTGTGCAACTCTTACAAGAAGCTTTGAAATGTAATCCGTTCCTCGCGAGTGCGTACCGAGAGCTCGCAGTTAATTTGTTGTGGATTGGAAAAGAAAAGGAAGGGCTTGACGCTATTCAGCAATTTCGGGAATTTAATAAAACCGATGTGATGACTTGGAATATGCTGGGTCTATTTGAAAAAATGGACTCCTTTGTGACCTTAGAAACGCCTCATTTTGTGATGAGGCTGGATGTGAGCGAAAAAGATGTGATGATACCCTATTTAGAACCCTTTATGGAAGAATCCTATCAGTTTTTAAAGGAAAAATACCAATGTAATGTATCGGGTCCCATTTTATTGGAAGTGTTTACGGATCATCAAGATTTCTCGGTTCGTACCGTTGGTTTTGGAGGCTTAGGCGCAACGGGGGCCTGTTTTGGAAAATTGGTGACCATTGATTCTCCGAAGTCGAGAAAACCGGGCGAATTTAATTGGGCCTCAACAGCTTGGCACGAATTTGCGCATGTGATTACGCTTCAACTCAGTAATTATCAGGTCCCACGTTGGTTTACAGAAGGTCTCTCGGAGTATGAAGAACACTGCCGGAACCCTTCTTGGGCACGCGATTATGAATTAGAATTCTACATTTATTGGAGCAAGGGCCAAATGCGCGGAATGGAAACCTTCAATGAAGGCTTCCGGGTGCCTTGGGAAATCGGCCTCTGCTATTATCAGGGCGGATTGATGTGCCGCTATATCGCGGACGTTTATGGATTCTCAAAAATTTTAGAAATGCTCAAAGCCTATGGAGAAGGAAAACCGACTAAGGAAGTGATTCCGGCAATTCTTGGTGTCGATTACCCTAAGTTTGATCAAGGATTTCAATCCTGGCTCCAGAAAAACGTTTTTACGGACATGAAATTACTGCCCTATTTTAACTCAAATCAAATCGAGGATTTTAAGGACGAACTTGATGAAAATCCTGAAAATATGGAGGTTTTAGCCAAGTTATGTATTGGTTATTTTCAAAATCAAAATTTTGCTGATGCAGAAATTAACGGTGGACTCGTCCTTCAATCCGATCCTCAACAAAAAGAAATCCTTTCGGTCTTGGGACGAATTATGCAAAGCAAGGGTCGCACTAAAAATGCGAAACAATATTTAGAACAGGCGATTCAACAAGGCTATGAAGAATTTTTTACCTATTTAACGCTGGCTGAAATTTATCAGGCCGAACAAAATGGGTCAAAAGCCATCGAATTGTTGAAAAAAGCAAAAGCCTGTTTCCCTAAATATGTCGGAAATAATAGTCCGTATCTAACCTTAGCCAAAATTTATGAACAGCAAGGAAACAAAAAATCTCTTCTGGAAGAATTGGAAGCGTATTGTCGTATTCAAGGAAGCGATCTGAACGCCCGTATTCGCATGGTTAAAGAATATCAGGAAATCAAACAAAATGAAAAAGCCATCCAAATTTTACAGGAAGTTCATGATATTTTTCCGTATCAAGTAGAATCGCATACCCTTTTGGCGAATATTTTTAAGGCGCAAACAAAATATGAATCCGCGATCAAAGAACTCAAAATTGCTATCGCGGTAAAGCCTAAAGAAGGCTTAGAGGTTGTGCATACCGATTTGGCGGATATTTATTTGACCTTGAAAAAAACAGAAGAAGCCCGGAGCCATTTACAAATCTCCCTTCAAATTAATCCAAACTATGATCGTGCTAAAAAATTGTTGGAATCTTTAGATAAATAAGCAGTCCGAATCCGTTTCAAAAAGCAAAATCTGGAACGGATTCAAGTTCTTTTCTTGACATCCGAATGAGGGAATGTTCTAATAATCTTGTGCTTTTCTGATTTTGGAAACACTTTTCCATCATAAGCAATAAGAAATGATTTTTTCGGGAAATGTTATTTGGTAAAGATTGTCTGCGCCTCTCATACCCTTTATTAAAAATAAAGAGGCAATAAATCTATAAATAGATAGCTTCCAAATACAACCAGTCTTAAATCAAAAATGCGAAATGAGGGGTTGGGAGAGTACTTCAATGGCGATGGTAATTAAGTATTGTGAAGGATGTGGAGAGCGCGTTTCTACAGAAGACTTAGAGAGGGCCTCCGCAGTACTCTATAAAGAATTGGCCTACTGCCGAAAGTGTAAGGCTCAGATCTTACCCTTAATCGAACAAGAAAAACAAGCTCAGAAACCTAAAAAAAGTATGGGGCCTACCACCGGAAAAACCATTTCTGCTGGAGTCATTAAGCCTCCAATTTCTGCGGTTCGTCGCCCCCAAAGTACCATACAAGCGAAAACAATTTCGGGTGAACGCCGAAGACCCGCGGTTTCAAATAATACTAATTTGGTTATTTTTTTGGGTGCTGGAAGTGTTATTCTGATCCTTTTGATCTTGTTTTTCGTCTTCTCTGGCCCTAACGAAAACCATCCAAAAGATGAAAATCCTTTCTCCAAGGAAGATCCCAATAAAAAAAATCCAGATCCCGTAAAAAAAGACCCAATTAAAAATCCCGACCTCACGAAAGAGCCTATTAAAGACCCTGCGAAAGAAGAACTTTCTCAAGTGGCTAAAAAACTTTCGGAACTACAACTCTTAGACTACGCAGAAGCGAAAGAAAAATTTCAAGAACTCAAAAAACAATTCACCTCTGAAAAAACATTGGAACAAATTAATCTCGCTTGGGAAACTCTTGCTAAAAAACATAATGAGGAAGCAAAAGAGCAATTCGATCGCACGAAAGAAAAAGCGGATAAAATTTTAGAAAAAGCCATCAAAAGCACAACCGCTACCTATGCCAAAACAAAATTCACCGAAGCGGAATATTTATGGAAAAGTTTTCCAAAAAAATATGAAGATACTTCGTTTTGGGAAGAAAAAGAAAAAGAAATGGCTCGAATCCAAAGAGAACGAGAATCCAAACAGAGTGGGAACAATAATCAAGAATCCTTAACTCCTAAAGACGATAAAAATGTGATGCTCAAACCCAGACAAGGAAAATGGGATTTTGATAAAGAGACTGGAATCATTTCTGTCCAAACAGAGGGCACTCCGGGATTATTAGAAATTAGCGAAAATTTAAACATCAAAGAATTTTTATTGACGGTTGAAATCAAAATAGAAAAAGGAACCCCTCAAATTCATGTTCATATGCCCGAAGATAAAAACGCGAAACACTTGATTATTGGCTTAAATAATCCTTCTGAGGGAAAATGGCAAAAAATTACTGTTCAATTTAATGGAAAGTTATACAACATTCAAATTAATGATGGACAACAAACCTTTGATCCCGTCAAAGAAGAATGTGTGACTTCAGGAAGAATTTGTTTGGGATGCACTCCGGAATCTCTTGTTTATTACCGAAATCTGAATTTAAAGATAGAATAATTCCCCTCTGCCATGTTTTTTTTTCCGGCACGTACGCTCGCAGATTGTTGTCTTGGCGAGCATAATTCTTTCGCTATTCGGGTTTTGCAACAAATTTCTCAAAACCCTGGGAAAAACTATAACCCTTGTCTTCTTTATGGGGAACCCGCTACCGGAAAAACGTTCTTGCTCCACCAATTTAAACAATGGGCCAAACAGCAAAAATTTGAATCTCAGTGGATTGAACCCGAAAACTTTCAACGAGATTATGTGGATTCGTTACGAACTCGAAAACTGATTCATTTTCACAAACGATATCAAGATGGAATTTTTATTATGGACAACTTACAAAAGTTGTCTGGACGAAAAACGCTTGAGCAATTTCGATTTTTATTTGATGATTTGCTCTTCAGTAAAACTCAGATGATTTTTGCCTCTGCTTGCCATCCAAAGCAATTACAATATTTCCCAGAAGCCCTTCGTACTCGCCTGAATTCTGGAATGTTAATCCCTTTAAAAAATCCGGATCTCGAAAATCGGATCTTGTTTATCACTCGCCAATGCGAAGTCACTTCGATCCCGACCAAATCAGAAGTCGTTCGTTGGTTGGCGGAAAATTTAGAATGTTCGTTTCTCTCGATTTTAAAAGAATTGGAACGACTCTATCGAATCGATCCATTTATTTTACTTTCTCTGAACGAGTGTCAAAGTCAATTTGTTCGACAAATTCCGATATCCTTGAACCAGATTCAAGAATGGATCGAAAATGAATTGAGCACTCAAAACACACTTCCATTATTGGCTCAACAAACAGAAAAAAAACGAATTCAATTTCAGAGGAATTGTGTCTTTATTCTCGCCCATCATTATGCGCAAGTGCCCCTAAAATTGTTAGAGGAAATTTACGCAGTTAAAAGGATCACTATTAAGCGAACCCTGAAACAGGGCCTCCTTTTACTAGAAGATCCGGCATTACTCCCGCTATGGCAAAAATTCAGAAAAGAGTTTTTGATCGAGAACACGTAAATCGTAAAGGATTCTGCTAGAGCGGTACGTTCAGAATCTTCGCTCTTGAAATATTCGCGGTCGCCATTTAACCTACCCATAACTAATTTTTTTTTTGAGGTACAAGGAGATTTTATGAATCAGGATCCAAGGTTATACAACGCGGATCTCGCGCCAGTAGCTCCAGAAAAACGCCTCTGGACCAAGTGGAACATTGCCGCTCTCTGGATCGGAATGGCCATTTGTATACCTTCTTATAATCTTGCGGCTTCTTTAATGAAAGATGGAATGTATTGGTGGCAGGCCCTGATTACCATTACTTTGGGGAATATCATTGTCCTTTTTCCGATGATTTTAAACGCGCATGCCGGTACAAAATACGGAATTTCTTGTCCCGTGTTTTTACGAAGCAGTTTCGGTGTTCTCGGCGCGAATATCCCCGCCATTATGCGTGCTTTAGTCGCTTGCGGATGGTTCGGTATCCAGACCTGGATTGGGGGGTTGGCCATTTATATTCTGGGCTGTACTGTGTTTGGTGTCCCCATTGAAGGTGAAACCGCTAAACTTCCCATTTTGGGAATTACTGGCTGGCAGTTCTTCTGTTTTATGATTTTCTGGGTCGTTAATATGATCATCGTTCTTAAAGGAGTCGAATCCGTTAAATGGATGGAAAATTGGGGAGCCCCCTTTTTACTCTTTTTAGGATTTGTACTGCTAGGTTGGGCAGTCGTTCGTTCCGGTGGATTTAGCAAGATGTTTTCCGAAGAAACCGTCAAAATCGTTCGTGAAATAGAAATGGCGAAAAAAACGCCCGCAGAAGTTCCCATTGTTCTTCAAGAATACGATTTTTGGAAGATATTTTTTCCTTCTTTAACCGCGATGGTGGCATTCTGGGCTACATTAGCGCTGAATATTCCTGATTTTACATGCTACGCTCGCTCTCAAAAGGATCAAATCCTCGGCCAGATGATTGGGCTTCCGATCACGATGGCACTCTTTAGTTTTATTGGCATTGCGGTCACTGCGGCGACTGTGGTTATTTATAAAGAACCAATCTGGGATCCTGTGGTCCTCGTTGGAAAATTTGGAAATCCCATTTTCGTTGCCATTGCAATGTTTGGCTTGGCCATTGCAACCCTCACCACCAATATCGCCGCGAACGTGGTTTCTCCCGCAAACTGCTTTTCAAACCTCTTCCCCAGCAAAATTTCGTTTAAAACGGGCGGAATGATCACCGGCTTAATTGGAATTGTCATTATGCCCTGGCGACTCTACATGGATATGGGCGCTTACATTTTCACTTGGCTCATTGGTTATGGAGGAATGCTCGGAGCCATCGCAGGAGTGATGATCACCGATTATTGGCTCGTGAAGCGAACCCATATTGTAGTGGACGATCTCTATCGAATGGATGGCATTTACGCGTATGGGGGGAGCGGTTTTAACTGGCGCGCAATTACCGCTTTAATCCTTGGAATTCTTCCCAATGTTCCCGGATTCTTACAAGCGGCGAGCAACAAAGCAATTCAGGTTCCTCAGATATTCAATGATATTTATGTTCACGCTTGGTTAGTAGGACTTTTGGTTGCGGGTGTCGTTCATACGCTGTTAAGCTTGAGTATTCCACCCAAGAAATAAAGGGTTACTTTTTTTCTTCTTCTTTAGGTGTTTTGGGTTTCTCTACATTTTCTTGATCTGGGGCCGGTTTGGGTTCTGGAAATTCGAGATACAGAGAGGCCCAAAAACTTTCCCAATCTGCTTCCATCCCAGCAGGGAGCGCTACGATATGAACCGTATTGATGAGCCAAGCGCCACCACACGAAATCGGAATCATCACTCGTCCTTCCTCATTCGTCCGTTTTTCCCACGTTTGATCTTTATTATTTTTGGGAGTAGCTTGAACTAAAACTCCAACAAGTGGTTTTCCTTGATACAAAAGGCGTACAGAAAACTCTTTTTGTCCTTCAAAAATAAAGGGGTTGTCTTCTGGAACCAGTTCGAGAGGAAATCCGAAAATATGATCATACGGGCCATTGAAGTCTTTATTGACGGCAACCATAGTTTTAACGCAACGCGAAAAATATTCCAGACCTTTTTTTTGAGACTCGTTTTTTTTCGCGCGAATATCAATCACATGTTCAAAGCCCGATTCTCTGAGATATTGTTCAAATTTGGCCGCGTCTAACTCGGTAAAGGAACGATTACTAAAATAGCCAATCGTATGAATCCCGGGAGTACGTACACGCATCACTCCCGCCGGAAGTTTTCCATCCATCCCTGATATCGGGGCCACTCCATTGATATTCGCGAAAATGAATTGCTGAATATGATTTGGGTTTCGTGGAAAATTTTCGCCTTCAAATTTATGTCCGACTAGGGTATGAATCGCTAGGATAGCGAGAAGATCAGGCCGAAAGGACGAAGGGACAAGCCAAAATTCGTGAGCATAAACAGACGTATTGACCAAAAACAGAACAATAAGGAAGAAGAAACGAAACATAATTCACTCTCAAAAAAAGATCATCTCTCTTTTGTCATTGCGAGTGTCAACGAAGGAATCTCCTAAAGGCTTAAACTTTGCGGAGATTCCTCGCTTCCGCTTCGGAATAACAGTAATTGTGTTAAACAGAAGAAAATTTTCCGTCTTTGACTTTTTTCTGATAATCAGGAGCCATTCGTTCAAAATTTTCGATATAGAGTTTATCGAGTTCCTGTTCATAAAAAAAGATCTTGTCGGTATCCATTAATTCTTGAGAGGGCATAATATGGCGAGAAATTTTGAATTGATCGCCTTTTTCTTTCCACCATTCTGGATGTTTGACTTTGGTACCGTAGGTTTTGGCGTAATATTTGAAATTGTAATAAATTTCACTTCCGGGGAAATAGGCATATCGAGAGGCCAAAATTAAGCTGTACGTTTCTTTTTTGCTTTTGACAAAGTTCCAGAGCCAATCAACGGATTCTTTTGCGGTCTTGGAGGTTTCACCGGGATGATTATAAAGCATAAAAATGTTATGGCGAATTTGTCGTTCATCCATTTTTTTGCTATAGAACTCCAACTGTTCCAAATATTTTTTGGGATTATTGGTTTTATTCATAATCATCAACATTTCTTCAGAACAAGAATCAATCCCAAAATCAATATGAAAATCAAGTTCAGTAAGATGGTCGAGTGTTTCGTCATCCATACAATCAATACGCGTTTCGCCCCAATAATTGACGTCGTAATTGCGGGCGACGAGTTCTTTCAAAAATGCGCGTCTCCAGCGAGGATTCACGCCAAAGCAAGAATCATTAAAAGCGATTTTTTTGGGATGCCAAGTTTCCATCACATGATCGAGAAAACGTAAAGATTCATCGACGTCATAGGGCTTCCAAGCCCGTCCTTTACAACCTTCCATACAATAACCGCAACCATAAGGACATCCGCGACTTAAGTAAATACCAAAAGTTTCATCTGGGAAGGGGAATTTGGGATTCAAACGAAGTTCGGTATCTAAGCACGATTCATGTTCATCAAGAATTTGTACTTTTCGTGTTTTGGGGATTTCTCCACGACAAATTTTTTCTAAAAACCGTTCGCCTTCGTTTTTCACTACAAAATCAAACGGGCTAAACAAATAATCAAAATCTGTTGGAACCGCAGTCGCATGATAGCCACCGACTGCCACGGTACAATGGGGGTTTATTTTTTTGCAGACTTTAGCGACCCAAACAGAAGACATATAATTCAAGCTAGTCCAGCAAGAAATTCCGACAATATCAAAAGAAACTTTTTCAAGAAGTGCCAGTGCTTTCATTTTAAAGGTTTCGACTTCGGTATCACAGGTTGGGCAACCGAAAAGATTGTCGAAATCTAAATGGGTGACTTCAATGTCAGGAATCACGGACAAAATATGCGAATAAAGCAAGTGCATATGTCCTTTATGTGGGCAATATCCCCACGTTGGAGCATAAAGATTTCCAGGAGAGATCAGTAATAGTTTTGCCATAGTAGGTCCTCAAGGGGAAAACAGGGGAATATCTTAGAAAACCAACCTTTGAAAGCAAAAGTTACAGAAACACTCAGGAGAAGGCATTCCTTATTCAAAAGAAAGTGTCGCGACTGCTGGGTAGTTTCGGTATCGTCCTTCATAATCCAATCCATATCCTACCACAAATTTTTTAGGAATGGAAAAACCAATATAATCGATGGGAACGTCTTTTTTCAAATTTTCTGGTTTAAAAAGGAGGGAACAAATGCGGAGTGATTTAGGATGACGCGTTTTAAAATTTTCCACCAAGTAGGAAATCGTTAGTCCGGTATCAACAATATCTTCTACCACAAGGACTTCTTTGTTGTTAATATTTTGAGATAAATCCAATTCGATCCGAACCACTCCCGTTGACTCTAGTCCGCCTTCATACGAAGAATAGCGGACAAAGTCGCAAGTTAATGAGAGCTTGATTTCACGGATCAAATCGGCCATAAAAATTAGGCTCCCTTTTAAAACGCCGATGACCACTAATTCTTTGCCTTGATAGTCTTGAGTAATCTGTTTTCCAAGACTTTTCACCCGTTGTTGAATTTGTTCAACAGAAAATAGATCCGTTAATTTTTCTTGTTTTGCTTGGCTCATAAAATTCCTATTTAGAAAATATTTTAAACATATGAGTTATTTAAGATTTCGCCAAAACCGCCACCGCCTGGAACGATATATTGGTGTTGATTAAGTCCGACTTCTTCGTTCCAACGTTCTCCAGGAAGCGTTTTCAAAACTTCTTCGGTACTGAGACCGCGATCCAAGCGAATCGCATACACGATCACTTCGGGATATTTATCTTTGACTCGTTTAATATATTCGGGGGTAATAATTAAATGAATCGCAATATATTTTTTTGCGTTCCCTTCTACATGGCTCTTATAATAATCCAATACTTTAATCAAACTCGAACCGGTAGCGCCCATCGGATCAGGGAACACGACAATTGCATTTTCGACAGGGCCCCCAATTTTTGAACCCGAAATATTGGCGCCAGTGACTTTATCGTTATCATCGGTGGTTCGATTCATAATTAGATGATCTTGACGAACCAAACGCGGATTCAAAATCCGGTTGAACTGATCATAACAAATCTGAGAGGGAACCGTTCCAGCGCGGGCGATATTAACGGCAACAGCCATTATATCAGGATCAAGAACCTGTCCTTCATAAACTCCGTGGGGGGTATATTGAATCATTCGCGAATTAATCTTTGCTTTTTTTCTTGGAAATTCACTATTCAACACGGTTTTTACAAGATTTTGGTAAATCACAGTAATGAGATCATTAATCGCTGGTTGGTAGGTATTTTCAGCGCATAATCGTGCTAAATGGGTCATTAAAAAAGGATCAGAAAGGATATGATAGTTTGAGCCATAACGATGTTCGACTTCACAGAGTTTGTAGTTCAGATTCGTATAAACACTATCTTCCATAAGGTTCCTCCTAAATCGGAGCAGAGAAAAATTGTTTGGGTGATTCAAGCCAATAGTACAAAAATATCGAGAAAAATCAAATTTGTGCCCATAAAAAAAAGCGATCCGAAGATCGCTCTTTTCATAAAGGTGGGGCGATTCAGAGAAATCGCCTTTATATTCTTCCCCTCTTCAGAGGGGTTAGGGGAGTCTTATCCTCTTCCCCTCTTCAGAGG
>CAZHAR010000004.1:36803-60958 GCA_964530615.1 uncultured Planctomycetota bacterium | reverse complement strand
CAGAGGGGTTAGGGGAGTCTTATCCTCTTCCCCTCTTCAGAGGGGTTAGGGGAGTCTTATCCTCTTCCCCTCTTCAGAGGGGTTAGGGGAGTGTTAGAGGCCCGGTACATCCCAAGTCCCATCTCCATCTTCATCCACATAAATAGGATTCGAGAGAGCGGTAGGAGCATGATCCGGAGCAATAATCGAATAGGTGGAAGAAATATCGCCAACCACTTCGACCACAAAATAGCTATCCCCCGGGAGAGGATCAACATCAACCGTAGCCGTTCCAGAGAAACGGATGGTTCCTGTTGAGCTTATCGGGAAAGGACTTCCAGGCACTAAGTCTCCGTTGCGATAGATATTGACTCCAGTGGTATTAACCCAGTTCGGAGCCTGAACTTCAATATTGAGGGTTACAGTGGTGGTATTGGGGCCAGGAAGCATTGTCCCGGGTCCAAAGCCAGCAATATCGGTTCGCAAGAAAGGCCCATTAGTCAAAAATCCATTTCCATCCAGTACGGATCCAATGAAATCGCCATCCTCCATCGTCAGCGGGTTATCATCCGAAACTTCAAAATAAGTTCTAGGGAACCCGACAGGCGTTTTCAAATCGTGGGTGTCTGAAACCCCAATCGCGGTTTTAAATTCGCCCTGATCCAAGAAACTGAACCAATCTAACAAAGTGGTGATGTATTCTGACTGAGAAACACCCGAGAGGACTTCCAACATATTGTAATCCAAGTTACGGGTAACTCCTGCACCTGTAACTGGAACGGTGTAGAAAGCGTTCGTAGCGCTGGCAAGATCTGCAGTAGAATCGTATCCAAAATTCGTATGATATCCGATTCCCAATCCTGCCACGGAAGCCGTGTTCGGATGAGCTAGGATCATAGGAACACCCGAAAATCCACGAATAGTTCCGGGTACAGGGTTAATCGAAATATTTCCAACAAAATCCGAATTGAGAGCGAGGGCATTCATCAAAAGAGCGGGTCGAATAAATTCGTCTTGAGGGGCTCCGTTTCCGCCTGCTTCTGGAGTCAAGCGTTGTGGGAAGCTAATCCAATGACCGATCGTTTGAGGAATTGCAAGACTATTCGGAATCGCGGGAATATTTGCAGTACATTCCACACCATCATAAGCGCGAACATACGGAGTAAGCTGAGAGAGGAACACTTGATTGCTCCAATTCGCTATTTTATCGTGTTCTGAAGCAATAACGATGTCAATACCTTCCCCTACGGCGCTGTCGATTCGATCTTCAACAGAGACCGAGCTATCAAAACTGCCTTCCGCGTGAACGTGGAAATCAGCCCCAATAAATCCTGTGGAATCCACTTCATGAGTTAAAGAAGCGGAAATACTTCCAGTTCCGGGGACCGAAATACTCGCAACGACAACATCCCATTCCATTCCACGAGAGAAGAATACATCATAAGTCCCCGTGAGAAGCGGAATAGAACCGACTCCTGAACGGGTATAAATGATATTGCGATCTCCGGCCGCCAAATTACGAGTTCCGAAATTCGGATCGAGGGTCGTTCCGGTTCCTTTCACAGTCACTTTGGCAGGAATCAGAGCGTCTGTAAATGTATCGGTGACTTGGAAGGCTATATTCGTTAGATCTTCTCCTAACAAATCAACGACACCTAGAGAAACAGTACGATCAGAAAAAACTTCGATTCCAGAAATCACAGATTGTGGACGATCTGGAGCATCAATAAAGAGAGAATATGTTCCTGGAGGAAGCTCCGCACGGAAATATCCATTATCTCTTGAAACAGCGTGGCTCATTGGAACTCCGCCAGCGGCAGAAACATCACTAAAATCCACACCATTAAAAATGAGCGCAGGAGAGGTTTGAATGAAAACGATGTCGGCCCCTTTTTGAACTGGGTTTACGACCCCTTCAATCAATCCGGTTCTTTGAATGATATTCAAAGGATTCGTGGAGTTTGCCGCCAAGTAATTATAAGCTTGACCCAAAGAACCCGCACATCCATTATCAAATCCACCCGCAGTGTCAGGGGTTGAAACAAAGAATTGACGGGTAAAGTTCAAACTAGCGGCTGGAAGAATCGTATCCGTAAAGCTTCCCGGATTTCCGAAAGCAAAAAATCGTGCTTCTTGAGGTTCGCTTCCATCCGAAACAGCCAACATCACTCCAGATTCTGCGGAGCAAATAGAGTAGTTCATATCTGCAAAATGTTCATGCGATCCGGAGATTCCTACTGCGGGAACAAACACAAACGCAGAGGGTCCGGGAGGAAGAACTAATGGAGGTTGGAACAAGCCTCGTGTAAATGCGGGGAAGAACGGTTTCATCGAACGAGTACCCGTAAAACAGAGGTTCGCAATACTGAAAATCGGAACAATTTGACCCGTCAAATTGTTAATCGTTGTTTCAATATTGAGATGACGATCGTTGACTTCGAGAGTGTACGTCGTAATGACTTCCAACCCAACGATCAATCCTGAAGCAGGATCTCGAACCAAGGTCGCGCCTAAAGCTCCGGTACCATCCAAGATCCCGCCGGTTACTTGAAGAACAGCGCGCGTATCACCTGTTTCCAAAATAGAAAAATCAAGCGCGGCGACGGGCAACCTATTATTGAAATTAATAATTTGGGAGAGTTGATTTAATTGATCTCGATTTTCGCGTGCGAATGTCGCGTCAATTAAAGTCCCGCCTGTTGGACTTAAATGGTGCTGGCCACGAGACCCTAAGAGTCCTCCATCGATCACAAAATGGACATTCCCATTAGTGAGGACAAAATCCCCAATACCCCCAAGAGCGTCTGGCCCTTTAGGTAAAGCGTTCCCTTGGAAATTTTGGGCAGTAATTTCTAGGCAGAGTGCTTGCGTGTCACCGCCTATAAGGTAATGATCGTTATTCCCATTATTATTATCGCAAGCTACCAGGAATAGTGGTAGAATTAAGGCAAAAAATAAGTTTAGCTTTTGATTCATGTTTTTTCGGCATAGAACCCCCATAGGCCCAAAAATATGCCACCTCCACAAAAGGAAACACACAACATTCTCTAAATTTAAACAGACGTAAAAAACAATAAAATACCAATAATCAATTGATCTAAATTCTGAAGGAGAAAGTTTACAAAAACTGGAGTTAGACGCAAGAATAATTTCGATAAACCAAGAAATTTTCTGATCCTATTGGATTGAAAACCGCAGTTCTCTTGATACCCTAAGAGGATATTTTTTTCAAGCAAATTTTTGTTTTTTGAGATTCAGGAAGAAATTTTCATGATAAAACCTTCTTTCTTTTTTTTAATCTTAGGACTGGGAATTTTTTTAGGCTCTTGTGAAAAAGCCCCAAAACGATCCAAACAAGAAGAATATCTTCAAAGAGCTCAAAAACAAATTCGTCAGAACCAAAAAGAAGTAGCCGATGTTGAAGAAAATATGAACGAAAAAGCAAAAGCACTTGCTAAAGAAAGAACCGAATATTACCTGAAAGGAAATATTCCCAATAGCTGTACCTGTGGCTCTAGCGAAACACATAATCATTTTCCTGTACAGGCTTTGTCTCCGACCGCGATACAAAAACTTGTCGGTGAAAAAGTGGGCCCTCTCCTCCTTCATTCCGCAAAATTAGAGATATCGGCCAATAAAGTGGTTTCCTTTCAAGGAAAATTAGTTAATCTTGATCAAAAAATGCTTAGCGGGAAAATCTGCTTACAACCGCTCGCCGAGGACGGAACCCCCTTAAAAATTTCTCTGCTCCCCCCTTTTCAAGAAAAAAAATCGCCACTCTGGAAAGATCTTCCAGAATCCGTTCTCGTCGAAGGGAAAGTCAACTTAGTTCATTTGAACCCCTATTATGAAGTGTTAGTTTCTCTAAAAATTCAGCCAGGGCTCTATCCCTATTACGAATGGGCGCTCGCGTTAAACGCCTTTCAAAAAAATCGTTATCGAATCGAATTTGTAGATGGGGTGATGGAAGATCCTTCTCTTACCCATGAATCGGGATCCCATCAACATCAACCTCTTTTAAAACCCGAAGAACTACTTCCCGTAGAAAAAAAGTAATATTAAAAAATTTCAATGGATTTATTCATGATCTTGTTCCGCACCACAACTGTTTTTCTGTTCTTCTCTTTTTTATGGACCGGATGCATCGCATTCCCGTTTTCTTTAAACTCGGATCAAGAAACCATTGTCCTTGATGAAGAATCCTATAATTATCACGAAACCCGGACGCTTTCCCCTCAAAAAACGGATATTTTGTTGGCTTCAGAGGGATCCGAAGTTTCAGTGCGTATTCAACTTCCACTGCATCATCGCACACAACAAAGTGCCTTCAGTCGTTTAGGGTGTCAAGAAATTCAATTTTCCTTTAATTCGGATTTTATGTTAGAAGGAGAACCAATTCCTTGCCAAATCGCTTGTGTTTTAGATATCCAGAAAAATTTTGCCTCGGTGAAAGGCTCTGGAATCGCGATTGGTAGAATTGGAATCTTTGTCGTCGAACAAGAAGAAGGGACACTCGTTGCCCAGAAAATTCTGGATGAAGTCACCGCCTTAGAAGATCAAGAGGAAATCTCCCTCGGCGATCATCAAAAAAAAGAGTTCTTTCTTCCACTCTCCTTAAGTATCCAAACCCCTTACACTTTTTATATTGAACTTCTTGGAAAAACTGAAAATTTCTCGGAAGAGGCTTCTTGCGAAGTCAATATGAAATGTAGTGTAATAGAAATTCGCATTAATTCCGCCGACAATCTAGCCTTTTTGGGCAGCACGTAAAATCAAGATGCTATAAGGCGATAAGAAATATTCTAATTGAGATAAGGGTTGTTCTTGCCCAGAATCCAAAAAATCTTCTGGAGCGTTTCGAGTGCTATCCGCGACTAAAAGCCATAAACGCTTAGAATCGTTCTCATCTCGTGGTGGCGGGGGAATCGGATGAAGTACTTGATCGGGTTCATTATGGAAAACAAGATATAAATCATCATCGTATTCTTTTTGTAAACTTCCATTGAGCAAAATCCCAAGCGTGCGGGACTCCTCAGTAAATGAATGTTTTTTTCCATGAGCATCAAACCACAAAATTTCTCCCTGATCCTGCTTTAAAAAATTGGGGCGTCTTAGAATCGGATGTTTTTTCCGAAAGGCAATCAAACTCTGAACCCATCGAAAAAAAGGAGTCTCTAGAGTCAATAAATTCCAATTCAACCAACTCATTTCATTATCTTGACAATAGGCATTATTGTTTCCTTGTTGGGTACGTCCAAATTCATCTCCGGCAAGTAACATCGGAATTCCTTGACTTAACAACAAAGTCGCCATAAGCGCGCGCCGCTTTAATTCTCGATGACGCAAAATAAGAAGATCCTCTGTGGGTCCTTCGACTCCATGATTAGAAGAGTAATTTTCGAAGGCTCCATCTCGATTCCCTTCGCCATTGGCTTCATTATGTTTTTGTTGATAACTCACTAGATCGGTTAACGTAAATCCATCGTGACAGGTCACAAAATTAATACTATGATGCGGAATGTTCTCTTGACTCGGATACAGATCGGGAGATCCTAAAAAACGAATCGCCAAGGCTTTAGTCATCCCCCAATCTCCGCGCCAAAATTTACGAACATCATCACGAAACCGATCATTCCATTCACAAAATCGCCCGCCTTTTCCTATTAATTGGCCCACCTGATATCCACCCCCCGCGTCCCAAGCTTCCATAATAATCTTAGTTTGCGAGAGGATAGGATCACGAGCAATTTGTTCTAAAAGAGGGGTATTAGAAACCAGATGACCCTCTTCATCTCGACTTAAAATGGACCCCAAATCGAAACGAAATCCGTCGACTTGAAACGACAGAACCCAGTGCCTCAGACAATCTAGAATCAATTCACGAACTACCGGATGATTACATTTTAAGGTATTTCCACAACCACTATAGTTCAGATAGCGTCCGTCCTTATCCAGCAGATAGTAAACTTGATTATCAATCCCTCGAAAGGAAAGGGTCGGGCCAGAGTCATCGCCTTCCGCAGTATGGTTAAAAACCACATCTAAAATAACTTCAATATTGGCTTTATGAAACGATTGCACCATCTCTCGAAATTCGGTTCGGGAATCGCCGGTCGCCGAAAAACCGGCTTTAGGCGCGAAAAAAGCAAGCGAGTTATATCCCCAGAGATTTTTTAAAGGCTCGCCCGTCTGAGGATTTTTAAAGGAAATTACATTTTCTGGAAATTCAGCGATGGGCAGAAGCTCTACAGAAGTAATTCCCAGTTTCGCCAAATAAGGAATTTTTTCTTTCAATCCGTCGAAGGTTCCTCTTGAGGCGACTTGGGAACTAGGGTGAGCCGTAAAACCTCGTGCATGAAGTTCGTACAAAATACTTTCAGAACGATGATATCGAGCCCGAACGAATTTATGTTTGGTGTTATCTTCTCGAATCACTCGGCAAAGCCGACGGGTTGAATTCCCCCACGGAAATCCTCCACTCAAGGCATAGGCATACGGATCGAGCAAGAGTGCTTCGGGTTGATACCGATATCCGGGACTATGTGGCCCCTTACAGCGCCAGGCATAGAGAAGATCTTCAGAAATCTCATAAACCATGATGTGCCAGATATCTCCGGTGCGATTATAAATCGGGTCTAGGGGTAAAATAGCCAACGACGATTCAGGATGTTCCGGCGAAAAGAGAACTAAATCCACGGTTTGAGCATTCTGAGAAAATAACGAGAAATTGAGTCCGTCGGCTAAAAGGGTCGCGCCATAAGGATGAGGCAATCCTTGAGACGTTTTAAAAAACCCTTCTTTTTGAGGTAAAAGAGTTTGAATATGGCGAAAAATACGTGTCGTCCAACGTTTTCCGGAAGACATGAAATCTTATCCTTTTTTCCAAGACATCCCGTTATTTTGATGTGGGTTTAGAAGTGGCTGTCAGATTGAGTCGATATTGCAATAGCGGAACGTCATTCGCAATTTCTTTTAGATGTTTCCAAGAGAGTATTAAAAGAGAAGTATCCGTTTCTGTGCTCGCCGTTAATGGAGGACAAAAGGTTTCTCCTAAATAGCCAAAATAATCACTCTGTCGGAGAAGTATTTTAGTTGGAGTGAGATTTTCGTGAACTTCAGAATGAACAAGAACTTCTCCCTTTTTTATTAAATATAAATCCCTGCACTTGGTTTCTTTAGAGAAAATCACTTGTTGCGATAAAATATCGATTTCACGAGAGATTCGGGCAATACGGTAAATAGCGGATAAAGAAAGTCCTTCAAAAATCTTAATGCCTTGTACAACCGCTCGTTTTTCCCAAGTCGCTAACAAAGTATTTTTTAGTTTTTGATCTTCGATAAATTCATAGAAAATACGTCCATTTAACTCGGCTAAACGTACGCTACTATGTGCAACGACGGAAGCGTTTCGCCGTTCCTGTCCGGTGACAATCGACATTTCGCCAAAGAGATCCCCTGAATGCGCGTAAGCAATTTTTTTTGGTTTTTGACCTTCCACATCAATATAAAATTCGAGTTGGCCCTGAAGTACCAGAAAGACAGAATCTGAGCTTTCATGTTGACGTAAAACCACTTCACCCGGATTATAAGTTCTAAACTCACAAGAACCCAATAAAGTATCCATCCAGTCGAAATGATGAATGGGAAAATTACTTTGAAGCGCTTTGGCCGCGATCAATAAATCATTTTGAGGCGAACCCTTGACCAACTCAAAACAATATCCGGGCTGAGCGAGCGAATAGCGACAAATATATTGATCTGGAAGCGAATCTTGATGCATAAAAACGACTTTTTTAGCGAGGGAGTGTTCGTAATCTTTTGGATTTCCGTGAACGACCCCTTGTCCCACATCTCCAATCAATAAATCGGTGGGATCATTAAAAAGAGCGAGTTGAGTCAAGAATCGTTTTTCTGAAATGATTCCGTCTTCGCGCATTTTTCGAATATTATCTAGCGAATTTTGATCGCCCATCACTCGAATCGTTTTCACGGTATCCAAAGAATGATAAATAAATTCTATTCCAATCGTAGGAATGGTATGAATCGTATAGTGCGGTAAAATTTCTAGGCCATAATAGCGAAACGAATGACCCGGCACTAGGGGATAAAATTTGAAATATTTAGAAACATTTTTGATGCTTTCTCCCGTATAAATGGAAAGCCGTTTCATCATCTGGTAATGAATTTCTGGAGTCGTCAACAAAGTAACCCGGTGATCCGCAAACAAAAATTCCGAGAGTCCGCCCGCATGGTCGTCATGATTATGGGTCAAAATCAACGCTGAAATCTGATTCCGATGTAATCCGCGTAACTCTAAAAGCTCGCAAGCATAAGGGATCGCGTCCACTAAAATCATCCGACATCCATGCTGAATGATCATTCCCGAGGAAGGCGCATTTGAAAAACCAGTCGCCGAACCTAAAAAATGAACCCCAAATCGGGGGTAGGGTAGTAAATTGATGTTGGGGGGAAGTTGATTGAAATAACTAGGAAGAATTTTTTCTCTAGCGAGGTAGTGTAAAGAACGTGTGTCGCCTTGATAAGAAAAAATATGTAAATCGAAATCCCCTTTTTGAATCTCGATCCCCTCAAATTGAATCTTTGAATTTTCGGAGAATGGAATTTTTTCAAAAAAGCTATCGACGGTACGAACATTTCCATTCGCATCTTTCAAAGCAAGCCATTCGATTTCCCGAAGTTGATGCTCCCAGACCTTCCGAGAAATCCGAGCCTCTTGATATTCCGCCTCATTCAGACCCAATAAGCCTAAACGAAGAATATCCATACAGTCCTGAATTTGTTTGGAGGTTCCGATTAATTTGATTCGCTCTCCTCTTTGGAGCAAACCCGAAAAAAAGACAGAATAATAAAAAGGAAACTCTACGGACAAACGAGAGACTCCTCCCACCAAATATTGATCGGGCAAGAGCCATACTTGCGGAATCGGAAGCGATTTTTCCCGCAAGGATTTCACGACTTCTGGTGGCATTCCGACAAGAATAGAAAATTTCTCTATCTGAACCAGATGAGAACCGGGAATTAAATCAATAATTTTGATCGAGTTTTTAGCGACTCCCATCCCCTTCCCTTTCTAATGAATTGCTTGAAAAGAATGCCACTCATTCGCACCCCAAAAATGACTACGATCCTTTTTCATACTTTTGTTCAAAGCATAAAATATTTCAAGGGTTTGGCAATCCCTAGAAGAAAAACTCCGGAAATTTGACCGCTTTTCAAAGCAGGAACTTCTCCATTTTTAAAACGAGTTCACCCGCGAGAAGCAAACAATTTTTTTGGGTCTTGCTTAATAAGATCTGCCCAAGCACAAGATTTTATCTTATTTTTGGCCAAAGCATAAAACATTTCAAGGGTTTGACAATCGCCTAACATTAAAACTCCAGAAATTTGCTCGTCTTTGAGCAAGAGACGTTTCCAGATTCCTTGCTCCTTCCACTCTAAGATTTTGTGAAAGGGTTTTGGAACCGTTTCGCCAAACCATCCGATGGGAATCTGAAACCATTCTGTTGAATTCAGTGGAATACAAGACGAAAGCGGGACCTGCTCTCCAGTCATATTTTTACCCGCAATTTCTCCTTGTTGAATCGCGATTCCAAAGAACCTTGGCGTAGGAATTTCTGCCATTTGCGTCACCGATCCCGCCGCATACACGTGGGGCCAGGGTGTTTCCATGAATGAATTTACAGGAATTCGCTCGGAGATTTCTGGTAAAAAAGAAAGATTAGGTTTCCATTGACTACTTTGCATCAAGAAATCAACCTTCCAATACTGAGACGCACTTCTCAATTCGATTTGCTTTCCCATGGTTTGAAAGCGCTCAATTGTTGTTTGAAAATAGATCTCTCCCCCAAGGCGACAAAAGGCTTCTTCTAGCCACGCTGACGTTTGGGGATCTAGGACCGAAGGTAAAAAATGGGAATCCGGCGAAAAATAAAAAATTTTCGCCTTTGTTTGTTGAATCAGATGACTCGCCCAACACAGGGTCTCGATATCATTTCCTTCCAGCGCGATTGTTCGACGCGTCCCGAGAATATTTTTCCAACGCTGAAACTCTTTTAGACTGGAAATGCAAGGAACAGTCCCAAGGGATGAATGAGAAGAAACGCCAGTGGCGATGAGCAGTTTATCATAAGGAACCGAAGGTTTTCCCTCGACTCGCATGCGTTGCTTTTCAAAATCCAATTCTAGTACCGGCGAATTTCGATAGAGCGTGGTTGAAAATCGTTCGTAAAAAGATTCATGGGTCAAATAAAAAAGCGACTCTAGGGGAGCGGAAGACAAAAGACGTCCAAGCGCTGACGGGAAATACGTCGTTCCTGCTTCGTTTGAAAAAACTTCTATTTGCGCAAGAGGCTGTCGTTGATGAATCGCTTGAATCGCGGCAAAAGCGGACGCTCCGTTCCCGATAATAACATAATGTGGATGAGAAGAGCGTCCCAAAAAAACCTCAACGGATTCATTTTTTTGTTTCGGCCGAAGGCGCCAAGGATTCTTTAACTAGTTGAGCCGCTTTTTCTAGTGTGCAAAAGTAGAGATCTGGATGGGATTGCCATTGCTCTAGCGTGGTGATCAAACGAGGAAGATATTCTTCCGCAGTTTCTTGGTGGAATCCCAAATGAACAAAGCGCCGCGTGTCCGGAGTGACCTGTTTTAAAGCCTCAGCCAAATGCTGATTCATTTCTTCTGCAGTAATATAATCCGCTAAAGCCCCAGTATCTGGCATTTCTAGGACGGAACCCGCTTTTGTTTCAATAAAAAAAGGTTGAGTCTCTGCCGTCACCTCTTTCCAGAGTTCTCCCATTCGTTCGTAAATGAGATACTCTGAGATCTCGTCTTGGTGCCAACGGCGATCTGTTGCGGAAGAATCAATCAAAAACCCTTCCGCGCGAATGGCTTCCAAGACTTTCGGAGAAGCCAACCACCCCCCACAACGAAAACTAGAAGAGACTTGAAACCCTAAAGATTGAATAATTTTGGTGGAATTCTGTACAATTTTTCGAATATCTTGAAGTTCATAAGCATCCAATTCCACTTCATGTCCCAGATCGCCTTGAAATTCAGTGAGTTCATAAAGCGGACCCCAAAAAGTAGGCTCACGCAAAAAAGAAACTCCAGAGCCTAAAACTAAGGATCGCCAACAATGAATATGGAGACCTATTTCATCCTGAGCTTCCATCGTTCTTTTAATTCGTGGTAATAAAAGCGCTGGAGAGCTTTGTCTTGTGAAATAAGCGGCGTTAAAAAAATGAGTAAGCGGAATCGTTTTGAAACGTTTTCGGAACCCCACCATCGCATTTAAGTTGTTTCCAGAAAGAGAACGGCCTTCCCAATCTACGCTAATCGTCACAATCACTTTTCCCAGCGTTTTTTCTTGTGCGCGGGGTAAAGAAAAACTCACCATACAAAGAAAACTGCTGAGCATCAGTTTCAGAGATTTGGAAAGCATCGACGTTCCTTTCTAGATGGATTTCCTTAGCTTCCAAACGGGAAGATTAAAATAGGAAAGTTTGAAGCCAAGAAAACGAGGAGCAAATTAAAAATACAGAGTACAATCGCAACAGGGAAGCCATATTTTGCCCAAGTTCCAAATTGAATATGGAGCGCTTCCTTCAAAACGATATTGCACACATTTCCGGGGACCAACCCAACGCCCCAAAACGCCAGAGAAATCGTTAAAATAAAAACCGTCAATTGGGACATTCCTGCTTGGATTTCTAGTAATCCTAATAGAGCATTATCGGCAACCGCGCTAATGATATTCGCGAAGAAAAGCGTCAAGGTGCTGAATTGTGCGATAAGTTCCGAGGCAACGGGTTTCACTCCTTCTCCGAAGAAAATCAAACCCCATACAAAGAACGCGAGTTTTACTGTGGCATGAAGAATGCGATCGAGTTCGTGGGATAAATTGTGTTGCTCTTCTTCAAACGATTCCACTGCGGTAAAAACTTCGTCTCCGGCTTTTTCAAAATTTTCGGCCGCTTCGATCGCTTCTTTGGTTTCTTTGTCGTAAGATTCTACCGCTTTTTGTAATCCGGGTCCGGCTTCTTTGGATTTTTTCACTGTTTTCAGAATTTCTGCTTCAGCTACTTTGGCTTCGCCAATCTCTTTTTTTGCCTTTTTTTCCGCTTTTTTAGCGAGATTCACATCTTCCAGCATAATTTCTTCTTTAGTTTTTGGTAGGATGGGCGCTTTTTTAGCAAAGGAATAGGAGATGATCGCCAAAAGAAGAGAATTCAAAAAAACAGAAACGGAAAAGGTTTTTAAAAGATAGACGGTTCCTTCTCCCAAGTTTCGGACCACAAAAAGACTTAAGGGTTCTCCAACGGTTGTGAGAAGGGCGGAAATACCTATATTCGCGCTAAAACAAACCACTGGAATCGTATAATCTTTTTTCATCACTTTAGATAAGGTACTAAAAAAGATTCCGCCCAACGCCGCCATTACCACTACTGAAATCGATCCCATTCCTCCCACAAAAAAAACGAAAAAGAAAATAATAATTTCCGGTTTTACTTTAGTGGCTAATTGGGTAAACATATTTCTAATATTGGATTGGAAAATAACGGAAAGCATACTCAACGAAAAAAAACAAATCAACAACATCAAAGGTTCTTGTAACAACTCCAGAAGATGATGTGGATGTCCTTCTGTAAAAGAGTGTGTAACATAGGCTTGTGTTAATTTTAATTCTAAAGCGTTTTCCTGATAGGTAAAGGTCGCTGAAGGGGTCAGTTGAATTTGCAATGAATGATGGGCTTCATCAACGATTTCTTTAAGCCCGTTTGCGCCCAACAATTGTTTGAGTGCAGAAACCATTTCTTTCTGATTTTTTTCCGACGAATTATGGAGGCAATGATTTAGAAATTCTTCAAATTGTTTCACTTCCATCGAATAGAGAAGTGCTTTGAACACTTTTTCTCCGTTGGCATTCTTTTGGTTATCGTCTAGAAGCGAAATTTTTGTTTCTTTCAAGAAAACATTTGAAGTCCCCAACCAATTTTTGACCTCTGCTAAAAATTTTTCCTGTTCTGGCGAAGGGAGCAATTTAAAATATTTGTTGAGGGTATCTTCCAGCGCTTTCCCTTGAAGGGAAGCCACTTTGGTCATAAAAGTAGTGTCGAAATCAGCCAATTCTGTTAACTGTGATTTAAATGTTGGGCCATGGGGCATTTTTTCTTGGAAAAAATATCCATGTTCATATCTTACAATCCCAAGTGAGAGCGCGTAGAAAAGGATTAAGCATCCCAATAGGAAAAAGAAATAACCCAGTTGTTCATCAATAATGTGAATCAACATTGGGCCCAAAATCATCAACACAAGACTCCCAATAAGAGCCCACATTAATTTCTGCATCTCTGGGGTCCAAGAAGGGTGTGCTGGAGAACTTTCAGCGAAAAGTATTCCTGAAAAAACACAAAAAAATAAAATCAGGAGACAGAAAATAACATTTCTCATTTTTTATCCCTTATACGCTAAGACAGTTTGAAACGAGATACTTTGACGCTTAACCGTAATAAAAACCCTAAGGCGAACAGATTGAGAATGATAGACACGCAACAGAAAATAATCATAGTAACGGGGTGATCGATATCAACAAACTTCACTAATTCCCCAAAACATTCAACCATGAGACCCATAATCAGGATATAGAACCCAAAGAGTTCGCAAGCATCGCTAAATTCTTCCTGTCCAGGCAAATGATTTTTTTTGTAAAATTTCATGACGCTTAGTACAAACGTGTGCCGTCCTTCAAGGACCACTCCTAGTGCTACGAGGATAACGCCTACCGCACTTTGGTGCAAGAATTCCACGGGTACTTTGCTACCCTCGCTAATCATGTTTTTATACAGTATTAATAAACTTGACAACTCATTAAAAGTAATACCCGCAACAATTGCGAATACCGCAAGATTCATCATAATAGTAAACGCGCGCCCAAGCATAATTCGATCGATTAAGCCTAAATTATTCATCTTACTTCTCGTTACCAAAAGGTAGTTTAGGTTTCTCCGGTTTTTCGATTTTGATATCAGGCTTTTTTATATCAGGTAATTTTGGAAGTTCATTATCAGGTAATTTGGGAAGTTCATTTATAGGGGGTTTCTGTTCCATTTCTTTTTTTAGTTCTGATAGAATCGCTTCGCTAATTCTGGAAATAATTTGTTCCATCACCTTCTGAATGTCCGCATCTTCTTTTCCAATGTCTTTTAATTCAATGATCTCTAATGGAATGATCTTCTTTTTTCCTTTCAAAATGGCCATCGTTACGGTAACCTGAGCATTTTGAATTTTCAGATAATCAATTTGTAACTTTTGTTTGGAAGGAGAAGATTTTTTTAGTTCTTCTTGAAACTGCAGTAAATTAGCTTTTCCAATGTCCCCTTCAAAAGAGATTTCAGGAGAATCCACAATCACGCTTTTAAGGCAGATTTTATCGTCGGTAATATCACCTAACTGAAGTTCCAGACGATTCATATAAAACATATACTCTGAGGTATAGCCTTTGGGATTGCTTACTTTTAGATTTTTCAACTCTCCCTTGCCGGTAAAAAGCGATATGTTCGCATTTTCTAGCGTAACAGAAGTTTGCAAAAGTTCTGAACCCTTTTTTTCTACATTTTCTTTTATGTTACGGCTAAAATTCGCGCCCATACTGAATATAACTCCGCAAGCAATTGCGGCTAAAGCAACGATGGTAATGCCAATAATAACGAAAATTTTTTTCATTCATTTTCCTCACAAAACTAAAAAATTTTTGGAATTTTTACTTCTTAAAACTTCGTTGAATGATCACTATTAAACACTCTCAAATTTCTTGAAGGATGCTCATTGTAGCGTGAGAATTTATTTTTCACAAGAAACATTTTCTTCAAGAGTTGGACGCGTTTTCTTTAGATTTAAAATGATCTTCCAAATAGGAAAAGGCCTCATTTAGTTTTTTTAAGATTTGCTCTGCAGTCTGTCGTTTGTTGGGATCATTTTCGTAAAGATCCGGATGGTATTGCTTAATGAGCTGACGATAAGCACGCCGTATTTCTTCCAGCGAGGCTCCAGAGGGGACTTCGAGATTCGCGTAATATTGAGCTAATTTGCTATCAACATCAGAAAAAGGTGGCACCCCTGTTTCAGAGGAAGAAAAGCTCTTTTGTGAGGGCTCTTTTGGATCCACCCATTTTTCAAGATCATCGATCCAATGATTCACTTGCGATGAAATTAGCTTGGAAATTCGCTTCCAAAAACTCATTTAAATGGCCTCTAGATTTAAGATTCTGGAACGATGCGAAGGAATTTCTTTTTTCCAGATCGGAGGGTTAAAATTTGATTCTGGAGATGGGTGGTATTGATGAGAAAATGAGGATCCTCTAGAACGGTTTCGTTTAAATAACCTCCTTTTTGTTGCAAGAGACGTTTGGCTTCCGATTTCGATTTGCAGAGTCCGGTTCGTTCAAACAGAATACAGGCGGGAATACCCGTTTGAAGTTCTGACAACGGAAGGCGAAACGTTGGAATTAAGCTGTCGTCGCCTTCAGAGTTTTCTCTTAACTGGACGGTCGCGGCAACCGCTTGTTTCGCTTTTTCTTCGCCATGAGCCATTTGGGTGACTTCAAAGGCAAGAATTTTTTTGGCTTCATTGAGTTCTTCCCCTTGAAGTTTGCTCAATTTTTCAATTTCTTCTAGCGATAAAAGAGTAAACAATTTTAGAAAACGAATCACATCGTTATCTTCCACGTTCCGCCAAAATTGGTAAAAATCGTAGGGAAAACACATCTCGCCATTCAACCAAACGGCTCCTTTGGCTGTTTTCCCCATCTTTTCTCCGGAGGCGGTCGTCAACAGTGGAAAAGTCACTCCATAAAGATTTTTTTGTGAAAGGCGACGCGCTAAATCAATTCCAGCGGTGATATTTCCCCATTGATCACTTCCGCCCAACTGCAAGAGACAATGATGATGTTCGGCCAAGTGATGGAAATCAAACGCTTGGAGAATCGAGTAATTAAATTCAAGAAAACTGAGTCCTTCGCCACCTTCTTTGGCACGTTCCATTCGTAGTTTCACGGAATCTTGAGTAATCATCCGATTGACAAAAAAGTGTCGTCCAATATCTCGGAGAAAATCAATATAATTCAACGGTTTTAGCCAATCATAATTATTCAACAATAAGGCTTTATTATCGCTAAAATCAAGATATTGAGAAAGATTTTGCCGAATGCCAGCAAGATTTTTTGCTAACTGTTCTTCGGTCATCACGGATCGCATTTCTGTTTTTCCAGAAGGATCTCCGATTAACGCAGTTGCACCTCCTACGATGGCAATCACACGATGTCCAGCTCTTTGCATATGAAGAAGCGCCATAATAGGAACGAGGCTTCCAATATGAAGACTCGCCGCGGTTGGATCAAAACCAGCATAACAAGTGATGGGGCCCTTGTTTAATATTTTTTGAAGACCCTCGGGGTTGGATTCTTGGTGAATAAACCCGCGTTCTCGTAAAACCTCAATTACGGACTTGCTCATAAAAAACTCTTTACCCATAAATCTAAATTTTTAAAGAAAAATATTCCGTTTCAAGAAACGCTCCAATAGAATATCTAATTCTGGATGAAGTTCAAAAAAAACTCTGAACAAATTTTTGGGTTGTTCTTTCTTCAAGCCTTCTCTAAAGGGATCTTATGGAAAACTGTATTTATTGTGGTAAAAAAGTTGGACCTGTAGGAGATTGTCCTTCCTGCCAAGCAAAGAATCCAATGGTCAGTCGAGAAACAGAGATGACGCTGGAATACGCGACCAAACTTAGGCAAATGGAAAAGGAACTGCCGGAGCGACTTGTAATGGAAGGCACTCCGATTAATACGCCAATGCTTGGTTTTATAGTAGGTTTGATTAGTGTTGCTGTGTTTGGCTTATTAGGGTACTATCTCGTTCAACAATATGAAAAGGAAAAAAAGCGGGAGCGACTCCGTTCTTCCCATGAACAAGTTTCGCCACAGGAGCGTTATTCCGATAAATAAACAGAAAAGAACCTTGTGTTTTAAAAAAAACATAAGGTTCTTTTGTGGAATTCAAAAAAAAGTTAATAGGCTCCTGTTTGAATCAATTCTTGATCAGGATGCACGTTCGATTGTTTGCCGGGATGTTGAGATAAAGTAGCCTCAGCCAATTTATTGTGTCCCTTCATGAAGATCGCTTCTTTAATACAAAAATCTTCACAAACACGACAGCCCACACAGGTTTTTTCATCTACAATCGCAACGGTTCCAGACATTCCGCCGTAAGCGACACCAGTTACTTCTTTTTCCACCAATGAAATACAATCAAACGGACAAGCATCAATACAATATTCACAACCGGTGCAGAGTTCTTCGTCGACGGTCGCTTTGGGGATATCTTTTACTTTTGTGTGAATAACGATTTCCCCTTTATTGTCCTCAATGGCATCATACGGACACCACATCGCGCAAGTATTACAATCAATACAGAGATCAGGTTGAATAAAATATTGAAGTTTTTTCGCGCCATAAATTGCCGTTGTTGGGCATTTCATATCACAGATAGAGCAACCAGTACACTTTTCAGTAATGGTGTAAGCCATATGGCCCTCCAGAGAGTGAATATCTTGCTATAAGATGGAATGGGGAACACTTTTAAGCGTATAATATCATAAAATTATTTCCAAGACAAGAGAAAGGTCCCTTATGCCCCCTTCAGAACATTTATTTGATTTTCAAGAAGATGAAAAAGAAGAAAAAAAAGAATCCGCTTCTTCACAGAAGACTCCTCCTCCTCCTCTTGCGGAAAGAATGAGACCGAAAATTTTAGACGAGATCATCGGACAAGAGCATTTATTGGCTTTAGGAAAACCGTTACAGGTTTTAAAAAACTCCAGCTATTTGCCTAGTATGATTCTTTGGGGGCCTCCGGGGTGTGGAAAGACAACATTGGCTCGTTTACTTGCCGGGAAAAGGAATTTTTTTCAAATTTCCGCCGTTCTTTCTGGAATTGCGGAACTGCGAAGCTTAATTTCCAAAATGAAAGAAAAAGGGACTGTTTTATTTATTGATGAAATTCATCGATGGAACAAAGCACAACAGGACGCACTCTTGCCTCATATCGAAGATGGAACTCTTATTTTGATTGGAGCGACAACCGAAAATCCTTCCTTTGAAGTGATTCCTCCGTTAATGAGTCGTTGCAAATTATTTGTCTTACGAGCGCTGGAGAGTAGTGCGCTACAAAAAATTTTACGAAAAGCGCTGGAGGATCCGGAGCGAGGACTTGGAAAAACTTCTATTGTAATCGAAGAAGAGGCCCTAGATGCATTGATCCTAATGTCTTCTGGCGATGCGCGTCAAGCGCTCAATATGCTGGAAATGGTCAGCCATTTTTCTTCGCGCATTACGATCAAAATTTTGGCGGAAGTTTTTGAAAAAAGGGCCCTGCGCCATGATAAAAAAGGCGAACATCATTACGATACAATTTCGGCTTTTATTAAGAGTATGCGAGGTTCTGACGCGGACGCGACCCTTTATTATTTAGCGAAGCTCTACGAATCGGGAGAAGATCCGCGATTTCTAGCAAGGCGTATGATTATTTTTGCGTCTGAAGATATCGGAAACGCCGATCCGAGGGCGATTTCAATCACGCTTGCAGGCGCAGAAGCCTTTGAACGAGTGGGTCAGGGAGAAGGCTGGATTCCACTCTCCCAAGTAGCGATTTATTTAGCAACCGCGCCTAAAAGTAATGCGTCCTATCAAGCCTATAAAAAAGCAAAAATAGATCTAGAAGCGTATGGAGATCTTTCGGTCCCTCTCCATTTACGCAACGCGCCAACGCAGATCATGAAAAATTTGGATTATGGGAAAGGCTATGAATATGCGCATGATCAACCCTTTGCCCAAGTCTCACATACCCATCTTCCGGAAGAATTAGTCGGAAAAAAATATTATGAGCCTTCTGGACGCGGTTATGAGAAGTGGATTCGAGAACGAATGGAAGAAAAAACAGAACCCGCGCCCTAAAGATTAGAATGATGCCTTAAACCGTTTTTGAGTAAACGGATTTTTGATCCGATTTCTTTTCGAGATACGCATCAAAATTCATCGCGATATTACGGATTAAGAGGCGCCCTTTTTCAGTGACTTTAATAAAACGATTTTTGATTTGCAGGAGTTCGTCTTGAACCATGCTTTCAAGAGAACTCAAAGGGTCGGCAAAGTATTTTTCAAAGTCTATTTCGTAGTGATTTTCAATGGAAGCGAAATCCAATTCAAAATGGCACATTAAGCGCATAATCACTTCTCGGCGCAAGAGATCGTCATTCGTTAAAGTATACCCCTTAATGGTGGGCAAAAGTTGTTGATCCAAGATTTGATAATATTCTTTTTCCGTTTTCACATTTTGGGCGTAAACACGACTTAATTGGCTGATGCTGGTAATTCCTAAACCATATAAATCGAGGCCGGCGTGAGTCGTATAGCCTTGAAAATTTCGTCCCAATTTTTTTTCGGTTAAGGCAATTGCGAGTTCGTTGTCTGGACGCGCGAAGTGATCCATCCCAATAAAAACGTACCCAGCAGAGGTCAGTTTTTCAATGGACATTTTAAAAATTTCCAGTTTTTCTTCAGGAGCCGGAAGATCTTTTTCTTGAATCAAGCTCATATGCTTTTTCATCCAAGGAACATGCGCATAGTTAAATAAGGCGATCCGATCGGGAGCAATATCAATAATGCTTTCAATGGTATGACAAAAACTTTCCACCGTTTGAAACGGCAGTCCATAAATCAAATCCAAGTTCAAACTATGATAGTTCAATTCTCGAACCCATTGAGCTACTTGACGTGTCAATGCTTCGGGTTGGAGGCGATTTACAGCATTTTGGACAGTTTCATTGAAATCCTGAACTCCCATACTAATTCGATTAAAACCGCCTTCTCTTAAGGCGACTAGATGCTCCCGTTTAAGTTCACGAGGATCAATTTCACAGCTCATTTCTGCGGAATTTGAGATTTTAAAGTGCTTACGAATAGATCGGATCAAACGGGTGATTTGTTCAGGAAGGAGATACGTAGGGGTGCCTCCCCCCCAATGAAGTTGCAAGACTTCCCGCTCAATATTTAAGTGTTGCTGGAGCAATTGTATTTCTTTTTGCAAATAATCTTCATAGCGCTGAATTCGATTGCGATCTTTACTAATAATCATATTGCAACCGCAGAAATAACATAAGGTATCGCAGTAAGGAATATGAAAATAAAGAGAGATGGGATCCTTTTGAAGTTGGCTTTGAGCGATGGATTCCAGATATTTTTCGCGATTAAAACTTTCCGTAAAATGCAAAGCAGTCGGATAGCTGGTGTAGCGTGGACCGGTTTTATCATATTTTCGAATGAGGGCAAGATCGACAGAGGGATTCATAAAATAGTCCTTACTGGAGATCCGAAAAAATGGTTTTAGTTCTTCGTGACCGCCGGATGACGGAGATGAGGAAAATTCTTTTAAACAGTATTTTCTGAATCTGGTGAGCGTTTTGAATTCAAGCCTTCCGAAACTATAATAGATTGAGGAGACTTTCTTTTCAATGGTTCCGTGAAGAAACAGGAAAACAAAGGGAAATTATGGGAAATAATGAAACGATTCTGATTATAGAAGATGACCCTTCTATTCTTTTAGGTTTGGAAAAAAATTTGAAATTTGAGGGATTTAAGGTCCTCGTTTCTGCGGACGGAGAACGGGGTTTAGAAATGGCAATCGATGAAAAACCCGATCTTCTTTTGCTGGATTTGATGCTTCCTTCGGTCAATGGTTATGAAATTTGTCGAACGGTTCGAAAATATGATCCAGAGATGCCTATTCTCATTTTAACCGCTAAAACTCAAGAGAGTGATAAAATTATGGGTCTAAATTTAGGAGCGGATGATTTTGTGACCAAGCCGTTTAGCATTCGTGAAGTGATTGCCCGGGTTAATAGCGCCCTACGCCGAAGACGTTTATCACAACATAAATTAGAACAATATACGTTTTCTGATTGTGAATTTGATGTGACTGGCCAAACTTTAAAGAAAAATGGCGTTCCTCTGGAATTATCGCTCACTGAATTTAAACTGCTTAAATTTTTGATTGAAAATGAAGGTTATGTTTTAACACGAGAGTCCATTTTAAATAAGGTTTGGGGCTATGATTATTATGGAACGGCGCGAACCATCGACAACTTTGTGAATAAATTACGCCAAAAAATCGAAAAAAATATGGAGCAACCCCTTCATATTTTAACGATTCGAGGCACTGGATATAAATTTATCGGAAAAAAATAATCCGTTTAAGAAAATTGAGGACTCACTCTTTTTGCCTCAATAAAGGTAAAAACAGGGCCAATTCCATGTAAAATTAAATAAAAAGGGCTTAAATACTTCGTGATATTCAAGACCCCTTCTACAAATGAAAATGGGGCAGGTTTAGAAATATACGTTAACTGAATATAAAGCGAGCAAGCTAAAACAACGACAGAAAAGAAAATAGGACGTAGCGGGTCCGAACGCTTTAAAACGCAACTTAGTGCAAGAGAAGCAAATAGACCGGGGAGCATTGGTGCATAGAGTCCCCATTGTTGAACTGCGATAAAAAAAAGTATTCCGCCCAAAGCGGTCCCGCATATTCCAAAAAGATACGGAAGTAGTGTACGCTTAAAAGAAGGTTCTTCTCTCACTACGGGAACTTGTTGTATCTTGGCTCGGATGCGACTGAAATGAAAAGGAGAAGCTTCAAAAAAAGTAAAAGCGGCTCCAAAGAGGTGGAGAAAAATTTCTTGCGCCAGAAGTTTGTTCCAAAGGACCTTGAATCCTTCCCCAATCGATACTTGAAATCCAACAAATAGAGTCGATTGTTGAAGATAATCGGATTGGAACTTTAAAGAGCAGATTAATACAAATAAAGTAAGTACTATCGCCTGAATCCAGCCCGCTTTTTTATTAAAACAATTTAAAGTAATAGCGGCAAAGATTCCCGGGAGTACTGGAGCGGACATTCCATACTTTAGCAGAATCCAACCCGCGAAAAAATAACTGCCAACGGCCGCAACCATCGCCCAAAAATAAGGAGTCACCGATTCTCGAAAGGACATATTTTCCATAAATTTCCCCGTAAATAGTTGGATCAAATAATCGGAAGCAAGCGCGCATTTCTTTTCAAAAGAACAGCGCTTCTGAAAAAGAAAAAGGGTTGGTCCAAGACCAACCCTTTTTCAATCAATACTCAATACAGAAGATACAGAAAAATTTTTTTATTCGTCATGCATATTTTGTGAATGAGACCGTCGGCCACCTCCACGAGGTCCGCCGTTACCACCACCACCACCGCCAGGACCACCACGATGATGGGAAGTTTTCGGTCGTGCTTCTGTAACTCGCAAAATACGTCCTTTTAAATCTTTTCCGTCGAGTTGGGCTATGGCTTTTTCTGCATCTTCTCGTTTAGCCATTTCTACAAATCCAAACCCTCTTGATTCGCCACTGAATTTATCTTTAATAATTTTGACGGAAGCCACTTCCCCAAATTCTGAAAAAGTATTACGCAATTCTTCTTCACTTGCTTGGTAAGATAAATTCCCAACATAGATATTCATCATAGATAAAAATTATAGCTCGGTACAAAATCTTTCTAGGAACAACTAGAAAAGAAATGGAGCTATCTCCTTTCCTGTTAAGAAAAAAAAACAATTAGGTGTCGAAGGGAGTTTTTTGAGTTTAAATAAAAAAATTTTCTTCAAACCAGCTTTTTAGCTGTTTTAAGAAATCTGTCATTTCGACAAAAATTTAAAGCGACAAAAAATCCTCTCTTCGATTAGTTATTGGATCTCCATTGGGTGAAAATGGGCGAAAAAAATTTGTCGATTTTATCTCTTCAAGCTTTTTTCTATGATATCTCTTGAAACCATTTCCTAAAATCCTTGAGAGATTCCTTAAAAACATCAAAAAAAATTTCACGTACTATATAATGGGGTCGAGGATGAGGATTTATCGGCTCAAAAACAACCAACCTGTTTAGTGAAAGCTAGTTCTAATGTTTTGATAACTTTATAAGGCTAAATACTAAATGAATCCGAATAAAATGTCAAAATATTTTTTAGATAAACAACTTTTTTTAAAAAATTTTGAAACTTTCCAAAAAATAAGAGTATTTCCTATTTAGAACCGTCACCGGATATGACCTTTATGGATAGTAGCCCAAAAGTGCTTACAGATTCTGAACTGGTTCAGATTATTCTTTCAGGAAAAAAAGACTTTTTTAAGGAACTCATCGGTCGCTATGAAAAGAAAATTTTCCGGATGGCTTATAGTTTCTGCTTTCAAAAAGAGAGTGCGGAAGATTTAACTCAGGAAATTTTTATGCGTACCTTTCAAAAACTTTCCTATTATAACCCTCAATATCCCTTTTGTAGCTGGATCCTCCGCTTGAGTACACACTACCTCATTAACGAACACAAAAAAAAACAAATCAAATCCGTTCTCCTGAATGACGAGCATCGTGGTCAAATTCCTCAACCTCAGAAGCAATCCACCCCTTATTTAATTCCCCAATTTGAAGAAAGGCTTCAAATGGCTCTGGTTCAGCTTCCAGAAACATACCAAGAAGTTTTTCGGCTCTATCATCTCCAAAAATTAAGCTATCAAGAAATCGCTGAAATTTTGCAAAAACCGATCAATACGATCAAAACCCATTTGTTTCGTGCCCGTTTAGAATTAAGGGAACAACTCAAACCATATCTGGAGTCAGGGCTATGATAGACTGTAACGATTATTTTCAAGAATTACAGAGAACTGTTGAAGAAAACCTCTCTCTAGAGCTATTTCCAATGTTAAGAAACCATTTGACCGATTGTCATTCCTGTCAGACACTGCTTTGTGATTTCCAAACGCTTTTCAAAAAAATCGATCAGATGGATTTTCCAGAACTAGAGAATTCTCTTGTAGAACCCATTTTTCAGAAAATACAATGTCGTGAAAATACCTTAAAAGTTCGTTTTCGACTCGGTTTTGCCGCTTCTCTATTGCTCACTTTTTCTTGTTTTTATTTTTTAGGGCTCTCCAAAACTCAATCCGCTTCTGATCAACCCCAACAAACTCACACCCTCCCAGAAAAGCTCATACCGCTCTCCAAGGATCAGCAAT
>CAZHAR010000004.1:0-36793 GCA_964530615.1 uncultured Planctomycetota bacterium | reverse complement strand
AGCAATGGGCCACGATGGCCCAAGAATGGGATCAATGGGTTGAGCGAGTCCGTACAAGTTCTTCTCCAAATTCCATCGCAATTTCGGAGCAAATTAAAGAACAAACCCAGCATTTGGCAAAGGAATTTCCGCCACTCTTGCCTTCTTTCTCTTTTTTTCGTTCCCCCTACCCTCTCCTAGAATCTTCTTCTGAGCCTACATTGAAACAAGTCGGTTCCGATTTTAATCAATTGATTCAAGAGGTAAAGGAGGATTTAGGATTTTTATCATTTGGTCTCTAATTCTGTAAAAGCCTCCACGTTGAGAAGGAGTTTTTGGTATGCGTTCTGTTTTTTCAATGGTTCTGCTTTCGTTTATTTTCTTTGGATGTACTTATATGCTCGAAATCGTTTCGACCTTGAGCGCCAAAGAAATTCATCACCTTATGTCTCAAGATACCGCAATTTATTTACGTTTAACGGGATTAAAAGACGTACAAAAAACATTTCTAAATACGCCGCCGATCACTTCTTTACAACAAGGATTGTGGTACCAACAGTTTCTGACTTCTCCAGAGTATGAGAATATTCAAAAAGGAGTCTCTTTCGCTAATTGGCTCTTTGAAACCTCATCTCAAAATGTCTTTGATAATTTTTTTGGACAGGATGTTGCATTAACACTGGTTCCCAAAAAAAGTGAAAAAGGCTTTTTCGGACTCTTAATTTGTCAGATTCAGGACCCACAAAAAAGTTTGTTTTATCTGGATTCTTTTTATCGTTATATTCTTCAAAATCAAGGAATTCTGCGCGAAAAGAAAACCCAATTTGCCGGACATCCGCAAGAGGTTTTTTATTTCCAAAATACCAAAAGCCCGAAAAAAGAAACCTTCATCTTAGTTCTTACGGACTCGTTTCTCTTCCTCGCTAATGACGAAAATTTGATTCAGTATGCCCTACAACGCTTGAAAGAAAATCCGAAAGAATCGAATTCGCTATTTCTTCAAAATCCTTCGGTTCGAGACTCTCTGAATAAACTTCCACCCCATCATTTTTTGACTTTTTATGCAGATTTTGGACAAATTCTTAAAACCTATCCTCAACTCTTTCGGGACTCGACACCCGAAGTTCCCGATAAATTTCAACAACTCCTTGAAAAACAAGTTGTTCGCTCTATCCGTGATATCCAAACGATTGGTTTTTCTGCACAATTGACTCCTGCACAATGCCAATTTTCTACCGTGGTTTCTTTTCAGAATGAGTTACAACCCCTTTACGTGTCTTCTGAATTGTCTCCGCTAGAAAACTATCTCACCAACGATGTTTTTGGAGTCTTGAATATTCGAGCCTTAAACCAGCTCCTTGCCTTTATACTAGAACATCCCAAAATACAACAAATTTTGCAAAAAATCAGTGTTCTGTTTCAAGGAAAAAACATTCTTCAGGATATTTGGCCCCGTTTAGGCGAAGAAGTGTCACTCCTCTTAATGAAACAACCGGCCCGTTTGAATACCCCGAATGTTCCAGAACTTCCAGCGCTCCATCTCGTGGTTTCTGGCCGTCCACCAGAAACCGTTTTGCAACCCATTCAACAGAGTTTAGCCACATTTTTAACCGCCATATCTCTGGATCCGCATAATCCGGGTGTCTTACAATATAATCAATATGAAGGAATCCCCCTCTTTACGTTCTCTCATCCAGACTTTGCCGTTTGGGGAGAACAGTTCTTGCCCTGCTATGCGCAACTCGGAGATCGGCTCATCTTCAGTAGTTCTTACGCTTCTTTGAAAACGCTTGTAAGCCACTATCACCAAAAAAAGACCCTGCCCAATACGCATCCCATTTACTTAGCACTTCAACCTTCGGAGGCCAATCTTCAAAAAATGCTTGCGCCTCTTTCGCGTGCCGGATTTGTGCTTTATCTCCCGCCAGTGATGGATTTATTGCAACGTAATCAGATTTATTTGTTAGGGGAACAACAACGAAACAATCCAGAGATCCAAGCGCAATGGGATTTTATGTATAGAATTTTGAAAACCTTTCAGAATCTCAAATTCATTCAGACTCAAGACAAAAAATATCTGGGCTTAACGCTGACGCTCGAATGGAAATAGTCCAAAAAGCATTGGTTTTCTAAAAAAAATAAGTTAAAATACCTTCCGCCACCCCCCTAAGAGTCCCCTGCGGAAGGTGTTTATGAAAACAGAATTTTATCGCCAAAAATTTCAACGGTTCTCTCCTCAGTTCGCTCCATTTCTCGCTAGCGACGAACTTCGAGTCCTTGAAAATTGGACCATCCAGTACGAACTCTCTTTTCAACAAATCAAAATGATTAGCGAAGCGATCATCGATTTGAGAAATTGGAAAACGACTTCCCTCCAAGAATGGCACCAGAATCATCTTCCCTTTCAATCCAAAAAAGAATTTTGGGAAGATATAACGCAACACATCGATACGTTGCGCCAACAACCGCCAGTCTATTTGGATACTGAAAAAAAAGCATTAACGGCCCCTCATTTTGACGTCATTTTCGAAGATCTCCAATCTCCCGTTTTTAAGCCTTGTCCAACAACAGCGCCAGAATGGATTTGTTGTGGATTGAAAGTCATTGATGTAGTCGAAAATTGTAATCTCGGTTGTTCTTATTGTATTTTGCAGGATTTTTATCCAGACAATAAAATTCGTATCGCTAATAATTTGCATGAGCGACTGGCTCAAGTGGCTCTTGAGCCCAATCAACGCTACCGAATTACCACCGGAGAATATTCGGACTCTCTGATGTGGGGGAACGCCGGAAATCTCCTCGAAGAACTCTGTCTTTTTGCTAAGGAACATCCCAACTGCCTCCTCGAAATGAAGACAAAATCAACGAATATTACCTGGCTTCGTAAAAATCGAGAACAAGTTCCACCGAATTTCATGGTTTCTTGGTCCTTAAATCCTCAAGTCGTTATCTCGAATGAAGAAGCTAAAACTCCAACCCTAACCGCTCGACTACAAGCCGCGCGGAGCCTTGCGAATGAAGGAATCAAAATCGGTTGGCACATTCATCCGATCCTCTATTTTTCTGGATATGAAAAAGAATATGTTCAACTCGGCCAACGGATACAAGAAGAATTTGCTCCTAAAGAAATCGTTGCGTTTTCTTTGGGAACCCTTAATTTTATTAAGTCTCAACTTCAGAAAATTCGTCGTCAAGTCCCGAATTCCAAGATTCTTCGGACCCCTTTAAAAAACAATGGGGACAATAAATGGACCTATTCCGACGAAATTCGAGTCACGATGTATCGCTCTGTATTAGAGGGAATGTCCACATGGGCAAAAAATATTCCTTGTTATCTCTGTATGGAACCCTTACCGATCTGGCAACAAGTTTTTCCCGATTTTTCGCATCAAACCACCGCCAGTTTTAGCGCCGAATTTACGCAACGCTGTTTCGAACGACTCTCATAGGGTCGATTCACGAATCGCCCCAGAAAGAATCGCCCCACTATTAGGTTCCGATCAGCAGAATTTCTTTGGATTTTGTGTTTTTGGATAAAGCATAGTGATAGGGACCAAAATAGTGAATCTGAACTGTTTTTTTATATTGCTTCAAGAGCGCTACAAGTTCTGATTCCGTGGGGATTCCGTCACTACGATAAGAAACCACTAGAAGACTTTCCTGATATTTTTGGAAAAGGTGATCAAACGCAAAATAGATTTGTTTTCTATCGGTCCAATCGCTCTTTTGAGGGCGTAATCGATAATGTTTTGAATCATAATCAATACGGTGAGCCCAGTTATCGTAGCTTGTCAAGCCTTCTAAAAAATGGTAAAACTGAAAATAATCTAACGCAACACCCTTGTTTGAAATATACGGAGTATCAATATAAACGAGATCATAGCTTCCTTTCATCTGAAACGCATCCAGATTTGAAGCGGAATTGACTTGATGATTATCAAAAATGGCTCCATTCACTTCTTTAATAAAGGAGCGAAACAAGGGATCAAAGGGTTTGTCCCAAGTGGTTTTGTTCCCAAAATGGCGCTTAACCTCTGCGAGACGAAGATATAAATTTTTTCGATGAAAAAGATTATAGGGACGTTTAATGAGACAAGCCTGACACAAGGCAAAAAAGGCAAGAGCAAACTTATAAGGATTTTGTAATTGTCGAATATTGCTAATCGTTTGATCAATCCATTGATTCTCTTCCGAAGTAAAATAAATATCCTGAAAGGTGTCTTGAATAAAATGAGGATACTCTACTTCTGGATGTCTCTCTAAGAGCCAATCGACTTCACTCTGACTTAGCGTAATATGGTTATTTTCAATGAGTGCTACACCCATATAATAATTAAAACAAAGAATATCATTATAAGTAATTTTTTTACCGGCCCGTTTTAGTTGATACGCGATCGCCCCGGTCCCTCCAAATAAATCGAGGCAGGTCTTAAATTCCAAGTTTTTGATCGTCTCCCAGATCCAGTCGGCCAGCTTGGATTTGCTTCCTTGATAACGAGTCGAAGGGAACAGAGGCTCTTGTTTTATTTCTTTTTGTGATTTTTTAAGTGCTGCGCGACTTTTTTCCATTTCTTTTTTTCTGTTAAACGGGCTTGAACATCTTGTTTTCGCTCTAGGTAGGCCAGTTCTCGTTGAATTTTCTGATAATTATTAAATCGTTCTTCTGCGAGTTCTCCAGATTCAATCGCTCGTTTTACCGCACAGTTTGGCTCTTTTTGATGTTGACAATCCGTAAAACGGCATTGATGGGTAAACAATTCAATATCTTCAAACGTTTCTCCGACACCGTCTTGCGCATCCCATAATTGTAGTTCTCGCATTCCTGGGGTATCTACTAAAATCGCGCCTGAAGGAAGAAGGAACAATTCTCTAGCAGTAGTGGTGTGTTTTCCTTTATTGTCTCCTTCTCGAACCTCCTGAATCTCCTGAAGCGGTTCCCCTAGTAAATAGTTGATTAACGTCGATTTTCCAGCCCCTGAAGAACCCAATAACGCCACTGTTTTTCCGGGTTGGAGAGATGATTGAACCACGTCGATCCCATATCCCGTTAAAGAGCTAATGACATAGACAGGAACACCAAAGGCGATTTGTTCCATTTCTTCTAGGATATCAGAAATCGTTTCTTCTGCTTCCTTATCCGCTTTAGTTAAAATAATCGCTGGATTCGCACCACTCCCCCAAGCGAGCGAGAGATAGCGTTCAATACGTCGAAGATTTACTTTTTGATCCAACGCATTCACGAGAAAAAGAAAATCGACATTCGCGATTAAAATTTGTTCTTCAGTGAGGTTCCCTGCGACTTTTCGAGAGACTTTCGTTTGACGTGGAAGAATCGAATGAATCGTTGCGGATTTTTCTTCGGGTCGGACTGCCGCTACAACCCAATCTCCGACAGCCGGAAAATCTTGTCTTCCGGTAGATTCATAAACCAACTTTCCTCGAACTTCCGCGCAAGCTTCACCTTGCTCACTCACCAGTTGATATCGATGTTTTTGCTCTGAAAGCACCCTCGCGGGAAGAAAAGATTGAAGACGATACGGACGAAAAGCCTCTTCAAAAAATGAGTTCCAGCCGAATTGTTTGATATCAATCAAGCATTTTTCTCCAAATAAGAAATTTTTGTAGTATTTTTTTTAGTATTGCGCAAGAATGCCTTTAAAACTGGCACCTTTTAAAAAAGCTCAAAATTTTTACCCATTGATAGGAAGCTTATTGTTGATCCTGAAGAATTTCCTGATATTGTAACAGCGCACTCAAGGTATGTTGCACATAATCAATGCGAATTTCACCCATTAATTCTTTTGTGGATTCTGGAATCAAGAATTGAGGAGGTTCAAGAGTATATCGAGGAATTCCTCCACGGAGTGTACCCGCGCGTACTTGCGAATGCAACAAAAAATAAATTCCTTGATGGACCACTTCTAAAATTTCTTTTTTAAGAGATTCCGATTCTGCGGGAAGAAAAGAAAATATCGCAAGGAGTCCTTCTAATCGTGTCGCAGTCGGACAGGTACGACCATCTAAGGTCATCCCTAGTTTTTCAATACGGTTCTTTTGAATATCAGAAGCATAGGGGAGCAGCGTTTTCGAAATCTGTATCGCATGAAATAAGAGTTCTTGGCGAGTACTCACCGGTTTTTTGAGTTCAGAATAGTGAGCGAATATTTTTTTTGTCGCCAAAAGTGCCCAATGATCAGGGTCCACTGACTGTTGAGAAACACGTAAACGTGCCAGAAAAGCAATCGCTTTTTCTGAGGATTCCAGCCAGTGAGATTGAGGATCTTTTTCGTAGAGGGAGATGAGTGCTAACGCGGCTTCTCCGGGATAGTAGAGGGAGTTCCATTCGTCACTTTTTACACCTTCTTGAGGTAAATATTTTGAATAAAAGGATCCTTCTGCTTTCTGCATAAATTCAATTCCTCGTCCTAAAGCTTGGAGATCTTCTAGGGACGTGGTTTTAGGAGAAATTTCTTCCACATGAAGTAGCGCGAGTAACCCTAAAGCCGTACCTCCGAGCTTGACCTGTAGCGGATCCCCATCTCCTTCAATTTCAGGAAGCGACCATACCGCTAAAAGATCAGGATGTTTTGGAATCGGAGCGATAAAATTTTTTTTTAAATAGTGAGCCGCTCGTAGTAACGCTTGTTTCGCAGATTCTTCCGGAATTTTTTTCAGATAACTCGCCATTGCATAAAGGCTTCCAGAGTGTCTTAAAATATTATATTTAGGAGCAAATTGGACTTGAGGATCAAGATGCGTTTGATAACGAAATTTTCCTTGAGCGTCGCAGACAGAGACAAGATATTGCATTCCAAGTTTTAGCGATAGCTCTAAAGATTCTAAAATTAATTCGGATCGAGTCTCCGATTTTTCTAAGACAACGGGTTCCTGTTGCTTTAATTTCGTACTCGATTCTGAAATTTTTGAGGAATGCCGAATCGAACAGGATATTAAGGCTCTAGCCGTAAAAACAAATAAAATCAACAAAACAAAAAAACGCATTCAATTCTTATTTCTTTTTTTGGTAAAGGTAAAAATTCGGTCCTGAACGTGTGATCTGCGAAAGGCCAAGAAGAGGGAGATAAAAAGCATCTTGCTGATCATACCATAATTCAGAATTTTTGATATCAACGACTTCAAAGGATCGAATCAGGCGATACTGTTTTTTTAAGAATAAAGTGACCCACTCCGGACATGAATTACTCTGAAGCACAGGACTCTGTTGCATTAAAATATAATCTGGCAAAATTTGACGAACCCGAAGCGAGTCCTCCCATGGAGTAGGAAGATTCTGCACTTGAGCATGAATATTCACATTTACATAATTCTGTTTAAAAGAAGAGCGCGAAAATTGGTTCTTTTGCGAAATAAAAAAATTAGGCTGATAAATGCTCTGGGATTCTGGAATATTTTGATCGATCCAGTCCGCACAAATCACCCGATTATCTGGTTGCGATAAGATTTTATCCAACAATATCACCTGGGTGATAGAAGGCGAAAGAAAGAGACAAGCTAGAATCGGTAATAGCCGAGGGAACCTCAACTGAAAACAATTAGATAACGCAACAGTCGCTATCCCGGCAGAAAGACAAAGTGCTGGAAGCAATGGAATCATATAGCGGATAAAAACCGTATAACCTTTTCCTGCAGAAAGATAAACGCAACAAGGGAAAAGGTAGAAAACAAAAGCCTTTCGGAAGGAGGTTCGAAAATGGATCACGATTCCTACAAGAGACAACAAAAATAAGGTCCAGGTCATTCCGTAGGGAAGACTATAACGTAAATGATACCCAAAACCTTGTCCTAGAATGATTTGATGGTGCCCCTCAGATAAGTGTTGCATTTCATCCAAGAAATCGGAAGAAAATTGGTTCCAGTCAAAAAGCGCGTAGGGGGTTCCCACTAAAAAAAAGAATAACGACAGGAGAAGGTAAAGCGAAAGGTCTTTTCCTTTTAAACGAAAAGATCGGTCCCTTTGAGTGGCAACAATAGCCACCATCGAAAGGAAAAGGAATACGGCTCCATATTTTGTTGAGAGTGCAATTCCGGTAAAAAAACTGCTCCAGAACAACAATCGAAAACTTGGTTTTTGTTGGTATTGAAGTAATTGATAGAGTGCGCAATAACTCCAGAAAGTCATGAGAATATCGGTGGTTCCGAAATGAGAATCCCGCACATGGAGATAACAGAAACTCAGATAAAAAGCGGAAACCCATGCGACTTTCTGATTTTCAAGCAATCGAGCCAATCGAAACAATATCCATAGCGTCAAGATTCCGGCAGTCGCGGAAAAAAGACGAGAAATGAGATAGAGATTCGTCGGAGTCCACGTGATTTCAAAAAGCAAATCTTCCGGAGAAGCGCCTCCCCAGTCACGTAATTGGAAATAACCGCTATAGAGGACAAAAAGGCTGTAGGGATAAAAAGACGGATAATTAAAAAAATGGGGGTTCCAATCTCCCTGAAAAAAGCCCAATGCGATTTGAATCAGCGTGGTTTCATCTGGACGGCAATCGGTATGAGGGAGTCCAAAATGGATTCCCCAGAGACGCACAACTCCTCCAATGCAGAGAATAAGGGGAAGGATCCATTTTGAATTTTGTTCTGAATTCTGTTGCATAAAACAAGATCATTCTTTGTAGAGGCACGGCGTGAATTCTTCGTAGGGGCACGGCGTGCCGTGCCCAAATAGCTACACGGAAACCAGAACAATTCCGGGGGGAAGTGAATCTCCAAAATAATGTTTCTGCAAGGATGCATTTAATGCAACAACTTCCTTCAACATTTGAGAAAGCGTCGCGATTCCAGAAATTTCAGGATGAGCATCGAATTGTTTCAAAATCTTTTCCCGAACAGACTCCTCAATATCCAGCACTCGATCTCCACATTTTTTTGCGAGTTCCGCCAAGGTATAAAATTTTTCAACACGAGAATCTTCGAGAAGTAGTAACTTTTCGATCCAACTTTGAACTTTCAAAGCAGGAAGAACTCGATTCATTTTGGCATAAAGTGGCACTCTCGCGCCAATACGCCCTAGAGCCCAAAACTCATAATTTTTAGTATCTTGCGGATGCGAAACTATTTTTTTCAGGAGAGTTTCTCCCATTTCAGTACGTATATTTGGGGGAAGATGCTCTAAACTCGCCGCAGTACGCCACATTTCAGTAAGTTCTTGGGCACTAATATAGGTCGAAACCGGGCGACTTGCGGAGGAAGATTTGACCATAGGCATTTTATGAAAAAGCTCTAGTTGTTGATTTTCGTTGAGTCCCGAGGAAAGACGTCGCCAGAGAATCCACCATTCGACACGACTCTGAATATGACGTTCAAAACAAACCTTGTCTTTAAGTAATGGCCAGATTTTTTTGAGACGCTGTTCATCCCCTAAAACGCCTTTTCCGGGGCGCAAACAAAAACCGATTAGATTTAACCATCGTGTTTCATACTCTGGAGCAAGGTTGCGTTTAGAAGCGACTTCAAATAAAAGATCCCAACACTGCCGAAGGATCGCCAAATCCCAGGATTCTTTTGAAAGTTGAAGGAGATGCTCAAGAGTTCCTGCCAAAGATTCAGGCAGAGATGCTTGTGAAGGAGGGTTCTGAAATGTTTTCGTGAGAATATCTTGTACTTCGTTTTTGGGGAAGTCTTTAGCGGGAGTTATTTCTGATTCTGATTCAGGATCGAGGACAGGCATGCTAGAATTTTCTGTGGTAGCGAATTGTAATTTCCAACGATGATCCGAATCTGTCGAAGAGAGCCAGAGTTCCAATAAACCGATTTCCGTCATTTGGGCTTCAAGTTTTACAGGAATCTGATCTCGTTTCGATTTCCGACCTAATTGAAGGACAGTTTGTACTGGAGCCAAGGAGGTTAATTCTTCTTCACGGATTTCGACTACATCCCCCAGATGATCGTGTTTACGAAGGGTACTCGCATACAGCGGGAACGCGACTGGACGGCGAGTAATCACCTCAAAAAGAGGTTCGTCAATCTTGCAAATTTCGCCTTCTTTCGTTCCAAAGGGGAGTAAACAAAGCGCAGATCGCGCCTCCGATTTTTTTTGTAGCGCTTGAACTTCAAGAAAATACGAACGCGGCGTACCGCCAGAAATTCGAATCCCTTTTCCAGAACGAACCCAATTAAAATAAGCGGCTCCGTAAGCAACCGCCAGATGAAGATTTTTATTATGCAACACCACGGGATTCCAGTTTTTTGTTATTTTTCCGGAAAACCAAAGCGACAGTTGTTGCAAGATCTGATCCCGAATCTTTTGAGGAATGAGTGCGCCCCCATTGAAGAGAACGAGATCCACAATACGATCTTCTGGAAGGTGTTTCTTTAAAAATTTTCGCAAATGACGTGTGATCGCCGGATCAGAAGCATAAGGGAGCCCAAACTCTCGAAACCCCGGAGCCGAGGATTTTTTTTCTTCTTCCTCCCAAGGCACTAGAGGAAAAAAGCCATTGAGAATCACTTTTTCCAGATGGCTAGAAGCCAGTTCAAATTTTAGCGCGGATGCAAGGACAGTGCTTCCGCGCGCGAGTACGCTAAAAGTGGTTGTATCCGGTTCATTTTTTTGAAACAACGCTTCTTTCGCTTGAGCGCAAAGAGCCACCAGTTCGCTCATTTCACGAGAGGACATTTTTCGTTTAGCTTGCGTTTGTTCCAAATCAATCGCAAGCGCCAAATCCATATTGTTTCCGCCCAGAAGCAGATGCTCTCCCACTGCGAATCGTTCAAATTGGAACGTTTTTTGATCGGATTGAATTTCAATCAAACTAAAGTCTGTGGTTCCCCCGCCGACATCGCAAACGAGGGCTAGTTGTCCAGAATTTTTGCATTTTTCTTGTAATTTTTTGGGCCAGTTTGATTCATAGTTTGCTATCCAATAATAAAATGCGGCCATCGGTTCTTCGAGTAGCGTCACCTGCTTTAAACCCGCTTTCTGTGCGGCGACTATTGTGAGTTCTCGTGCGACTTCATCAAAAGAAGCGGGAACAGTTAAGACAATTTCTTGCTGTTCTAATCGCTCGGTTTCATTTTTTGCTTTGACCGAATTCCAAGCTTCTTTTAAATACTCAAGAATAGCGCGAGAAGTCTCAATGGGCGATAGTTTAGGAACATCGGGTGGGCTTCCCCAAGGTAATATTCTTGCAGAACGATCCACCGCAGAATGGCAGAGCCAAGATTTAGCGGAATGAATAACTCTTAAGGGAACCTCCTGACCTTGTTTTTTGGCCATTTCACCTACAATGAACTGGGAAGAAGATCCCTCTTTCCAAGGAAGTGAGAGCAATTCTGGCCTAAATTCAAACTCTGCAGGGAAGTAAAGAAACGAAGGCAACATTTGAAATTTTTCAACAACTCCGGGTTTCACGAGTTGAGGAATCGAAAAAATCAACGGTTTATTTTTTTGCGTTCGACGATCTAAATAGGCAAGACTGGAGTTGGTCGTTCCCAAATCGATTCCAATGAGATAGGGAGTACTGGCCGACATTTTCATAGGAAGTTTATCCACGAATATTAAATTCAAGTTGCCATTGATGTTTTTCGTCGAGGGTACGACAAAACAGTTCCAGAGTTCCGATCTCGGTTAAGCGTGTATGAAGTTTGACGGGAATATGTTCCCCTTCCTGAATGGTTTCTGTTGGTTTTAAAACGGTTTCCATCGAAACATTGGATTCAAGTTCTGTTTCAATATCTTCCAATAAGAGTCCCAAAGTATCGAGCTTTCTTTGAGTGGAACTAAAAAAGGGGAACGAAACGGGGGCACCCACGACGAGTCCGAGTTCCAGATTCGGGATATTCGCTTCTGTTCCTTCCTCCATCCCATGAGGAACGACGCAGAGCGCTTTTAACGGCGCTGGAAATCCGGGAATCGCGGGGCGAGAAGATTCAATCCCTACATAGTAAGAACGAGCGGCTCCACCCCGAATACGAATTCCTCGGCCTTGTTGCGCTTCACCATAATAAACGGCTCCAATCGCAACCGAAAGATCCAGATCGGTGCTTTCCAAAATTTTGAGAGGTTTTTGAGAAGCGTCTTTTAACCAAGAATTTAGCACTTCTACAACACGTTTACGAAAAATCTCTCCCTTAAAAACGCCCCCATTAAATAAAATAGCGGTCGGTGCGGCAAAGGAGGTGGTCTGTTTATTTTGTTTAAGAAATTGTGCAATATGTCGAGTAATAGCAGGATCGGAGGCGTACGGTAGGTTCAGTTCCGAAAGTCCGATTTTATGAGTTTTCATTTGATCTTCGGACAGAGAAATTTTTGGAAAAAATCCATTCAGGAGCGTTTGTTCTACTTCTTCGCGGGAGAGTTCGGTTTTCAGGGTACTTCCGATGACACTGCTTCCTCGCCCAAGAATAGAGATTCCTTTCTTCTGAAGAGTCGGGTCAGAAAGGATTGCTTCTTTGGCTTCTCGGCAGGTATACCATAACGCAACAGATTGCCAGATATCGAGTTTTCCTTTTTTTAATTTTTGGCTGGCTTGGTGGGCGAGTGTCATATCCATATTATCGCCTCCCAATAAAATATGATCGCCAACGGCAAGTCGTTTCAGTTGTAAGTTTCCTTCTTCGTTAATGACAGAAACTAGGCTAAAATCGGTGGTTCCACCGCCCACGTCTACGATCAAGATTAAATCACCCACCTTCAAGAGTGTCCGCCACTGTTCTTCCTGTTGGTAGAGCCATGCATAAAAAGCCGCTTGGGGTTCTTCGAGAAGTGTTACTTGTAGTCCTATTTTTTTTGCGGCCAGTACGGTCAATTCTCTTGCAACTGCGTCAAAGGAAGCGGGTACGGTGAGATAAATCGGCTGATTTTCGAGCATTCTTTCTGGAATTTTGCCGATTTCGGCGTTCCAGGCGTCTTTCAAATGAAGCAGATAACGACTAGAGGCTTCAATAGGCGAAATCTTTGAAACTTCTTCGGGAGCCTGAAAAGGAAGGAGGGGCTCTTGACGATTGATGCCCTGATGACAGAGCCAAGACTTGGCGGAACTGACTAGCCTTGAAGGCACTTCTCCCCCCTTGATTCTAGCGTATTCTCCAACGATATAATCTGGAGCTGTTTGGCTCCAAGGGAGCTTCGTGCTTTCTTTCGAAAGTTCCTGTGGATGAGGAAGATAAAGGAAGGACGGGAGCATTGAGCGCTTTTCAACGACTCCTGCTTTGACCCATTGAGGAATCAAGAACACCTGAATTTTTTTAGAAGCAGAAGAAGAGATTTCCTTATAAGCAACCACAGAATTGGTGGTTCCCAAATCAATTCCGACAAGATAGTGAGGTTTCATAAAAAGTGCCTATTTTCTAAAAAACGTTATTCCATTTCGACTTCCGCTTTCGCTAGAACATCCGTGTTTTCTGTTTTAGGAGGAAAGTGAGACTGAACGACTTTCCAGCCATGATGGCGAATGTTTCCGCGAAAGGGGGGGAGGCCATGAACATTTCCAACGAGTTTAATAGAACCGGTATCAAACCCAGATGGAACGGTAATCTCACTTCCTTCGATGCCTTCAACTACCGGAACGACTTGAAAAAGTTTATGAATCGCTTTTTTGCAATTTTGATGGATACTTCGTACTGCGGCCCCAATTTGTTCGTCTTCCAAGCCTGAGAGGTCTTCTTGAAGAAAATCAAGCAATCTCCCTTCTTCTTGAAGATACGCAAGGAGTTGTAGTGCTTCTTCGGGTTTTTTTGGGGATTCTAGCGAATAGAGCGGTTTTGGGAGCGAAGGAGCCCTCATAGATTCCATTACTTTAACAAATTCCGGATCACGAAAAACACGAAAAAAGCAGTGAAAAGCAAGGCCAAACTTCCCCATATCTTGTCTCCGTTGTTACTTTAAAAGCGATTCTTGAATTGCCAACCGATAATCGCTCTGAGAAAGTTCTTATTATAATGATCTCTTGGAAGCGCTCCAGAGGCAGGAGCCGAAAAAAAAAGCGACGCTCCTTTTCAGAGACGCCGCTTGAGTTTAAATTTAAAAATTGGCTGTTTTTTTTTAATGGGGCGAGAACGTATTGATTTTATTTTCCGCAAATTGTTTTTTCGTTTTCCCTTGGAATGCCAGTTCTCGATAACCAGAAGGAGGCACTTGAACTTTCATTCTCAACAAGGGTCGAAGACGAATAGAAAACGTTAGTGATTGGGGCGCAAATCCATCCTCATCCGGTTTGAGGTAAACGAGTAGATGGCGAGCGGTTTGTTCGTAACTTTCGATATAGAAATTTCCGATATCGGCCAAGTTTGTAGGAACGAATCCCGGCGGAATTCCGATTTCCAGAACCAAAGGCGCTTTAAAAGTTTCCGAATTTCTTTGGAAGTCGACTTGGACCTCCCAATGAGGGGATTCCACAGGGCGATCAAGAGCTTTGTACTCCACTTTCAGAGAAGTAGTGCTTCCAGACGAGGGTTCTTTTTCCCAAGGGAGATAGTAGGTGGTGATTAACTGGCAAAACAAGGGTTGAGAACTCTGAATTTTCCAGGAACACTCCGATCTTTTTGACTCTAAGGGTAAGGTATAAACAAGTCCGGGTTCGAGCGTTTGTATTTTATCGTCTAACTGGAATTGAATCGAAGGAGAACGCTTTTGTTGTTGATGGTACAATACAAGCGCTTGGGTCGCAAACAAGTTTAAAAACAAGCTCTGCCATCCTCCTTGAGACTGCTTATTTTCGAGCAAGCAACGAATATCGTCTGTTACAGTCGGATAATTTCCCTGAAGTGCAATGACACGTAATGCGCGAACAGCCAAATCTTCAGCGAGATTTATGCTCTTAAGGTTTTGAAAACCTTTATAAGCAAGGATTGGATCTTCTTTCGCGATTGCCAAGAGATAAAGGGCATAGGGGAGTACTTCCTCTGCTGAAGGAATCTGATCTTGTACGTTTTTTTTCATTTCGGAGAGGTATTCTGGAGGAACATCGGTTTCCGAAAGAACCCAGTAAATAAAAGAGGTCAGAGCCTGATTATTTTCGGTAATAGCGAAAGTAGAGTTAAAAGAAATGAATCCCTGTTCGGATTTATATTGATCCAAAATCGCTTTTTTACAACGAGCAATCAGTTTCGAATCTTTTTGAGGCGATTGCCAAGATTGAAAAGGCTTCATTTTGTTTAACATCCACAACCCAAGTGTTGTATAAAGGATATTTGGAGCTTCTTTACGGAAACGACTAAAACCCGTTTTAGCCTGATAACTTAACAATCTTTGATACACATAACTGATTTGAAGCTCTTCTTCCAAAGTGAGACGATTTTCGGCTTTCAAAGCTTGATAGAGGAAAAGAACCGGGAATCCTTGATTGAAAATATCATCCAATCCGCCCAGACTCATCGAATCAATATCTCCTGAAGCGTTTCGTAAATGGCTTAAAAGATCCGGATAAATCTGAAGCAGAACTTGAGTCTCTTCCAACTTCGCTTTCTCTGGAAGGCTCCAATTTAGAGATCCTGGAGTTGTTAAGAGATAATTTGAACCATAAATTTTTTTCTGGCCTTCTGGAAATACGAGAATATTTTTGGTAATTCCATCGGTTAATTCTTTACTTTCCTCGGAGGTCGCGCTAACGGTTATACTTTTGTTTCCAGGTTTCAGGATATGGATTGGAAACTCGATCATTTGAACCTTCTGCGGAGGAATGATATAGAGCATTTTGAAATGCGTAGACAAATCTTCCCAAGAATCTCCTAGGCTGAGAACTTCAAACCAATTTTCTTTTTTAACTAAGAGAATCACCTTCAGATCTTTTTGGGAATAATTATGCAAAATAATTGGAATTTCGATTTCATCGTGGACGGTCAAGGACGACGGCAAATTCAGATCCACAAAAAAGGGCTTAAATATTTCAAACTCAGATTTTTTATAGCCGATCTCTCCGGACGTGGTGGAGAGTGTCGCATCTATTCGAAATGTGGTCATCGAGTCCGGAAGGCTTGGAATATGGAGTTTCCCTTTTCCATTCGTAATCAACACTGAAGGTTCAAACAAGAGCGTTTCAGGAAAATATTTACGAAACTTGATCATTTTCTCGAGTTCTAGCGGAATCGGTTTTTGTTTTTGTTTTATTTTATCTTTTTTGGCACCACCGCCCCCTGATTTTTGATTTTTGTCATTTCCAGAGGTTCCAGTATCTTTCTCGTCGTTCCCTTTTTCACCGTCCTCGTTTAGTTTACTCTCTGTTTTTCCGGGAGGTAATGTATCTTTGGAATCGGTTTTCAAGGAGTTTTTTTTAGGATCTCCGGGTTTCGGAGGTTCTTTTTGATCTCTCAGAGAAGGATCTGTTTCTGAATAAAGTTCTCCCAATTCTTTAGCTTTCGCTGAAGTGTCCGTGCTTTTTAAGAGCTTGTCTAGTCGGGACGGTTCTGAGTCGAGTTCCTCGTCGGCGAGCGGAAATTCCGACGGTTCGGTCAGTTTTTGCACTGGGAAATCATCTACCTGACTCTGGCCTATTTCTTCATAGCTCTCGCTCGTCCTCTGTTCTTGGAAAACCTTCTCCGTTTGGCCCTCTTCCCTCCTAACGGATTTTTTTTCTTTTGCTTCCTCCAGTTTACCTCTGCGAGCGCCGCCTTTTCCCACTTGAACCGTAGCCGTTTCTAATGTTGGGGCTCCGTCTTCGCTTGAGGAATCGCCACCGAAAATTCGTGCCAACCAGCTTCTCTGTTTGGAAGAAACCGCTTTTTCTTTCTCGTTGGTATTCACTTCTTGAATGGTATTTAGAGCGGGTTTCTTTTCGGTAGGAGCTTTGTCCTCGTCGAGATCCGTGCTATTTTCTTCGGTTTCTGGCGAAACTCCTTCATTTGGAGCACTTGGAGTATCCGTAGTGGAAAGAGTAGTTTGAGGAGAGGAACCGCTTTTAAATTTGTCCTCTTTTTTAAAGAGGGCTTCTTTAAAAGCGACTTGAATGGGGTCGCCATAAGGAGTAAGTGTCGCTTCTTCTGGAATATTTCGTTCTCTCAGAAGTTGTTTAAACTCTTGAGAAGAAGTCACTTCTTTAGCTAACGCATTTAACTTTTGACGACGCAAGAGAGAAATCTTGTCTGGAAGATCCTTTAGCGAATAATTTTGAATTGCCGAATCTACTAAAGAATGTTTTAGAAGTTCCTCGATAACGATTGTTTTTTCAGCTAAAAAGGGATCCATTGGAAGCTTTTGTTTAAAAATCATTTGAGAAAAGAGATGAGGATCAATTTCAGTCACTTTTTCTGTTTTTAGGCTTATTGAGGGATCCTTGGGATTTTGAATTGTGTTCGGATCCGATATTTCAGAGATCCGCATAAACGGATGCTCTAAAAGATAGGGAAGTAAATTTTTTGCGAGTACTTCCTCAATTTGTTGTTGTTCCTCGGGAGTTTTAAACGGATCGCCAAACTGGATAAAATGGCTTTTGGGTTCTAGGGTGGCATAAAGGGCCTTTGCGGTATTTTGTTGAGCCAATTGAATTTCGTCCGTGCCAAGGCACTCGTCTAAAACTTCTCCATTTAAGATGGAAACCTGACTTTTTCGTAAACGATTTTCTAATTCATAATAGAGTTGAGCTAGATTTTTAGCGGGAAAAGCGAATACCGATTCATCCACAATTGCGACCGCGAGAGATCCAGAAGCGAGGGGTCGTGATTCGTTTGTTTTCGGATCTTTTTCAAAGGCTTTAAATAAAATATCAAGAGAGTCTTTGGGGCGGAGTGGATCGGTTTGGCTTTTTTCAATTTGGATATCAATGCCAGCGGGTTTTACGAATAAAACGCGTCCGTCTTCGAGCCATTTTCCAGAAGGCAACAGTTGGGTCCCTGTTAATAAAACGTTTCCAGAGACTCCCGGAGGGATTACGGAGTTCCATTCTAGTATTTTTCTGGAATCAAACGTCGAGGGAATTTCTTGTTGAGCGAGCAAAAGTCCCTCTTGTGACAAAGTTAAGAACACGGAAGAAATCGGTGTACTTCCAAAAATTTTGGCGACAAAGGGGGCTCCCGCTTCATAAATCGCTTTATCTAGGGTTATCAGGAGTTGCTCTGTTTGTGTTTGAATAGGAATTTTTAAACTTTGTTCTGTTGAAACAGAGGGAGAAGTAATTTTATAAGAGAGTTCATAAAATTCTTGGCCATTTTCTTTACGAATTTGCTCTGAATCTGGGGAAAAGGACCACTCTGCGACTCCATGTTCTGGGGTCGATATTTTTACAACATTTTGACCATCGTGGAAAACAAGTTCAGCTTTAACTGGTTTCCCATCGGGGAGCGTGGTGATACAAAACAATTTATTGATCAATCCTAAACGTAAGGTTCCAGATTCTGGAACGCAATGTACGGTATAAGGAGATTCTGAAAGATAAAGTGTTTTGGTTTGCTGAGTGACCTGTTTCGCTTCATCAACTACAGTGACGGCAAGATATAACTTTACCGATTTTTCAAAAGCAAGTGGAGAGAGGCACAATTTATAAAATCCCTCTTCATTGGTTTTGTAGGTAGATTCAAATTCTTCTACGGCCCAATTGCCTCCATTTTCGTCGAATAGTTCAAAGGAGATTTTTGCGTTGAAGACTGGTTTTCCATAAGGATAGCGAACTCGGGTTTCAATTTCTATTTTATCGTTGACGGAATAATAATCATGATTTGTTTTAAGCTGAACGATCATTTTGGGGAGTTCATAGCGATCCACCAGAATTTTTTTCTGAATATTTTGTTCTTCAAATTGAGCCGAAACCTCATATTCTCCCATTGAAACTTCATCTGCCAGAGTGAAAGAGCACCAAGCGGATCCAAAGGTATTTAGGAGCACTTCTTTTTGAAATACGAGGTTTCCTCTAGGATCTTGGACAGAAAAGCGAATAGGGCTAAGCTTTTCAAAGGATATCGCTTGTTTTTGGGGGTTTAAAAGTAAGGTATGAAGGTGAATTTCTTGAGAACTTTGATAGCGCGGTTTATCTGTTTGTAAAAATAATTTCAGGACAGGAGCGACCTGAATTTGGGAATGATATTCTCGTGTTTGCTGATCTTTTCCGGAAACGGTTACAATTTTTAGATCATAGTTCCCTTTTGGAAGATCTTTTGGAGTTTCAACTGTTTTACGAAGAATTCCTTCCTGAATATGGATGGACTCAAAGAGTGGGTAAAGTGCTTGGGTTTCCGAGTTGATTAAGAATGCGCTTGCTTTAGGATCTGTTTTTGAGGAACCCAACTGATCTACCGCAATAACGAGAGAATTAGGGGTTCCTGGTGTCCATAAGGAGGAAGTATAGACAAAGGTTTTAGGATTGAGCGCGATTTTTTCTGAAGGGGAAGTATGCCTAATGGGTTTGGGGTCTAACCGAGGAGAAATGAAGAAAATACAGAATAACGAAACAAAAACACTTGCGGCAAAAAGGAGAGTCATTTGATGTGGGGCTGCCATTTTAGGAACTGGAAGCGATTGAATAAAATTCAAATCCTTAGACGGAGGGGTAAAAGAAAAATAGTCCGTTAAAACTTCTTCCAACTTTCGAAAATCTTGATAGGCTTTCCGGCAAGAAGAACACTGCAAAATATGCTTTTTCATTCTGTTTTGTTCTTCAGAAGAAATTTCAGAGAGATGATTAAGAAGCGTCAAAACGCGTTTACATTCCATAATAAAACCCCATTTTTTTTCTTAGCAAAACTTTCGCTTGAGTCATTCGACCATCGATTGTGGAAAAACTTAAACCTAAAATCTCAGAAATTTCTTCATAACTTTTTTGTTCAAAATATTTTAAACTTAAAATCGTTTGATATTTTTCAGGAAGTTCAGAAAGAGAGACTTCTAATTTTGAAAGAAGTTCTAATTTTTCTAAAGATTTTTCATAAGGAATAGATTCCAGATATTCGGCTTTTTCTAAAGGAACTGTTTCGACACGTTTCCGAAAATAATCTGCCAATACTTGATGGCTGATTTTATAGAGCCAACTCACAAAACTTTCTGGGTTTTTCAACTGAGGAATTCCCCGAAACGCCCGTATAAATACTTCTTGCATTAAATCTTGAGTAAGATTGTATTCATGGAGATGACGAAACAGATAGCTATAAACAATTCCTTGAAAACGCTCAACAAGATGACCAAACGCCGTTCGATTTCCAAGACGACTTTGATTAACCCAAACAAGATAATCCTTCATGGATACCACTATCTTTGTAAGATGACGATTTCGATAAAAATCTAAATTTATTTGTAAAGTTTTTGATCGGGATTCGCATAAAATTTCTGTTTTAAGCGGGGGTAGACTAATACGCCCTGACTTCCAACGGAACCATAAAGTTCCAAAGGAAAATATCCGTAAGGAGAGAGATGATAGGTTTGTTCTTTCAAGGTTTCCTTAAACTTCCATTGCTGTAATTGTGCTTTTAATTCATGTTGAGCTTCTAGGGAAAGTAGAACGCGCCTTTGATAATTTCCCTCCAAAAATAAAAGAAGTTCACCTGATTTTAAGAGGTAAACTCCTTGTTCGTCTAATTCTCCATTTGCGCCCTCATTATCCACTAGTTCTGGGGAGAGATTTAGCCAGTTCATCAACTCTGGAAAGGTCGCCAATATTTTCCAAGAGAACTGATATTCTTTATTTTGAAGGAGTTGCACTTCTTCGAGTTTTTTACGAGTTTTTTGCTCTGTTTCCAAATCGGGTTTCTGAAGCAAAATTTTTTGTAATATTTTTTCTTGAACCTCTGGATCAGGAAGCTTTTCAACTAAATCCAACCATTTTTCCTGAATTTCTTGTTCCAATTCTTTTCGTTTTTCTGGATCGGGAGAAGTGGTTTTCAGAAGATGGTAGAGGGCTTTTTCGTATTCTTCTTGACTTTCATAGAGTCCGATCAAAACTTGCCGCATTTCTTCATCTTCTTCATATTCAAGGGCCTTCAGATAGGCATCAATAATTCCTTGTGTCGAAATCGGATTTGAAAAACAAAGGCGTATCGATCGAAGTAAAATACTGGCGGCATAAAAAATCCCGAGAGAGGCTCCGGCGTCTGCGCCTTGAGACAAAATTCGTTTACTCAGTATTTTGAACGCACTTCTCCCTTCGATTTGTCCGGTAAACACATAATGAAGAGTATCCCAAGTATGTTGAGAACGGGCCTGATCGATAGCAAATTCACGATGATATTCAATCTGTTTTAAGAGAGAATGGGCTTGTTTTCCCATATTACTCTCAGGATAGGGATTTTTTTGCAAAAATTGAATAGACGCGACACGGCCTTGCTGTTTTTCAATAAGTACCGATTGAAGGTACCAGAGTTCATCTTCCAGAACACTTCCTTGAAAAAGAGGTTGCGATTGAAGAATATACTGAGAAGCCTTTTCCCATTTTTTACTATACATCCATTCCAATAATTGCTCTATCACTTCTTCCTGCTCAGGAGAGATGGATTCTTGTTTCGTTTCCACAAAAAGAGATCGTTTTTGCTGACGCTCTTTGTTCAAGAGTTCTTTTTCTGAAGCACTTAACACGGTTTGAACTTCGAGCTCAGAGTACGTTTTTTTCATATAGATCAGTAAAGACTCAAAGGCTTTCCAATATTGACCGTCTCTTAATTTTTCCAACTCGTCCAAATCTTCTTGCAGGATTAGCGTTTGACGTCGAGATTGAAGTTGTCGTAGCTTATTTCGTTGGTTTGTTTCCTTAAATTCTGGATCTTGTTTCTTTAAATGGTCTTCCAGAAGGACAAGAATTTTTCTCTGATGGATCGTCAGTTGAGGGAACGTCAACAAAGTAAAAAAAACATCAATAGCCGTATTCCCAACCGCAAAAAAATTTCCAGAGGCTAATAAAAAAGCGTATTGCGAAACATCATTAAAAAGTGCGGCAATTTTGTTATAAAAGCCTTCACCTTCAAGTGTTTGAATATAGAGTAACGGATCGAGTTCAAGATGATATTCGAGACGTTTCTGTAAAATCGGATCGATATCGTCTTCATTCAAAAGCTCCTTTTTAGCCTGGATCGCTTCAGAATAATCTGAGATAAGATTAATTTGTAAATCACGGATATTATCGATAAGGCCCGATTTTTTTCCTGTTTTTGAAAGATGCTGATCCAGACGTTTAAAAAAGTCCAGATTCTTTTGTAAGGCGCGCGGATCCTTATGAAACCCGTTCACGATTGCGGATTCCACCTCTTTTTCAACCTCCATGTCCGATTGTGCCCAATTCAAGCTTATGAAGCCTAAAGCGAGAATCGAAAAAAAACAGTTTTGATAAAGTAGTTTCAATGGATTCCTCTAAAAAGCACAACTCAATTTTTTTCAAAATTTTCTCAACTCATCTTAAAATCTAAACTTATTGTAAAAAAAAAACCTTAAAGAGAGAATGGAAGTGAAAAAAAATTTTGCAGTGTTGTTTTTTTCCTGAAGTTACTTGTTTTTTAAATAGAGGCTCTTTTAAATTTTTTCTTGAATGGTTAAGATCTTATAAACGGCGCATTTTTTGCCAAATGCGTTTCTCCTTGTCTCTTTTTCGTATTCTTTTCTTGGTTTTAAAAAGGAGTGTTTTGTATCATGAAGATCGATATTCTTAAATTTGTTATCATTGGGTTTATCGGTATGGCTTTATTCTCCCAACCACTTCAAGCAAAGACACTTATGATTAGAGATGTTAAAAACGGAGAAGATATTTTTCGGTATATCCTTAGAATTCAAGGCTCTTTTGATCAAACTTTGTACCAACAAATTGTCGGGGCCGCCAATGCACCTAAAGAAGGAGATGATGCCATTGGAGTCCTAGCGGCAGACGAAACCAGTCGAGAAAATGCCCGAAAATTGCTGACTCAGACTAAAATTAAAGATCTTCATGAACATCCCCTCCTTCCCGATAATCTCCAAAAATTCATTTGGGATACGACCGATCCACTTTCCTATCAAAAGATCCAAAACTGGACCCTTGGAGAACTCAAGGAATTTTTACTGAATAAACCAGAAGAAGATATTAAAGGAATCATGGGCGGATTGAACAGCGAAATCATTGGTTGTCTCCCTAAACTCATGAATAATGAGGAACTCATTCGTTTAAATTCAAAAATTTTTAATCCCTTGCCTGGTTCCCAAATTGGAGCCAAAGGATACCTAAGCGCACGAATCCAGCCTAATTCCCCGACAGATAATATTGAAGAGATCGTCTGGCAAGTGTTTAGTTCTTTTTCTTATGCTGTTGGAGATATAGTCATTGGAAATAATCCGGTCGATAGCACAGACATCAATATCGCCCGAATTGAAAACGGTCTTCAAGAAGTGGTGATGACGTTCGGACTGCAAGAAATTCTTCCTTGGTGTGTTCTTTCTCATATTGATATTCAACGGAGAGTGGAAACACAGCAAATGGGATCCGTGGCTATTATGTTTCAGAGTCTGGCTGGAACCGATGCGTGCAACAAAATTTTTGATATTTCCGTAGAAAAAATGCTCGATCATGCAAAATCTCGCGTCGGCTCTAAATATGGTCTTTATTTTGAAACCGGACAAGGAGCGGATTTTACTAATGCCGCCGCCGAAGGCGTCGATATGGTCGTTCTGGAGTCCCGTAAATACGGATTTGCGCGAGGATTAAAACAAGAACTGAGGAAATTACAAACCGAAGAAGTCTGGACCCACTTTAATAATGTCGCTGGATTTATTGGCCCAGAAGTCTTTAAATCGCGGGATCAATTGGTACGTTGTTGTCTGGAAGATATCGCTATGGGAAAACTTCACGGACTCTGTGCGGGGCTGGATGTATGTTCTACGCTTCATATGGAAGTCAGTCTGGAAGATCTGGATTGGTGCTTGGATCAAATTTTGCCTGCCAATCCTGCTTATTTAATGGCTCTTCCCACGAAGAATGACCCAATGCTCAGTTATCTCACGACTTCCTATCAGGATCACGTTCGTCTTCGGGATAAATTTGGGTTTAAGGTCAATGATGCGATGTGGGAATTTTTTAAACGAATTGGAATCATTGGGCCAGATAACCGCTATACAGAACACTTTGGAGATCCCACATGGGTCTACTACCAATACCGTTTGACTAAAGGAGACACCCGTTCTCAACAAGAAATTTGTGCCGAAGGTCAGAAAAAATTTAATGAAATCCATCAAACTTGGCTGAAGACGGGTCAGAGAGTTCCCTTAGCCGCTGGGTACGGAAAGAACTTGTGGGATTTAAATACGGAACTGGAGCAAAAGATTCGTGTACTCTATGAAGATGCTAAAAAAGCAATCTGGGCTGAATTTAACTCAGAGTTTTTTAAGAGTATTCCCGATATCATTGCGATCTTTACGCTATCTCAGAACCGAAAAGATTATATTCTTCATCCTCCATTAGGAGAAGTTCTCAGTGAAGAAGCCATTGCGATATTGGAAGCTTTAAGAAAATCTTGGAAAGACAAAACACCTGAAGTTCAGATTGTAATCTCTGATGGATTAAATGCGCGCTCAATTATGCGGAAAGGACATTTGATTCCCTTCTTGAACGCACTACGCAAAGAATTGGCTCAAGCGGGTTATACCGTTGGAGAAAAAAATATTGTCGTCACCGGAGGCCGTGTGCGTGCAGGTTATCGAATTGGCGATATTTTGTTTGCTAAAGAAGATCCAAATAAATCCAGAGCCATTCTCCATATGATTGGAGAACGGCCGGGAAGCGGACAAGATGCTTTTTCTGTCTATATGGCTTCACCGAAGTGTAACGTATGGGCCGAAAAAAAATGTGATCATGATATTGCCAAGGTTGTTTCCGGTATTTCCGAATTGGCTCTAAAACCGGAGGATGCCGCAAAACAAGTTGTCCAGATTCTTTTAGAAATGATGCCGTTCGATCCCCAACATCAATAAAGGGTTTAAAATTTAATGGTACGGCATAATCCCTAGGACAGAAATTTATAAACCAACCCAGACACTCTTGACTTGGGTATAGAGATCAATGGCATATTTTCCCATTTCGCGGCCATAACCACTTTGTTTATAGCCGCCAAAAGGAGAAGCCGCATCAAAGATGTTATAGCAATTGATCCAAACCGTTCCGGCGTTAAGAGCGGCGGCGGTTCGATGCGCTAACGTAATATCTTTTGTCCAGATTCCTGCGGCCAATCCGTAAGGTGTATCATTTCCCTGTCTTACAACTTCTTCTATCTCCGAGAAAGGAACCGCGCAAACGACGGGTCCAAAAATTTCTTCTTGAAGAATTTTCATCTCCGGTTTGATATCGGTAAAGACAGTAGGTTCTACAAAATAGCCGGCTTTTAACGTCTTTTCTGAACTTCGATTTCCGCCGGCCAAGATTTTAGCGCCTTCTTTTTTACCCGAATCGATATATCCTAAGACACGGCTTAATTGTTCTTCACTGACAAGGGGGCCCATTTCCGTTTTCGGATCTAGCCCATGACCCAATTTGATATTTTTTGAATATTCGGCAATTCCTTCAACGACTTCGTTATACACTTTTTTATGAATATAGAGTCTGGAACCTGCACAACAACATTGGCCATGATTAAAATAAATCGCCGACGCGGCTCCTTTAATGGCCACGTCTAAAGGCGCATCCGCAAAAATAATATTCGGAGATTTTCCACCAAGTTCTAAGGAAACTCTTTTCAAATTACCTGCAGAAGCGGCAATTATTTTTCTTCCCACTTCTGTACTTCCGGTAAAGGCTATTTTATCAACATCCGGATGAGCAGCTAAAGCGGCTCCGGCTTCTCCATAACCTGTCACAATATTGACTACACCTTCAGGAAAACCTGCTTCCACAATCAATTCTCCAAGACGGAGTGAAGAAAGTGAAGTTTGTTCCGCAGGTTTTAGGATCACACAGTTTCCGCAAGCAAGAGCGGCGCCTAATTTCCAGGCGGCCATTAATAGAGGGAAATTCCAGGGGATAATCTGACCTACCACGCCCACAGGTTCTCGGAGCGTATAATTAAAAAACTGAGCGCCCGGGGCATAAGGAACAGAAACAGGAATGGTATCACCTTCGATTTTCGTGGCCCAGCCTGCATAATAACGGAAATGATCGACAACAAGAGGAATATCCGCAATTTTAGCAATAGTAAAGGGTTTACCGTTATCCAAGGTTTCCAGATAGGCAAATTCTTCGAGATGTTGTTCAATCAAATCGGCTAATTTCCAGATTTTTTTTCCACGTTCACTGGCCGTCATTTTACGCCAAGCGGAATTTTCAAAGGCGTTTCGAGCGGCTTTTACCGCACGATTGATATCTTCTTTGTCTCCGCAAGCGATATCCGCTAACTCGATTCCACTTGCAGGATCGGTGGCTTTAAAGGTTTTCCCCGAAGCCGCATCCACCCATTGATTATTAATCAACAGCTTTTTTCTTTTTTGTTGTAAAAATGGAGTATTGGTGGCTTTAGAAACCAATTTTTGATAAGTCGCAGTCGACATAACATTCCTCGTATAATGAGAAAAAAATTGAGAAAACAGAAAAGATAGCAAAAATCTCGTATTTTTACAATTTTTTCGAGAATTTAAAATAGTTCAGAAAATTCAGGATAGGATTCAATGATGTAAGGATCCTAGTGATGTTTTAGACTCCTATAATGCTTCCGGTTCCTTTTGGGTGAGCATGAGGTCGTCGGTTCTTTTATACTTCGCAATTTTTAATAAAACCCCGAACACCTAAGATATTTCCATAACTTCAACTCAATAAATAGATAAGGAAAAAGAAAAATTTAATTTTTTTTCCCAAGAGATATTGCTTTCTGCAACATCCATCTTATAATACATTAGCTGATAAGTAATTAAGAGAATCTTTTATGAAAAGGTATTTTTTTACAGGAATTTCTGAGTTTACGGATTCAGTTTTTATTTTTCTTATTATTTTTCTTAAATGATGGAGAGCACGTTTGGGTACGATTACTAAAAAAGCTCTAGTTGACAAAATCTCTCAAGATACGAATCAAGCACAAGTGATTGTCAAAAGAGTGATCCAGCAGTTTCTTGATGAAATTATTGATGAACTTTCCAATGGAAATCGTTTGGAGTTTAGAGATTTTGGGGTTTTTGAAGTGAAAGAACGAGCTTCTCGTATTGGAAGAAATCCACGAACCGGGGAAGAGGTCAAAGTTCCAAAACGTAATGTAGTTACGTTTAAAGTCGGACGATTAATGAAAAAAAAGGTTCAAGAGAAGAAACGTTAATAAAACTTGTTTGAGGACGAAATCAAACTTGTTTTCTTTTTCGGACTCATTCATACTTCTTTTGAAGCTTAACTCAGAGATTGTTCCGCCAAAAAAAAGAATAGGTTGTTTCTTTTTTTCCATTCCTTTTCAAAAAGCTTCAATAAATTCCAAGTAGAGTCACTCCACTCTCAAAACTTTCACGAGGATCCCCAAATAACGGTGCTTTATGAAATGGATTGTTAAATTTCTCTCTTTTTTTTTCATTCTTCTCCTCTTCCTACTCGATTCTCCAAATCGAGTTGAAGCCGACGATGATACAAAACCAAAAAAAATGATTGTTCATCCTAAAGATCAATCTTCAATGATTCTTGTGTCGGAAGGGGAGTTTCTAATGGGACTTTCTTCTAAAGGAATAGAACGATTTCTTTCTGATTCCATTGACTTTGAAATCCATAAAGATGAAACTCCTCAACACACAGTCCTTTTAGACGCTTATTATATTGATCAATATGAAGTGACTGTCAAACAATACGCCCAATTTTTAAAAGAAATTCGAAACAAGGAACTCAATCCTTGTTGTCATCTGGAAGAACCCTCTCGTAAAAATCACATCCCCAATAAATGGAAAAGCCAACTCTTGGAGCCCAATATGCCTGTTGTGGACGTGGATTGGTATGATGCATACGCCTATGCGAAATGGGCAGAAAAAAGACTCCCCACAGAAGCGGAATGGGAAAAAGCGGCTCGCGGACCTCAAGGGAAAACATATCCTTGGGGTGAAGACTATCCCACAGCTAAACATACAAACTTTTTTTTGAACAGTGGATGCTTTGTTCAAGGAGGCTCTTATCCTAAAGGAGTTTCTGTTTACGGCATTCATGATTTAGCGGGAAACGTCTGGGAATGGGCTAATGATTCTTATTCTTCTCGATATTATCACTTCTCTGAACCTAAAAACCCAAAAGGTGCACCCGTTGGTTCTCAAAAATGCTATCGCGGAGGTTCCTTTCAAACTGGCCCTGACGAAATTAGAAGCTCATTTCGCTCTTATAATGAAGCCACTTATCGAGTCGATGATTTAGGATTTCGCTGTGCGAAAGATTTATAAGTTGCTCTTGTTATTCTTCGCTTTAGGATGTGCCTCTGAACCCGTTCAAGAATACGCTACTTACGAAAACCTCCTCTCCATTATCTCGGATCTTCAACGCCATCTCGATGACGATATTTATCAGTTTTCAATGCCGCTAGATCCCAGTGGACAAAACGTTTTTAAAGCAACCCTGATTCGACTAGAAAATTATCAGCAACTCTCGCCAGACAAATTTCAAGAAATTGTTGCTTACTCCCGCGCTAAATGCCATCAAAAATTGGGTAATTTCGAAGAAGCTTTGTTTTATTTTCAACAAACTCTTTCGTATGAAAACGGAAAATTAAAAAATTTGGCCCAAAAAGAAGCACAGTGGACACAAGCCTTAATCCAAATCTTTAAAATCCCTGTCCCCCGAAATGATATCAACGCAATTTTGGATCAATTTGATCGACGGGATACCCTCTTTAAAAAACTGATGACCGAATATGAAGACATCGATACCAGCCTTGTTTGGAGAGAACTTGAACGCAATACTCTCTCTAAAATCGAATTCTTGCGCCAAAATCGTTTATTGCTCACTCAAGGAACAAATCGTGTTATTCAAGGGTATCAAAATTTAATTCGCGATCATAAAAATTCCGAACAAATTTATCGCTATCTCCTCTCTTTGGCTGATTTTTACGTGCTACTCGCTAAAGAGTATCTGGTCTATCATCCCGCGGATACACTCGCTTTTCAAAAAGAAGCTTTTTGCCAATTAACTCAACCCGCTATCGAAATTTATCGGCTCATTGCCAATGTCGATGGGCGTCTCGAAAAAATCGAGGCTCAAGGAAGCCTCGTTTCGTTGATGGCACTCCTCGAAAAATATCAAATTCTTTCCGACGGATAATTTCACCCGCTTGAGTTCAGCTTCTTTTCTCTTTAAACTTTAAAAGATTTTTCAAAGTGATTCCGTCCAGAAATATTTTAAAGGACTCTCCATTCATTTTGGGAGCAAGTAGATATGACTGAATTAAAAATATTAGATTTTGCCGTAATTTTGCGAAATCTTGTGGATTTGGGAAAACCAGAAGTGAGTATTACCGAAGAACGAGTATTACCGCTCATCCAAGATATAATCGTCCAAGAAACAGAGTACGGGGGAGTCATTAAACAAGTAAGCCAAACCGTTTGCTCGCTTAGTAAAAAAGACATTGTTCGGTTTGAGTTTCCTTCGATGGAAATCTTAGACCTCCCTCGTGTTCATTTTCTCAGCGATAACGAAGTGATTAATGCTTTTCATGAAAACCCTCATTATACCTTAACGACCTGTGCGGCTCTTCATATTACTGGAAATTTGGTCGCAAATATGCACTTGCGATTTACTTCAAAAGAAGGAATTCCTGTAAGTCGTGCCATTGAAAATATCCGAATTAATCTTCGCACTCTAGCCATTAAACTTCCAGAATGTTTTATCAAAAAGCTAGATTTTGATAAGAAAACAGCGGATCGCTTCCATTTTGTGCACACTGATGCGGAAACTTTTTTGGTGGGCTCCCTCAAAGATTTAACCTCAGAAGTACTTCGCCCCATACTTATTCGATGCTTAAAAGATAAACTCGGTTTGGACGAGCCTCGTTCCCTCAGTTGTCTCGCATCGACTTTGACACAAATTTATCAGACGAACCCTATTTGTGAATCCGTCGAAAAATTTGTTTCACCCCACCATTTTGGAAACGCTATGTTCGGAATCGGAACGATGGATCGGTCCTTTGAAGAACGTCCCGTAACTCTAATTCAAGAATCCTTTTCCCATAATCTTTCAAACGATGAAGAGCTGGGGGTTTATACTTTTGGGCTCTCCGATTTAATGATTTTTAATCATGAATTTGACGAAATCATGAAAATGACGAGCAAAAAGAAACAATTTAAAGATCCCTACACCTCGGTTTTATATAACACGACACATTATTCCTGTTTGCTGGAGTGGGTGTATTTAGAAAAATGTATTATTGAACGCTATAATCAATTGCTCTCTCAAGCGATATCGGATGAAAAAACAACCCCTGAACGAATGTTATTTCTACAAAAACAATCGATGCATGATTTGATCGTTTATAAAGTAGGAATTACGCCCTATCCTTCCCGCGAAGAATTTTTAGAAAAAGCGCGAGTGGCGCATCGCATTCCAGAATTCCAAGAAAAGCTCGAAAAAAAGAGAGACTTGGCTACCGACTATATTATCCAAGAATATACGTTGCGAACCAACAAAAGTATTCAATTGGTCAATATCTTTGTTGCGGGCACAGCCACATTTGGTCTTGTCGATGTAGCTTTACAAATTGCTCAATTCCAGGAAAGTCGCCAACAATTCTATTGGAGTTCTGTGACTACCCTTTTGTTTTTGAGTGCTTTACTTTTTCTTTGGTTTATGATGGAAGTTTTTGCTCGCAGGAAAATGTCTTAAGATTCAGAAAAAATTTCGCTTATCGAATTTTTTTTGAATCTTTAGGAGGAGAATCGTTTGGTTTTTCAGGAGAAGCAGACTTAGCATTTCGATTTTGTAGAATTTTAAGATAGTTTTTTAATGCTTCCTGGTGATTTTTTTGGATTTGATATTGTTTAATTTTCTCTAATGCTTGCTTTACAAATTCATTATTTTTATCTGGAGAAAGCTTCAAATAGCGCTCAAACGCCTCTCCACTTTCTTTATATTGCTTTAGTTTTGATAAAATCCATCCATGATTCAAATGCGCTTCAGGAAAATTTGGCTGGATTTCTAAACTTTTTTCTATCCATTTTAGAGCTCGCTCTGGCTCAATATCCCAACGAATATAGAGTTGTCCAATATTATTACAGGCCCGATAATGTTTTTTGTCGCGTTTTAAACACGCCACATATTGTTGATGAGCTTCTTTAAATTGGCTCTGCTCTTCGAGTGCGACACCATAATTATAATAAGCATCCGCATAATTTGGGTTGAGCTGAATTGCTTTTTGATAGTTTGAGATCGCTTGCGCCCATTGGTTTTGTTTGGCATATACAATTCCAAGATTATTATATGCTTTATCGTATTGGGGATCTTGCTCCAGAATTTGTTGGTACTTTTGAATCGCTTCTGGGTAACGTTCTTGCTTCGTAAAAGTAATCCCTAAATTATTCATTGCATCTAGAAAACCCGGTTGAATCGCTAACGCTTTTTCATAATGAGAATTCGCCTCCTCCAGTTTTTCTTCCTGATTTGAAATTTTGCCTAAAAGGTTATAGATTTCCGCAGAAAAAGAGACTTCGTTCTGAGAAAGTAAGGGAAGAAGAATATCTCTAGACTGTTGATATTGTTGTTGATGAAAATAAATGAGAGCCAAATTCCAAGTGGCATCATAGAGATCGGATCTTAATTGCAGTGCTTTCTGATAAGAGTGGATTGCTTCATCATAGTTTCCCATCTTTTTAAGGGTATTCGCAAAATTGTTATACGCTTCGGCAGAATTGGGTTGGAGTGTGATTGCCTGAGAAAAATGATGATGGGCGGAAGACAAATTATTATCTTCTAAGTAGAGAATTCCCAAATTGTTGTAAGCTTGAAACAAATTTGGATCTGTTTCAATCGCTTGTTGATAGCGTAATGAAGCATTTGAACGATCTCCGGTGATATGATAAACATATCCCATTCGATAATAGGCTTTACTATAGGAAGGATCGATTCTTAAGACATCCTGATATTTTTGGAGGGCTTCCGTATAACGTTTTTCTTGTTCAAACAGAAGTCCTTCCTGAAAAATTTCATCCACTGTTTTGGTAAGGGTGGCTTCAGAATCAATAAGATTAGAGAATTTCGGTTCTTCTAGTGAAGTTTTAAGAGGGATCGGTTCTTCGGAAATCGAAAGGGTGATCGTCTTTGTTTCTTCGCTCTGAATTTGAGGTTCTGGAATGATTTCTGGTTCTTTATGAAGAGCTATAGGTATTGGATCCGATTGAAGTTCTGCGGGTCTTGAGAATTCAATCCAACCGTTATAATAAGCTCCAGCAAAGGCAGAAATCGCCAAGAGACAAAACACACCAAAGATTTTCCACAAAACGCTCTCGCGGGGAGGCTCATTGCCCACGATGGGGGGCACAGGAAGAATAGGAGCGATAGCAGATACGGGCATAGCCTCTAAGGAACTGCTTGCGGGAGTGGCGGTTTGCCCAAGTCCTTGAGACTTTTTCGCGTAAGATTCGTAATCATAGGTAAACAAGTGTCGTAAATCGACAATCCCTGAAGGTTCAATATCTTCTGAAATAAGGATTTCTAAGGGTTCTTCCTGAATCACTTTATTCAGGTCTATCTTACGAAAAGAAGGCTCCATAACAGACGCTCTTTCCAAAAAAAAACAGCCTTATTTGATAATGGGATGGTGGGGATTTTTCGGAGGATTTATAGAAACAACTGGAGGTGTTGGAGGTAGCGGTTGTTTACTCTTTAAAGCATTTTCAAATGAAATCGATGCGGTTAAGGCTCCAGCGGCGACCGCATACAACATATTGTCTGCAAGCCTTATTCCTTTAATGGGTATTCCGAGATCACAAATGGCCAAACAAGCCTCAAATTTTTGTAGAAAACCTGGAACCATTGCTGTTCCTCCGCCAATGACAATTTCTAACGGGAAATCAATGGTCGTTTTGGATTCTTTGAAGTATCGAGCAAAATTTTCTAAGGTATAGCGAATAAGTTCTTCATAATAAATTTCCAGCGCGGCAAGAACGCCATCCGATTTATCAATACTCTGCAAATTGAGTCGTTTTTCTTTTGCATTTGTTACAATCGTGACCTGTTGATTTCGAACCCGCGCGACGCTTTGATCGATCCAGTCTCCACCACGTCCGACCGAAATTTCAAAAGTTTTTTTTGCCTGAAGGGCGACCACGAGATTCGTCATTCCGGCTCCAAAAGAGATTCCGATTCCGGTATAGAGTTTTTCTTTGCCGTCGGGCGCAGTTGCTTTAGGTTGCATATAATAAATGATGCAGAGCGCTTCGTTAATGATACGCACTTCATACCCTAAATGCTTGAGACAGCGTTCCATCACAATCCGATGAAAGGTGGTATCAAAGGTATCTTCTATAGGGTTTGCAGGAATTGTAGCCGCAATCACTTCCCCGGGATAAGAAGATTTTCCAATAATTTCTTCAATGAGAAGTTCAACCATTCCGATCGCTTCTTCTTCTCCAGGGTTGAGGACTCCTTTGGCCATAGGACGGCGATAATCTTTGGCATTGGCGGTGAAAATACTGTATTTTAGTGCATCATCTCCGATGACATAGATGCGATCCCCTTTACGTAAAAACGAAGCTCCAGCTCGTTCCAACATATCTTCTGTCAAATCTTCGTTTGGCATAGAAAAGAACGCGTCACGTTCTTTTTTGAATACTACATTTCCGCCTTCATTGATCCAAGCCCCAACGATAAAACTAGTTCCAATATCAACTGCTTTCGCCATAAGATTATAAGCTCCTTGGTGGTTCACCAATGGGTGAGTTAAACGATAATGAGAGAAGGAGAAAAAAAGGAGAGGCAAAAGCAGATTGGGGAATGATAAACATTCTCCCCAATCGCTATTATTCCTCAAGTAAACCATCTAATTGATTGGCTTGAGCTTGGAGATCAGATTCTTTGGTAGTCGTAAGCGTTTTCGTTCCAACATCGTGGAGATGTCGTTCCAAAGAGTTTTCTTGCTCCGCCAAGAAAAGCAATCGTGCTTGAATTTCAGCATCACTTAAATCGCGACTATCTAACACATTTTGGCGAGCCATCTGAATTTTTCGCTTCAATTGATCCAGTTTCTCGCCTAAATCGCCAACAATCGAATCTTTCATGTGGACCAACATTCCTTCCGTAATCAGTTCAGGAAATGAATGCTGAAGGGTATTCAGAATATCGTTCTTAAAGAATGATAACGAATCCGAAAGGTTATCGGTTGACCCTGCAGAGCCAATGGTAATATTGGCGACAGGCACATCACTTTCTCCTTTACGGATATTTTGGAGATACCCTTCCTCAAAAGCGACAATAAGTTGATTAGAGCGTTCGGTTATTTCTCGACCAATCGTATCTAAATCAAATTCCTGACGAGGAGGAATTTCGACTCCTAAACCACTAAATTTCAAGGTTCCACGAAGGAGATTTTTTACGATCCACATAAAAGACCTATTTTGAAAGAGTACTTTTTTCTTTGTCTTTAGAAAACGTTTTACTTTCTTCTGCATTCGAACTTTGTGTTTCAATATTAGGATCGGTCACCTCTTCGGTTTCCGTAGATTCTTCTACTGGAACGTCATTGATTCGAATCTTGGGTGTCGTTGTTTTGGTGGAAGGGTTTCTGTGCGAAGAATCTCTGCCATCGATTTCAATTCGTTCTTCAATCACCCGTTCCCGAACGCGTTCAATTTCATAAATATGTTCTGGCTCTTCTTCTTGGATAGAAGGCGTTTTGCGTGGATAAGCCTCGATCGGATGAGATTTCACCGGCCCTAAGAAAAATTCAGAGGAAAATCCTTTACGACCATAGGCCAAAACATTGATTTCGTTCACCAATTTTGCTTCGAGATTGGAATTGTTGCGAACCCGAATCCATTCATATTGGGGTTGACTTCCCGTTGGATTCATCGGACGCGGTGAAGAAATATCGATTTGTTCATTCACACGAACCATCGGTTGAAAATAACCCTCTTCGTCCTGAATAATTTTGCCCGTCACTTTGGCACGTGTTTTTTGACTTCCATGATGAGTCACGCGCGAAGTTGCGACAATGACCCCTTCTCGGAAAATAGATTCACGAATCACAAAATAACGTCCTAAAACAGCGACCATTGCATCCCAAAGTTTTTGCTTGTCTGCCGGAGTCGGACCCTCTGAATAGTAGGTATGTTCACTATTTGATTCTACCGGAGCACTACTACATCCGATCATCATCCCCAAAACACTCAAACCCAATAATACCCATAAAAAAGAAGCTCTCATCCGTACCTCCTAGCGTTTCCCTAACAGCTTAAAATTACTTTTGTCTTCAATACTCTTTCAATTATAACCCAAGCTAAGTAAAAATTTATGCAATCTTTTCTCAAGAAAATCAAATTTTCTCAAAAAATTTGATTTTTTCTGGGTTTTAGGACTTCACCGAAACGAATTTGTTTAATGGAAATGCTTGCGCGTGCCAACTTTCTTTCAATGGAACTTCCCATTTCCCGGCCCGCCATTCTTTCAAGCTCATAATCAGATTATTAAAAACGAGAGTGTTCTCGTGGATCGCTCCCAATTGAATTTGGTTTTTGAATTCCAAACGGTCTACACAACAAATTTGATTTTGTTCGTTCCGATAACAGATTTGGGGACTATTTAAAAATTCCACCTGAAATTGCCGTCCTAACGCTTCTACAAATTGCGTCAATCGATCAATAGAACATCCAGAAAGCGAAACACAGCGTTCATCGATTCCCACCAATAAAAATTGATGATATTTCCATTCATAAGCCGCGGTCAGATCCTGTTTGTGCGTTTGCCATCCTTTTAGAAAAAAATCGGCTTCTTTCCGTAGTAATGCACTTTCAGATTCTGATAACGGACGACTCGCATGAAAAATTTTTAAACGCGAGGTTTCTGGTAACTCGTTAAACAACATTTTTTTCTCCTAGAAGATTCGTTTATTCCGCAATAATTTTTACACTGAGCGATTTAAAGCTGGGAGTTTTACTTTTCCCGTCCATCACGGCCGGAACTAATATATTGGCTTCAGGAAAATACATCGCCACATTTCCAACCGGAATATCAAATTCTCGAAGCAGAATATGTTCCAATTTCCCTGTTTTAGAGATCACCGTAACTCGATCATTGGGCTGGAGCCCTTTTTTCTGAATATCCTCAAGGTTCATCAATACAATATCACGCTGAGTTTGCCCGCGATAAATATCTTCTTCGTCATAAATAATCGAATTAAACTGTCCTTCGCTCCGAATTGTCATTAAACAAAACTCGCCAATGTCTCCTTTGAGAGGTGGAATCGGGATCGCTTTAAAATTAGCTTTATAGTTTGGGGTCGAGAATTGAGGTTCATGAAACACTCGACCCGCAATATGAAATTCTTCCCGAGTTTGGTCGATGGTTTCCATTTTTTCAAAGCCAGGGACGATCTTTGCGATCACCTTACGGATGGCTTGATGATTTTTAAATTCCCGAAAATCAATGGGACTTGAAGTTAAAACCTTCGAGGCAATATCGCTAATAATATCGACTTCCGAGCGAATATTTTTCAAACGAACAATCCCGCCATCGCTCATTCGAACAAAATTAAACATGGATTCTTGAGTCGTGGGTTGTTTTTCTTCATCCCTCGCCGCGACGGGCAAAATAAAAGATTCTTCTCCCGATCCAAAAAGATGCCCCTTATTTAAGGTGGTGGTTAAATAAACGGTGCAAGGAATTTTCTGAAGAGATTGTTCCGCAAAATGCGAATTAGGATTGGATTGATAAAGATTTCCCCCTAAAAGAAAGGCCAGATCCACTTTTCCTTCTAATGCCGCTTGCATACAAGCCATTGTATCCATTCCCGGAGTTGTCGGAAGTTGGATCGAATACTGTTTTTGAAGATTTTCAAAAAT
>CAZHAR010000003.1:108568-152128 GCA_964530615.1 uncultured Planctomycetota bacterium | reverse complement strand
ATTTGATGCAACAGCAACAACTTCTCCTATTGATAAAAAAGACCCCTTTAAATCCAGCACTCTGACTTCCGGGTTTGATATCCATTTGGCGCTTCAAAAACGAATTCGGAAGTTCACCTAGAGTCATTCCGACTCCGAAAGCCATTCCTAACCAAAAAAGATTCGTTTCTCGATAGCTAAAAAAAGCGTAATTTGAACGAAAGGAAGGCCAATAAATTTCTAGGAGTCGAAGTAAATAAACCCCTAACAAACAGCCCAAACAGGCCATCATTAAACCGCGCCAGGTCTTATTATCTCCGAACAGACGCTTGTTCCGAAAACTTTTCTTAAAATCAAGAGGCTTCTTGGCCCATTTGAACCAATCAAACTTTAGGCAGGTTCCATGCACTAGCGCGGTCGTCATTAAGGGAAGACCAAAAAACAAAGTACTAAGAAATAAATTACAGTAATTCATATCACGCTCATCTCTGCTCTTTAAAAAAAAGGGCTCTCTGCTATATTAGAAGGGGTTTATTTGGGAGATTATGCTTATGAAACGTTTTTTCCTCTTTCTTGTGATCTTTTTTGTTCTGCTGAACAGCTTTATTTGGGCCGATAAACGAAAAGGTTTTTGGGAACGATTGGGTGATGTATTTTCCGAAACCTATGAAACGATTGCAGATGATTTCTCTGAAGATTATCGTAAAACCAAACAGAATGTTCAAGATATAACCCATTTTCCTGCTGAAGATTGGAAACGAGCCAAAAAAGAACTGAATATCGAGAAAAAACAGGTTCAAAAGCAATTCCGTGACGATGTAAAAAAAACAAAACAAAATATTTATTATCTCCCCATTTGGTTCCGAAAAGAATGGGATTTTACTCCAACTTATCGCAATTGGAAGGAGTTTCAAAAAGACTTTGACAACGATGTAACGCTTACGCAACAAAACTTAAAAAAGATTCCCACCCTCCTTCGTGAGGAATGGCTCTATTCCAAAAGAAATCTCAAAATTTGTGGGCAAGAGTTCATGAAAACGCTTGAAGAAGACACGGAACAAACGATCTCCCATTTCCGCCAATTTCCTCAAAAACTCCAACAACACTTTCGAGAATCGCTTCACAATCTAAAAGAGGATTTCCGCAACATTCGCGCCGATATTGCCTCAGATTGCAAAAAAACAAAACAAAATCTTCAGAATTTTCCCCAACAAATGAGAGCCCATTTTACGGAATCTTTTTCGCATATTCGTATTGTTGGAGAAACATTTGTTCGCGAACTTAATGAGGATTGGCAAAAAACGCAGTCTCATGCAAAAAATTTTCCTCGTGCCCTCTGGCTCGATATTCAAGAAAATACCACTAAAACCAAAATGAATCTTAAAATGATCGGACACAATATTTCACACTCTTTTTATCGAACACCGCATCTCTTGTGTTTGACTTGGGAAGAAATCGAACAACAGTTCCAAGAAGATTGTGAACGCTCTCAGGAAAATCTTCATGAAATTTCGCATGAATTCCATTAAATCGCTCAAAAATTTCTCATTCATCGGTTTTTTAGGAATCCTTGCCCTTATTTCTTTGGATGACCCCAACGAAGAACAACCGCATCGCTCTCCACCGCAAGAATCCTTCTTTTTAGTGATGGTGGATGGTGTCCGTTATTCAGAAGCACTTGGAGATGATCCTGCACATCAATCTATTCCGCATCTTTGGAACGAACTTCGTTCGCAAGGGAGTATTTTAACAGAATTCTACAATACGGGCCCCACTTATACTTGTCCCGGGCATCTGGGAATGATCACCGGAATTTGGCAATCTGTCCCCAATGACGGCTCACAGCGATCGATAGTGCCAACGCTTTTTGAATATTATCGGAAAGCCTATCAACTCCCTAAAGAACAAACCGTTGTCTTTGCTCAAAAAACAAAACTAAAGGTTTGTACTCATAGTCTTTCGCCAGAATACGGAGAAGCCTATCAAGCCGATTTTGTACCCTTAAAACCGAACTCAGAACCTCTTTCGGAAGTCTTAAATTATTTAAAGACCTATCATCCTAAATTAGTCCTGTTAAGTATCGCGGAACCTGATCTTCAGGGCCATGAAAACAATTGGAACGGATATCTCAAAGCCATTCAATCCTCAGATCAATTAATCCATCAACTTTGGAGCTTTTTACAACAAGACTCCATTTATCAGCAGAAATCCTATTTGTTTATGAGCAACGATCATGGGCGACACCTAGATTCGATTCGAGACGGATTTGTCTCTCATGGATGTCCTTGTACTGGATGTCAACATATTAATTTTTTTGCGATAGGCCCCCGCATTCAGAAAGGCTTGATTTCTTCAAAACAGGGAACTCTTCTTGATATCTGTAAAACTGTCGCTTTTTTATTGGAAATAGAGGCCCCTTACGCCGGAGGAAGAGTTCTCAGCGAAATTGTTGTCCACTAATAAAAAAGCCCTGTTCCCTACAAGACAAGGCTAATGATTTTTAAAAATTCTTTTAGCGGGAAGACTCCACCACCTCTTGAATTTTTTTATAGGCTTCTTTTTTTTCTGGAGCGAGTGTTTCTTGCGATAAAGCTATTTTTAAGGCTTTTTGGAGTTCTTTTCGATATTTCTGATTCGCTTGGGGATCACTAAATAAGGTTTGTGTATATTGTTGTTGCAAGAAACGAATCAATACCTCAAGGGTTTCGTGATCGGAAGAGTCTATTCGAATCACTTGAAAATAGGCTTCTATTCCTGAAGAACCAGAACCATTTTGTAAATAAGCGCTTCCAAGCGATTTCCAGAATTTAGCATTTTCTGGCTCTAATTCGGTCGCCCGAGCAAAATGTTCTTGAGCTTCGAGCCATTGTCCATTTTTCTGAAAGTCCTCTCCTTTTTGAAAAATCTTTGTGCTCTGGCTCTTGCGTTCTTCCAGTATTTGTTCTAATTTTTTTGAGGCTTCTTCCTGATACTCACCCAGTGTTTTCGGATACTCCAGTGATTGGCGAAAGCTTTTTTCTGCCAACACTATCTCACCCAATTGAATCAATAGTTGACCTTGTTGATAATAAGCTTTTCCAAATTTTGGATCTTCTTTAATCGTTTCGTCTAAAAGCGCACGTGCTTCAGAATATTTTTTTTCTTCCAGAACGGCAACCGCTTTTGAATAAAAGATTTGCGCTCGTTCTTGATGAATTTCAGGAATATCGTCACGCATCAAGGCTTCTTCTAGTGCGTGTAGAGCCAGATCCAAATTTTTTCGGACACGCTCAATTTTAGCAAATCCGATAAAACTTTTGGCAGAAAGGGGATCAAGCAGTTGAGCTCCTTGAAAAAATCGTAGTGCGTCTTCATAACGTTCTTGTTGAAATTTTTCTTCTCCGCGTTTTAAATAGGCTCGAAATAAGAGTTCTCTCTTTTGTATTCGTAAATTTTCTATTTCCAACTGTTTTTCGAGTTCATTTAAACGTTCAAGAAAGCGGCGAACCTGCATTTTTTGTGGATCTTTTTTTTGCGCCCACGATAACGAAAGAAGTACTATTCCTAGAATCCATAAAGACAATTTCATAAAAACTCCTGAAGAAAATTTCCTTTTTGTTTCTTTATAATTTTGATACGGTGTCCATAATGTCAAACCCCTATCAAAATCCTGTATACGTTTTCATTGGCGATTTATGCTATTCAATTCTTTTGAGTTTGCTATTTTTTTTATTCTCGTTTCATTTCTTTATTATCGGATCGAACATTCTCACCAAAATTGGCTTTTACTGGTGGGGAGTTACTTCTTTTACGGATGGTGGGACTGGCGATTTTTATCCCTTTTAGCGATCTCGACTGGAATTGATTTTTTTTGTGGACTTTGGATTAATCAATCCAGCGATCCGAAAAAGCGTCATTTTTACTTAATGGTAAGTATTGTTAGCAATTTGGGAATGTTAGGATTTTTCAAATATTTCCATTTTTTTATCGACAGCGTTCAAGCCGGAGCACAAATTTTATTCGGCTGGACGTTGGATACTCCTACCTTGCAGATCCTTCTTCCCGTAGGGATTTCCTTTTATACATTTCAAACCCTTAGTTATGTGATCGATGTTTATCGAGGCGATATTCCTGCTTGTAAAAGTTTTCGAGATTTCGCTTTATTTGTTTCTTTTTTTCCTCAACTCGTTGCTGGCCCTATTGAAAGGGCACAAGACCTCTTACCCCAAATCACTCAACCTCGTAAAACTTCTGCGACACAATGGATCGAAGGCGGTTGGCTCATTTATTGGGGATTATTCAAAAAGATTTTTGTCGCCGATAATATGGCGGTTTATGTGGATACGGTGTTTAACCCCTACGCCACGCCGACGGGCGCTGAAATTTGGCTCGGAACTTACGCTTTTGCGATCCAAATTTATGGAGATTTTTCCGGATATTCAGATATGGCTCGCGGATTAGCTAAATGGCTAGGATTCGAACTTAGTATTAATTTTTCGCATCCCTATTTAGCGAAAAACCCGCAGGAATTCTGGAGAGGATGGCACATTACTTTGTCGACTTGGCTCCGTGATTACCTCTATATCCCGTTAGGAGGCAATCGTCAAGGACAAAGTCGACTGTTTTTCGCGTTGCTGATGACGATGTTTTTAGGCGGACTCTGGCACGGCGCACGTTGGAACTTTTTAATTTGGGGACTCTATCATGGGCTCCTACTAATTGGATTTCGTTTTATTTCTCCACGGATTCCTAATCCTCAAAATCGAATCTGGAGGAACCTCTTCCTTGGAATACAAATCCTCTTTTTTTTCCATCTCACCTGTTTTGGATGGCTCATTTTTCGGGCCGAAGGAGCTTTCCATTTAGGGAGACTCTTGAACTGGTTTTATGAGGGTTTTTATTTTTCTAGTATTTCAGAAAATTTTTATTTATTAGGATACATGTTAATTCTGGGAATTTATCAACTCGTCTCAAGCTGGAAACAAAATGAATTATGGATTTTACAGGCTCCACTATTTCTAAGAGTCCTTTTATATCTTGTATTGTATTATTGTATGGCGGTTTATAGTATTTATGGGAACCAACCCTTTATCTATTTCCAGTTTTAAAAAAATTCGCACTCTTTTCCGAACACAAACACCTTTACCTAAAGCGGCACTGATTACTTTTTTCTTGGTTTTGGGGTTAGAGGTTGTCTTCAAATGTCTTCCCGAATTTGTGTTGGATCAACCTGATTTCGTAAATACCTGGATACGCTGGAAGCAAACAGAAACGCGAAAACCCAATTGCTATAAGACTTTATTTTTGGGGGAATGTTTCGGAATGACTGCATTTAAACCCGTAATCTATGATACTATTTCTCGAAACGCTCCTTCGTTCAATCTTTGTGTGTATCAACGTAATACTTTTTTGTCTCTTTATTATCTGCTAAAAAAATATTTAGACTCTGCGAAATCTCCACCGGATCAAGTGATTCTTGAGTTTATGGAGATCACACTTTACGATCAAACTCCTCTCGATGAAAACCAAATCAATCAACATATTCTGCCTTATCTTGAGCACGACAAGGAGCTATGGCAAGAGCTTAATCTCTGGGTTAATACCTCAAAAATGATATCGTTTCCTTGCTGGAAACGTCCGATGAAAGGGGTTCTTAGCCGAATATGGAACTGGAAGACACAAAAGCAACAATTTCAAATCGTCTGGAATCTCTTTCAAGAACAACGAGGTTTCTATCCTCTAGGACGAAAGGAAGTTCCGGATTTATCCCTATTAGGTAATTTACCTCAATCAGTAAAAGAGGGAAAATTCTCGAAACATAATCGCTATTATCTTGAAAAAATACTTGATTTACTTCAACAACAAAAAATTTCTGTACTATTGATTGTGCCTTGCCTTAGAAAAGACCGTCGCTGGTTATGGATTCGATATCAGGTGGGTACGCATTACGGAAAATATTTGCAAGAACTCAAGCAAAAATATTCGCAAATCGTCGCGATAGAAGCTTACGAATTTGTTAATCTTTTCCCTAATGTGGAAGATTTTCAGGATTCGAACCATTTAACAGAAGCTTCAAGCGAAAAATTTACCCGAAAGCTTGCGGAATGGGTGAACCAACTTCCTGAAAAGAAATAAATTTAAGCCATGAAATCGGTTTTCATGGGCGGAAAAACAGAGAAATGGGTTTCGATTTCCGAGAGACGATCAAAGACCCAATAATTTTCTTGTTCAAATTGGGTGGTTTTTTGAAGTGCTTGTTTCTCTTCGGCTAAATTTCCTAATTTACGATAGATTCGTGACATTTTCTGAGTGGAACGTGGCGAAAGGACTTGTCCATAAAGGAGTAACGCTTCTTCCCATTTTTTCTCTTCCAGAAGACGATCTCCTTGAATTTCTTCAGGCACAATATGTTCATGAATCAGGAAAACACGCTCTTTCGCTTTAGCTCCGAGACGAGGATGCTCTCGAAATTCGTTCAAGATATCTAAGGCCCGCGAAAATCGGCGTTCATAATAGTAAGAGTATCCAAGATTGAAGAGCGCATCCGACATCCCTTCCACATTTTCCGCTTTATGAAAGAGATCTCTTGAGACTCTGAAGAGTTCTTGCGCCTGAGAAAAACAGAGTAGATGATCGCTTAAAATACCAATCTGATTCACGACTTGCGCAAACAAATCGGCATCTTCTTCCGGGTTCAAATAGGTTAAGAGGATTTGTCCGATATGAAACGCAACAGAACTTTTATGCATTCGCTGGAAACAATCAAACAAAATTTCGAGGCAAAATCTTTGACTTTCCAGATCTTCTTGCACCAGAGCTAATTCGTAGGCACATTCATACAGAAAGACACTCGGGGCCAAATCGTCTTTATTTTCTAAAACTTCGGCCCGATCTAAAAATGAATTAAGCAACAATTTCCCTTCGCATTCTTGATAAACGGGAATGGTAGGAAACTGGGGACTCTGATGAATTAAAGCACTCAGATATTTATTCGCGAGATCCCGATCTTCAAAAAGATAGAACTGAATCAAAAAATCCAGTTCGCGTTCATTCGGTTCAGCAATTTGGTCTTCAAGGTTCTCGGGGTCCCGCAGTAATCGAGCATGAGCCAAGAGTAAATCGCGATATTCTTCTTTTTCTGGAGAACAAATGGACAAGCCTTCTTCACACCATTGAAACGCTTTTTGCACTTGGCGATGCTTCAAGAGTAAGGAAGAAGCGAGCGCGTAAGGTTTTGGATCACGAGGATTTTGTCGAATCGTTTGTTCATAACAGAGTAAAGCGTTCGCACTATCCCATTGTAAGTGATGCAGTTGTGCTTTTTTTAGCCAATACTGAGGGTTTTTAGGGTCGAGTCGAACCGCGCGAATCATCGCATTGGTCGCGTGAAAATAGTCTCCAGAAACAGTAAGTACCAGACTCAAATTAAACCAAGCCGGCGCGAGGAGCCAGTTTTGTTTTAAGGCTTCTTCATAGGAATGAATGGCCATTCCTATATTTCCTTGTTGCGCATAATCCTTGCCCAAATCCAGATTTAATCGGATCGCTTCATTCGTTTCATTCATTTGCAGTGTCATAAATTTGGCTCAGGTCTTAAGGTCTCTTGCTAGCGGGGGTAGACAATAATTTTTGTACTTTTTTTCGAAATCGATTTAAAGCGCTTCCTTTAAGAGAAACCAGAGAATTATTCAGAAAATCGGTATCCGAGGTTACCTCTATCGGCCATAACTCAGGTTTTAGATACCAAGAAGGACAAATTTCTAATTTGTTAGGGCGTTTGGGTCCCGGATATTCGAGTTCAGCGATTCCTAAAAAAAACAACGGCTCCTCAAAAATATCCACTTCCCAAAATAAATCGGGGATATCGACTTCTTCTGCCTGAAATAAATGGCGTGTCTTTTTTAGAAAAGCGACCTGATCTTCTTGTAAAATCTCCAAAAGTTCGTGTCCTTCTTGAGGCGATAACGAAAAATTAAATTCGGGATTCCCCTGATCTCGTTTAAATTTCAGGGTAAGTTCATATTGGCTCGATTGAAGGATTTCTTTTCGGCGAAAACGAACAATTCGAGTTTCTTCCTGAAGAAGATAATATTGAGTAATTTTTTGTTCAGAAAGTTGTTGATCGAAGCAAAGCAAGCGAGGTTCGATCAAATATTTGAGTTCATATTCAATCGGCACAAAAATTCTCGTTTACGTTTAGAAGAGAGCGCTCCTGATTAAAATAGAGCGCAATACCTTTAAAAATATCCAAAATCGTTTTGATTCTTTTGATGTTCTCGGTTCGATTGGCATTCAATACAACGGGAAGCATAGGGAATGGCAATTAAGCGCTCAATTTGAATTGAGCCCCCACATTCTTCACAAACACCAAAATTTTCATTATCAATGAGTTTTCGAATCGCGAGTTCAATAAAATGGAGCGCGCGTGTTTCGTGTTCAAGAAGACCTAAAGAAACCGATTGCAAGCTGGTATCTGTAAAACCTTCTTCTTCGACTTTATCCGTCACTAAAGAAGATTCTTGCAAAGATTCAAGATCTCGCAGAAGGATCTCTTTCTTTTTCAACAACATATTAAGTAGTTGTTGTCGTTGTTTTTGGTTCATGTGATGCTCCAGAAGAAACTAGAAGTCTCTCAGCCAATTTAGATCCATCCCTTTTATAAAGTTTCCAAATATTATCCCCAGGCCTAACCGATGTCAAGCTTCGACTAAAAATTTCTCTTTTTTTAAGTTACAAATTCAGCAAGATAATAAAGGACTAGAATTCCAAACGGAGTTCCGATCAACACTAATAGGAGCCATAATATTTTTCTATTCGATGTTTTTTGCGGAAGACGACGAGATCTCGGTTTTAGATCCGTTTGTTTTTTTTCTTGTATCTTTGGAAGGGATTCGTCTTCCTTCTTTTCTTCTTTTTTTTCGGTCTTGGATTCTTTTGTCTCTAACAAAATGCTTTGAGGCTCAGCCCTGTTTTTATCTTTTTGGGAAAGCTCTTTTTCTTGCGGTTTCAAATCTTGTAGCGGATCTGACTCCAAAAATTCGAGTTCAGAGGAGGTTGCGGGTTTAGGAATTTTCGAGAGTTCTTCTAGCAGTTTTTTAGATTCGTGCTGAAGTTCTTCTAGCTCTGAAGTAGGAATCGCGAGAAGCGCGGAATAGTCGGGGTCCGATTTGTCAAAATTATCTAAATCAAAAGGAGATTTTCCTTTTTTGATCCGGTCAATCTTACTTAATAAATTTTCTGGATTTTGCGGACGTTCCAACGGATTTTTGGCCATCATATTGAGAATGAGTTCAGAAAGCCCCAAATCGACTTCAGGATCTCGCTCTGTCGGAGGAATTAATTCCTCTAGCACATGCTTACGCATCACTTCAACTGAAGTTTCTCCGGTAAAGGGCAATTGTCCTGTGCTTAAGTAATACAGAGAGGCTCCAAGAGAATAAATATCAGATCGAATATCATTTTTTTGACCCTGCGCGATTTCTGGAGAAATAAAATTAGGGGTTCCTACAAATTTTCCGATCTGAGTTAAATCTTTATCGCCCTTTAATCCTTTTGCTAAACCTAAATCACAAAGTTTAATCTCTTGAAAGGAGCGAAGAATCATAATGTTTTCCGGTTTAATATCTCGGTGAATCCATTGCATCGAATGCACATAATTTAAAGCTTCGGCAATTTTTTCTGCAACGAGAAGCACTTGATCTAACGTCATCTTTGAATGTTTTTCAAGAAATCGTTGAGCGCTAAATCCCTTCAAATATTCCATTGCGAAATAATGGAAGCCATCCATGTATCCAAAGCGGTATCCTTTCGCGATATTCGGATGATTTACCCGAATGAGAAGTCGAGCTTCTTTAATAAAACGTTCAATTTGTGCGATATCTTTATTTTTGGGATTTAAAATTTTTAAAGCGACAACCGATTTTTCTTTTCGATCTTTCGCTTTAAAAACAACGGCCTGACTTCCTTTGCCAACGATTTTAAGCAAAAGAAAAGATTCCAATGAAAAACGCTTTCCCGCTTTGAACGATTCTTTTAAAAAAGCGATATCTGAAAGATCACAGCTAGAAAGCGGGAGAATAATAGAGTTTTCCGGTACAGATTGCTCAGAGTCCGTCATCAAAAATTATTTCCAAATACCCTCTGTGTTTGTGACAACGCCATTCGCATCAAATTGGATTCCCACATCTTTCCCAAAGGTTTTTCGTTCATATCGCCAAAGAGGTGCATTCATAATTTGGTTTTTATCTAAAGTATTGGTTTTAGCTCCGGCCCACGCTGGAGGGCCCATCGAATAATAAACCTGATCTCGGGTCATCCCAACCTTGGCAATTTTTTGATCAATTTCGCTTTGAAATTCGCCCGCATCCACTAAGGGGGGCGCTTCATCAATAAATTTATGAATCAATTGTAACGAATGAGCGTCTGAAGTTCCGTTTCCAAAATCCAGGGTATAAGAAGTTCCATTATCTTGACGGGTAAAGGTCGCTCTGGTGGAGGTATAGCTCACTAGCGTTGTAGGTGTTCCTGCGGGAACAAAATCTTGTGAAGCAGTGTAATTGATCCAGGTGATATAACCCGGTTTTAAGATTTTTAAATGACACTGAACATAAAGTGGATTGGGTCCGGTATAGGTTGCAGTGGCGTTTCCGAAACCACCCCCACCTCCGCCACCACGACAGTTAGCCAAAAACAGGAACAAGATCAGACTCAGTAAAAAAGTCTTTAAACGCATAAGTTTTGACTCCGTAAATAAAAGCAACCACAGAGAAGAGGACAAGCAGAGCCGTTAGTGTCATTTGGACTGTGAAATCTCATCTTTTCTGTCGTTGCGAGCGAAGCGAAGCAATCTCCGCAGAGTTTAAGCATTTTGGAGATTGCTTCGCTTCGCTCGCAATGACAATTTATTACTTATTAAGTTGACATTATCGGCATTGTGCCTGCCCCTACAAAAGACAATCATTCTCGTAGTATAATCGCGATTTAATAATAATCAATTACGGCTTTTAGCAATTGATCTTGAATCTGCTTCATCGTAGAATTACTCGCCGGATTTTTCCCCGTTGCAAACCCATTCATTAAAAACGAAAAAGCGTACACTTTATCAGAACGGCTACGAACAAATCCGCTTAGTGCGCTTACATTATAAATATACCCTGTTTTTGCACGTACTCGTTTTTTATAACTGCTGCCCAGACGCTCTTTCATACTACCATCGACTCCTGAAACCGGAAGAGTCGCCACAAAAAAATCCCGATCAGGGTGTCCATAAATATCTTTAAGGAGTCCGACCAATAAATGAGAGCTATAGCGATTCCCGCGAGAAAGCCCAGAACCATCTGTCACTTCAAATTCTTGATATCCTTTCTTTTTCAAAAGATCGGAAATGGCTTTGGCTCCGTTTTCAAAGGTTCCTTTCCCAAAACAATGTTTTCCCAAGATTTTAAACAGATGCTCCGCGTAAAAATTTTGGCTATTTTTGTTGATCGTACTCAGTGTCTTAAATAAAGGGTGACTGGTGCAATGAAGCATTTTACCAGTCCTCGGATTCGATTCCATTCCAAGGGTTCCCGTCAGTTTAATATTTTCCGCTTCTAAACTTTCTTGAAAGACCGTGAGCAAAAAAAGGGACGGATCATGAATCGTAATTTCTGCTTCCTGTTTACGGCTAGTCAGGGCAAAATTTCCGCGAGCGTACACCTCATTGGTTCCCCATTTTCGATCGACCCAAAAATTCGTCTTTCCATTCGGAGTGACTTTCATTTGATTTTGAAGGGTCATAAACCGAGTCGGAGGATCCGTTTGGAGATGAACCTCTCCAGCAGATCCGGGAGAAACAGAAATAATAATGCAATTATCATTAAACGAGAGTGCGGAAACAGGAGCAGAATACCAGCTTAAGAGTTGATCTTTTGGCCAATGAGGAGAAATCCATTCTCGATCAAAATCTTGATCTTCCGCTAATAAATTACCCTCAATCGTATGAATTCCTTGTTTTTTTAAGGCTTTTGCCCATGTTTGCGGAATGGCTAACGGAGAACTATAAAATCGTCCAGAAATATTGGGATCTCCATGCCCGACAACGACTAAATCTCCGTTGAGAATTCCGTTTTGAATTTCGCCGACTGCCTTTAATTCAGTACGATGAACAAAACGTCGTCCTAAAATTTCTAAGGCCGAAAACGTCGTCACCAGTTTATTGTTAGACGCGACTGAAAGAAGTTTTTCAGCATTTTTAGAATAGAGAAGTTCTTGATTCGTTAAACAATAAATCTCAATTCCGACCTCAACACCTTCAAGATATTTACTCAGAAGGATTTGTTCTAATTGCTCTACAGAGAGAGTTGGCGAGGCATAAAAAACGCTACTGACGAATCCGATCAAGAAAAACCATTTACGCATAAAGAACCCCGTTGCAAAAGAGTGGAAAGGATTTTATTCCTTTTTATCGGGTTCTTTTAAAGAAGAATTTAATTTTAAGGCGAAAGATTTTGTGTTTATCCGGTATCGATGAAAAAGAAAAGCACCGAGAAACGCACCCGCGGTATCGGCCACCATATCCGCAATTTCAAAACATCTTCCCGGAATAAAGGCTTGATGGAACTCATCTGAAATTCCGTAAAACATTCCCGCTAATCCTGCAATCCAGAAAGAAACGGAACGAGGAGGTAGTGCTAAAACAAGTAAGCCCCCTAAAATAAAATAAATACAAGCATGAATAATTTTATCTCTTCCGGGAATTGCTGGACCTAGAATTTTAAAATGAGACTGGTGAGAAAAATAAAAAATAATACTCATCCACAAGAACGGAGCCAACTTAAGCCAAATTTCATTCTTCTTCACGCTCAAATTCCTTTAACCAAAACAACATTTCTTCTTCAGTCGGAGTATGCTGTTTATCGGCCTTAACCTCAAGAGATTTAGGCAAAATCGTCTTTTTCTTCTCTTTGTTTTTTTTCTTTTGTGGGGGAATTTGAGGAAGAGAATCTTTATGGGAATTCTCCTCAGTCTCCGAATTGATGGTTTCCAAAAGAGTCGCTTCTTCAGAAAATTCTTTCAGAAATTCATGAAAAATGTCTGGAGAATACAGATCTTCGGCTGAGTCCTTGGACTCTTTTTCTTTGGAGGATTTCAAGAATTTCCAAAAGGCTGGACAATTTAGGATAGGAACCTGTTGAGCCATGACTGCTTCTCGAATTTCTCGATCCGAAGAAACAATCAAAATCTTTTTGGATCCGCGATGAGATTTCGCGATTTGAATTAGTTCTTCATCGGCTGTTTGTCCAGCAGTAAAACTCATTCCTCGATAGTGACCCCCTTCTTTTCCATCAAAGATGAGAGAGATCGGGATATTTCTTTTTTTAGCGAATTTTTGTACCTGATCGACTAATTGTGTCCGTTTTTGCTCGAAATCAAGTGAGAGTTGTGGATATAAAAAAAAGAGTAAATTATAGCCATCCACATAAATTTTACGGAGACGGTCCCAATCCAGTGACATTTGTTTTCTCTTGCAATAAGGAGCGAGCTAAGAAAGTGTATTTATCATGTTGGCCGATAAACTTGATAGCGTTTTTGGAACAAAAGTAATTCTCTTATTTTTTCGTCTTCGCTCCAATGAAGTTCTTGCGCTGCGAGGTCTGCGACCGCCTGAATCTCTGTTGGTTGCCCGGTTGTCGCAAGGGGAATCCGACGAAAGACGATATCATTTAAGTGGTACGCCATTTCTTCACGGATGGCATACAGCACTTCCGCTTTTAAAAGAGAACCTGCTTCTTCTAGCAAATTTAGGACTTTGGGGTACATTGTTCCCCGATCTCGGCATATTTGTTCTAAAAGAGTCGAATCTAAGGCGGGATGCTCTTTTAGGGTCTGTTGCACAAACTCTTCCATGAGCGGAATATCTCCCCCATACAAGGGAGTTTGTTGCGAAACTTCATACGAAGTGCTTTTCTCTAATTTTTGAAAAATCAACCGAAGCACATTTTCTGCCAACTGACGTGAAGTGGTGTATTTTCCACCTACTACTGTGATGAGGCCGGCGATCCCTTCTTTTTCGTGATCTTCAATTTCGTATCGTCTAGAGGCTTTATAACTATCGTTTTGGGTATCTACTAGTGGACGTAACCCTCCATAAGAATAATAAATATCGTTCCAAGTCAATTGCGCGTCATAAGTCGCGTTAATTTCTTTTAAAAATTCATCGATATGTTCGGGTTGAACTTCATACGAGTCTGGCGGGCCATTATAGGGTTTGTCGGTAGTTCCAATTAAACTGAGTCCGCGCCAGGGAATAATAAAATAATGACGCTTTGAAGGAGTTTGAAGCGCAATGGCTCGCGATTGGTTAATTTTTTTGGTAATCAGATGAATTCCCTGAGATCGTACAATTTTCATCTCACGAGTTCCGGCTAAAACCAGATCAGTCCAAGGGCCGCAGGCATTCACAATAAAACGTCCACGAATGTCATAGTTTTCTCCAGAGAGTTCATCGCGCACCCGAATGCCAATAACCCGATTTTTTTCTCGAAGAAACTCAAGCATTTTTACGTAATTTGCGACTTGAGCGCCACGTTCACAAGCGGATAAAAGGAAACAGAGGGTCAAGCGTTCTGGATTTAAACTAAGACAATCGTAATAGAGGGCACCTCCGGTCAATTCTTGAAGATGAATTTTCGGTTCTAAAGCCATTGCTTCTTCAGGAGAAAGCATTTGATGAGCCGGAAGATTTTTTGAGGAATCCGGAAAGGTCCGATATCCCATTGCCAGAAAATCATAAAAACGCATCCCGAGTTGAATCACACGTTTCGAATTTGAAGACGATTTATAGGTCGGCAGTAAAAACGGAAGCGGATAAACCAAATGCGGCGCCAAGCGAAGTAGTTGAGCGCGTTCTCGTAAACTTTCTCGCACTAAACTAAATTCCCTATTTTTTAAGTACCGGAGGCCCCCATGAATTAATTTGGAGGTGGAAGCGGAAGTGGCTCCGCCAAAATCTTGCTTTTCAACAAGCGCTACTTTTAAATTAAGTAAGCTGGCTTCACGAGCAATCGCCGCACCACTAATACCTCCACCAACAATGACCAGATCAAAAGATTATTGTGCCATCAAGGCTAAATTTCGCTTCATAATTCCTATCCTATTCCACGATTCTTCGCCTCAAAAAAAAAGAAGGGTTTTTTCTTTGGGTTTGAGATAAAACTATACGATTTAAAAAAAATAAATTAAATCATTTTTCTAATGGTACGATCTATTTATTCAGTTTCTAATTTTAAAACGACAAGTAAGGCATTTTTTATGGAATTTCTTGTGACAGATTTAGAAGATGTTCGCTACCGTGCTTCTGTCTGGAATCCAGATTATGTTGTTAGCCTCCTAGACGTAGAATTTAAATCTACCCTTAATTTTCAGCATCAAGCGTCGCATTATAAAGCCTTTTTTAATGATTTGGAACATCCTGATTATTTATCGGGTCCCAAATTAGAACAAATTCGACAGATTCTTGAATTTAGTCAAGATTTTGTCAAAGACTCTCGTGTGTTGGTGCATTGTCATGCGGGAATTAGTCGTTCTACGGCAATGACTTTAGGGATGATGGTTCAGCATGGGGAAAAAGAGATGGATGCGTTAGAACATCTTCTTCAAATTCGACCTATCGCGACCCCCAATAAATTAATTCTTCAACATATTGATACGGTTTTGGGATCTCAACTCAAAACAATTGTCGAAGCCTGGTGTACTATTTCAAATGATTGGTGGCAAGAAATCCTGAATGCACAACTCACCCGAAGTAGTGTACAGCTTCAAGAGTTGAAAACAATGCAAAATCAATCATTCCAGGACTTTCGACAACGAATGGAACCCGAATAAATCAAAAAATTATTTTTTAAGAAACCGGGATCGCGGAACTTTCATTTTTTAATTTCCGCAATCGAATATGCGCTAAGATCGCACATCCTAAAGCGGCTGTGAACTGAGGCATATCGTCTTTGGGGACATTGACTTCGGATTTGAGTTGATCACGAATGACTTTTTGCATACTTTCCCATCTCAAGATCCCGCCAATCAACGTGTATTCGGGTTCCGCTTGAATGCGCTTCATTAATTGGACCGAACGATCCGTGAGCGATAAAATGGCACCATACATAATATCTTCAGGCGGAACTCCTTGCGAAAGATGACTGATGACTTCAGACTCCGCAAAAACAGCACAAACACCCGAGATCGGGACCTGCTCTTTAGCGAGAGAAAGCAAGCTTCCGATATCTTTTGTGGTATAGCCCATATAACGAACCGTTTTTTCGAGGAAGGCCCCGGTTCCGGAAGCACATTTATCATTCAAACGAAACGTGAGGACTTTCCCTTGCTCATTGATACGACTCGCTTTCATCGTTTGTCCACCAATATCCAGAATGGTACGTGTTTTGGGAAAAAGGAATTTTGCTCCTCTGGCGGCGGCCGTGAGATCCGTTACTTGAGTATCACGAAACGGAACGAGATGTCTTCCGTAACCTGTCGTAATGATGTAAGAGAGATCCTCCATCGAAATTTTCGCGGAGACGCACGCTTTTTCTGCTGTTATTTTAGCGACTTCCATCAGTCTGGATCCGGTCGTTTCCATTTCATGACTCAAGAGTTGATACTGTTCATCCAGAATGACTGCTTTTGTATAGGTGGATCCGACATCTAATCCAAGAGTATAAACCATATTTAATCTCCCTTTAATACAGGTTTTCGGCTTGCGACAATATGATCCATCGCAAAAAGAGCGGCGCCCAAAGCTCCCATGAAATGGGAATCTGGGCTAACATTAATCTTTTTTCCGAGTCCTTGCTCTAGTGCCTGAATCATTCCGATATTTTTAGCGACTCCGCCCGTAAACGAAATTTCATCTTCGATTCCGACGCGTCTTAGGAGTCCGATGGATCGGGAGGCCATAGAGAGATGGACCCCCCAGAGAATTTCCTCTACTTTTTTTCCTTTCCCGAGCCAAGACAATAATTCGGATTCGGCAAAAACGGTACAAGTCGTACTAATACGAACCGCTTTATCCGCTTTTAGGGCCGTCTGACCCAGTTCCGCTAAAGGAATACCTAACGCAACAGAAGCGGCACCTAAAAAACGGCCCGTTCCAGCGGCACACTTGTCATTCATGCAAAAATCAACGATTTCGCCTTCAGAACTAACACGAATGGCTTTACTATCTTGTCCCCCCATATCAATTACCGTATGTGTTTTGGGAAAAAGGTGAACGGCACCTCGGCCATGGCAACTGATTTCCGTAATTTGTTTATTTCCGAAAGTCACTTTGTATCGACCATACCCGGTACCAATGACATATTCGACATCGCTTTCACTTAAAGACGCAGAATCTAGGGCTTGTTGAAAGGCTTTTTGAGCGGCCATCGTTACATTGGCGCCCGTATCCGTTAAGGCTCTCCCTACAATTTCTCTTGCTTCGTTGAGGACAATCGCTTTTGTTTGAGTCGACCCTACATCGACCCCTGCGGAATAAGACATCCTTTTCTCCTTAAAAAAAGCCCTCTCAAGAAGACCCTTTTTTTGTAAGTTGACGCGAAACCATTCCTTCAAAGAACGCGTCAATTCGGTTTTTCATTTGTGCTTCTGAAACCACTCGTTTATCCATCATATCGGATTCAATAAAGAGCGTGGCGATATTTCTGTTTTCCATCAAATAACGTCGTCCGTCGGCAAGACCAGTAGAAACAGTACGACAACTTTTGATAGGATGATAAATGACACCATCCATATGATGAGAATCAATCATAGAAAGGACCGCTTTTTCATGATAAAACATATTATCCATCGCTTCTCTTACGGTCAGTAATGTCCCTTCTGCCAAACTAGAGATCGGATCTTTCAGATCGTATTCATATCCAATTTGTGTTCCTCCAGAAGCGAACCAGAGATAGGTGGAATGCACAAAAGCGCCCCCCCATTCTGAAAAAAATTCGTTAAAACGTCTGAAAATCGGATAACACGGAACGCCTACAAAGGCGAGTCTAAACTTTTCTTGAGTCAGAGTGCCTATTTTATGCTCGGCCTTGTATTTCAATTCTTCGACCAGTTCCCTAAAATAAATACTTCCTTCTTTCGTTCCTCGAAAACCATTCGCAACCCCAAGATAGATCGTTCCATCGGTTAAAGCATTAAATACAGACGGAGTATTTTTGTTGAGTTCTAATACTTCTTTCCAGGCAACGCTCATCTCATTTGCATAGGTCAATACTTCCCGCAATTTATCAATATCAAATTTTTTTCCAGTCACTTTTTCACAGAGGACAATTAATTCTTTTAGTTGTTCGGCGACATACTGACAATCATTTTTAAATTGAGATTCTTTCGGTTTCAATCCTTTAAAAAAAGTTCGAGTTCCAGGGATATCAATCGTGACAATAGGAATATGATACATTCGCTCCCAAATTTCAGCCCATTTGATATACGTATTACAAGCATTGGTAAGTACAGCAATCGAAGGTTTAGGAATTTTTCCCATCGGATGTTCTCCCCCTCGGAGTTGTACTGAAACATCGGCTTTGACATAACCGCAAATATCTGGAGAATACCCATAATCTTCCGCTTCCGTTAAAAAACCACCTGCCACTTTTTTAACGGCAGTTTGAAGCGAATTGATTTCAGGAAAGACGACCGGAAGATCAAATGTTTTCATCATTTCATTTAAACTTCCCATTACAAATACGTAAGCGGATTGGCGGTTTTCCTGATGAACCAGAGAAAGTTCATCAAACCACTGGCGGAAAAGGCGCGCGCCTTCTTTATTTCCACGTCCAACAAGATCGGTGACATTATTTGGTGTCATTGAGGGCTCCTTTTATTCACTAAACAGAAGGTTTTCTACAAAGGTTTCTAGTTGAATGCTTAAATGATCAAGCGTCGTCTGATTTTCTTCGAATTCGCTTACAAAATAAGGAATCTTCTGTTGTTCTAACATTTTAATATAGGCCACTTGCTCTTCGAGTCCGGGTTCACACATTTTAGCGGCGGTAATAATCGCGGCATCCGCTTTCGATTCTTGAATTCGCTTGAGAAGCATTTTTTCTTTCGGTTTTCGGAGATCATGTTGCACCGGGCTATAAGAGGATTTTTCAAGATAGGCGAGCGCGAGTTGATAAAACGGATCGCCTTCTAACGGGATATCTTCTAGTATCCAGCGTAATCCGATCAGTAAATCATCATCGACCACATAACAGGAGCGACCAATCGTTTGAAGTAAATCAATCGGAGGTTGTTCACAAAATCCTCCTTCAAAAACAACCCTCATTTTATCCTGTTTTTTAGTGGAGCGTTGTTTGAGACGAGGAAGCATCGCCTTTAAAAATTCGTTATATTCTTCTCGTGGAAGAAAACTAGCTAACGCAACAAGAATATAAGATTCATCGCAGGTGATGAGCCAAGGAGTTTCTCGTTTTATTCGATAGAGTTCTCTAAAAAGTGCGCGTGTTTCATTATAAATTTTTAACGAATTTGTAAGATCGGCCTCGGATACTTTGCGGCCCGCTACCGCTTCAATATCTTCTTTCAATCGATGATATTCATTTTGTAAGTAGCTGAGCGAGTGTTTAGAATTCGGATTTTGAGGAAGATAAAGGATCTGGCAATTATAAGGAAAATTACGGCTCCAAATTGCGGCAAGATTTCGCGCGGCATCACAGATAGGATGCGTGACAAACAGATCCAGAACAAGATGACGAGAGAGCGCCAATTCTAGTGAAGTTTTGACAATAGAACACAAGTAAGATCCGAAATGAGATTCCGACTCCATTCCTTCCACTTGCGCTCCACAGAATTTGACCGGGAGCAATCCTGCGGCGTGAGCGATTTCTTCGGGGAAATAGACCTGAAAATGTCCAAGAACCTTGCCACCGGCCTCTCTGAATTTTTTAACGGTAGGATATTCGGGATCTTCTACTAACTCTCGACAAAAATTAAAAATATCCTCAAGGGTGCCCTTGTTCCAGTCTTGAAATACTTGAATCGGTTGTTTCATAAGGATTCTCCGTACATTAATTAAAGCTCTAGTTCAAGCTCCATAAAAGGGCCCGCTCGAAATCCAGAGGCTCTAAAAAAACTTAAAATCGCCACATCATCTTTTCGTACCAAGGTCCGAATCGTGTGAATTCCAAGCGCTTTAAACTTTAAGCAAACTTCACGACATAAGCGTAAAGCAATCCCTTTCCTAGCAAATTCGGGATCAACCGCAATCGCAAAAATCCAGCCACAAAGCGGTGATCCAAACTCTAAAGCTCGGCCTTCAGCAAATATATATCCGACTACTTTTCCTTCTATTTGGGCTACATACCCTAACGTCAATTTATTTTTAGTGGGTTTTCCTGTAAACGTTTTAAGGCGTTCTTTCCAATAGTCCGGTTTTTCTAAACCGGATTGAACCGAATCAATTCGGATAATGTCTGGGGCGTCTGATTCTGCAAATTCTCGTAGGGCGATCTCGTTTGTACTACTTTTCATAAGTGGAAGGTTCCTGTCCGTTCCAGAAAAAAAAATGATAAAAACTGTTATTTTTTGGGAGGCATAATGGCTTCAATGAGTTCTTCTCCCCATTTTTTTCCTTGAGCCAATAGTTGTCGAAGTTGAATAAAATTCACTTCACGCTGGCCCTTCGCTCCTTCATTAAACGCCTTGAAACCGGCCTTACCCTCTGTCATCATATTCAAACCGAGCCAAGCGCGATTTGTTTCTTTGTTGCGATCCCAATGAAACAGCTTATGCTTTCGCATGGATTCTACTGTTTTCGTCAGACATCCCGGGAAAGTCATTAAAATACTCGTCGCCATTTTATTGACCGTTTTATCAAGCAAGGAAAAATCAACCTCACAAGAATCAACTACTTCTTTTGCTTTCTGTTTTTCTTCTCCACTACGGAAATCGCCATAAACCATTTTTCCCATGGAATCAATCATCCGATCCGTAATCACCAACGGATTCGAAATAAATTGCCCTTTCTTTTTGAGGACAGGAACGACCTCAGCGATTAAACCTAATCGGTGCGCTTTATAAGCGCTCCATTGTTCGCAGAGTGTGCAACTGAGTGTTGCATTTTCAATCCCAACAAAGAGAGGAAGAAAATCGGTCGCTCCCCCATCAGGAGCCGAACCATGTTTAGGGCCCGCTTGTCCAAAAATAGCCATATCACTGGCAATACTAAAATCGCAAGCCATTCCTAATTCCTGTCCTCCGGCAATACGCATTCCGTTCACTCGGCAGAGAACTGGCTTATCACAGTGTAAGATTCCGGATACCATATCATTAAAGAGTCGCATATATTGTTTATATTCATCGGGTTGTCCCGCGTAATATTCCGCATATTCTTTCGTATTGCCGCCTGTGCAAAAGGATTTATCTCCGGCTCCGGTGAAAACTACTGCGACCACATTTCTCGCATTAGAAGCCATTCTAAAAGCAAGAATAACTTCCTTGACCATTGTGGTCGTATACGAATTATGCTGTTCTTGATTATTCAAGGTAATCCAAGCATTAAACAATCCGTCGACTGGATTTTCCTTGGAATCAAGGCAAGGTTTCAATTCATAAAGGATATGGGTAAAGTGAAGATCTGGAATTAAATCATGATTTTTGAACATAAAGACCTTTCTGTTTAGGGGCTAAAATCGGGAACTAAAATCGGACGTTGTTCCAATTCACGACGATGAGAACGTTCAAAGACAGAATTGATTTCACTCATCGGAAATGTCTTGATGAATGGGGATAATTGAATCTTTCCTTGCCGAATCAGTTCCAATACTTCTGGATAATATTGAGGATGACAGCCCCAATTTCCAATGGCTTTGGCATCAAACGCCATTAGATTGCTTAACCGAAGCTCAAGCAAATCCATTGTAAATCCGACAATATTGAGGACCGATCCAAACGTTAAAAGGCTAAAAGCCAACTCTTGACCCGCTTTGGTTCCCGAAGTTTCAAAGATCTTCCATTCAAAAGGAGAAGCGTTCACCTCGCTCCCAAATTTTTGGATCGCGGAACGGATTTGTTTTTTGTCGAGTTTTAAAGCATTGAGACGAAGATCCGCGCCAAATCTGGAAAGGCTCTCTAACTTTCGATCATTAATATCAATGGCCACGACAACACCGCCAAAAGCCTTAGCGATCTGCACTCCAAAACCGCCAATTCCGCCCACTCCAATAAAAATAGCAATCTCCCCTTGAGAGAGCCCCGAATTTTTGACGGATTGATACGGAGTGGTCACGGCATCGGCAACAACGGAGAGTTCCGCGAGACGAAGACCAGAATTTCCAAATACACTTTTTTCATTCGATACTTCCACTTTGCAAAGATATCGCGAAGGAACCACAATATGGCTCGAAAAACCACCATCAATATGGTTTCCGGGCATTTTTTGCTGGCGACAAATCGTGCCTCTTCCTTTTTTACATAACTCGCACGTTCCACAGGGAAGCACCGCAGGAATAATAACGGCTTGGTTGAGCCACGCTTTTGATTTTTCGCCGACCTCTTCCACAATCCCGCTAATCTCGTGCCCTAAGGTCAGCGGAAGTGATTTCTGGGTGCGAACGCCGTCATAAAAAAATCCTAAATCCGTATGGCAAACGCCACATCCAACCACACGAACGAATACGTCCTCTTCGCTCAAAGGAGGAATTGAATACTGTTCTACTTCCATCGGTTTGGAAGTTTCTTTCATTCGCCACGCTTGTATTTGCTTCATAAAATGCCTCTGATTCAAAATAAGTAAACAAGTACTTATTTACTTATTTTGGGGCAAAAAAAAGAAAAGTCAACCTTTTTTTTCTAGAAAGGAGCGACAACTCAAGAAATTTTTTTGGGAGAAATCAGGGTCGCAATGGAAACCGACTTAAGGGTGTAATACGCCTGTTCTTGAATTTCTTGAAAAACCTCTCCAATATGGCAGGCACTTTTTTTTGAACAATCGGTTAAATCGACTAAATTGCAGATATTCTGAGGTAAGCGGGGTTCAAAAATTTCAATAATATCGAGCATCGTGATATTTTTTGGATCTTGAATGATTTGAAATCCCCCTTTAATACCACGGATACTGCGAATGATTCCGGCTCGACTCAATTGTTGTAAGACTTTGGCGACATGATGTTCCGAAATCATATATTTTTGTGCAATCTCTTTTGCCGAGAGTATTTCTTGAGGATTCTGACTCAATTCTAAAACAGAATAGAGGGCAAACCGTGTGCTTTTGAGAAGTTGAATCAATTCAATTTCCTGTAATTTTTCTGAATAGTTTATTGGAATTTTTTATACAATAAGTGCTGTTATTGTATAAAAAAGCAAGAGAAATGCTAGAATTTAAACCAGCGGATTTGGATTTGTAAAAATAGGAGACTCTGATGAATTTTAAGGTGGCGACTTCGCTCGAAGAGATGATTCAGGCTTTTATGGTTCGAGGGATTGTTTTTTTAGAAGAACAAGGCGTTCCTTATACAATGGAACATGATGCCGATGAATATACAGCCCTTCATATTTTGGGAGAAGAGCAAGGAGAGCCCTACGCCGCGGGGCGTATTCGATTTTTTGGAGAGTACGCTAAATTAGAGCGAATTGCGATTCGAAAATCACATCGTGGAAAAAATTTAGGACATGAATTGACAAATTTTATGATTTCGATTGCCGAAGCGAAAGGATTCAAAAAAATTAAAATTCACGCAGAAGCTTATCTTAAAAAATTTTATGAGCAACACGGATTTGAGGTTGTGGGCGAAAAGTTTCGGGAAGTCAATATTGATCATTATGTGATGATCCGAAAACCTCCCAAAGAGCAATGACCCTTATTTCAATTCAAAAATTAAGGCACTTTCTTTTCCGGTTTCGATCTTGACTTTCTGAATGAGTGTCACCGGCGGAGCAAATTTATATCCCGTAGTTAAGCCAGAAGCATCCTTCAACACACTTTCAACGGCCCAACCCGCGTGCCAAAGTTTAACGTTATATTCTCCGGGAGGAACGCCCTCAATCTTGTAGGTTCCATCCTCAGAAGTGATCGTTACATAGGGATGTTCCGAAACATACACATAAGAACTCATCCAAGCATGACCTGCATCACAAAAGATTTCATAAATTCCAGATTCTTTTAAAAGTTCCTTTATTTCTCGATCTTTTAGTGGCATCGCTAAATTAAATGCGGTGGTCCCATTGCAATAGCCATGAACGTTATGCAATACGTCATCACTATTGTGAATTTTCAATTTTTTCCCAAAATCCAGAATTTGAATAAAAGGGTCGTATGCACAATTTTTTTGATTTAGGAGACGGCTTAATTTGGGCCATGGTTTTGTTTCAGTGACCCCTTCAATAATAATGAGTGTCTCTTTTACTCCTTGATCTGCGGAAAGCTGTAATCGGTGATTCGGTTTATCCGTACTCGATCCAACACAGCAAGTGGAGTTATCTTTAGTAATTGGAAATGGAGCTAATACCGGAGGCTCTCCCAGAAAAGAAACCTTTCCGGTAAGGGTTCCTCGTTTACTCATATCGATCTCAACCGGAGCTTTCTCTGTAGAAATGGGCGTCTCTTTCGTTTCCTCTTCTTTTTTTTCTACCAAAATTTCAGGAGTCGTGGTTCCTTTTTTTTCTTCGATCAAAGGCGTTTTTTTATTTTCTGTCGGTGGCTTTTGTTTTGAGGAAGAATCCTCACCACATCCGAGAATGCAAAAAATAACAAGGGAGCAGAGGGGAAGAAGTATTTTGGGTAGTTTCATAAATATCCTTTCAAAAGGAAAAAAAATTTCCGGCCCATTTTTACGGGCTGTAGCTACTGAGCCAATCTAGAGCTTCCTGAAAACGATTTCTTGGAAGAAAAATATAGCGACTAATTTCAAAATGGAGCTTGAATTTTGCCCAAACAGTCAAGGATTTTCCTTTTTCATTTACTTTTTGCTTTAAAATTTTGATTTGTTCAGAAGAGATCGTTTCGGGTTGGTTAGAAATTTCATAAATATTTTGAGCAATAAGGAGTGGATTCTTTTTTTTATGTTCAATGAGAACCTGTCGTTCTAAAAATAGCACCCGTTTTTCGTGTTGCTTAAATTCGGATTCTAGGTTTTTCATGTGCTCACGGTTTTGATACACTTCTTCCGCAATCGCCGAAACGAGTCTAGCCTGAGCCACTAATTGATTCGCATGTTTATTAATTTGCTCTGCATGAGTACTCAATTGATTCGCGTGTTCAACTAACATTCCCGCCTGTTGCACTAATGGACTTGCGGAATAGTTTTGTGTGGAGGTTGGAAAGGATTGAGTAAACTGCTCTTCAACGGTCAACAAATAATTTCGAATTTGTTTTCCAATTTCAGATTCTTTGAGTAACATTCCGATTCGAAGAACCGCTCTTTTCGGAAAAAGGCCCAAACCGCGATTGGGAAAATCAAAGTTTTCTTTCAAAAATTTTTTGAATTCTTGTTCATTCAATTTTCCTAAAATATTGGGTTCATCCGATTTTTTCAGCATTTCCTGAAACACTTGTTGAAACTCGGTTTTTTTAAGAATTTGGTACCCATCCAGCGAAAGTTCGTCTTTATGGTTAAAGACAATATTTCGGATCGTTTGTTCAGGAACCTGATAAAAATTAGCAATAAATTTCGCGGTCGAAAATTGGGTACGCAAGAGGGTCGGTAACTGACCGATCTGCTCTAAAATGGCGAGATTTTCTTCTCGGCAGAGTTTATTTCGTAAGGTAGAACTTTCCAGAAGCACTAAATCATTCATGATTTTTTAGGTAAAAAAGGGTTCGAATATTCTGAAGATTGTGTATTTCCTAACAAAAATAGGGAATACTTTCAAGAGGGAAGCCCGCTTTAATCTTTGATATTAATTTTGAGGCGAGTCAAATTGCTGTGTATTTTGCCCAAATGGGTTTTCATTTCATCGCGCGAATTATGAAGCATTGTTAATGCTTTAGAGTAACGACCATCCAATTCTTCTTGGGCTAAAAGGAGATGCTCTTCTATGGTGTAAAAAAAAGTATTTAACTGTTGAAAATCAATCGTTTGAGAGGTATTAAGAATGGTTTGAAAGACAAGCAAGAGATAAGGCAAAAAAAGACTATAGCTCACAAGGACCACATTCATTTGAAAGGTTTCCGCATGAATTCGGGAGCATAGTTCATAAATAGCATCTGGAACCACCGCTAATCCAAACGGCATCGTCATTCCAGGATCAAGATATTTTCGAACTTCTTTTGCTTTTTTACGAACGATCTCTTCAATTTCTGCTTTTAAGTAGTGTTTCTCCTCCGTATTTTCTGTAGCGAGGTATTGCTCTAAAATAGAGGTCGCAACCCATTTGCTATCAATGGGCAAGATGAGCGTATTTGGAAGACGAAGCCCAAATTCCACGGTGCGTCCGGCCACTTGAAAATTGCGCACCTGCCATTCTGCGGGAAGTGTTGAAAAAATACTATCGAGAATGTTTTCGCCAGCCACTCCTTTCGTATAAGTCCCTGCGATAATGGACTCTAATCGTCGAATCGACTCTGAAGTCTTTTGCTCCAGTTTCGATTGATTTTGCAAATACAATTGAACTTCGGTGAGACGCTCTTGGGTTTTAGCAAGCTCTTGTTTAAGAGTAGTGGTGCTTTCAGAGAGACCGTGAGTCATCGCTTTGATTTCCGTAAACGCAATACTAGAGTCTTGTTGTGTTTTCGTGACTTCTCCTGTTAAGTGGGTGCTCATTTGATAAAGCGAATTGAGGGAATGTTGTTCGGCCTCATAAACCTTGGAAGAGAGATTGGCTTCCGATTGAGTAATTTCTTTCGTTAAAGAACCCAATCCTTGCTGAGCCAAAAATTGTTGCTTCTCTAACTGAGCCATTTTTTCGGTTAAGCTAAGGAATCTAAAATAAGAGAGAATCATTCCGACGACGAGAATCCCTATCAATAAAAGAAAGCAAATACCGCCTAATAATAAGATATCATCCATCAAAACAATCTCAAATCCACAGATATCCTCAAAAATTGCGGTGATAAGAGGGAAACTTGGCCCTATTTTTGTGGGGTCAAAAGAAGGCCCTTTCGAAAGCTTTATATTAGAAGAAAAATTTGACAGAAGCAATGAGATTTTGTCGTCTTATAAGAATAAAAAGAAGAATCCATTAAAAGAACTCACAGAAAACAGTTGAAGAAAGAAATGGAAACTCCTAAAATCTTCATCAGATTTAAAGGAATCAAAAACTTTTCCTTTCCTCAATGAGCGGATTATCTAAATAAAAGGAGGTCCTTATGGAAAAAGAAAAAAAAACCGTCATGGAAGTGATGGAGCAAACGGCTAAAAAGTGGGGAAGCAAGAACGCATTAAATATCAAAAAAGAGGGAAAATGGGTGGGAATGACCTGGCAAGAATATCGAGATCAGGTACGCCTTTATGCGCGAGCTTTTATGGCCTTGGGACTGGAGCCTAAAGGAGCCATTGCCATTATTGGGAACAACTGCCCTCAATGGTTCATTGCGGATATAGCCGCTATTTACGCCGGAGCGATTGCCGCCGGAATCTATACAACAAGTAGTCCGGAACAATGTCAATATATAGCTGAACATTGTGATGCGTCACTCGTGATCGTTGAAAATGAATCGCAGTTAGAGAAATTCCGTAAGGTACGTAGCCAACTCCCTAAACTCAAGGCCATCATTTTGATGAATGGTAAAGCCACTGACGCTCACGCGTGGGAAGATCTCCCTCAATTGGCCCAAAAAATTTCAGAAGATCAGTTGGAACGACGAATGTCGGCTCAAAACCCAGATGATACCTGCACTCTGATTTATACTTCTGGAACCACAGGAAACCCCAAAGCGGTGATGATTTCTCATGATAATTTGACTTGGACCGCAGGCAGTGTGGTGGACACCATCCATGCCGATGAAAAAGAGCATTTAATCAGTTATCTTCCGTTAAGCCATGTGGCGGAACAAGTGGTCAGTTTGCATAGCCCCATTATCATGGGATCCTCCGTTTGGTTTGCGGAGAGTATCGAAAGTTTAGGAGACACCTTACGGGAAGTACGTCCGACAATCTTTTTAGGGGTGCCTCGTGTTTGGGAAAAAATTCAAGCCAAAATGGTTGCCGCGGGCGTTCAAAATCCGCCACTCAAGAAAAAAATTGCCGCATGGGCACGTAGAAAAGGTCTTGCGGGCGGATATGCGGAACAAAACGGAAAATCTAAGCCTCTATGCTATGGACTCGCAAACAAACTGGTATTTTCCAAAGTGCGCGAAAAATTAGGGTTGGATCGTTGCCGTTTACAAATTACCTCAGCCGCCCCTATTTCTAAAGATACCTTAGAATTTTTCTTGAGTTTGAGTGTCCCCATTTATGAAGTCTATGGAATGAGCGAATCTACTGGGCCAGCAACGCTTTCGCTTCCCAATGCCTATCATACTGGAAAAGTTGGAAAAGTGCTTCCGGGCGCAGAAATCAAAATCGCTTCGGATGGCGAAATCTGTATGCGGGGTCGCCACATATTTAAAGGTTATTTAAAAAATAACGAAGCGACAAAAGAAACCATGGATTCAGAGGGATGGCTCCATTCTGGCGATATTGGGACCATTGATGCCGACGGATATGTCCAAATTACGGATCGTAAAAAAGATCTGATTATTACCGCAGGGGGCGAAAATATCGCACCTCAGGTTCTTGAAGGAATGCTTAAGGCAATCCCAATCATCGGTCAAGTCGTGATTATTGGCGAAAAACGGCGATTTATAACCGCGTTAATTACGTTAAATATGGAAAAATTTCCTTCGGAAGTTTCTGTTGCAGGAAGTCCTGCAAAAACGCTTGAAGAAGCCCAAAAATGTGAAAAATTATATGCCCATATTATGAAACAAATTGAAAAATTGAACGAATCCCTAGCGAAAGTGCAATCGATCCGAAAGATTGCAATTTTGCCAGAATTTACGATTGAAGGGGGCGAATTAACGCCGACCATGAAAATCAAACGTAAAGTGGTCAATCAAAAGTTCCAAAAAGAAATTGAACAACTCTACGTTTAATGAACAACTCTACGTTTAAAAACGCAATCCTAGGGGCATTGGAACCTCATGCCTCTAGGATTTTTTTGGGCCATTTCTGCTCTCCTCCTCTTAAAGTCCCCTCTCCAGAGGGGATTTAGGGGAGTGTAAAGGATTTAGGGGAGTGTAAAGGATTTAAGGGAGTGTAACAAATTCAATTCGTTTCGTTCGCATCCTTTTCTCGGAGGAACGACCACACCCAGATCGCCAAAAATGCGCTGATCACTCCGACCACCCAAAGCAAATAAGGGGATTGAGACATTCCGCGAAGCAAATTTGTTAGAGTTTGTAACCAACTAGCAGACTGCATTCCTTAACTCCTGTTTCTTTTAATATTGATAAGAACCTTTTTTTTCAAGCCATTTCCATGCCGTTGAAAGAATATAATCCAATTGAGAGCGTTTAGGAATCCAATTTAATTCTTTTCGCGCTTTGGAAGAATCTGCGATTAAACAGGCGGGATCGCCCGCACGTCTTTGTCCCATTTTATAAGGGACTTTTTTTCCGGTGATGTGTTCCGCCATTTTTAAAATCTCCAGAACAGAAAAACCTTTCTCCGTTCCTAAATTATAAGCATGAGAATTTCCTCCATTCAAGAGTTTCTTGAGGGCCAGCAGATGGGCATCTGCCAAATCTTCCACATGAATATAATCTCGAATACAAGTTCCATCCGGAGTGTCATAATCTTCTCCAAAAATCGTCAAGGGCGGTTCAATTCCTTGAATAGCCTTCAATAATAGCGGGATTAAATGAGTTTCTGGACGATGATCTTCTCCGCGTTTCCCATCAGAAGAGGCTCCGGAGGCATTAAAATAACGCAAAGACATCGATTTAAATTGATAGGCGATATCGAAATCTGCCAGAATTTCTTCTACCATTAATTTCGTTTTTCCATAAGGATTAATCGGTTTTTGTGGATGCTCTTCATTTAAAACGTCTCTTTGTGGAACTCCGTAGGTGGAACAGGTCGAACTGAAAACGAACCGTTTACACTGATGTTTCAACATCGTCTTCAAGAGCGTAAAAGTTTCAATAAGATTATTTTGATAATAAACTACAGGCTCTTTAACGGAATCTCCTACATAAGTATAACCTCCGAAATGGAGGACCGCCGCAATCAAATGGGTCCGAAAAATTTCGTCTAAAACACGCTCATCCCCAAAGTTTCCTTGAACCAGAGTTACAGGGAATCCGTCCAGAGATTCGCGATGCCCTCGACTCAAATTATCAAGGACAATGACTTCAAATCCATCTTCTAATAAAAGAGGAACTGCATGGGAGCCAATATATCCAGCTCCCCCACAAACAAGAATTTTCGATGGAACTCTACTCATCTAGCCTAACCTTTTCGATATCTTGTGATAATGGCTCAGATAAACGAGAGCATAAATTAGCATCATTTCAGGAAGAAACAAGAGTTTCTTTAAATCTCTAAGAGTGTTCAGAATTCATCTTGCGATTGCTTTCAATTTTTTTAAAATGAACCTCTTCCAACGAAGATACGAGTCATTGAGGGATTTATGGATGTTTTAGCGCAATTTTTAGACTGGTACCTTACCCAAAAACAAAATCCTGAAAGTTATGGCTATTTTTTAGCCTGGTATCAGGAACATTGCCAAAAAAAATTAAACCTCTATCAAGAACAATTTCAAAAACGAGAGGATTATTTACGGGAGCATCAAAATAATCTGGAGCCCTTGATCCGAAAAGGAGTATTAACGCAACAAGATCTTCAAGAGTTTTTAACCGCGCTTCATGAGTCCACCACCACACAACCGTTAAATATTCCTCGTGCACCGAAATCTTCTGATTTACTCTGGAAAACTCAGCTTATTTCCAGAAAACGATCCGATCCCAAATCCTTTGGGAAATATGAAGTGCTTCGCCATCTCGCGGACGGTGGAATGGGGATCATTTATCAAGTGCGCCATCGTGAACTCAATCAAATTTATGCGTTAAAAACTATTATTGCCGGAGAACAGGCCTCTGAAGAAATGATTCAACGTTTTTATCGAGAAGCGCAAACGCTCGCAAAATTACACCATCCTGGAATTGTTCAAACCGTTGATTTTGGTCGTGAAGGGAACAATTATTATGCGGTGATGGAATTTGTTGAAGGCAAAACTTTACACGAATTAATTCAAGAACAACTGGACTGGAAAAAAGGGGTTCAGATGATCAAAAAAGTTTTAGAAGCCTTGTATTATGCGCATACTCAAGGAATAATTCATCGAGATCTGAAACCTCATAATATTTTTGTGATGGAGGATGGAACCCCCAAAATCGGCGATTTTGGCCTAGCGAAAAATAAAAATATCATCACTCCACAAGATAAACTGACTCAAAGTGGAGTCATCTTAGGCACTCCGGCCTATATGCCTCCAGAACAAGCCGCCGGAGAAATTGATAAACTGGACGCTCGTACCGATATTTATTCGATAGGAATCTGTCTCTATGAAGTGCTCACGGGCCGATGTCCTTACGAAGGGGATACGGTGAATGAGTTATTTTTTAAGGTGCTCAATGAAGAACCCAAACCTCCGTCTTATTGGAAGCCAACCGTTTCGAAAAATTTAGACATTATTGTTTTAAAAGCAATCGATAAAAGAAAACATAAGCGATATCCGACGGCTCTCGCGTTCGCTTTAGATCTGGATCGTTTTTTGAATGGGAACCCGATTCAAGCGAAACCGATCTCCCGTGGGGAAAAGATTGCTAAATGGAGTAAACGGCACCGACAAATTCTTTTTTTCTTGCTTCTCTTATTGATCCTCCTTTCAGGAGTCATCTTTTATGGGATCTGGAGAGAGATTCGAACTCAGGAAAATCTAACGAAACAACACTTCGTCACGGCACAGGAATCTGAAGAGGACGCGCGGAGCGTCCTCACTCCGTCTGAACGAACTTCTCTTTTATTAAAGTCCTTTAATCTTTTTTCCTTCATGGTATCGTCACATCCTAAAGACTCCCTATTTGAAAAAGAACAATGGCGCGTAGGAAAAAAATTGCTCCAGAGTGCTTTACAAGAGCATGAATACGGATTAGCTTGGTATGTTGCGCAAGAATTACAAGATCTCTCCAGCATTAAAACCGAAGAAAAGAAAGCGATCCTAGCTCAAGTTCAAAAACAACAACAACAAATTTCGATTCAACAACAAATCCAAAAACAGGAACAGGAAGCCGAACTTTGTATCCAAAATGAGAAGTATGAAGACGCCTTAGCGCTGTATCGCCAGATTTTAAAAATTCACCCGCAATCGGCTAAAGCATATTTTCAATGTGGAAGTATGAATGTCTTATTGAGTGAGCCTCAAAAAGCGTTAGCGGATCTGAATCAAGCCATTCAGCTTGATGTTGAATTGCCAGAAGCGTATCACTTCCGAAGCGAAGCCAAACTTCTATTACTCGAAGAGAACCCTAAAAACCCGGTGGATATTCAATTAAGTGCCTTAAAAGATATTAATGAAGCGATCCGTCTTAAATCGGATTATTGGAAAGCGTATCTGGTTCGAGCACGCATTAAAGAAGAAATGAAAAATATAGACGGAGCCTTACAAGATTGTAATCTGGTCATTCAATCCCTACCTAATTTCGATGACGCTTATTATCAGCGAGGTCTGATTCGTTTAGAAAAAGGGGAAAATGGAGGGGCCTTAGACGATTTTAACAAATCAATTGAACTGAATCCCCAGTTTGCCGAAGCTTATTATATTCGAGGATATTTAAAACAAAGTTTAAAAGATATTTCTGGCGCACTTCAAGATTATACCGCCTGTTTACAATATGATTTAGAAGATAGCGATGCGTATCGAGAGCGAGGAGGAATTTGGTTCGAAAAAAAAGAGAATCGTAAAGCCATTGCCGATTTTAATAAAGCGATTCAATTTGATACAGAAGATACCGTCGCCTATCTTTATCGCGCTTCGGTATATATTGATGAAAAAAAATATACAGATGCCATTCAAGATTTGAATCAACTTCTGAAACTCAGACCGGAATATGTTCTTGCTTATGATCTTAGAGGAGTCGCCAAAAATGCTTTGGAAGATTCTGCGAACGCCTTTGAGGATTTTTCTCAAGCCATTCGGCTCGATCCTCATCAGGGCAAACTTTATTTTCGACGCGGATTATGCTCCCAAAAACAAAAAGAATGGGAACGCGCCTTAAATGACTACGATGAAGCCATTCGTCTTGAACCCACCCTAGCAGATGCGTATTACTATCGCTCTATCACAAAAAAAATGCTAAAAGATATTGCGGGTTCCGAAGTCGATTATCAAAAAGCGATCACACTCAATCCTCGTTTGAAAAAATAGGGCATCTCCAGAAAAATTTGAACTTTCGTCGACCTCGCTACGTTTATTTTTCTCAGAGACCGAGTTGTAGCTACATTCTTTGCCAGACGTGGCAAGCCCTCAAATTCATCTCCAATCCATCCCACTTCCTAAAATATATGCGAGGACCCCATGAAACGCCAATCTTCATCCTATAATATCTATGAACAACTTTTTCTCTTCTCTTGGGTTTGTTTTGTATTTTTACTTTGGATTTCCTTACGAAATGCCTTAAATTACATCCCCACCTCACAAAAACTTTTAAATTCTAGCACCATTTCAGCAACACTCGTCCAACCCAAACCAGAAATTACTGGTTTTTTGTATGAGGAGGAAATCCCCTTTACCGAATCCCTCTGTCGTGATATTTTTGAAGAAACTTACCCTATTCGTGAGTCAATCATTCGTGACAGTATTGTTTCTGATGCCTGTGAATCCAGTGCACAAACAAAAGGAACCGAATCTGCACTCTCGAATAAAGCGTTTCATAGAAACAATTTCGTTGATGCGATTGGCGTGGGTGGACGATTCGGTGGACGTTTCGGTGGACAAAATAATCTTAATAACAACCTCAACAATAATTTGATGGCAAACACCGGAGTCGTGAATCACGAGGAACAAAGCGGCGAATCCTATGAAAATTATGGAGTTTATCCACGAGAAATCACCGCGAACGATTGCTGGTCCACGTTTGCAACCGATGTCGATACCGCCTCATATACCTTGGTTCGCCGAAAATTAACGGAAGGCTCGATTCCTCCTCAAGCCGCTGTCCGAGTCGAAGAATTTGTTAATTTTTTTGATACGGGATATGAAAAAAATACTAAAGAATGGTTTCAGGTTCATATCGATGCGGCCCCGTCCCCCTTTGCTACAAAATATCATCTCCTGCGGATGGTCGTTCAAGGAAAATCCGTTAGCCGTGAAGAACGCAAGAACGCCAATCTTGTTTTTCTTGTCGATACTTCAGGCTCCATGAGCTCTCAAGATAAAATCGGACTCGTGAAAGAGAGCTTATGCCTTCTGGTGGATTCCTTACAAAAAACAGATTTTGTCTCTCTCTGTACGTATGCGGGCAATGTCGCGATTGTCTTAAATTCCACGCCTGCTTCAGAAAAAGATAAAATCAAAAACGCCATTCGGCAATTAAATTCTGGAGGTGGAACTTCAATGGGCTCCGGAATTTTAAACGCCTACAGTTTAGCCAATGTCAATTTTGATCCGAAAGCGGTGAATCGCGTGATTATCTGTTCCGATGGAGATGCCAACATAGGAGTGACCCGTCATGAAGATATTCTCACGATGATTGAAGATTATAAAAATAAAGGAATTACCCTAAGCACGATCGGATTTGGAAACGGAAATTATCAGGACGTGATGATGGAACAACTTGCGGATAAAGGAAATGGAAATTATTACTATATCGATAAGCTTTCGGAAGCCAAACGAATCTTCTGCACCGAATTAACCGGCACCCTAGAAGTCATCGCAAAAGACATGAAGGTTCAAGTAGAATTTAACCCGGAAACCGTAAAAACCTATCGCTTGATTGGCTATGAAAACCGAGCGGTCAAGGATAAAGATTTCCGCAATGATCAAGTCGATGGCGGAGAAGTAGGTTCAGGTCATACCGTCACCGCGCTCTATGAACTCGAATTAACGCAACAGGAAAGTTGGTTATGTAATGTTTTTGTCCGAGCCAAAAAACCAGAAAACGAAATCGCGGAAGAATTAAAATTTTCTTATGGAAAATCACAAATGGCTCCCTCTTGGGGAAAAGCTTCAAAACAGTTCCGCTTGATCGCGTGTGTCGCGGAATTCGCTGAAATCTTGAGAGAAAACCCTTCTTCCAGTAGTACGTTGGAAGGGATTTATCAAGAAATCAACCCCTCTTTTCTAACGCTAGCTCCTAAAGAATTAGAATTTTTGTCGATGTTAAAACAAACACTTCGATTAAAAGGATCTGCATTAGTACGTTAAGTATTTTTCCAAAAATATTTAAAAAAAAATTAAGTGAACAGAAATCAGAGCCAATGTCTTCAACTATCCAAAACAACGATCCCAAGTATCTGATGGAGATTTTATGAAAAAATTGTTTTGGGGAGCGACTTGGCTCTATTTATTCCTTTTCGGTTGTAATTATGAAACAAAAACGGATGCGACGAGTCCGAGAAGCCACAATCAAATGGCCACTCTCGGATATGCTGCGGGTCAAGCTGAGGTAGAATCTAAAAAAAAATCCAATGATGCGAATAAAACGCCTCCCTCGAAAGAGGCAGAAGAAGTCAATAGCGAAAAATATAAAGATTATGGGGTCAATCCCTATCAAGATCCGAAGCAGGATCAATTTTCTACCTTTGCAATTGACGTCGATACCGCATCCTATACCATTGCACGACGAAAACTGAATGAAAACCAAATTCCTCCAAAAGAAGCGGTACGCATCGAAGAATTTATTAATTTTTTTCCACCTGAATATGAAAAAAATCGCAAAGATTGGTTTAAAGTACATCTGGATGCCTCTCCATCTCCATTTCGTCCTAAATATCACTTAATGAGGGTCGTCATTCAGGGAAAAGATCTGACGTCTGCAGAGCGAAAACCAGCCAATTTGGTTTTCCTAGTCGATGTTTCTGGCTCTATGGCCTCTGGAGATAAACTCGAACTCGTAAAACAGAGCTTGAGATTACTCGTAGAAGCTCTAGATGAGAGAGATTATGTCTCTATTTGTACCTATGCAGGTTCTGTACAAACCGTACTTCAACCCACCAACGCACAATTTAAATCAAAAATTATTGACGCGATTGAAGAACTTGGCGCTGGCGGCTCGACAGCAATGGCCTCTGGAATTTTAAACGCTTATAGTTTAGCCAATGTGAATTTTCGTCCAGAAGTCGTCAACCGAGTAATTGTCTGCTCGGATGGAGATGCCAATGTCGGCACAAGTAACCACGAAGAAATTCTCAAACTGATTGAAGATTACAAAGATAAAGGAATTACGCTCAGTACCATCGGCTTCGGAATGGGAAACTATCAAGATGTGATGATGGAACAACTCGCCGATAAAGGAAATGGCAATTATTCTTATGTGGATACCATCGCGGAAGGGAAACGTATTTTTGTAGAACAACTGACCGGAACGCTTCAAGTTATCGCAAAAGACATGAAGGTTCAGGTAGAATTTAATCCCAATATAGTCAAATCCTATCGTTTGATCGGTTATGAAAACCGCGATGTTCGTGATATTGATTTCCGCAATGATAAAATTGATGGCGGAGAAGTCGGCTCAGGACATACGGTCACCGCACTCTACGAATTAGAATTAATGCAACAAGAGGGCTGGATTTGCGCTGTTTTTGTGCGCGCAAAACAACCCGAAGGAAGCGCCGCAGAAGAATTGCGTTTTGCGTTCGAGAAGAACCAACTTTACCCGAGTTGGGAAAAAGCACCAAAGAAGTTCCGCTTTATTGCCTGTGTTTCCGAATTCGCGGAACTCTTGCGAGAAAGCCCTCACGTCGATACTCCTATGAAAACCGTGTCGTCCGAACTGGAAAAAGCGGTCCGAGAAGAAGACGAGCGCGAAAAAGAATTCAGCGCCCTTGTCCAAAAAGCAATTTCTCTGAAAGGTTAACGATTTCGGATATTGGAGCGTAAAAAATACGCTCCTTTTCTTAGACAGAAGCACATTGGACACGGTATTTTCGGATCAAAATATAACAAAAAAAGATACCGACCATATAAAAAGCCGAGGTAATCAGAAAAACTCCGTAATAGGGAAACCCTGCCTTCCTTAACCCTCCAAAAATTTGCGAACTCAGAAACCAGCTTCCAGACCAAAGCGAAGATTGAAGAGCGCCAACCATTTCTTGGTTGCGTTCTCCGGCATAACTCATTCCCAATTCTGAAAGCGCTGGTCCCGCCATATTCATCAACGGTTGGCGCAACATATAACAAAAAATGGCAAACGATAGTGCCCAGGGCCAAGTGGAATAGCACTCCGTACTCGCGAGTAAAATTAACGCAACAACTGCCGCAGACTGGCTCCAGATAATCGCCACTAGTGAACCGTATTGTTTTTGCAAAGCAGGCACAATCACAGAGGTCAAAAAAACACCCACAGCCGTAAGGGAGTTAAACAAGGAAAAATCTTCGGATTCTAGGTGGAAAATATTTTTAAAAAATAAGGGCATAAAGGGAATCGTTAAACCCGCGCCTAACCCGATAATGAAATTCGGAAGCACCACATAAATAATTCGTCCCCAATCATAATTTGAAAGCTGATATCGCTTATTTTCAGTTGCGGGAACTTTCTCTGAAATCTTTAAACGGAGTATCGAAATAAATCCGAAAAATCCGAGGATTGAAAAGAGAATGAGTAAATTTCGTTCCTGAAACCAGATCGGATGTATTTTCTGAAAGAGGAAAATAAAAAAACTACAGAGACATTGGGTAATCCCCCAAACAGAAGCGTTTAAAGCAATCGCTTCCGAACGAGTCCCCACATTTGCATTTCGTAAAATAAAAGGCAAAGCACTTATATTAAATAAGAGAAAACCAAGTCCCCAGAGAATCGTAAAACAGTAAATTCCCAAATCCCAACGGTGGTGAGCCGATCCAATGATCAATAAACTAGAGAAAGGAACAGTGAGCGTTCCAATCAAAAATAACGGGAGCAGTGGCCGGCCACGGATAAAAAAACCAAGAGGAAGCGCGAAAAACATGACCGCGCCAAAACGTGAAGAAACAAACCGAGCAAACTGATAATCTTTATATCCCTGTTGATCCAAATAATACGGAAGCAGAACGACAAATGCTGAATTAATGAAATTGAGGAACAAATTCGCTAGAATGACCCTAAGAATAGGACGCTCCAGCTTTTTATAATCTTCCCAGATTTTTGTGAGCAAGCTTTTTTCCTTTGGGCGTAGCAAAAAGAGTCTTGGAGATTTTGAAGAATTATTCAAAGGTTGGGTTAAGAACGAATCGCTAAGACGATCATTCGAGGAGAGTTCTTATCATACGGTTTTCCGTCAAAAGTTCCAAAGATTTTGATCGTTGAAAAACCGGCCCCATGAAATAAGCTCAGAATTTCTTTTTGGGAATAAAGTCGCACAGACTCCATATATTGAATGGTTTTAGAAGGCAATTCGAGGAAGACTTTTTTTTCGACGCGAGAGCCCCTAATTCGTCGTTCTTCTCGAAGAAAAAAATTTTGGCGAATCGTCGTCGATAACGGAATTAATTGTGAAACGACCCACTCTGGATTTAAATAATCCAAAAGATAGGCACCCTCGGGACGTAAAAGTTTCTGAATTTGCTTTAAAAAAAACTGATTTTCTTCTTCCGAAAAATAACCAAAACTAGTGAAAAATTGAAAAATCGCCGAAAAGGATTTTTCTGAAAAGGGAAGGGCTCGCATATCCGCCAACACAAGATGGCTCTTTTGGATTTGCTGTTTGGCCACACTTAATAAATCTTCGGAAAGATCGACTCCAATCAATGACTTAAAACCTAAAGATTCCAGCGCCAATAAATGACGACCCGATCCACAACACAAATCTAAAACAGACGTTGAAAGGTCCATCGCAGGCAGAAACGGGAGAATCGATTTTATTTCATGGAGTGCCTGTGTCGCAGATCGATGCGCGTATATTTGAAGATAGTGGGCCCCAAAAGCTTGTTGGTACCAAGGAGATTGATTCATAAGTGGGCGCAAATAAAAAAAGGAGGGATAGGCCCCTCCTGATAAATTATTTATGATTGTAGTTACGATTTCGGAACCGTTTTAGGGCTTTGAAGGATTCGGTTTCGTCGGCGTGATAGTCATCGTTGGATCAGACCCGTCCGAAGGCGTTTCTTTTGCCCCATATTTTCGAACCAAGGCTTCGTCACGACGTTTTTGGATCGAATCTTCTAAATACGCACGATAATTTCTAATCGAATGATTATAGGCCTTCGCAAAGAAGTAAATGGACCAGAGAATTCCCAAGCCGGTAAATCCATAAATGAGCGTGGTATTAAATTCATAATACGCTTCGCCATTCAAGGTTCGAATCCCAAGAAAAACTAAGGCCAAGACGAAAGCCGCTACCGTTAAAAAACTTCCCTTTAGTTTCCAATAAATCCCTAAAGCAAAGGCGAGTACCATCAAGAATACAAGGAACCCATGAAAGGTATTTTCAAAACCGTCATTAGAATAACTCACGTCGATAGTACTTTCGCCTTCTAGCGGAATCAGGAGTTGAAAGCGATATTCATTTCCTGTCCAGACTAAAGGACCCGGTCGCTGAGTCGTATAAGAAGTCCCGGACGAGATACTGGTAAAATTTAATAAGGCAGAATCAAAATAAGGATCAAATTCGGACACACGGGTCATAGTCCCGCCATTTTCACGAATCAAACGAAGATCGGGAGGTAAGTTAACGCTCCAACCCACTCGTAACACAGGAATTTTGACTTCTGGGCACACCAAATTTAGATTACCAAACGAACCCAAATCTCCAACATCTTGCGTATATTGGAGATGAATTTGAAGAGGAGTATTATCGTCCTTGGTTCGAGTAATATTGATCAAAGTGGTCTCAGGATCAGCGGAGTTATATTTGGGATCGACTTTTTCTCCGTTCACAAACGCAGGCATCATTTTCGAGCCTTTAGGCAATTTGATTCGGAGAAATTGTTCTTTGGTATTTTTCAAAACCAAAAGAATTCGAGTATCCAGCTTTCCTTGTTTGTTCACAACGGAGTGCAGTTTCATCCCTTCAATCACAGAAACCAACACTTCAGCGACTTGATGTTTATCAAAATAAAGTGTCATCTGATAACTTTCAATCAAATAACGGAAAGCTAACAGAATGGGCATTTTGATTTCTTGTAAAAAGGTGGGTGGCAATTCTTTTTCATCTAATGGAGTCAAATCATAGACTTCCGGTTTTTTTAGTTCTATTTCTTTTGTCGCACTTACGGCTAGGTATCCGGTCGCTCGTTCGACATTGAGAACTTTGACTCCATGGAAAGGGAGTGACCCCGAGACTTTGGTCAAATCCATTTGAAAAGTTAACGGAATCTGAAATTTTTCAGTTCGATCCGAAAAAGTCGTAATGCTCCAGATATGGGTTTCTTTATTTTCATCTTTATGTTTGATGAATTCATTATCCAGAATATTAATATTAATGGCTTCTTTTGGAAGTTCGAATTGGAACTTGGAGACTCCCGCATAAAGGATTTCGTAAGTCAGAGTGGCTTTGACATCCAGAAGATCTTCACTCACCCGTAAGAAATGAAAAGTATCTGCGGAAACACGCGGAATAATGCGTTCCACTTCCAGATTCAAATTAATCGGATGCTTGAAATATTTGTAAGCGATGGCTACTTTGCTCGCTTTTTGTTGCATTTGTTGAGGAAGATCTTGAATATCGACATCACGCAAATTCGGAAATTTTTGGCCTGCTTTAAAGCGAATAGAGGTTTTTACTTCAATCGCAATAAATCCTTCTTCTTTCTTCAATCCCAAGGTTTGTAAGGCTGGAATATTCAGACCTTTTTCAAGTTCATTCTCATTCAGAGGAATTTCGCTATTCAACTGAAGTACAAATTTTCCTTGGGTTTTCGTTTTAAAATTGATCACCAATTTTTCTTCTTCCAGCATAATATTGGGCGGATCAATTCGAGGATTATCTGTAACGATCAACTGGCTCAAAATGATTTTCGGAAGCTTCAATTCGACGGAAAAAATTCCCGCTTTCTGAATATCATAAATCACATCGGTAGACCATAACATATCTTTTTCTTTAATTGTCACGAGCGTTTGAACTTCCGCAGAAACTTCGGGTTGAATTTCGTTAATATCCACAGTGATTTTATAAGGGAGTTTGTTGTCACGAAACGCCAGAAACATACTTTCTGAAATTCCTTGCTCTTGATGTTGAAGAATCTCTTGAGGAAGGTCGTTGATATTGATTTGATTAATAGAATTTTTATCGATCAAATCTACTTTATATTCGCTAATGGAAGCCACGCCAAGATATCCTACTTCTTCAACCACGTTGAGGGTACGAACTAGAGGAATTACCAAATTTTTATGAGAATCAATTTTTGCGTTACTTCTTAAAGTGAGTCGGAACTTCCCTTCGACTTTAGAACGTAAATCAATAGTCCAGATCGTTGTTTTGTTATCGGTGACAATGGGGTCCTGAACGTTGATTTCTTCTGGAATCCAACGTTGATTTTCCATACGAAAGCCTTCAATACGATCTCGCTCTAATCCTTCTGAAAGCTCCAGCTGAAACTGGAAAATTCCGGCATCTTTAATATTAAAATCGATATAGCTAAAGATTTTCAAAGAATCTTTCAGGACCAGAACTTTAGTCTTGATTTCAGATTCTACTTTAGGTTTTACTTCCTGAGCGACGACTTTTAAAGTAAACGGTTTATTGAGATATTTAAACCCCAAATGAATATCTTCTTTTTGAAATTGTTCTGGAAGCTCTTTGGGATCAATCTTAGAAAGTTGTTTCATTTCTAACGCTTCTACACGGAGCCCTTTTTTTGCGGTCACTCCCATAAAACCGCTTTCGCGTTCCACATTTAAGGGAGTGATCGAAGGGATTTGAAACTCACTAGGGATTTGTGGAAGAACTTGTTCCAATTCTAATTTCAAAGTAAAATTTTTCTCCAACTTTCGGAGAAAATTAACCACCAGTAAATGACGACCATCCTCTTCTTTCATATACCAGGTTTTAAGATCAGGACCCGTTAAATTTAAGAGTGTCAAAGCAGGCGGAATTTCAAATTTTTGGACATCAATACCACCCTGAAGCAGAGAAAATTGAACCTCTGAATAGACCTTCAAAATCTGACGATCAACCAAATAGAGACATTGTTGAGTCGCATAGAGGAGAGGTTTTAACTCTTCAGGTTGTGCTTCAAGAGAATATTCAATTTCCAGAGGTTTATTACTTTCCCCATAGAGGGTTAAAACTGTTTGTTGCTCCCCTTTTTGGATACTTTTAGGAACTTCTGGACGGATCGAAAAACGAATATCTCGATGAGGAACACTTAAGGTGGTTACCGCATAAACGGCTTCTAATTGAGGAATTTCTAATGAAAATGTTTTTTCCGCTTTTTTGGTCACACGAGTCACAAATTCAAGTTGAATTTGATAGTTTCCAGGTTTTCCAATCTTCAAATGATAACCTTTAGAATCTCTAAAAATATAAATCCATTCCGCTTCTCCCTGTACAACCGTTTGTTTTAAAATGGCACAAGAGAGAGGAAATAAAGGAATAGAGACCCATTTATCTTTAAATGTTTTCAAAGTAATATCGGCTTGAAAACGCGCGAGATCCTCCTGAATTTGTCCAGAAATTTGAACTTGCTGAAGGACGGATTCTACTTCTAATCCCTGCCAATCATTTTGAGCCTTGAGCATAGAAAAGAACGTAAAAATTACAAAAAAAATCGCAAAACGGAAACAATACATCTCCAAAACCTCAATTATAAAAGATAAATTGAATTGGAATTATAGGCGAAAATTCTGCCACAAATCTACGAATGCTTTGACTTTCCTCTAGCCAAAAAGTTCCCTTGAAGGCAAATTTTTCAAAAACGCTCGAAGAGGACAATGTTCTTGAAAATCAGTCTTTTAGAAACAAAAAAAGTCTTTTCAGAATTTTAAGAACAAACTCGAAGAAAACAAGTTTTTATTCTTGAAGATAAATGCCACTTGACGCTTTTAAATAATCTAGTGTAAGATAGTATCCAAAAATATCCTTAAATACACTCTCTAGGAGAGATATGAAGAAGTTTATTGGAAATTTCCGACGCAAGGAGATTTGATGAATCAGCCAGAGAATTCCTTTCAATGTCCAAAATGCGGGAGCTTTTTTTCTTTTCAAATGCTGAAGAATAACTTTAAGAAAGCGCCTTCTTCGCCTCCCGTTAAAAAACAGCCGTTAAAACAACCTTCAATTGCTTCCTCCGAAGAAATGGAAGCAATTATGGTTGATTCAAGAGAAATGGATACGGCCCCTCTAAATCCTCTTGAAAAAGGGGGAATCTCGAATGAGCATACTGGAATGATTTTTGGAGATGAAATGGATTCTTTTGCTCCATTAGAAGAATCTGATGAAGCGATTCCAGTAGATGAAGAAATCGAAGAAATCGAAGAAATCGAAGAAATCGAAGAAATCGAAGAAATCGAAGAAATCG
>CAZHAR010000003.1:0-108468 GCA_964530615.1 uncultured Planctomycetota bacterium | reverse complement strand
AGGAAATCGAGGAAATCGAGGAAATTGAAGAAGTTGAAGAAATCGAGGAAGTTGAAGAAATCGAGGAAATCGAAGAAATCGAGGAAGTTGAAGAAATCGAGGAAGTTGAAGAAAAACCTGCTCTGCCTGTAGCAAAAAAGACTGCCGCCTTCAATGTAAAAAAAGGAGATTCTTTAGAAGAATTTGATATCCCTAGCGAAGATTTGATTGAAGAAGTAGATGATTTCGATTTAAATATAGAGGATATTGATATTGAAGAAGAAGTAGAAGAAAAAATAAAAACAAAATCGTCTAAAAAAGACGACAAAGGAAAGAAAAAACCTCTGACAAGCAAACAAATTGAAGAGGACCTTCGATCTGAACTTAAAGAAGTTGAGCCTGGAGCCGAATCTGGAGTTTCAGAAGAGGATGAAGAACTTACACCCTGGACGGGTCGCGCTCGTGATTATAAAGGCGATCCGAACAAGGTGAAACCTAAAAAATTAGAGCCGTCTGTTTCTAAAAAAGAAGAAAAATTAGAGTCTACTAAAACTTCTAAATCAGAAAAAAAGAGTGAAAATACTTCATTTAATTCAGGAAATTTCAATTTAGTTTTATCACAAATTTCGGATAAGAAGAAGAAACAAAAGGCCGCAGAACTGATTGTAGAGCTAAAAGGAGGCACTATCAAAGAAGCGCTCGCTTTAACGGAAAATATGATTATTTCTGTTTTGAAGGGAGTGTCAAAAGAAGACGCAGAAAATGTTTTGGCTCGATTTAAAAATATCCAAATTACTGGACGTGTGACGGAAAAAAAATAATTTCTTCATGAATCCCTTAAAACGCTTCTCTTGTTTTGGAGAAACGTTTTTATTTTTTAGTTTTTTTATTTTTGGAGGTAACTGTGGGTAGAGGTGATCGAAGAACACGACGAGGAAAAATCTGGCGCGGAACTTATGGAAAAACTCGTCTGCATGGAAAGAAAAAAGTAACAAAAGAAGCCACTCCGGCGGAAAATAAAAATAAGACGCTCTAGAAAAAAAAACCCCATTTCAGGGTGGTGAGAGGAAATGGGGTTTTATCACAAGATACTGGATAAAAAATTTTTTTTAAATCACTGTAAATGGATTCATTTTACAACGAGGGCAAATAAAATTTTCTTTTTTCAATTGTTTGCACCAACATTTCGATTCAGCAATTTTTTCTAATAATTCTTGAGGTTGTTGTTTAATTAAAAATTCAAGACTTTCGACTTCTTCTTCAAGAAAAACGCCCATTTGGCCATTTTCAAAAATTACTTTAAGGGTTCCTTTTTCTGGATAAATTTGGATTAAAGTGCCAATTTCTTTCTTTTTTAAGCCAAAAGGACTCGCATCTACAAGAATGGAATCCCCTGCCTTTAATGGCTCTTCTAAATAAAATTCCACTAAATTTGTTGTTTGCATAGTCACCTCCTTAATTTTTTTATTTCTGCCCAAAGTATATTCTGGAGGTGAGACACTTTTTTTTCAAAAAGCTAAATTCTCATTTTTTAAATTTTTTTTTAACTCTTTTCAGAAAAAAATCGGCCACGATTCAGATTGAGAATTTTCTATGCATCGATTGATTACCGTGGGGAAAATAAAGAATCCTGCCCTTGCAGAATTTGCGGAAGAACTTCAAAAACGAATGACACGTTTTTTCAAGTTAGAAATCAAAGAACTGAAAGAAAGTCATTTGGAAAAAGAAAGCTTGCAAATCCTTCCTTGGATGAAAGGATATTATAATGTCGCGTTACAAATTGAAGGGAAAATGTTGGATTCTTTAGCCTTTTCTGATTTTCTCTTTAAATCCCAACGGGATATGCCACTCTGTTTTATTTTAGGTGGACCTGATGGCTTATCTTTAAAAGTGATCGAATCTTGTGTCTTTCAACTCAGTCTTTCGCCAATGACTTTTCCTCATGATTTGGCGCGCCTTCTTCTGTTAGAACAAATCTACAGAGCTGGTACGATCTTTCAAGGACATCCCTATCATCTGAAGCATTAAGAAATTTTCAACAAATCTAAAAAAAAGAAGGATGAAAAAGTTTATATTTTCATTAAAATGAGGAAATGTGTCCCTTCTCTAGGAAAGCAGAAAATGACCCCAGAAGAAGAAAATTTATTACAAATTGCCGAAGAAAATCATTTTATTACTCCAGAACAAAAGCAAGAAATTCAACGGCATATTGAAATATTAGAGCTTTCTGGTGGAGTGCTGAATATTTTGGTGGATAAAGGCTTTATTACCAAAGAGATTAAAAAAGAAATTAAATCTATTTATAAGATTTTGAAAGGGTTTGAAGTGGAAGACGAACCAGAAGTCCCTCTCAATGTCGCAAAAATCAAAAAAGCGGCACTAAAAAGTCAGAGCGATACTCTCCTTTCCAATCAATCGAGATCTCAAGAAAACTCTGAAAGAAAAACTTCTCGATTAAATCCAGAACCCGAACAAGATTCAGAGAATTCTGAGGACGAGGAGCTCAATGAAACACCCAAAACTTCTTCCGAAGAGGATGATTTTATTACGGCACTTCCCTCATCAGCTCCCAAAATCAATTTATCAGCGCCCTTACAACTAAAACTTTCTTCAGAGGTAAAAAAGGGAGAAAACCGCCCGATTGAAATTGAAGGATATGCCTTGCTCAAGGTTGCAGGACGCGGAAACCAGGCGGTTGTTTTTAAAGCGCAAGATCAAAAAACAAATCGAATTGTCGCAGTTAAAATTTTGAACCCCAATCTTGTCAATGAAACCCGATTTGAACGGTTCTTCAAAGAAGCAAAATTGTTGACGACCTTTGATCATCCAAATATCGCCAAAGGCTATGATTTTGGAGAATCCAACGGATACAACTATTTTGTCATGGAATACCTTAAAGGAGCCACTTCTAAAGAATATGTGGAACAATATGGTCCCATGAATCGAGATCAGTTGATTATGCTTGCGGAACAAATTACCTATGCGCTCATTTACGCGAATTCTATCCGGTTGGTTCATCGCGATATCAAACCCGATAATATTATGATTGTGAACGATTTTAAACAAATTAAACTTTGCGATTTGGGACTTGCAAAAGCTCTCGAAGGCGATAAACAACTCACTCAAGTCGGACAGGTTGTTGGAACGCCTAATTATATCTCTCCAGAAATCGCCCGTGGAGAAAATCCCGATATCCGTTCAGATATTTATGCCTTGGGTGCAACTTTATATTTTTTGGCAACGGGTTCGCCTCCATTTCTTGCGGAAAACGCAACCGCGGTCATGAGAAAACACATTTTTGAGGTACTCGAATCCCCCTTAAAGCGAAATCCTAAAATGGACGCTCAATTTGCTGAATTGATCTGTAATATAATGAAAAAAGATCCAATGGATCGTCCTCAAACGCCAGAAATATTACTCTCACAAATTAAAAGGCTTCGCACAGGAAAATCGATTGATGGACTTAGTAACTACGAAGAAGCACCTGAAAAAGAAAATAATTCTTCTGAATCTCTTCTTGAAATTGAGGATTCTTTACTCAGAGAAGAAGCCGTTCCAAAAAATGTGAAAAAAAAAGAGGCGTCTTCCAACTTAGAAGCGCCCTCTACGAAAAAAACAATGTCTGCCCCAGAAAAAAAGAAAGCCGATTTAAACGAAGAAAGCGATTTTTTAGCCTCGCTTTCTTTAAAGAAATCGGCTCAGCCCCCTTCCTCAAAAGAAAAACCGGAAAAATCAGTTAAAAAACCCTCAAAACAAATCCCCGTTGGCGATATTCTGGATCGAAGTAAACAAGAAGGGACCTCCCTCAAAAAAAACACTCCCGAAGAAGAAATGCTTTCTCCTGAAGAAAATTTATTCGGCAATCTCGATAAAAAAGTGACACCAGAATTTAAGAAAGAATTTGCCGATGATGATGAAGATGGAGACTCTAAAAAATCTTCTAAAAAGAAAAAGAAAGGAGATGACCTTCAAGATTTTCTGGATACTGAAGAAAATCTCGAGGTAAGGATTTTTGAAGATGAATTCAAATGTCGTACGTGCGGAATTTTATTTCCTAAAACGCGTTTCAATTGTCCTCACTGTTATCAGGCCTATTGCGTTTATTGTAGGCATCGATTAAAAGTCGATCCACGTCAGTGTAATAAATGCGGACGATTTCAACCCAACGCTCAGACGCCTGAAGTCGCTAAACAATCTGAAGAAATTCCGGCGTGGGGATGGGCCCTAATTGCTACGGTTATTATCGCAATTGTTATTTTCTTTGTGATGCAAAGCGTCTAGAAAATATAACTTTTATTGTTTGTTCCGAAGTTTTAGCACTTGCTCACAACGATTCAGCAATTCGGATTTGGTAAAAGGGCTTACGATAAATCCAAAAGTAGTATATAAAAAATAGCGAGTATATTGCTCATTCACTTGGCTTTTACTACGTTTAGAAAAAACAATAGGTAAAATTGGATTCTTTTGCTGATGACTTAAGTTCCTTAGAAATTCATACGCATCAAATTCAGGAATATCTAAATCCAGCAATAATAAATCTACCAATCCTTCTGAAAGGATATCTATCCCTTGATTAATATCTTTTTCAGTACGAACAAAATAACCCGCTTTTCTAAGAATAAGGCTCGTCAATCTCAGGATTTTGGGCGTAGGGCTTAAGATCAAAATACGGGCAGAACTCATAAATTTAACAAATGTAATTTTCTTTGCCATTAAAAATTTCATAGAGCACTTTTGTCTTAAAAGTGTCCCTTGAACACAATTTTAACACTTTCCTTGAAATTCAAAACAGACGAAACCAAAAATTTGAATTTTCCCAAACAAAAAGCTCGATTCGGAAGAACGGATCGAGCTTTTTTATTTCAGAGAAAAAAATTCCAGCAGAAAAATTAGGAATAGTGGCTTTGGATCTCTTCCCATTTCATGGGCGGAAGTGGCTGATAATCATAGGGCTCAAGAGAAGTAATTCCACGGCCAGAAGTTAAACTACGCAAGATAGTCGTATAACGGAACGTTTCCATAAGCGGAATATACCCCAGAATATCAATAGAGGTATCCGGACTTTGAATCAGATCCGTTTGTTCAAATCTTCGACCATTCAAATCGCCAAGAACCTGACTACGATAATCTTCTGGAGTCGTCACCTGAATTCTCATTCGGGGCTCCAAAATCACATCGCCCGCATCCGCAATCGCGATACGGAAAGATTCTTTGCCCGCACTAAAAAACGCCATTGCCGATGAATCTACAGGGTGAGTCGAACCATCATAAACAGTCGCCTTCACATTAATAAAAGGGAAACCGCGAAGACCGGTCTTCATCTGTTCTGTAATTCCATTCCTGATTTCGTTAATATAATTCTTCGGGATCTTTCCACCCGAAATTTTATCTACAAATTCCAGAGTTTTTGCATTTTCATCGACTTCAAATTTTATTTTGAATTTCGCAAATTGTCCAGCACCTCCAGATTGTTTTACCCAGCTTTCTTCGACATCCACTGGTTTTTTCAAACGTTGACGGAAGGCAATCAGAGGTGTTCCAACGTTACATTCCACTCCATATTTTGTCTTAATCCAAGCAACGATCACTTCCAGATGTAATTCGCCCATTCCTGAAATTAAGGTTTGCTCTGTTTCTGGGTCCATATTTCTTCGGAACGTTGGATCTTCAATAGACATTTTTTCTAAAATATCGACTAGCTTATCTCGATCCGACGATTTTTTAGGTTCAATCGAAACAGAAATAACCGGATCGGGAATGATCATTTTTGAGAGATGAATGATATCGGTTTTCTTTTTAGCCAATCCGTATTCATTTTTTTTACAGAGGGTATCATTGGTAACAGTCATTTTCAAACCGACTAACCCAACAATATCTCCGGCCATTGCTTGGTTAGTTAGCTCTTTTTTATCCGCATGTAACAAATACATTAAACCGACATTTTGCTCTTTTTTCCTTTTCGTGGAGTTCCAAAGCTGATCGCCTTTTTTGAGTTGTCCCGAATAGATACGAATAAAAGTAAGATCGCCGGTATAATCGCAAAGAGTCTTGAAGGCCAAAGCCGAAAAACGTTCTTCCACGGTTTGTTCCAATTCGATGGGTTCCAAATCTTCATCAAACGCGCTCAATTTTCCCACTTCTCCGGGATAAGGAAGATAGTCGCAAATCGAATCAATCAGCAGTTGAACGCCCTTAAAACGAAGCGCGGAACCACAAATGGTTGGAATAATCGAGAAATTAATGAGACATTTACGAAGCGTCTTTTTGATTAAGGGAATCGGAACCGGTTTCCCGTCCAAAAGGAGTTCCATAATTTCATCAGAAAATTTGCTTAATTCGTCGAAAAGAATCGTACGTCGGCGTTCCACTTCTGGAAGATATTCTGGCGGAATATCCGATTCAGTCATGATACTATCTTTCGGTTTTTTTGTCTGCGGATCCAGAATATCTTCATAGGTATAACATCTTAAATGAATTAAATCGATCACGCCCGAAAAATCGGATTCTTTTCCAATCGGCATTTGAATCGGCACCGCGTTTGCTCTAAGACGCTCCTTAATCGTGGAAACCGCATAATCGAAATTGGCTCCAATTCGATCCAATTTATTGATGAAGGCAACACGTGGAACTTTGTATCGATTGGCTTGTCGCCAAACCGTTTCCGATTGGGCCTCAACTCCTTTAACACCGTCAAACACGCAGACTAAACCATCTAAGACTTTTAAAGAGCGTTCGACTTCAATTGTAAAATCAACATGTCCGGGAGTATCGATTAAATTTAAGGTGTAGCCTTTCCAATTAAAGTGCGTTGCGGCACTGCTAATGGTAATCCCACGTTCCTGTTCATCTTCACGGGAGTCCATGGTAGCCGAACCATCATGGACTTCGCCCATTTTATGGATTTTACCGCTATAGAACAAAATGCGTTCAGAAACCGTGGTTTTTCCCGCATCAATATGGGCCGCAATTCCAAAATTTCTTCGCTTACTTAGATCGACAGGTGTTGCCGTCATAAAATTCATCTTTCTTGGCTATAATACACACAAAAAAACTTTAGCCTTCTTTCAAGAAGGGTAGAATTTTTTTAGAGGAACTACTCTGACTTATTCCATTTTAAATCAAAAATGATTTTGAAGAAGAACCTGTTTTTTCAGGATTGGAGGATTCAAGTCACTCCATAAAACGTCTTCATTCATAAGAAGTTCAATCCGAAATCGCCGAATTCTCTATCTCTTGAGAAATCTTCTGGAATTTATTGAACTACGGAAATTTTTTAGAATGGAATTGAAAAAAAGAAAGCGCAAATTATAAAAAAATTTTCTTATGTTTCAAGTATTTTACTCAAAAATATTTCTAAATTCATGGGCCCGTTTTTTTATTTTTTTTGAGGATAAATGGAAGAAATTTGAAGTTGTGAGAGTTGCACTGGCAAGCGAAAAGTCCAGTTTAAATTTAAATTAGAGTGATACGCTTCTAGCTCTAAATCCGAAAATGGAAGCATCAAAAAAAAATCGTTCAAAATCAAATAGAGCCCTTCTCTTGAAAAAAGGATGTTCCATTGATTCGTTGCGGAAACTTTATTGATTTGATTTCGCACAAAAACAAGATGCCCGTTCACCACGATAGAAAGCGTTCCATCACCCCAATAAATATACAAAGAACATTGGCAATCCGAATCTTCAGGATATTCTTTATTCGGAAGGGTCCAGATCAGTTGTGTCGGGGTATTTTTAGAATCTTGAATCTGAGCTTCCAACCAAAATTCTTGAATCCCTAAAGGACACTCCGGAGTAAAGGGAATATTTAAGACAATATCCGAACTATAGACAATCAAATTTTTTTTCTCGGTATTATATTGAAGAAAATAGGTCAGATCCGATTTGTTCGAAGGCGAAATCAACAGCCTCCAATCTAAATTTTTTCGATTTTTCTTTACTGAAAACTTCGTATTCTCAGGAAAGAAAATGTTTTTTTCTCCAAATTGTTCTGAAATTCTAGAAGGAGCTTTCCCCTCATTCAACTCTTTTAAAATCGGATCTCCAATGGGAAATCCAAAAAGCGGGGTGGCATAAAGAAGGTCTTTTTTAGATTGAAGTTTTTTATCTTTCAATTCCCACGGAAAAGACTCCTCTTTCTTTTTTTCTTTAAACCACTTGTTCCAACGCTCCTCTTGAAGCGTTACTTCTGTCTTTTTAGAAATTTTTTGATATCCCGATTTACCCTCCTCTTCCAGAGTTTTTTGATGGAGTTGAAAAACCTGAAATTGCGATAAATTTAATGGAGAACTTCCGCCAAAGGACAAAAAATGAAGTTTAAAATTCAGAGAAGTTTTGATTGTAAATAAGGTATAGCGTTGTTCTTGATGAGCTAAATGAATTCGAAGCTCTTCCGCAAAAAACTCTATTTCCACGACATAAGTATCCGCTGGAAAAAGCGAAAACGGTACACAACCTAATTCTTTTTTCTCTTGAGAAAAGGCTCGTTCATAGGTCTCCATAAAATCGTCCAAGGGTTCAGCCGCTCGCTTTGAAAGCTCTATTTTTCGGCTTTCTAAACGAAACTCTCCATTCGCCCAAAAAAAGGTGTATTGCTCAGGAAATGCTTGCAGTTTCATCAAAAATTGCTTTTCGGTTTTGATCGAAAATTGAAGACGGAATGAGGGAGGAAGCACAGCAAAGTCCAAAGTAGAGAAGTTCATTAATTGTTTTTTCCAAGGAACCGGAGGAGTTTCTCGTTTCCATTCCAATTTTACGCCAGAAAGATCGTCCCAACGTTTTACAATAGCGTCGTTATAGGAATCGTCTGAATCCACCCAAGATTTGTCGGTGGCATTATCATAGCTAAAAACATTATCAATCATTAAAAAAGAAGAAAGCCCTTTATCGACAGCAAACGGAGTATATAGCCTAAGAGGTTGATACCGTTTCCGAAAACCCTCTAGCCCTTCTTCCAAAATTTTTAAGGAAAGCGGTCGGGACTGAAATAAAATATTAATTTTTTCTTTCCATTTTTCTGGAAGAGGAAGTCCAAAAAATAAGGCAAAATATCCGAGTCCTAATAAAACCGCCTCTGACGGTTCTTTTCCCTTAAAAGGCTCTATTTCAAGTTTTTTTAAACATAAATGCGGGTCCATTCGCTTAAAAAGCGCTTCGGCTTCTTTTAATGAAAGTTTCTTCTTTTTCTGAATCGATTTGAAAAATTGTTCATCTTCTGGTTTTAACGAAGAAAAAAACACTTGCTCTTTTTTTGGAATCTCCAGCAAAATCAATGTCCATTCGTCCTGAAACTGCTTTAAATAGCGTATGATTTGTTGGAAATCTTCCCATAATATACGCTCTGAATCCGTCCCAAGAGCTTCTAATATTTGAGAAACAAGAGAGGCGGCATCCTCATAATGTCGAGAGCTACAAAAAGAAAGAACCTCGAAAAATCGATTGCGATTGTTTTTAGAAATCGTGCCTAGAAATTTTTCAGGTAACTCTTTAGGTTCTTCTTCTTCTTCGGTTTCGGTTTCTGTTTCTAGAGGATCGCTTGAAGTGATGGGGGGTAGAGTATTTTGAGAAAATAACTTAGATTGGCAACGAGCCTTCAGTTCCTCAGAAAGTAAAGCGCGACGCTCCCACTCTACCATTTGAGACGAAAGTTCTTCTTTAGAATACGTTTCAAGCAATTTCTGAAAAATGAAATGAAACCGCCTATCAATCTCTTGAAAAATTTCCTCCGGCATTTCTTTTTCTTTTCCAAGATCCCAGGCTCCACAAAAGTCGTTATTCGCTAAAAGTGTATCCATTTTTTCTTTAGTCAGTTGCTGAATTCGAAGTCGCTTCTCTTCTAAAAGCTTAGTCTGAAACCCATGCGCTTGATAAAAGGTTTGCTCTTCTAATAAAAGCTTAAACAAGGGATCTTCCGCGGTTAACAAAGGAAATGTAATCGACAAAAACCGTTTTTCCGCAAGTTGGAGATTCTCTAATTCCGTCTGATATTGAAAACGGAAAAGACCCAATACTTCTTGGAGTTCAATTTGGATGAGTCCAGAAAAAGACTCCATTTCTGGGATCTCAAAATTTTCTTGCGATTTGACCCACTTTAGGCCGGCCGTAAAATTCATTCGATTCAACAACTCTTGATACTCCGGCGACTCTTTACAAGTTTTCCATTGGCTCTGTTTTTTTTGAGCCACCCAATCTAGATAGATCCGAACTTCTTGACGAATGCTTTCCTGAAGCGCTTCTGTATGATTTTTTTTATTCGCTTCGTCCCAATGCTCCAACACTTCCCGAATTTTTTCCGGATGTTGCTGTCTATAACTTAAGGCGCTGTCATACGCGATTTTGGCCAATTGCTCAACGGAAGGTTCGTGATGGCTAGTGGAAGATTTTTTTTGACTCCTCCACAAAACCAAAAGGCCCAGTCCTAAAATTCCCAGAGCTAAAACGGAAATCAATGTCCAAGATCGTTTCTTTTTTTGAGGGACAGCGTCTTCTAAAACTCTAGTTTTGAACTCCGTCGATTGCCAGGTTAATGGACGATTGTGAAGTAAACAATCGATATCTTGAATCACTTCTTGCATCGTGGCATAGCGGGTTTCCTTTTGTTTCTCCAGCATTCGTGTCAATAAATGATGAAGATTTTCTGGGAATTTCGGATTGATCTTCAAAATAGACAACGGCTCTTCATTCAATTGCTTATAAATAACCGATACGATGCTTTCACCCGCAAAAGGATATTGACCTGTAAGCGCATAGTAAAGCGAAATTCCCAAGGAATAAATATCTGTACGAGTATCCACTTCGATCCCAGAACATTGCTCCGGAGACATAAAATACGGAGTTCCTAATAATTGTCCTGTAAAAGAAAACGAATTTTTTTGATTTTGAATGCGCGCTAACCCAAAGTCCGCAATCTTCAATTCTTTTTCTGGAGAAATCAACAGATTCGCAGGCTTAATATCTCGATGAATAATCCCTTTATCATGCGCGGCGCGTAATCCACACGCCGCACTTCGAATGAAAAAAAGCGCTTCTTTCCAATCGAGAGGATGTTGATCAATGAGTGTTTGTAGATTCGTTCCCTCCACAAATTGCATCGTAATATAATAAAAGGGAGGGCTCTCTCCAACATCATAAACACGAACTACATTTGGATGCTCTACTTTCGCGATGGTTTTCGCTTCCCAAAAAAAACGCTCTACCATTTCAGATGTCACTCCGGCTCCCAGCAAAAGCAATTTTAAAGCGACATTGGTTTGTAATCCTAAATGCTTTGCGAGATATACAGCACCCATTCCTCCTTGGCCCAATTTCTTGAGAATCTGGCAGTTCCCAATCACTTTTCCAAGAAGTTCCTTTTCAGAGGCCGCGTTCCACCCCATAAAAAAGGGAGTGATTTCTTGTGTTTTTGGAAAAGCTTCAAGCACGGTTGGTGTGGTAGTGGATGTGATATTAGCTAGTATTTTTTTAGGAGAATTCTGTAACGGGCTCTCGCTTAAAGACTTTAATTGCTTCTTTTTTTGAGGGGAGTGCGACGGGGAAGGAAGATCGTTTTGCGAAGGCATAGCCTAATCCTTCAAAAATATTCCTTGTAAATTTTTTTTAGAAGGAATTACTTTTCCTTGGGTGGCAACGAATCAGGAGCAGAAGAGTTAAAAGTGCTTGAATCTTTTGGAACTTCTGGAAAAGCTGGAGGTGTTAACTCTGAAGGTGTTTTTCCAGTATTGGGATGAAGAGAGAGTTTCATATCCTGAGCCACTTCCTGAAGTGTCGCTAAATCAATGGTAGTTGTTTCTTCATCAATCAAAATCGAACTTCGTGGACCCAGCGAAGTCGAAGGAGGCAGATTTTTAGAGTAGAGAGCCAATACAACGGTAATATTATCAAAACCTCCCGCATTATTGGCTTGATCGACCATATAATTAACGGCACCTTCCAGATCTTGGACATACCGTTCAAGAATGTTTTCCATTTCCACTTCAGGAATCAAATCGGATAGCCCATCCGAACACAATAAAAAAACATCGCCTTCTTGTAGATCCAAAATTTTGCCATCCACTTGGAGATCTTCATTCATCCCTAAAGCGCGGGTAATAATATTTTTATTCTGATGGTACATCGCTTCATTTTTTGAAATGATCCCATTGCGAATGAGTTCCGCAACCAATGAATGATCTTCGGAAACCTGAGCCAATTTTTTATCCCGATATAAATAAATTCGAGAGTCTCCGACAAAACCTAAAAAAACTTTGGGTTCCTTTAGAAGAAGCGCTACAACGGTAGTTCCCATTCCACTCGGAAACATATCTTGTTTGTTTCGCTCATAGATCTCCATATTCCCTTTTGAAATAGTCTCTTTTAAAAAGGTTAGCAATTCTTGTTCGTTTCCATTGGGATTATACGTCTGCGTAAAGATTTCGGAAAGAATTTGAACCGCAATACTGGAGGCAATATTCCCGCCATAGTGTCCGCCCATCCCATCCGCTACGGAACATAATCCTATTGATTCCATAATTAGGTAGGCATCTTCATTGCGTGAACGCCTTCGACCCTTGTCTGTTTTACCCACAATCTTAAAAGGCATGTTCTCTCATCCACGGGGGCTTAAACCAAATTTTTTAGAAAAATACCTCACTCTCATTTTCCTCAAGTCTCTAATAGTTTAACAATTTCTAAAAGGATTTCAATTTCTCCTAAAAACTTCAGAAAAGTCTTCTTATTTTTTAATATTTTCAAACGGATATAATTGGATTTAAATGAAAGTTCCTCTCTATCCAAAAAACCAATGGTGTTTCGCATTGCAAGTAAGGGAATATCCGTGAAAACTGAAAAAGAACAAGAATCTTTATATCGATTATTGCCTCCTGTTTCTAAATTGAGAGATGATTGCCAAAAAACAGAATCGCTTCAACATTTTCCAACGTCTTTTCTCCTTAAAACAATTCAAGAAACCTTAGAAACGCTCCGACAGGAAATCCAACAACAACAATGGAACGCTAAAAAACTTTCGGATATCGAATGGATTTCTTTTATTGCTCAAAAATGCCAGGAAGAAATCACCCCGAAAACAATTCGTGTTCTCAATGGAACCGGAGTCATTCTTCATACCGGATTAGGTCGTGCACCACTTTCTGAAGCCAGCCTTCAAGCCATTCAAGAACAAGTTCGCGGATATACCCTTGTTGAAGTCGAACGCAACTCCGGAGAACGAAATGAACGCGAAGTTCATCTTCGGAAACTCCTTCAAAAAATTACCCACGCAGAATCCGCTGTGATCGTTAATAATAACGCCGCCGCCACTGTTCTGGTACTCAATGAAATGGCACAAGGAAAAGAAGTCATCATTTCTCGTGGACAATTGGTTGAAATCGGAGGCTCTTTTCGAATCCCCGAAATTATGGAATGTTCGCACGCAATTTTAAGAGAAGTCGGGGCCACAAACAAAACACATCTGAACGATTACGAAAAAGCGATTGGCCCCAATACCGCAATGATTATGAAGGTTCATCCCTCTAATTTTCGTATTGTCGGATTTACCGAATCGGTCCCGCTAGAAGAATTAGTCGCCTTAGGACAAAAATATCAACTTCCAGTTGTAGACGATCTGGGTTCTGGAGCTTTGATTGATTTAGAAAAACTGAATCTCGAAGCTGAACCCACGGTACAAGACTCTTTAAAATCAGGAGCGGATTTGACCCTTTTTAGCGGGGACAAATTAATGGGAGGGTGTCAGGCAGGAATTATTGTCGGTAAAGAACGTTTTGTTCAAAGACTTCGCAAAAACCCTTTATACCGAGCGTTTCGCGTCGATAAACTAACCTTAGCAGTTCTGGAAGCGACTTTGTTACACTTTTTAGATGAATCTTGGGCACTCGAAAAAGTTCCCACGTTACGAATGATTCGGCTCCCCAAAGAAGAACTAACACAACGTGCTCAAATTTTAAAAACAAAATTAGAGTCGTTTTCGCTTCCCTTTCGTATTCAACTTCGAGACGATTTTTCCGCTATTGGAAGCGGATCACTCCCCACGGTTCATCTTCCAACAACCGTTTTGACGTTCCAACATTCTCACTGGGATGCAAAACAATTTGCCCAAAAACTTCGTCTCAATACCCCTTGCGTTTTTACTCGTATTCAAGAAAATCAGGTGTTCCTCGATTTAAGAACTATTTTTCCAGACGAAGAACCGCTTTTAGAAACAGCATTTCGCCAAATTAATTTGTAAGAGAAGGAGTTTCTTCGATTTGTTTAATGGCCCCAGAAGTACTATACACGATTCGCTTACACAGCACATTATTCTTATACTCTGTAAATACCAAATCATATTGATCCCCACCACATTCACAAATATAAGTCGGCCCCCCGTAAAGAGGATGCCATTTCCATTTCGATTGTGGCCCACATTGAACACACGCTAATCCAATCACGACATGTTTTTTTGTCGTTCCAGACTCCATAAAACTGACCCCCATCATAAAATATTTAAAACGGAGTACGCCAAATTATTATTTAGATCGGCTTTTCTCTCCTCAAAACTTTAAAAATTTTTGATTTTTTTTAGAAATTTTTAAAAAATTGCATTTTGGATCTCCACTCGTTATCTTTTTCGATCAATATGCCCCCCTAAATTTTCGCTCAACTTCTTATCCTTAAAGGAATTTTATGACTTCCCACTCGCTCCATAAAAACAAATTGGCGACTTCCTTAAGTCCTTATTTACTGCAACACGCCACAAATCCTGTAGACTGGTACCCGTGGGGAGAGGAAGCGATTCAACTCGCAAAAAAACAGGATAAACCTATTTTTCTTTCTATCGGTTATTCCGCTTGCCATTGGTGTCATGTAATGGCGCACGAATGTTTTGAAAATGAAGCCATCTCCGCACAAATGAACCGCGATTTTGTCAATATTAAAATCGATCGAGAAGAACGCCCCGATATTGACGAAATCTATATGACCGCCACTCAATTGATCTCAGGCTCCGGAGGATGGCCCATGAGCGTTTTTTTGAATCACGATTTGACACCTTTTTTTGCCGGAACCTATTTTCCGCCAGTCTCCAAATTCGGGCGAATTAGCTTTCCAATGCTCCTCGATCGATTAATTAAACTCTGGAAAGAAGATCGCGCTAAAATCCAAGAACAGGGGAAACAAATTCTTCAATCTATTCATCAATTCTCGGAAATGAAACCGGGCGAAGAAACTCTTTCTTATAAACTTCCGGAGCGAGCGGTAAATCTCTTAAAAAAACGCTTTGATTCAGAAAAAGGAGGTTTTAGTAGTGCGCCTAAATTTCCCGATTCTCAAGGTATTTTGCTCTTGCTGCGCCATCACGCTCTCTACGAAGACTCCGAAGCTTTAAAAATGGTCGAAAAAACACTTGATGAAATGGCGTTGGGCGGAATTTATGATCATCTCGGAGGCGGTTTTGCTCGCTATTCTGTCGATGAAGAATGGTTTGTTCCTCATTTTGAAAAGATGCTTTATGACAATGCGATGCTTCCACGCGCCTATTTGGCCGCCGCCATTCTCACCAAAAATTCGTTTTATCGGGGGGTCGTTGTTCATATCCTAGACTTTATTTTACGCGAAATGACAGATCCTTCAGGCGCTTTTTATTCAGCCCAAGATGCCGACTCCGAAGGAGAAGAAGGAAAATTTTATGTCTGGACCTTGAAAGAAATCCAAACTATTTTGGGAGCAGAAGACGCACAATTATTTGCTAAAATTTATCAGGTCACTCCCGAAGGAAACTGGGAAAATCATAATATTCTTCATCTCCGAAAACCGCTTCAAGAATACGCTTCCGATCAACCTAATCTCGCCGAAAAAATGGCGAACTGCCGAAAAAAATTGTTTGAGGTCCGTTCCAAACGCATCCGTCCTGGACTCGATGACAAAATTCTCACGGAATGGAACGGACTCATGATCACGACAATGGCGCAAGCAGGAGCCGTCTTACAAGAAGAGCGTTTCGTACAAGCCGCGAGCAAAGCCGCCCACTTTCTCTATCAACGGATGCGCCTTCCGGACGGAACCCTGTTGCGTGTCTATCGACAGGGACAATCTCACACTTCGGGATATCAGGCAGACTACGCTTCTTATGCAGAGGCTTGTCTCGCGCTTTTTCAGGCTACTTTTGATTCCATTTGGCTCTCACGCGCAGAAGAGATTGTACAGAAAATGAATGAATTATTTTGGGATGAACAAGAAGGAGGTTACTTCTATACCACTGCTAACGCAGTCGATGTTATTGCTCGATCCAAACACCCTTACGATAATCCTTTTCCTAGCGGAAACACGATGGCGGTGAGCGCGCTCCAACAACTCTATCGATTGACCGAAAAGCCCCACTATTTGGAACGCATTGAAAAAACGATCCAGGCGTATCAAGGAAGCCTCGAATCTCAAAGCTTTGGATTTCACGGAATGTTAGGACAAGTTCAGGAATGGCTCGCTCCAAAACTAGATATTGTCATTGTTGGAGAATATTCACAACATCCTCTGTTAAAAGCCGCCCGTCAGTACTTCATCCCGGGGAAGATGATCCTGGCTCTTAATCCCCAATCCCTTAGTGCAGAATTCTTAAAGCAACGTGTTCCCGCATTTCAGGATAGAAATGCCATTCAAGGAAAACTCACGGTTTATATTTGCAGAAATCAAACCTGTTTGATGCCTATTTTTCAGCTTCAGGATCTTGAAAAAGCGCTTGCCCAAAAAGGAACAACGGACAAAAAAAATACGGCTTCCAAACTGGTTCAACTTGCACTCAGTCCTGAAGCCATTGAACAATTAAAACGAATCCTCGCAGAACTGGAGCCTGAAGTTGCTTTAAAAATTCATTTCAATCCACAGGAAGAAATTGAAATTACTGCAATCGATCGCGCGACTGAAAAAGAAGTCTCTTTACAAGAAGGAATCCCGCTCGTCCTTGATCCCAAATTTTCTTCCAAAGCCTCACGATTTACGTTAAACTTTGAAAAGGGTTCGTTTTTCTTAAAAATCTCTTGAACAGTAACTTTTAGAGGGATACCCTCTTCAAGGAGCTTTATGAATGATCCCGAAGAAGAAATTCAACATTATTTTAGAAGGCTAGGAAACGAAATTGATCGAGTACTGATGCGCTATGATCGTGGAGAGCAAGGGATGCCTCCCGATTTTACGGAACTCCCCAAATCCCCAAGTGTTCAGCGCTATTATGAAGAAATTTCGATGAAAATTGAACAAATGATGGATGCTTATGATCGCGATCAATTAAAGCCCGTCTCGTTTTCCTAGCCTATTTTTAGCGAGTTTTTGCCCCATCTGAGCGTCAATATGTTTTCCTAAATACGATTCTTAAATGTTTGGAAAAGGAATGCAGGTCAAATTCTTGAAACTGAAAGGTTTTAAGAAGCTGTTGAAACTGAAAAGAAGGAGTGTTTGCTTTTTTCGACATCTTTTGGAAAAATCCTTAAACATTTTCAACGATTCCTGCTATTATAGTTTGGTAATATATTGTTTCCATCTTGGAGAAATTCTTATGTCAGATTCTCCCGATTCTAAAAAAAAACCAACACCCTCGTCTGCTTTAGAAAATACGATTGTGTTTTCTCAAAACGACCTTGACGAGTTTGTCCCTGAAGAATTGGTTGAATTTCAGCCCGGAGAAAGCTTTGCCGAAATTCAACCCGAACAACTCGAGTCGGTGGTTGACAAAGAACTCTTGAAATCCTCTAACACTCAGAGTTCTGTCAAGAGAGACACATTAATTCAAGCGCATTCGATTCGATCCGTCGCTAAAACCCCAAAACCGGGAGATCAGATTTCGGATTATCAGGTGATCAAAAAACTGGGAGAAGGAGGGATGGGGACCGTTTTTCAGTGCCTTGATCCCCTGCTTCAGCGTCAGGTTGCGATTAAACTGCTTCGCAGTGAATACTCGCACAAATCGGATTTTCGCACTCGTTTTGAAATTGAAGCGAGAGCCGTGGCCCAACTTCGGCACCCGAATATTGTTCAGGTTTTTCGCGCCGGAGAAGATCCACAAACCCAGTGCCTCTTTTTCGCGATGGATTTTATTGAAGGACAAGGACTGGAAGATTTGGTGAAACAAAAAAAACGCTTGCCTGCAAAAAAAGCCTTGAAATATTTGCAACACATTACCGAAGGATTAAAATATTCTCACGAAAAAAATATTCTACATCGCGATATCAAACCCGCCAATATTTTGATTTCTAAAGAAGATCAGGCACTGCTGGCTGATTTTGGACTCGCCAAAATCATCGGCTCCACGGAAGCGCTGTTGTCCGCGGAAACGTCTCCCGCCAACGAATCCTCGAAAAATATTCAATTGACTCAAATGGGATCCATTATGGGAACTCCGCTCTACATGGCTCCAGAACGTATTGATGGAGTCAATGATGATAAACGCTCGGATATTTATGCCTTAGGAATGGTATTCTATTTTTGCCTCACTGGACAAAAACCGTTTGAAAAAGCCAAAATAACCCATATTCTGGATGCCCAAAAAAATGAGGAACCTCAACCGATTGAGCTGTTCGCTTCCGATTGTCCGCCCGCGTTGATTCAGATTTTCAAGAAAGCGACCGCTAAACGTAGAGAAGATCGCTTCCAGAATATGGAAGAACTTCTCCAGAGTATTCAGGCGATTGAAAAAAATAAGCAACGTGAACGCGAACTCTATGAAAAGAAAAAACTATCCGCGGTAGCCGTTGCTTCGATGGAAAAAGAAAAATCGGCTTCGCTGGTCTGGCTCAAATATTTGTTTTCCGTCCTTGTGATTTTCGGCACCTTTTTTATTTTCTATCAATTCACTAAAGTGCCTTTGGTCTCGAATACACAAACGACTGAGTTGCTCACGCGCGCGATTGACCAGCAATGGAAGCACCAACAGGAAACTCGCCTTGCGGGTACCTTTACCCGACAAGAAAAAACCGCCGATGGAAAAATACTTCTTGGGGTCCATACTCATTTTAATGGCCTCTCTTGGAGCGAAGAAAAATGGATTGAGTTTTCTGAACAGGAATGGAATTCGATCATCGAAGAATATAAACTTTCTCTGAATCCCGGAGATTATGTGGCGTTTACTGGAAAAGCCATTGTTCAAGGTCAAGAAAATCCCTATCTGGACGGCCATTTTTCTTCTTATCTGGCTCTCTCGGAAATTCGTTATATGCACCGAAAACAAGAAAATACAACCCCGGATCGCCTCAAAAAATTTTCAGAAAAACTGAACGGCGAAATCGTTCAAGCCATTGGAAAAATTCTCTTTATCGAAGAGACTCCAGAAGGAGGATTGACACTGTTCATAGGAGGATCAAAAAAGGAATATGTGATGATCATGATGTCCAAAACGATTTTGGAACAGGTGGAAGCGCATCACTATTCTCCGCGAGTCGGAGATTCTGTTCATGCTATCGGGACATTATCTTATGAAGGACAGGACGATCAATTACATCCTTTCTGGATCCTCCTAGAAGAAAATCGCCCTGACAATTTTTCGCTTGCGCAATAGTCATAGCAAACACTATCATCGTTTCATGGAGGATTTATGCCTTTTTTCTGGCCTCTTCGTTCTCGCCACACTTTCACCTTACTGGAAGTGATGATTGCTGGAACTTTATTAATCATGGCCATTATGGGAATCGCGATGACTTTTTTGACCGTGGCCAATCTCAATACCCTCTCGAAAGAAAATAATTTTGCGGCTTGTCAGGCCCGAAAAATCATGGAGGAAATACGCTCGACGCCCTTCAAAGATATTTTGTCCAAATACCAAGATAAAAATTATTCCATTCCCGGCTTAAATCTCCAAAAAGGAGATCTGGATGAAAATGTGGGAAAAATACAGACGACCAAGGTCAATGACAAAAAAGATCTTTTGGACGTCACCGTACGTCTGGATTGGCGCGGAAAAGTGGGGAACCGTTCCTTAAGTATTAAAACGAGAATTGCTGAAATCAAAAAGAAAAAAAGAAAAAAAGCAGATGATCTGCTTGGGGAGATATTTAAATGAGACCCATCTCGTTCCCTTCTCAAAAACGCTTTACGATGGTTGAAGTGGGCATTAGCTTGGTGATTTCTGTAATCATTTTAGGTGCCACATTCAGTATTTTTACGACCTCTCAAAATTTTTTTTATTCCGAATCCACTGTTTTAGTGAGTCACGAAAGCACTCGCATTACCATGAACAAACTGGTTTCGGAGTTGAATGAAACGTCGCTGTTAACCGTCGATACGGTTTTTCGTCCCAACGGAATTCATCAGTGGTCCAATGATTTCAAAGAGACGACCCCCGGAAATAAACATTGCACTTCAAATACGAATCTGTTTCCCGGATCCGCCCAGTCTCATGCCGCTTGGAGCTATTCTCTGGATCCGGGGGATCTTTCGGTCACGGAGTATCATGGCCGTCACTGGTTTAATTTTCAAGGAAATCTCTGCCCTATCCACGGAGATTTTTTAGCAAATGACGCGTATCTCGATGGAGTAAAGTTTTTTTCACCGCGCAACAAGGACGGCTTTCTGATGCTCAATGCAAAAGGCTTTATGGATTGGCAATCCATCGTTTTTTATTTTCCCTATCGTGCGGCAGGCGCTAGCACGTTTGAACTCAGACGTTATGAAGTATTTCTGAGCGATATGTTTGACCCCAATCCGGGAGTGACGCTTCTTAGCCTCTGGGATTTTAACGAAGATGGTCGTGTCGATGACGGCGAAGATTTCCTCTTCCCCGGCTATGATCCAATTCCAGAAGCTGGAATCTCTGATCGCTTTGAGGTTTTTTCGGACAGCATTCGCTGGCTCAAAGTTCAAGGAACCAAAAAAAATGAACTCGTGATTAATCGCGCGACCGGAGATACCACTTGGATTCTGGAAAATGTCAAAGGTTTTACGGAAACAAAAACCTTTATCAAACCTCCGCGAACGATTGCTTATGGATTATTTGATATAGAAATCAGTACCCAAAAAAGTAATCCTTATGATGAATTTGCTTATCCAGAAGGCGTCAAAAATTTAGTGACTCGGATTTCTCTTGTCTTTGGAAAACCTAGACCCGGCGTAGTGCAAACACAATTAGTCGAGCTTTTTTCTGAAATCACTCCTCGCAATTAAATCCTTGATCTTGAGGATTCCTATGTTTTCATCCGAAGAAGCGCTCTGGCTTAAAATTGCTTTAAAAAAAGAATTTATTACAAAAGATCAGATCGCTCAATTCCTTCAGAATCCACAAAAACAGAAAGAAACTTTGCGAAAGTTGCTTTGTGAGTCCGGTTATTTAAACGAAACACAAGCACAACAGGTTGATCAAATCTGGAATATTTTACAGCAGAAACAACCCTCGGTCACAACAAATATCGCACCCTCTACAATAGAAATTCAGAAAGACAGCGACGAAACAGATCAAGATTACGAAGAAGTTTCGCCAGACGAGGAGCCACCTCCGCCAGACGAGGAGCCACCTCCTTTACCCGCAGAACCCACTTCAATCGAACCGCGTAGCGGAGAAGAGCTTTTTCAAAAGGCCCTGCAATATCTGGAAAAGAAACAAATGATTCAGGCCATGAATGTGTTTGATCAAGTGCTTCAGGAAAATCCTCAATTTGTGGAAGCCTATTATCATAAAGGAAAAATTCATCTTCAACTCACCGAAGTTCCGGAAGCCTTAGATCTTTTTTCCAAAGCCATTGCTCTCCGGCCCAATTATATGGAAGCGCTCGAATCCCGCGGAAGTATTTATCTGGAACGCGGAGATCGAGCCAAGGCCGAAGCGGATTTTCTAAAGGTCATTGAACTTTGTCCAGAAAAACAGGAAGCCTTATCCCAACGCTTTTATTATCCGAATGTCTCAGACAAATCGGAACTTCAAAAATTGATGCTTCAGTTGAAACTAGAAAAGAAACAAGACGATTTGCAAAAGAATATGCAAACCCAAAGAATCCAGCTTCTCACGAGCCGTTTTGAGACAAAAAAAATTATTCTAGCCGCGCAACAATTGGAAGCGGAAAAAAATAAAACCAGAAAGATACGAGCCGTTGACCAAACACGAAGTCGCGCTCTCAATATCGGAGGGGATACCCAATTTGTTGATAGCACGACTTCTGACCCGTCGAAACTGTCTAAAAATGATTCGGATTTCCAGAAACCTCAAAAGGAACAAAATAAAACTTCTACAACCAAGCCTAAAAAAGTAGCGCTTACCGAGGAATCGTTCGCTAGCGTATCGAATATTTTTTCCAGTAAAAACGTGCGCGCTTCAAAAGAAATTTCTTGGATTCAGGAAATTCTCTGCTTTCTTGTCGTGATTGTTTTAGGCGGATATTTTTACAATAGAGATTCAACGAGTTCACTAACCACACAACCCTTTCTTTATCCGATTTCATCCGCGGATTACGCAAAATGGGAAAAAGTCTTTTCCTCGTTGCTAGAAGATTTTCCGACGACGCTTCCCCCGTATGCTCCTAAAAACCTTCTGGATTGGGTCGAACAAATTGAAATCTATAGGGCCACTCTCCAGAAATATTGCGCTCAGCATCAATATCTGCTTCGAGATTTTTTGGACCTCTCGCGCGCGCTTGGACAAGTTCAATCGTATTTGCAGGGAAAACAGCTTCAGGAGCAGGAACTCCAAAAACTGGCGAACATCTCGGAAACTCTGAAGAAACAGCACACTCAAAAAAAAGAGGAAGCGGAGCGTCAGGAAAAAGAAATCCCCGTTTTTGAAGAAGAATTCTTTTTACAAGAAATAGAACGAATACAAAAAGAAATAGAGCGACAGAAAACTGGGATCACAACAGCCTTCGCGGAAAATCTACTGGATCCTATATTACGTAACAATCTTAAACTCTATCAATCCAAAGAAGAGGCTTTAGAGCCTCTATGGCTAAACTTTTTGCGACAATGGTCCACGAAAAAAAATAAATAATAATAAAGGAGTGAACAATGATGTATCGATTTTTTTCCGAAAAAGGAAGTATTCTTATTATCACTTTTGTGTTGATTTTTATTCTGGTCAGTTTTTCGACCGCGTTCTTTTTTCCTAGTTCCGCGCGCGCCAATGCGGTCCAATTTGATTTTGAGAAGCTTCGCGCGTTAAATATCGCGGAGGCTGGGTTAGCCAACGCGATGGATAATCTCAAAAAAGGATTTTCGCCTACTTTAGGAAGTGAGTTAAATCCGTTGGCGTATGATAACGGATTCTATTACACCACCATTACCATGAATTTTCCGTCCGAAGGACGTCATCTTCTTTTCTCTACGGGGCGCTTTCAACGAGCCACCGCCGCGTTACGAACCACGGTCTCTTTTGAAGTCGGTTTTGGCGAAAATAAATATAAACCCCAATCTGCTTTTATCGCTAATGGAGATCTCACTATTTCCGGAAACCCGAAAATTCAAGGCAATAAGGGAAGTATTTTCTCTAACAAAAAAATCACTATTCCCGGAGATCCGACTATCTCCAAGGACCTTCGTGCCGTAGAAGCCTTGAATATTTCCGGAGGTCCAACCGTTGGCGGAGATCAGGAAGTTGGTATGGAACCTGAACCGGTACCGGATCTGACGGTCGAAGATTATCAGGAAGAAGCCAATTATATCCTGAAAAATGATGGCAAAGTGTATGATGCTTCTGGAACTCTGTTACACGATGCCAGCACCGCCGGCCCTTTTCAACACTGGAAACTAACGGATTATGCCGAGAGTGTTGCGACGTGGGACTACGAAGGAAATGACGCCATTGATGGATTGTATTACATTGAAGGACACGTCAAAATCGGAGGAAGTCCCGGGTCGTCCATCTCTCCGTGGAAGTTAATGGTCATCGCGACTGGACACATTGAAATTTCAGGAAGTCCTTTTTTTACTCCGCTTCATGGAGATGGGGTTATGTTTCTCGCGGGAACCGACTTGAAAATTAACGGAAACGCAACGGTAACTGATATTTCCTTTTTTGCGGCTCATGAACAAATTTCGATTGGCGGAAGCGCGGATCTCCAAGGTGCTTTTTTCGCGGAAGACTCAGAAGATCTAGATACGCTAGTGAGTGGACCCGGAAGCAGTATTTCTGGGAATCCCACCATTACGCTCGATGGTAATTTAGAAGTACTTATCGGAAATAAATTTAATGAGGTCGAAATCATCTCGATGGATATCCGCTATAAAGACAAATAAGGAGAAACTTCTCGAACCGAAAACGATGATAGCTTTTTTTTTCCTTCTTAGAACCCCCTGCCTTTAAGGTATGGGGATAGTCAGTCCGAAAGTATTTGAAGTGGTTCCGGATGTTTTTTAATTGTCTTCTGTTGCGGATAGGATCGAATTATGGGTACTAAGAAAAAAGATTATGAGGTCGTCGTGATTGGTAGTGGCCCCGGAGGAGAAGGGGCCTCAATGAAAATTTCCAAAGAAGGCCGGAAAGTCGCTGTGGTCGAGAAATTTCATCAGGTGGGAGGAAACTGTACCCATCAAGGAACCATTCCTAGTAAAGCGCTCCGTCATACCGTACAACTCCTCTCGAAAAACGAACAAAGTCAGCAACTCAATTATCCTCAATTGCTTCAAACTGCTAGTTTGGTAATTCGGCAACAGGTTCAAATGCGGCAATCTTTTTATGATCGAAATTTTGTGGATGTGATTAATGGGGCCGCGTCCTTTTTAGATCCAAATACCGTCGAAGTTATTTTACCCAACGGCATCAAGGAACATCTGAGCGCGGAAACTTTTGTAATCGCTACAGGAGCGCGTCCCTACCATCCACAAGGAATTGATTTTTCACATCCCCGTATTGTCGATAGTGATAGTATTTTGAAGCTCACTGAAACCCCAAAATCAGTGACTATCTATGGTGCAGGAGTTGTAGGATGTGAATATGCGTCCATTTTTCGGAGCCTTCGAATTAAAGTCAGCTTGATTAATACCCGTAGTCAACTCCTCTCTTTTTTAGATGATGAAATTATTGATGCGCTGGCGTATCATTTACGAGAAAATGGAGTATTGATCCGCAATAGCGAAGAATATGATCGGGTAGAAGCAAACGAACAGGGCATTTCTCTTTATTTGAAATCGAATAAAAAGATTAATAGTGACATTCTTTTATGGGCACAAGGACGTACTGGAAATTCCGACAATATGGGACTGGAAGCGATTGGAATTCAAACAAACGCGAGTGGGGGGATTCAGGTCAACGAAAATTATCAGACGGCTCAAAAGCATATTTACGCAGTGGGTGATGTGATTGGGTATCCTAGTTTAGCCAGCGCCGCCTATGATCAAGGACGCTTTGCCGCCACGCATTTACTTTTCGGAAAATGTGAGGACCAACTCGTAAAATATATTCCAAGCGGAATTTATACGATTCCAGAAATTAGTTCGGTCGGGTTAACCGAACAGGAACTCACTAAGCAAAAAGTTCCTTATGAAGTCGGACACTCCTTTTTTCGCCATTTGGCGCGAGCGCAAATTACAGGACAAACCACGGGAATGTTGAAAATTCTCTTCAATCGAGAAACGCTCGAAATTTTAGGAATCCATTGTTTTGGCTCCCAAGCGTCCGAAATTGTCCACATCGGGCAGGCAATTATGGCGCAAAAAGGAGAAGGAAACACTTTGATGTATTTTATTAATACCACCTTCAATTACCCCACAATGGCCGAAGCGTATCGAGTCGCCGCATTAAACGGGCTAAATCGATTAAAATAATTTGACAGAAACACTCCCTATTGTCATTCCGAAGCGGAAGCGAGGAATCTCCGCAAAGTTTAAGCGTTCCGGAGATGGCTTCACTGCGTTCGCCATGACATTAATGATTTTTGAGATTAATAAGCGTTCTTGCTGTATTTTCCACACTTTTGAAAAGAAAACCCCCATGAAAAAATCATTTTCTCTATTCATTTTATATTTAATCACTTACGGGCTTTTAGGCTGCGAAACTACAGCTTATACCGAAAAAGGAAACAATCTCGGAGTTGAAGTGGAACATCAACTCTTTGAATTAGTGAACGATTACCGGACGTCTCAAGGATTATCGAAGTTATCTCCGAGTGATGTGATTCGCGATGTTGCGCGTGATCATAGTCGTTCAATGGCTCAACGAGAGATCCCTGTGGGTCATTCTGACTCCGAAAACCGCTCCGCAAAAATTCGAACCCAGATTGATTTTCGTAAATTCGCGGAAAATGTCGCTTGGAAACGAACGGACACCGATCCGTCCCAAAAGATTTTTGACTCTTGGAAAGAGAACACCTATAACAAGCGTTCCCTTATCGGAGATTTTGATCTAAGCGGAATTGGCGTGGTTATCAGCGAAGATGGTGATTATTTTGCCACCCAAATTTTCATCAAAAAATTCTAGAGCGATTTCTTGGGTCAGTTCTTTTTTTCGAAGTGGACAAAATCGATCAAAATGGTGGCCCCGAGCAAAAGCGATTTTTGTTTGCTCGTCAGATCTGCTGGAAAGGTCGCCCCGAAATTATCGGCTGACGTAAAGCTTTCTTTTAATAATCCGCTCCATTGTTTAGTGATTTTACCGATTTCTTCTTCTTCGCGGCGAATAAAAAAGGTCCAGGGTTTTAGAAGGGGGCCAAAGAGTTCAAATTCTTCTACTCCGGCTTCATTATAAATCTTATAAATACGGCGCAAAATTGAAAATTGCTTTTGGATAGTTCCAATCTGATTAAATTTCCCGTCGGAAATATCTAATTTATGAAATATAAACCGAAACGGGCGTTGGAGCCATAAATACGTCACTCCCATATTAGTAGCGACACGCACTTTAAAAGGACGCATTGCCGATAAAAAGATACGTATTACCCACGCCCACGACGATTGTTCTTCCTCTTTGGCCATAAACATTTGTCGTCCAGTTTTATCGCGGACTACATAAGAATTTTTTGTTTCAAATCCCAATAAAACCTCACCCATTTCTTTTTTTTGATTAATCATTAAGGTGTCCACTCCATTGAGCGGATCCTCATTTCCAGGAGGCGTGCCTGAGGGTGAAGCGGTACGAGGTTCAGGCGAAACCTCTGACGAATCATTTGAAAATGCTGCCCCTTCTTGTTTCGTATTCAGTTCGTTACATCGTGGGCATTCGTCACTGTCAAACGTTTGAAAAACATAACGACATTTTGGACATTTTTTCATAAAATTTTCCCCTAAAAACAGACCTTTATCATTTTCCTCATTATAGACGTTATTTTTATTTTTTAACCTTCTGAATTTTTTTGTTTTTTTAAGAGAGAAATCAGATCTATTTCCTCTAATTTTTGACAAAATTTTTGGATCAGATATTTTTCGTATTCCGCCTTCGCTTGAGGAAGAGATTCTAGCCAGTGCGACGAACTGGCTTTCACTCGCTTGAGAACTTCTTCTTTGCAAACGATCTCTTGCCAATCCTGTAATAGCGGACCTAATTTTTCAAATAACGCAGTTTTTTTGAGTTCTAATTCATCCATTTCAAACGCTTTTAAAATAATTTCATCGGGTGGAAGCACCTTTTTTTCCGAGATTTTTTTTCGTAGAAGATCAATTAATTGTTGGTTACTCAGAGCGTTTAGCTCGACTCGCTGAAATTTACGTATTCCCAGCGTATCTTCTTTCGTAAAAAAATTCTGATCGGCGGCTGGAAGTCGTTTAAAAAATTCAAATTTACGATATTCTTTTTTATAAGTAATCACTTCTGGCATCAACTTCATTTCATGAATCTCGTTGAGTGAAAGTCCTATTCTAGCAATCTCGGAGATACTAGAATAAGTGGGACTATTAACGCTCATCGAATCATGAATTTTTAAACCGGCAAAATCATAATCGGTGAGCGAATAGAGGTGTAATTGTTGCTCTTGGAAATAGTGTAGTAGCATCGCTCCGGCTCGTGTATTATTCCCTTGAGTTGACAAAATAGAGAGGTTGAGTTCTTGAGTCAATCCCGATTCTTCCAAAACGATGTTAAATCCTGCTTTTTCAATAAACAAGATATTTTTAAGCAAGTAACGATCTTCAAAATCAAATTGGGTGGAGCGAGAGACAAGAATCTTGTTTTGATGCGTCAAACTCGCATAATCACGGATTTCTTTGGTTCCTAACGGTAAATCGAAATCATAAAACGAGTGGTGAAAATAGCCACGCACACTAAAAAGTAATCGCTGGGCCACCTGCGATTCCTGTTGAATCATTTGGGTTGCTAGGGTTTGGGTCAAATATTGGTAGTCGCTAGAACGTAAATCGATTCCATAAAGATGGTTTAAAATTTCATGAAGTTTGTAGAAAACTTGACGAACAAACACAGAATAGCCTCCGCTAGAGAGTTCAAACGCATCTAAAAAATGGCGATGCATCAATTCTTTCTTGTATCCTTTTTCGGGATAAATTAATCCCCAGAGAAAACCCAGTTCTTCTCTTCGAATTTCTTTTAGAACCGGAGCTATTAAGCTTTCTACAAGGGTTTCCATTTCTCGCTGAAAACCTGTTGCATTAATCTGAGTTTTTGCGGAATCTGAAAATTCAATCCAAGGAGAAATCACATTCAGAATCAAAAGATGTCCAGATCCTTTAAAAAAATGCAAATGCTGAAGCGCTTCTTTAAGCGAATGATATCCTTTATAAAGATAGCTTTTTTGATGCGCCGTTTTTTCTTCAAAGCCCATAAAACAAACATCGGTTTCCGGGAAGAGAAATGGAAAATCCTGGTAAGGAACCGATCCATTCACGGTGCTCAAAATCCGATTGGCTTCAGAAGTCTTCACGAGCATCCCCTGCAGAAGAAAAGGAATGGTCGCTTCTTTAGAAATATAGGTTCCTGATTTCTCTTTGTAAGCACATACGTTTAATTTTGAGGCGTACTCTTTCCGAGTGGCGACAAAGGTTTTTAAAAGCGAAAGGGCTGGAGGCGGAATTTGCTCCAAAAGAAATAAATAGAGTTTATGGAGTTCGTCGACTTGATCAACGTATTCCTGAAGAAGAGTCGGAGGGGGGGTTGGAAACGATCGAATACGAGAGGCCCCAGAAAATTCTTTCAGGAACGCGGAGGTTGTTTTTCGTGGAAAAATTCGACATTTTCGGTTTGCGAGAAGATGGAAGGATTCCCAGTCGTACCAATGTAAAAAGGCTTTTCTTTTACGTTTGAACGGTTTGGAAAACGCTTCATAACGAGAAGCATTTAAGAGAAATGTCACATCAGGATTGGCCCAATAAAACCCAGAGAGTTTTTCTTCCAAATCAAAATCGACCTGAAATCCCTCGACATAAATTCCCCAAGACCCCTCATATTTACGTTGGCTCGTTTCAAAAAAAAGAGTGCCCCGATTTTTTTGGATTTCATTCAATAAGCACCGAAGAGCGACTCCGCTTTTTAGTCGCCATTCGAGTGGATATTGTTTGATGTAACAGAGGCCAATAATACTTTTCAGGGCATTGCCCAAACTTCCCCGATGAATAGAGCGTGTCCAGCGTTTACTGGAAAAATATCCATAGAAATTATAAATAGAGGTGATCGATTCCAGAGTCAGGCCGGGTCCTGGATCGGATATCCAGAGGCCCTTCTCGGACGTTTCAATCTGAATTTGTTTCTGAGGAAGAAACTCAATAGAATCTAAACTATTATCTAAAACTTCTTTGAAAATAGCGTAGTTCCAGAGATTAGAAGGGAGGCCAATATGAGCCCTTAATCCCTTTTCTGTAAAATAATCTTCAATAGCCCGCCCTTCAGCCAAAAACTCGTCATCCGAATTTTTTTGATTCATAATCGGAACCTGAAAACTCAGTATTGCGTGTAACCGAAGAAGAGCGGGACAATTAGTTTAATCAACAACGTCAGAGGTTCGTTTTCGATCTTTTTCTTTTAAATAACGTTTTCGTAAACGAAAACATTTAGGCGTAATTTCGACGAGTTCATCATCACTAATATACTCTAAAGCTTCTTCTAGCATCAACGCTTTCTTCGTAGGCAATCGTGCCGCTTTATCAGAGCCCGTATTACGAAAATTTGTTAAATGTTTCTTGCGACAAATATTTACGATCACATCGTTTTCTTTACAATGTTCGCCAACCACCATTCCTTCATAGACATGTTCGCCGGGATCCACCATAAAAAATCCACGATCTAGCAAGTGTCCTAAAGCGTAGGTGGTCGCTTCCCCGTCTCCATGCGAGATCAATACCCCGTTCTGTCGAGTCGGGATCGGGCCTCGATAGGGCCCAAATTCACGAAAATTTGAATAAAAAACAGCTTCCCCAGCAGACGCGTTTAGAATTTTAGTACGAATTCCAATGAGTCCTCGGGAAGGAATCGAAAATTTCAGAAGGGTTCGCCCTTTTGTACTGGATTCCATACCGACTAATTCGCCTCGACGGATTCCCATGAGTTCAATCACTTTTCCTTGAGATTCTTCAGGGAGATCAATTTCGGCATCTTCAATAGGTTCACAGAGTTCTCCATTAATTCGCTTGGTAATGACTTCGGGTTTGGAGACCTGAAGTTCATGCCCTTCTCGTCGCATCGTTTCGATTAGAATTCCCAAATGTAACACGCCTCGTCCAGAAACCCTAAAAATTTCAGGGTTAGAGGTGGGTTCCACTCGTAGCGCCACATTCGAGAGGAGTTCTTTTTCTAGACGGTCCCGTAAGTGTCGAGAAGAGACATATTCGCCTTCACGTCCACGAAATGGAGAATCATTGGCGATAAACAACATTGAAATGGTTGGCTCTTCAATCGAAACACGTTCCATCGGAATTGGATTTTCAAGATCCGCGATGGTATCGCCGATATCAATGTCTTCAATCCCAGCAACAGCAACGATATCGCCACAAAACCCCTGTTCTGTTTTAATCCGTTCGAGATTTCGGAAGCTAAAGAGTTCTTTAATCCTCTTTTTTTGTTGGCCCTCTTGTTTTAAAACAGCAACATCTTGATCTTTACGGATCGAGCCCGAAAAAATACGTCCAATCCCAATGCGCCCGACGAAATCACTATAATCAATCGCCATAATCTGTAATTGGAGCGGTTTTTCTAAACGATCTTCTGGAGCTGGAATATATTTTAAAATTGCATCCAGCATAATCCCCATATCTCCATCGGGATCTTCCATTTTTAATTTAGCCACTCCATTTCTGGACGAAGCGTAAATAATAGGAAAATCCAATTGTTCCTCGTTCGCATTTAATTCAACAAACAAATCAAACACCAAACCTAAAACTTTTTCGGCTCGTTGATCGGTGCGATCAATTTTATTAATGACGACAATGGGTTTGAGATGATAGCTTAAGGCTTTTCTTAAGACATAACGAGTTTGGGGTTTTGGGCCTTCGTGAGCATCGACAATCAACAAGACGCCATCCGCCATTTTAAGCACTCGTTCCACTTCGCCGCCGAAGTCGGCATGTCCGGGAGTATCAATAATATTGACTTTATAGCCTTTATATTCAATGGCGGTATTTTTCGCTAAAATCGTAATTCCGCGTTCTTTTTCGAGAGGATTGCTATCCATCACACAATCTTGGAGTTCCTGATTTTTGCGAAACGCACCTGCGTGTTGAAGCAATTTATCGACGGTAGTTGTTTTTCCATGATCCACGTGGGCGATAATTGCCACATTTCGGATTTGGCTGACTTGATGAGTGTGACTGACAAGTGTATTCATAAATGAAATCCTCTGCGGTAGAGAAAAGAAAAAAAGAAAAGAGAACAAGTTTATTTTGAGTGAGAATGAAGTTTTTCCAGAAGTTCTTTCCCAAAGAGGGTCAATCGAAATCCGTGGAAATGTTGGATGGAAGAAAGTTGTTTTAGATTTCTTGGAAAATGTTTCACAATCAGAAAAAGTGTTTTATTGGAAGAAACCATCCAAGGCAAAAGGTTATATTCCTGACTTTTGGCATCTCTCCATGCTTTTAGGGATTGAAAACGAGCTTGTTTTTCTGCATTTAGAAACGAAGTCAACTGTTCGGGTTCCTTAGGCGTTTTCGGAGGAGCTTCCCAATCCGCTGGCATTTTTTTCGTCTCTTGACTCGCCGTGATCACTTTAGATCGCACTCTTTTTGGACAAGAAAACGAAAGCTTTCGTAAATCGGCTTCGGTTTCTAGATCTAAAGTAGCCATTTCAAGCAACTGTCTTGAATTTAAAATCCAATGGGCCGCTTGATTACTTTCTTGGGCGACCTGTTCACGCATCCCATAGAGTTGAAACAAGAACTTTTGTTGTTTAAAGCTGAGTCGATTGGCACCTTTAACCTGAATAAAATCACCCGGATTAAATTCTTTTTTCTTCCATCGTTTTTGTTCCACGTCCAGAAATTCTTCTTCAGCCAATGGTAAAGAACCCCGTCGTTCGAGATGAGATCGCAATAAGCGTCCCAGTGGAATCAGATAGCGAATATCATTCACCAAATAATCCTGCATTTCAGCAGAAATAGGTCTCTGGTGCCAAGGACTTGTGGTTAAACTTTTATCCAAGTTGACCCCAAAATAATTCTTAACCTGGGCGCCTAGGCCGACAGCAGTACAATTTAAGACTTGTGAAGCAACCATAGTATCAAAGAGGCCATAAATAGAGAGATGATAATCTCGGTTTAAGCTAATAATATCGAAATCTGCTCCATGAATATATTTAGGAACATTTGGATTAGAAAAAAGAGGTTTGAGTTCTGTTAAAGAAGAAAACTTTAAACAATCCAGAATGTAGAGGGCCTCAATCGTCGAAATTTGTAAAAAACATACTTTTTCATGGTAGCTATAAAAACTGTCACTTTCGCAGTCAATTCCGAGTTCTGAAGCATTCAAAAGTGCAGGAAGATGATCACGAAGTTGTGTAGGTTGATGAATAAAATGAATGGGAAGGTGAGAATAAAGTGTCATCAATATTTAGAGGTTCTCTCTCAAAGAAGCGAAAATTATAACAAAGTTTTTTTTAGAATCAATCTAGGAGATAAAATTTTCAATCGCCCATTTTGTTCATAAGATCTTTTGTTTCTGGCGATATAAGCACTCTCAAGTTAAAGGAAGGAAAAGGCTTCTAAACAAAGCAGAGGGGAGATTCTAAAGAAAGTTGTACCCCACCAATCCAATCCCCTTGTCTCATTCCAATACGGTAACGCCCCTGTTTGGATCGAAGTAATGAAGCCAGAAGAAGCGCAAATGTCCCTTCTCCCGCCCAACAAGGAAGCCATTCAGGATTCTCTAGATAAATAAAAGAACTCTTTTCTTGTAATAAACTTCCTTCACATTTTTCCAAAAAAAATTCTAGTCGAGTGCCCTTTTCTTCCTCAGATCTTTGAAATATGAATACAAGTCCTAACTCTGGATAAGGAAGTTTCCACGATACCGGCGAACAGACCACCGTTCCACATAATACGAGCGAATGAGGTTGTTTTTGCGCAAGATAAAAAGAGTGTTCCAGCGCTTGTAAAAAACTAAAAGCTCCTGAAGCAAAGGTGTAATGCGCTCCATAAATTTGTTGCGTAATCGAAATCATCGCACCAGGAATATTTGGCAATGTTGTGGTAAAAATACCCGGAGATAGCGGTAACCGCTGTTGTATTCGATTTAGATGCTCTAGATTCGAAATAAAGGTGGATTGATCCATTCCAAAACAAATCGCTGTCGTGGAACGCTGTTCCGATGAAAGTAAAAGCGGAGCCAATGCTTTTTCAGCCAGAAAAATCGCAATCTTCGAGGCGCGATCCAAAAAACGAAATCGATTGGCAGGAAATTTGGCGAAGCCTTTTAAATCAGGGTCTTGAAGAGATTCGCCCCCAACCAACGACGATTCATCGCTCCAAGAGGACCAGGAAAATGATTTTGGAAGCGCAATGGAAGCACTTAAAATTTTTAGCGCCATAGTCGATATCGAAAAAAAACTTGAAGAATCGAGAACCACATTTTTAGTACGTAGTACAAGGGTCGCAAAAAACCTCGATGCATGGAAATATTTCCGGGCGGAATTTTCATTTCTGCGGGAACCTCTCGAATTCGAAATCCTTGGAAATGCGTGCGAATCAAAATATCCGCATCTGGAAAATCACGAGGAAAATGTTCCTCCGTATACCACTCGTAAAGCGGTTTCGTCATCCCTTGAAAGCCTGACGTCGTATCGAAAAGGGGAACTTTTGTTAACAGACGTACGACTCCACTAAACATTTTCATCCCTAATCTTCGGGGAAAACTCGGATGGTAGGGCGTTGAATGCAAAAAACGATTTCCAACAATCAAATCCGCCTCCTGATTCTTTAATGCTTGATAGAGAATAGGAAGCGACGAGGGAAGATGCTGTCCATCCCCATCAAGCTGGATTAAATAATCATATCCCTTGCTCTTAGCATATTTATATCCCGTTTGTAAGGTCGCCGCATATCCAAGTGAGAGGGGATGCGTTAATACCGTAGCGCCCCCTTCTAAAGCCAACAACGGCGTTTGGTCGGTCGAATGATCATTGATAACGACGATTTCCGCTGGCGCCAAATGAGTCCAAACGCCAGCGATGACTTCAGAAAGATGCTTTTCTTCGTTTTTCGCAGGAATAATCACAATACAATCCGATTTAATCATACATATCCTGAATCAAGAATACCGATCATTTTGCCAAGGAATGGCGGTATTGCTATATCCGCGAACTTCCCAAAAACCCGGAGCATTGTTAGCCAAAAGCGTAATTTTGCGAATCCATTTGGCCCCTTTCCAGGCGTAAAGACGCGGAGTAATCATTCGACAAGGGCCTCCATGTTCCGTTGGAAGCGGGTTCCCTTCCCAATGATGAACCAAAAGAACGTCCGGATTTAGGGCTTCTTCTAGTGAAAGATTAGTCGTGTAGGGAACTCCAGCCATTGGTGAAGAATCATAGCCTTCCGTTAACACATAGCTGGCTGAGGGTTTAGGTTTGACTCGATTCATCAGATCGCTAAACCGAACACCAATCCAATGATTTTCCATACGGCTCCAGGTGGTCACGCAATGAAAATCCGAAATATCTTCTGTTTGAGGAAGCGCCATAAATTCTTCCCAAGTGAGTGTCATCGGGTTTTCTACAAGACCCTCAATTTCCAATCGCCACTCCGCTAGCGTGATTTGGGGCTGAACTCCCAAATCCAAAACAGGCCAATTTTTTACTTCTTTCTGACCGATAGGAAGCGTTGGCATTCCATGTCGATTGATCGGACCTGTTCCCATAGGTGTCGCTTGAGCTAAACCTTCGCCTTTGGCTTTTTTCTTTTTGGCCAAATTTTCTTTCGCGCCAATGATATTTTTAATAAAATTATTCATGAAAGCTCCTGCTCTGCAATAAAGAGGGTTCGGGAGGTTGAAAAATTATTCTTCGCGCTCTTGTCTAATTTTTTCATAAGATTGAAGCGTTTTTTCAAAATGTTCACGAATGAGCTGATTTTCAAAAAATAAATTTTCTTCCCGAAGTTGGCCATACTGTCCTATATATTCATACAGTTGTGTGGCCAATTTACAAAGCTCTTTTTGTCGTAAGTAATGCGTATAAAGCTTTTTTTGCTTTTTTTGTTGCCATTGATTATATCGTAGCATTTCAGAATAAGAGACATTTTTTTGAATTAACCCCAAAGAGCAAAAACGTAACACTAAACAAGAGGCCTGATATTGACAAAAATAAAACCATAGAGCACTCACCAATTGTTTTTTTGCTAGACGAAATGATTTTTCCTTTTTTCTGTACAAAATCGGCTCAAATAAAAGAGGATCCCATGCTTGTAAAAGTTTTTGAGCCAGTGGTTCCTCTAATTTTTTTAAGGATTGTTCATAAAGAGCAATCGCAAACTGGAGATATTCCTTTCGATCGATTTCGGGCGGGATCGTAAAATTTTGTTCCGGACTCCAATAATAATTACGAAATAACTCTATATAATCATAAGGTTGAGAAAGCTGGCCCGCTTGTATTTTTTGGATCGAAGATTGTTTTCCCTTCCAGTAATCCGTTTCGTCCAGACGAATTCCTAATTGAAGTTCAGGGGGAAGAACACCTCCGCTTTGAGCTTTTTGTAACGCGTAATATAAATCGATGGTGATCGCTTCAAAAGGGAGTTGAAGTTCTGGAGGATCAACCCAGATCCGCTTTCCATCAAATTTCCAGGCATCTACCACTTGATCCAAAAAATAACAATAATCATAAAATCGAGTATAGGTTGCTTCTTTTAAACGTAGGCTATTCTGAAAACTTTGAAATAAAACGGCAAATTTTTCATATCGTACCAAAAATCCTTTCCGATTCGCAGATTCTACCGTTTGAATTAAAAAAAGATGAATACTCTCTACCGTTTTCCAATTCAAAATCAAAAAACGGTGTATCTGTTCTAAATAGATTAGATACTTAGGAAATATCTCAGGGGAAAGGGATTGCAATGGAAACGCGCTACTCACTGCCATTTCTAGAGGCGCGCCACACTCTTTAAAAATGCTAAAGGTTTGCTCAAATCGAGACTTTAGCTCTAGATTAAACTCGTCTATAAATTCTTCAGAGGTATGAATATTTTTGAGTAAAAAACCTTTTTCCCAAATAAAAAAAATTTCTGGAGCCGCCGCATCAATAGATTTCAATTTTTCTTTTGTTTCCGGCGGATCTTCTTCAATTTTTGGAGGAGTATGAACTTCAGGAATCAGATGAACGGGCGTGTTGAAAAGCGAACGTATCCCCAAAAAAACTAAAATCCCACATCCAACAATCAGGAGCAAAAAAAACCCTCGCTTTTTCATGGAGAATCCTTTTTTTCTGGGGCAGAGGCTCTCCGTAATTTCAGTTGCTCTAAGGCTTCGAGTTCAGAAGGGATCTGGGTTTTTTCCAGTTTTTGAGAAAGTTGTAAAAATTGAAATAAAAATTGAAAATTTGAATTTTTTGGAGGGATCAGATAGACCGGAACCTGACGCGCTTGCAAACTTTCAATAGCCGTTGCTAGAAAACCACCCAAAAAAGTATCTACATCGCGTAACCTTGACCAATCAAAAATCACTCCCGATAAAGGTCTCTGCTGGATTCTGCAAATTTGATCTTCAAAATATTGTCGCGCGTTTAATCCTCCTAAAGTCCCAATCATATAGTAAAGTGAAATCGCAGGAGCTGTTAATTCTAGTTCAAAGTAGCGATGTTGATTTTTCGTTAAAAACTGAAAAAAAGCTTCTCGATATTTTAGAAAAGGAGGCTCATAGCCAGAGGGCCATACGAAACCAAAACAATGAAAGGAATAGGCGGACATGAGCGATTTCCAACACAAAACCGGATCGTTTTCTTCTTCTCCATAGCGAACCAAAGTGAGCCATTCTTCTCCATGTTCGGAGGGCCAGAACTTCAACATTTCATTGAGCCATTTGATCTCGTTTTGACGATCTCCGTTTCTCTTGTAGAGTTGGATGATGGCATGATAATGTAAAATATTTTCTGGATTATGATGGACAGCCCGTAAGAGTTGCTCCAACATCCGGTGGCCTTTCTTAAAAGAAGAAATGCTCATTTTATGATATTTTTTAAGGAACAAAAGGATTTAATAAAAGATTATTTGACTTCAATCTCGGAAAGCGAGAGTGCTGAAGTCCCTTCCTTTAATTGTCCTTCAGAATCACTCATTTCTAATTGCTCAATACGCAAGGGAGAACGACCTTTTTGGAGAGTTTTAAAAACAATCCAACAGATAGAAATTTTTCCAATAGGGCCCGAAAATCCACCGTAAAACGCGCTAATTTTGGTTCTTCCCGATTGATAGGTTTGTGGAGACGAAAAAGGAAGTGACGCAAAATAAGGAGAACTTCCTCCCTGTATCTCCTGAATATGAAGAATCGTCGGATCATATTCTAAAATCAAAGCGTATCCCCCCAAAGGAAAAGTGGTAATGACAAAAATTTCTGTTCCTGTATTGGGCAAACGATTTTTAGAGGGTTTTGAAAAAAAAGCGGGTGATTCCCGGCCAAAATCCGTTTCTAGTTTACTGATCAGTTGACCCGAAATTTCTTTCTGATCTGGCGAAACGAGCTTACGAAATCGACCTGAAAGCGAAAAGGATTCCTTTGATCGAGATTGAAATAAAATTCGCCCTAACGAAACTTCTCCTGAAGGTCCGTCGATGGCACCATGAAAAGAGGAGAGGATCATTTGTCCTTGATGAATGTTTTCCAGAGTACACCAAGGCAAACCCGCAAAATGAACAGAGTTTCCACCCGCCAATTTTTGAAAGGTCGCGAGTCGAGGATCGAAGGAAAGCTCCAATTCATAGGCACCGACGGGCTGATCCGTTTGTACCAGCAATTCGTACCATTGTAACAAAGGTGTTTCTATTCGATCGCTCTTCTTATTTTCTGAAACTGCCTTTTTAGGATCGTATTCGAGGGGATTGCCCGCTGAAACTTCAGAATTTTCTAAATGGATTCCTCTGCTTTCTATTTCTGTTGCCGACTCTATGCGTTGGGAAGCAAATCCATTTTCTTTGACGACAGAATTCAATTCTTCTTGGTTTTTAGCGGGACTTGCGCCCTTCATCCGTGCTGAAGAAGAGGCGCAAGAAAACAACAGTGTCCCCATCAAAAGAATTAAAAAGCAATTTCTAAGATTCGACCATCTGGCGAGCCAAGGTATGTACATCTAAAAAATCCACCTTCCCATCCGTATTCACGTCTCCTAATTCAGGGGTAACCGATTGTTTTTTCTGAAGGTTCCTCATCAATAAGACCGGATCTCCGACATCTAGTTTTCCATTTTGATTCAAATCTCCGCAAATCCAATTTTTTTGAACCTCATACTGGGGCTGTTCTTTTATCGGCTCTTCTTTTGGATTCAGATTCTCGCCTTCTTGCTCTACTGGAGGATTAGAAACAGGAATCTCTTCTTGGGTCTTTGTTACAATATCCTTATTTTTAGTTTCAGGTGTTCCTTCGGTCTTAGTTTCAGACATTTCCTCGGTTTTCAAAATAGGAACTTCTTGCAACAAAGGTTTATCCTCGTTTGTTTCATGGGTAGAAATAGGAGAAGACGATGCCGCCAAAGATTCTGAGTACACTATTTTTTCAGAAGAAAGCAAAAATACTCCACTCGCCCCAAGAAGAAGCGTGGCCGCGGCCAGAAAAATTTGCCGATACGAAAAACGCGGAACTCGAAGCGGAACCGTTGAAATCATCTGAAGAATTGCTTCATTTGTCTCTGGAGCAATTTCAGGAATAGTGGATCTTAAAAGGGAACGCGTCGAAGAAAAAACACGAGAAATTTCCTGAAACGTGTTTTGGCAGATCGCGCAATTCTCAAGGTGGGAATCTGATTTACCTTCTTCCAGATAGTCAATAAGCTGTTCGTCAGAAAGATGTTGCATAGGATTCTCTCCATTAAAGAAGTAGACTCCTTTTGAAGTCTCTATAAAACAATTTTGTTCAGCGAATTCTTTCAAAAACAGTTTTTTCTTAAAAATTTAAGATTGTTTTTTTTTCAACTCTTTATAAAATAAACTTTCAATACATTTTTTTAAAGGAATTGGCTACCTAACTGGGGCTTCCCAGTACCTCTTGTTTCAAGAGGATTCTCCGTTTTAGCCGTTAGTTTCTAACGGGTAGGAGGAAGGTTTCTTTGAGGTGCCACTAGCGAGTAGCCCTAGAAAGTACTACTCACTACCAATGATTGCTATGGCGAAGAGCGCCGTGACGACAGTCCCCTCTAAAGCGCTCATCACCGGTGGTGGTTTTTGGTACCTGGTACAGTCTCGCCCGTTTTTAACGTTGACTAGGTCATCTGCATAACCTTGAAATGTCTGGTTTACCGGAGACTTAGCGATGGACGAATGGTGAGTCTTGTCTGGGTGAGTAGGGTCAACTAGGCGATCCCCTCGCGCGAGCTCGAACAAGTTGTTGATCGCAAACACGTACAACCTCGATAAGCTGGAATTAAGCGCAATTTCTTTACTGGCCCCTTGTTGGAAATCTGGGGGCTTTTTTTTCTTTCACAATTGTTTTTTTTTTAAATTTTTATAAAATAGAGATTATTAAGGGAATTGGCTACCTAACTGGGGCTTCCCAGTACCTCTTGTTTCAAGAGGATTCTCCGTTTTAGCCGTTAGTTTCTAACGGGTAGGAGGAAGGTTTCTTTGAGGTGCTACTAGTCAACAGACGTTCCATGTACCCTGCCAGTACATTGATTGCATGGGCAAGGCCTACCGGTAACGAGGCCTGCCGGTGCCGATCGAATTGCGCGGTCATGGTGCGTATGATGGTAGTGTATCCCCCGGGTGCGACAGTCCAGTTTATCCTTCTAACTCCAATTGCTAAGCCAACTTGGTGGTGGGAGTGAGGGTGACAACTTCCCGTGGATGACGACCGACTAGTAGATCACCCATCGGGATCAATGAGAGATTCTGATCGTGAAGGTGAACAAATACTCTAAGCTGGAATTATGCGCAGTTCCTTAATTAGCCCCCTTTTTTTTGGGGGCTTTTTTTTTTCCTTGTTCGCTGAAAGGCAAAGTTATGCGTCTGATCGCCTCCATTGTTCTTTTTTTGGGAAGCCTTCTTCTTTTTGCTCAGACAAAAGAAATATCCTCTTTTGTTTCCGAAGAAATTCCCGCTTGGGAAGACGAAAAACAATTTAAACAGCTTTTTCAGGACTGGCAAATACAAGAACAACAAGGAAAAACACTATTTTTTGCTTTAAAAAACTGGAACCCTCTTCCTCCGCAAAACGCAAATACAAAGGCGCTTCAGGAACGAATAAAAAAATTTGGAAACCAGCAAGATCAAGGGGTTGAACACCTACAAACGCTGATGAAGAACTCGCTTAAAAACACTCCGGCGTGGGAGGAGTTTCAAAACAAATATCAACACCTAAAAAAACAAAAGCAAGAATGTCTCTCTCTATTGAATGCAGACACGATTAGTTCATCTTCTAAAGATTCGCTCATTTTGATTTTTGAAGGGATCTTGCGGTTAGTGGAAGAAGAAAAAACACTTTTAGAACAACTTCAGCCTTTATTTTTCTTTGATCTTTTTGCCCATGAAAAAGCCTCTTTTTCAGTTCCTTTTCTCCCCTCTCAACATGGATTTCGCTTTGTAAATTCCTTTGAAGGGTATCCTATTCCCTCCCTTCCTTTTCTGGAAACTATTTTGAAAACCTATAGCACTGGAAATTTTCACTATGGACTTTGTGGAGGAATGTCTACGGCGGCTTATGATTTTTATCTGGCCCAACAATTGATTCCGAAAGAAACAGTTCCCCCTAAAAAGGGAACTCCTCTTTATGACTATCTTTTTCAGCGACAATCCGCTACTTTTGGACAGAAAGCAGAATTTATTTTTAAATTTGTGCAGTGGATGACACTTCCAGAGACAACCTTGCAAATACGAACTTTTGAGGAACTCAAAGAAGTGGTTAGTCGTCTTGCAAAAGGGAACGCTTCTGTGTTAGGATTAGTCTATATCAAGGCTTCGGAAAGTTTAGTACTCTGGCGAAATCATCAGGTTTTGGCTTACCGTTATGACCGACCCAATGAAACCGAAATTCTTTTGCATATTTATGATCCAAATTATCCTCAAGACAATTCAATTTATATTGAAGTGAAAAAAACACAAATCGATCCACTTCATTCTGGAGTGACTGCCCGACAATGGATTCGAGGAGCGTTTCGTAAAACAATTCACGGTTTTTTTGTAATGCCATACCAATCTCAAATTCCAGATTCTTTTTAATGATAAGGAGAGGGCAATGCGTTTAATCTATCTTGGCTATATCCTCTTTTTTTCTCTTATTGGAGCGCAAGAAAATACAGTTCTATTGGAAAAATGGATCAAAAAACTGGGCCATTCTTCCTGGAAGGTCCGCGAAAAAGCAACAAAAGCACTCATTCAACAGAAAGAAAACGCGACAGCAACTCTTCAAAAAGCATTGTCGTCTCGTGATCCAGAGATTGCTTGGCGTGTTCAATACATTTTAGCGCAAGCTCCTGAAACAGAAAACAATGAAATTAAACAATTGATTCGGGATTTCTCTAGCTTCGATCAAAATCAATATGTTCAAGCAGAAAAATCTTTAAAAAAAATGGGATTTACGGTCGTGCCTCATTTACAAAAAGCTTTAGAAAATGAACGAAATCGTTCTATTCAAAATCGTTTAAAAAAATTAATTCAGGAAATATCTCAACCCCTTCCTCCCGATTCTGTAACTCAAAAACCAAGCTTAATAGAGCGTGAATTTCAATTAGCGCTTCGAGATTTTTATAACGAAAAAAAACAATATCAAGGAGTGATACTTCTCAAAGCACTCGGAGACGAGATATTCCCTTATCTTGATCAGGAACTTCAAAAACCTTCAATCGCTTACAATAAACGTATTCAATTGATTCAAATTATTGGAAATATTCGAAAAAAAGAAATGATTGATTGCTTGGTCAACTTAACTGAAGATTCAGATGGGCAGGTCGCCCAATTCGCTCATATGAAACTACAAATCCTTACCGATCAACAAAAAATTAGCCGTCTACGCTGGAAAGAGTGGTGGACCACTAATCGAGAAACCTTCCAATTTCCTTGATCTAATATCCAGCAATATCAATGCACTTTGATACCCTTTTTCAATATTCAGGACTGTTTTATGCGTAACACTTTTTTATGGCTTAAACAAAAAACTCTTGACGAACTCCTTCATTTAGCCAAACGCCTTAAAATTTCTCTCCCAAAACATCTCACTCGAAATCGACTCCTCACTCAAATCAATAAAACTCTCTCTATCCAGAGAAAATCGACTTCCCGAGCTAAAGTTCCTTTTGTTCCTCCTTCGCAGAGTCCCATTTCTCCCTTAAGAGAACTCCTTCAAAAGAAAACGCAAGAACAACTTCAGTCTCCATTTGAAACCCTCTTGCCTTCTCGTTCACGAGAAATTTTTATTGATCGCGGATTACCGATTCCTGAACAATATTTTGAGGATATTCTTGAATTAATGCCCATTTCACCCGATCGCATTTATGGATATTGGGAACTCTCGAGCCCGAATTTTTTGAATCTTCAAGATCAATATGGACGCTTAACCCCATTGATTCTTAAATTACAAAATTTGTCGACTTCTTCTTTTGAAATTTTTGAAATCAATCAAGAAGTTACAGAGTTTTATTTTTCTGCTAAAGCCCATCAAATCTATCAACTCAGCCTTTATTTATTAACGCAACAAGGACAATTGAATTTTCTGTTAGAGAGCGAAACGGTAACAACCCCCGCCGTCACGCCGTCTGCACGGCTTCCTGAAAAATGGCTCATGATTGAAGAAGATTCTGCGGGAAAACGAAACTTAGAACAGGGCATCCTTGTTGAAACAGAACCCCATACCGCCTTGTTTGTTCCCATTTCTCCGGCGGTACGTCAAAAGGCTTTGAACGAACATCCTGTGATCCTCCATAAAAAACCGATATCGTCAGCGGCAGAACCCCCTCCATTTCTCCAAAAAGAACAAACGTACAGACACTCTCTTAGAGAAACGATGCCTCAAACTTGGAGAGACGAAGAAGCGCCTCAAATCGCTCACGAACCCGTATTGACACCCCAACTTAAACCCTCAGAAATCACTTCGATTCCTGAAAAAAAATTCGACTTATTTTCGAGTCTCTCACGAGATCCACAGGGCCTCTTCCCTAAGTCTCTAACAGAAGTATTGCTCTATCACCAAGAGGGAGAGGGTGAAACAGAACAATTCTGGATCCAAGAAACAACCGGCGAACGATGGTTTTGGGTTCCTCTGCAAAAACAATCTTTTCCTTCTTGGGTCCAAGGAAAACCAATCCATTCGGTGGAAGGAGAATCCGGAGCGTGGGTCCAATTTTTACCTGGAACCGGTCCTATTCTCACTCCGGGAAAAGTGTCCTGGTATTGGGGTCAACGGCAGGGGGAGACCTGGTATTTTCAGGAAGGCGAAACCACCTTCTATAAAACAGGGCTCCCGCAACCCGAGATCTGGAAAGAGATCGCTCCAGATATTCGATGGATCGACGGAGGCCAAGAAGAAGGAACTCTTGTTTTTCTAGACGAACCCAATCAAGAATTTTTACTCAAAGTGATCGAGGAACCCTATCTGGTGGTAGGTTCTTCCGAAATTAGCCAATCTAGCTATTCCTGGATTACTAGCTTCGGACTCCCACGTTGGAAATACTCCCTCTCCTCATGGAAGTTTCCTGTATCCAGTTTACAGCGAATTCCAACTTCCGGAGAAACGCCAGAGAGTACCTCCACCACACCACCCTGGAAACGTGTTTCTATTCCACCTTCTTCCTGGAACTATCCAATCGCTCGCCCCGAAGTTTCTAGCTGGGTCTTCCCCTATCGTCTTTCAAAACCCGGGCGTGTCCAGGAATGGGTCCCACTGTCTAGCCAACCCGGAGCTCCTTCTAGTTGGGCTCTGCGAAGTTGGCCCATTTCTAGTTGGACCCAACCCTATTTACGCTGGCTCTATCCAGAAGAAATCTGGAAACGACCGCTCTTAAACTGGCCCTCAGGAATTGGAATAGGATCTTCGGAAATCGGGTTGCTCCCAAAAATCTCTGTTTCCAGCACAACCGAAACACACCCCTCCTTTCCTAAAACGCCTCTCGCAAAAGCGATTCATCGAACTTCATGGAAAAAAATCCCTCGCAAACAATCCTGGGAACTTCCTTCGATGGAAATTTCTTTAAATCCAAAAAAGGTTTAAAATGGAGTCCGGATATCTAACGATTGTCCTTCATGCCCACCTTCCTTTTATTCGACATCCTGAATATCCAGACTTTTTGGAAGAAGATTGGCTCTTTGAAGCCATCACAGAAACCTATATTCCTCTGCTACAAATGTTTCATCGATTGGAGCAAGAACAGATATCTTTTGCGTTGGCGATGACCCTCACCCCAACTCTCTGTGAAATGCTTGCAGATCCGCTCTTAATCGAGCGTTACTCTAGGCATCTCAAAAAACTGACACATTTGGCAGAGAGCGAAAAAACCCGCTATTCCTCTAACGATCCACGCTTTCATATCGCTCAGGTGTATCATCGATTCTATCTCGATATTCAAGAAACTTATTTTCAAAAATATCAACAACAAATTTTACGAGGATTTCGAGATTTTCAAGAAAAAGGTTTTCTAGAAATTGTGACCTGTGGAGCCACTCATGGCTATCTTCCGTTAATGAAATACGAAAAAAGTGTTCAGGCTCAAATTCGAATTGCCGTACAAAACTATCGAAAACATTTTGGATCTCAACCCAATGGAATCTGGCTCCCGGAATGTGGCTATAAACGTGGCTTGGAAAAAATGCTTCAGCAAGAAGCCATTCGCTTCTTTTTTGTGGATTCGCATGGACTCTTATTCGGAACTCCTCGGCCCACATTTGGAATTTATCAACCGGCGTATTGTGAAAATGGAGTCGCGTTTTTTGCGAGGGATATTGAAACGTCTAAACAGGTTTGGTCCGCAGAGGAAGGATATCCAGGAGATCCCTATTATCGAGAATTTTATCGAGATTTAGGGTATGATGCCCCGTATGACTATATTCTACCCTTTTTACACCCAGATGGAGTTCGTCGTAATACAGGAATCAAATATCATCGAGTCACGGGAAAAATTGATTTAGGGAAAAAACAATTTTATTTGCCCGAAAAAGCTTCGGAACGAACCCGGGCTCATGCCGCTCATTTTCTAGAATGTCGTGAAAAGCAAAATCGCCATTTACAGAACATTTTAGGAATCTCTCCGCTCATTTTAAGTCCTTATGATGCGGAATTATTTGGTCATTGGTGGTTTGAGGGACCTCAGTTTCTAGAGCATATTTTTCGATTAGGAAAGCAATATTCGGTTCAATTTATCACCCCGTCTCAGTACTTAAAAAAACATGCCATTCATCAAATTGTAACCCCCTCAGATTCGAGTTGGGGACAAGCGGGTTATTCTCAACAATGGCTTAATCCTACCAACGCATGGACCTATCGACACCTCCATCAGGGAGAACAACACCTTTTGGAAATGATTCAGAAAACAGAACACCCCACCGCACTGGAAATTCGCGTCTTGAATCAAGCCTCACGCGAGTTGTTATTGGCCCAATCAAGCGACTGGGCCTTTATTATGTCGACAGGAACCACCGTCGAATACGCAACCAAACGCTTTAAAGATCATATTCATCGACTCAATCAACTCTACGAAATGCTCAAATCCCATCAGATCCAACTTGCGCTTTTGGAAGAGATGGAGCAACGCGATAATCTCTTTTCAGAGTTGAACTATCAAGCCTTTAAATTATAATGAGGACTGGAGTAATCGAGAATAAAGGAAGAGCGTATAAAGAACTCCATCTCTGTATTTAGAGAGAGCGCTCCCCGCAAAATAACAAGGGAAATTCTTTTTTGGTAGTTTTTTATGTTTAAAACCAAAGTTTCTAAAGTGAAGGTTCTCAATCTTCAAGGAGGCTTTTTCTACGGAATTCTCTTCTGTCTTTTATTTGGATTTATGTTCCTTATTTATCATCTTGAACCTCGCTCTCCCCATACTTCTCTTTTTTTAGCGAGTCTCGTCTTTTATTTTTTATGTATTGTCTTTATGGAAATTGCGCTGGTTGGAGAACTATGCGCTCTTCAACAGGAGCAAATTGACAGACTGACACGAGAGCTTCAAACGGTGCGTCAAGATATCCAAAAACTACAGGGGCTGAGACCTCCCGACAAATCTTGAATGATGTCCTTCCTAATAAGAAACGAGCCGAACTATGTCGAAATCAACCGATATTCTTACCGTATTGAAATTGACCCCTGAAGAAATCCTTCAAGATTATCGTTTTGCGTTACAGAGCCGCGAAGCGAGCTTACTAGGGAGAACAGAAGTTCTCACTGGAAAGGCCAAATTTGGAATTTTTGGGGATGGGAAAGAGCTTCCGCAACTCGCAATGTCCAGAGTCTTTCAAAAAGGCGATTTTCGATCGGGTTACTATCGAGATCAAACCTTTATGTTTGCTCGAGGGATGAGTACGCTTAGTGAATTTTTTGCTCAACTCTATGCAAATACAGATACTCATCTGGAACCCTCCTCTTCAGGGCGACAAATGAATTGTCATTTTTCAACTTCGTTCTTGAACTCAGATGGGAGCTGGAAATCTTTAACGGATTGTTATAACTCCTCTGCGGACGTTTCACCGACAGGCTCACAAATGCCTAGGTTACTTGGTTTGGCGTATGCCTCCAAATTATATCGGGAATTATCGTCTCTCCACGAGAGCACTTCTTTTTCCCGAAACGGAAATGAAATCGCTTTTGGAACTATTGGAAACGCCAGTTGTGCAGAAGGGATGTTTTGGGAAACTGTAAACGCGGCAGGGGTTTTACAGGTTCCTCTTCTTCTCTCGATTTGGGATGATGAATACGGGATTTCGGTTCACAATGAATATCAAATTACTAAGAAAAATCTCTCCGAAGTCTTGAAAGGATTTCAACGGGGTCAAGGGGGCCCTCTTGGATATGAATTATTCACCGTTAAAGGGTGGGATTATCCCGCGTTGGTTGAAACCTATCGAAAAGCCGCTCAGATTACTAGAACAGAACATATCCCCGTGATTATTCATGTCATTGAAGTGACGCAACCCCAAGGACATTCAACTTCTGGAAGTCATGAACGCTATAAATCGAAAGAACGACTGGTCTGGGAACACGATTTTTGTTGCATTCGAAAAATGCGTGAATGGATACTTTCTCAGCAAATTAGCACTATAAAAGAATTAGATACGTTAGAATCTCAAGAAAAAAAACAGGTGGAAGCCATTCAGAAATTAGCCTGGAAAGACTATATCGAGCCCATTCAAAAAGAACTTCGGGAAGTGAGTGAAAAAATTCGTCAACTTGCACAACATTCCGCTTCGAGCGAAGCGCTTCTCCGCTTAAAACAAACTCTTGAAGAAAAAGAAGCCCCGTTTCGGAAAGATATTTTTGAATCCATTGCGCAGGCCCTCCTCTGGACTCGAACCGAAAAAACACCCCTACGACAAGAACTGTCGCTTTGGAAAAAACAACATCAAACACTCCAGCAAGAACGATATAGTTCCCATCTCCACTGTGAAACTGAGCACTCGGCGCTAAAGGTTCCTGAAATTTCACCCGTTTTCTCAAAAAATTCTCAAAGTATGACAGGGTTTAGTGTTTTAAATTTATGTTTTGATGCGGCACTCAAACGAGATCCGCGAGTCATTGCTTTTGGGGAAGATGTCGGACAAATCGGAGATGTGAATCAAGGATTTTCTGGCCTTCAAGCGAAATATGGAAAATATCGAGTCTCCGATACCGGAATTCGGGAATGTACGATTATTGGACAAGCGATTGGGATGGCGATGCGTGGATTACGACCCATCGCAGAAATTCAGTATCTCGATTATCTTCCTTACGCGCTTCAAATTATTTCAGATGATTTGGCAACACTTCACTATCGAACCAAAGGATTGCAAAAGGCACCCGTCATTATTCGCACCCGTGGACACCGACTCGAAGGCATTTGGCATTCGGGTTCTCCGATGGCGGGTATTCTCCATTTCATTCGTGGACTTTATCTTTTGGTCCCTCGCAATATGACCATCGCCGCAGGTTTTTACAATACCCTACTTCGATCCGAGGAACCCGCGATCTTGGTAGAAGTACTGAATGCCTATCGTTTAAAAGAAACCTGTCCGGATAATATCGATCAATTTACACTTCCGTTCGGAGTTCCAGAATGCCTGAAAACGGGCAAAGATATCACCCTTGTCACCTATGGAGCTTGTTGTCGTATCGCGCTAGAAGCTTCAGAAATATTGAATCAAGTGGGAATTGATGTCGAAATTATAGATGTCCAGACTTTGATTCCTTTTGATCGTTTTGGAAAAATCAAGGACTCTCTGAAAAAGACCAATCGTATTCTTTTTTTAGATGAGGATGTTCCGGGCGGAGCGACAGCCTATATGATGCAAGAAGTTTTGGAGCGACAAGGAGGCTATTCTTTTCTGGATTCTGCCCCCAAAACTCTTTCCGCAAAATCTCATCGTCCTGCGTATGGAACCGACGGAAATTATTGGTCAAAACCCAACCGAGAAGATATTTTTGAAGCTATTTATGCGATGATGCACGAATCGGATCCAACACACTATCCGCTTCTAGATTCTTAAAAGAAATCTTTACACGCTAACATTTTATGTTACCCTTTCTTAAAAATAAACTGCTCAAAGAGATCGTTAAGGAGAACGCTTCATGGGCTTAGTGGTTCACCATTATGAAATCCTGGAACAAATTGGCCGAGGCGCAATGGCTCGTGTTCATAAAGCTAAAAATAAGCAAACGGGAGCCATAGTCGCGGTCAAATTTATCGCTAAAGAAATGCTAACGAATAAAAAAGAAATGGAAGCCCTGATCAATGAATATGAAATTGGGAAAAAATTTGATCACCCAAACTTAATTCGTTTCTTCGAGCTTATTGAATCTCAAGGGAACCGCTATCTGTTCATGGAATATTGTTCGGGACCCACATTACGAAAACTTACCCACCATCGAAACAAGCTTACGCCTCAAGAACAAATAGAATTGGCCCTAGGAATCGCTCAGGGATTATATTATCTTCATAGTCAATATGACAAAAAAATGCAAGTATTATTTCGTGATTTGAAGCCAGAAAATATTTTGATGCGCGATGAAAGCCCGATCAAAAGCACTAATGTAGTTTTGGTGGATTTTGGAATTTCCCAACTCCTTCCGCGTTCTAGTGGAATGGGCGGATTATTAGGATTTAAGAAAAAAGCATCCACCGAAATTCTTGGCACTAATAGTTATATGTCGCCTGAACAAACTTTAGGAAAAGTGCTTGATGTCCGTTCCGACATTTATTCCTTTGGCGTGATTTTGTTTGAAATCTATACGGGCCGCCCTCCCTTCCTCTCCGGAGCCCAAGAAAAAATGTACAAAGAAAAAGGCTCTTTTAGTTATGAGGAAGGCGCGATGTCCGCTCAATTTATGCGTGAATATAATGAAGAAATCCGTAATAAACATCGCACGACCCCCGCTCCACATCCAAAACAATTTACGCCCACAATTTTGCCAGAGATCGCGAATTTGATTTTAAAATTATTAGAAAAAAAACCAGAGAGCCGTTTGCAGTCGATGGAATATATCGTTCTCGAACTGAATAAATTAAAAAAAAGGTTTGGGACCAAAACTTAAACTGTTGCAAATTTTATGAAAAAAAAATTTCAAACACGTCGCTATCTTTTCAGTATTGATCCGACACGAATTTTCCATTTGGAGACTGACTGTTTGATTCTTGGAAGCGGGATCGCTGGGCTTTCTGCCGCGTTAAGCGCCGCGCGGACAGAACATGTCATTGTCGTGACCAAAAAATTTATTCAGGCGACCAATACCAAACGCGCCCAAGGCGGAATTGCTTGTTGTTTAAGCGAAGAAGATTCCTTTGAAACTCATGTTCAAGATACGCTTCGTGTGGGCCATAATCTTTGCAAAGAACGAGTGGTTCGCTTTATTATTGAACGCGCTCCGGGAATGATTGATCAACTTATTGATTGGGGCGTTCATTTTGATCAGACCGTTTCAGGGGGAGATGGAAAAGAGGTGACTTCCCCGTCAAAAAGAAAAGGGCTCGCATTGACTAAAGAAGCGGGTCATTCATTTTCACGAATATTGCATGCCCGAGGAGATTCCACCGGAAAAGAAATCCAAGAAAAACTTGTTTTTCAGATCCTTTCCAATCCCAATATTCATCTCTATGAAAACACCTACGCGATTGATTTAATTACGAAAGATCAAACCTGTCTGGGAATGTTGGTCTATCGTGAAAATATTGGATTCATTTTGATCTGGGCAAAAAAAATTATTCTGGCATCGGGTGGAGCGGGTTATCTCTACCGTGAGACAACGAATAACGCAGTCACAACCTCAGACGGAATCGCGATGGCATACCGAGCCGGCTGCAAACTCGCGGATCTAGAGTTTTTTCAGTTTCATCCAACGGCTTTATATGTAGCCGGCGCGCCTCGTATTTTAATCTCTGAAGCCGTTCGAGGCGAAGGGGCCTATTTAGTAGATAAAAGCGGGTATCGTTTTATGAAGGACTATCACACGGATATGGAACTGGCCCCCCGCGATGTCGTTTCTCGTTCCATTATTCAGCATCAAAGCAAAATCCAAGAAAACTGCGTTTATCTAACCTTAAAGCATCTCGATCCTAACTATATTCAGAAACGATTTCCGCTCATCCATAAAACCTGTCAATCCTTTTCTCTTGATTTTACGCAAGATCTAATTCCGGTGAGACCTTCCGCGCATTATATGATTGGAGGTGTTGCTGTGGATGAAGAGGGGCACACGTCTTTAAAAAATCTCTTTGCGTGTGGAGAAGTGACCTGTAACGGCTTCCACGGAGCGAACCGACTGGCTTCTAATTCTTTATTAGAAGGATTAGTCATGGGATATTATGTGGGTGCGCTTTCAAGCGGACGCAGTTCGCTGTCTCGACAAGAAGTGTTTCCACCTCAGGAAGTCCTTCATAATGAAGAAGTCGATTATACCGATATGGCGAACTCTATTCGGAGCTTGATGTGGCACAATATCGGAATCCTAAGAAATCAAGAACTTCTCCAAAAAGCGTTAAATACTCTTGATCAATGGGCCAATTATATTCTTCCGATTGAATTTCAAGATTCCAGAGGCTGGGAACTACAAAATATGTTGATCACCGCGCGATTAATGACATACAGCGCTCTCAAGCGAGAAGAGTCTCGTGGAGTTCATTTCCGTGATGATTTTCCCAAACGAAACCCCGCTCAGGATTATCATCATACGGAAATTCTAAGAAGTGCTGAAGAAGAACCTAAAATCCAATACACCCGCTGGTAAGCATCAGGATTAAAAATAGCGACCAAAAAGCATTTTATGGCCGATGGTAAAAATTCCTAAATCGACTAACAAGTGCGAAATCCAGCACCCCAAAAGCGAATGCTGTTTTTCATACATCACGCTCCAGAGAATCCCGCCAACCCCGACGGAACTTCCGAAAAAAATACCCCACCCCAGAGGAAAAAATTGAGTTGTGACGACAATATGATGCGAAGCAAACGCAACACCCGCGAGAAGATGAGCCATCATGACATTCGGGAGATATTCCCGAAGACTTTTGAAAACAAACCATCTCCAATAATATTCTTCTAGAAGGGAGTGGATCAGCGACAGGAAGAGCGCAAAGGCCCAATAATATTCCAAGATGCCCATCTGTTCCGATTTTTTCCGAATAAATTCGGTACTTTCATAAACCACGTTTCCCAGAGGGGTTTGTAGGATGCCAAACATAAAGAATACAATCGCGCATCCAGTCAGCAGACCCCAGAAAAGACTATGGAGATGAACGTTCCACTGGAGCGAAAATTTAGGAAATGGTCTCTGCCAAATCCAATAAAATACGACTATTGGCCAAACAAGTGTAAATAGTTTTGTCGAGCTATAGAGAATACGGGTCCAGGCGGATTCTTGAAAAAGAACAAAATAAAAAAGAGACGCGATACATGGCAAACTCATCGCAGGGACTAGCGCGAACCAGAAACGTAGTGGGGTCATTTCCATCTCATTTGCTCCGATAATGCTGGGAGTCTTCCTCCCATTGAAGCTGATTTTTGTATTTTTCAAGACATTCATTCCAGAGAGCGGGTTCCTTTTCCTTGGGATGAATGGGCTCCGGTATCCTTTTGCATAAATAAGTGATCGTCGCATTTTGTATTTTCACATTCGGATAAGATAATAAGACTTGAAACAAATTCAAGTCCTTCCTAAAGTCTAGTGAAATCGAGGTTTTTTCATTATTGTCCTGAGTAAGCCAAGATTCTAACTCACTTTCAAAACTTGATTTGTCGGTCACGAGCATTTGTAGCGGAAGAAAAAAGGATATCGATCGGCGCGTTTTTGCCATACAAAATTCTAGATACTGACCCTCTTCAGATAAACGAGGACGATCCGCAAAAGTATAGTAAATAACACATCCTTCCGCTTTTGAAACGGCTAAAAAATTTCCCCATAAATCCTGATCCGAATGATGTTGATGGCTCCCACAAAAAGAAATCTCTTCAGGAGTTGCCACCTCCTGAAGTTTTAGTTCTTTTTGTAATTTTCCTTCCATAGTATAAAAATGTAACAAAATTGGATCGTCCTGTTTCTTTGAACCATAGACAGTATAATAAGGAAACCCGGTCACTACAAACCCGTTCCCAGTCGGAGAAACAAAAATATAGGCTTTATAAAAATAATCTAAAATAGGAAGTTTAAAAGAAAATTTTACAGGCACTACGTCCCAGTCTACCTTTTGATCAATCTGTTCTAATTTGGGTAAACTCAAATTCTCTTGAACTGTAAAAGCTAAATAGTTCCAGGGATTTCTCTTTTCTCGCACTAGGGAAATACGATAGTTTTTATTAGAATCGGTCGACGTTTCTATCCCAATAAATGGCCCGCAGTGTTGTGCATAGACACTTAGAAAAACAAAAGTGATTAGGCTATAAAAATATCTCATTATTTTTTCTCCTGTTTATGAAACATCTGAAGATAAATCTCGTGGCGGCAGTAATGGGCAAGCACAGGGGGTTTGCTGACATCGCGGACAGCCTTTTTGATATTTCTGCAGGGCCACTTTTTCTAAGTCGACTCCGGCGAGACTGGCTAAAGTGCTTAACCAAGCGAGACAATCTGCAAATTCTTCTTCCAAATTTCCATCGCGATGCAAAGCGCGCGCGAGTTCTCCGACTTCTTCAGTAAACCAGAGAAACGTTCGATACAGTCCTCTTTGGCGATCCCGCTCTAAATAAAGCTTTTCGATTTGTTGTTGAAATTCGCTAATTTTCATCGATTCCTCGCACATAATCATATTCTCCTTGATGTTCAATTAAAATTTCTTTAGGAGAATCTTTGCCTTGAATGTCCCAGATTCCTTGAATATTGGTACTTCCACGTTGAATATTGCCTAATTGAAGAATTCGTACTTGTGCCCGCCGGATCGAGTCTCCTTGTCTGGAAACATGAAGCCGAAAATAAGTACCAAAACGAGAGAGAGTCGCGTTTAAATTGCTCACTAATAAAACAGAAGAAGCAGAAAGTTTTCCATTAGAAACTTGGATAAAATAAGCTCCCGGAGAAAATGGTTTTAAGGGATAAAGATATTCCGCAGAATCATACGGAAGGGAATGAAATTCTAGAATTTCTGAATAGAGAGGAACGACTCCCGTTAAATCAATTTCCTGCAAACGAGAAATTCCCGGCGTTTGTTCAAAAAGAGTCATCAACTTTAAAGGATAAATTGCCAAAGACACCTCTTTCAAATTACGAAACTGAATGGGATAGAGAAATTCTTTTTGCAAGGGAGTTTTCAGTATTTTAGAGACAGATAAATGAGGGCTACGAAGCTCATCCAAAAGAATCTGGGCCTCATGTAGTTGAGAGTAACGTAGTTGTTCGACCGCTTCCCGATAGTTTCCTTTAATTTGATAAATCTTGCCTAACAGAAAACGTCCTTGCGAACTTAACCGTGGAGAATGAATATTTTTTGAGATAAAAATACGCATTTCTTCTAGCGCTTCATCATACTGAGCCGTTTCATATAAAAGATAACCCAACTCATATTGCAAACGATCTGCGTTTTCATGGACAGGAAATAAATTGAGAAAGTTTCGAATTTGAGAAATCGCTTTTTCAAATTGACCAGAATTTTTATAAGTTTCAATGAGTCGTTGTCTCGCGGTTTCCGCAAGAGGATGTTCGGCAACCATCGCGATAAAATTTACTAAGGCTCGTTCTCCTTGTTGAATAGAAACTTCTAGATATTGATTTAAAATAATATCGAATTCAGGATACTGATAAAGAACATGTTGTAGAAGATAATTTTGACTTCGTTCAATTTCTTTTTCTTGTTGCAGGGTTTGAATCAGATGAATTTCTCGCTCGCAACATTTTTTTAGGCCCGCTAAAAGATGTTCTCGACTCTTCTCCAAATTTCCGGAGGTCTGATAGGAACGTGCCAAATTCAGATGATCCTGAAGCGAAAATTCGTCCATGGAAAAGGTTTGCGCAATCTGATACGCTTCAAGGGGTACCAATTTCTCTAAAATGAGTCGCATTTTTTGAAGAAGCACTTGTTTTTTCCAGAAATCTACAAGCGGATAAGAAAGAATTTGATCGAGTCTAGAAATTTTTTCTTCGGCTGTTTTTAAAGAGTCTATTTCTATGTATTGTCTCCCGATGGTCAGTATCTCGCTAGGGTTTTGGGAACGGATCGAAAATGTTTTTTGAGAACACCCCGCGAAAGGAATTCCAATTCCTCTTGTCGAAGGAATATGATAGATCCCTGAAGTTTTCCAAACAATTGGATAAATAATATCATAGTCTCCGGGAGATAAGGAAGTAAAGGAAAAGAGAATATTTTGAGAAGTAACAAAAAAAGATTGATACGGACCTTGTATGAATCGTCCTTCTTGGAACTCTGCGCCCGCAGGAATAAAATCTTCCAAGAGAAAATGGGATTTTTCTTGATCTAGCGAAAAATGTAAATGAATAAACCAATGATCTTGAGGTTTTCCAGACTCTACGGGATTCCCTCCAAAAAACCAGCGATCCCCCAAAAGCTTTCGGGTCCACGGATCGAGAAATAATGCTTCTGAAATATAGCGTCTATAATTTTTTGAAACGGGTGGCATTGATTGAATCACGAAGCGAGCCATTGGAGGAAGCACCGATGAAAAACGAAACGATATCTCTTCAGGAATTTTTTCCGGAAATATCGTTTCTAAAGGAATCGAGAGCGATCCGATCACCTGTTGACTCCATTGTTCTCCAAGATGAAATTCAGATTCTTGGGGCGATTGAGCCGGAGGAAAAGACAGGAGTTGAAACAATAAATGAATATCGGTTAATAAATGATCCCATCCCCATTCCGTTTGTTGAGAGAGAAACCAATAAAAGAGGGATTGTCGTTGAGAAAGCGTGGTTGTAAAATCTCCTAACGCTTCAAATACGAAGATTAAACTGGGATAAGGACTCTTCCAGAGCCATAAAAAAGTTTTGGAGGGGGCAAGCAACCATTTTTCTACGGCTGATTTTAATAAAGCCAATGCTTTTTTTGCTAATTTATGATCAAATCTTTGAATAGCAATGAGTCGAATCAAGGCGAGAGATTCTAAATCGGTAGACGCTTTCGGTGCAGGGAGTTCATGAATAGGAAGGCTCAAAATAGTGGAATGAAGCCCAAGACAATATTCAATCCAGAGATCCGTATAATTTAAAATTTTCGGAGAACGGTGCGTATCCAGAAAATCGAGCGCTTTTCGACAAACTTCTAGATTAAAAGGAACCTCATATTTATGCATCTTTGAGAATAAATATAATACGAGAGCCGTATTTTCAGTGGATTCTGAAAGTCTTTGAGGGCCAAAACTTCCATCAGAATTTTGTTGCATATATAAATTGGAAAGTAAATGAATTGGAAATTTTTCAGAAGAATCCAACTGTAAACGGAGAAGTTCTCCCATGAATTGACCCACGGTAGATAAGATATCTCCTTCAAGCTCACGATGGACGCGCTGTAAAACTTGTTGCGTTTCATCGGAAATACCCGCCCAAAATTTCAAGGTTAATTGGCTTTTTTTCCAATCGATTTCAGACGGGATCTTTAAAATACCCGCTGCGGTGTTCTCATAAATCACTTGATAAATAGGATTGTCCAAGGATTCTACAGATCCGTTCAATTCATAGACTTTCTGATGTGTCGGGTCTTTCGCGGTGACGACAAATTTTCCTTTTTGGATCGCCTGAAAACGGATTGTTTTTCCAGATTTTTGCAAAATAGTAAGTTCCGGAGAGCAAGACCATTCATAGGATTCATACGCTTCTCCATCGAGAGCGTACTCGACTTGATCGCCTAAAAAAATTTCCCGTGGGCCTTCGATCTGAGTCTTTGCTTGAATAGATAAGAGAAAAGGGCTTTCCCAGAAATCAAAAAAATGGGATCCCTCCATTGCGATTAAATAAAGTCGATACTCTCCCGTTTTTTTAGGATTAGAAAATGTTAATTTTTTTTGCCATAATGCCGTTTCTTGCCAAGCACCCGAGATTTTTTGAGCGTTTCCTTGGAGATCAGAGTTCATATCAAATACAAAATCAACTCCGGGATTTGGCTTAAACGGAGAAGAGAGGTGTTGCGTAAAGAGAGAAGATTCTTTATTTTTAGAAAAATCGCGCCAAGGGAACCAGGCCCAGAAAAATCGCTCTCGATTTAAAAAAAACGATTTATTCTCGCAAGGAACCAGAATCGAAAATAGCTGAACCGCTTGGCTAGAGGGTTTTAGCTGAGCTAGAATCGCATTTTGTTCTTCTGGATTTCCATTCAACTGTTCCAGTTGAACTCCCGCAATTAATTTCTGAGAAATGGGACAAAAAATTTCTTCTTCAATCCATTGATCTTTCCAACTCACGGCTAAATGAATTTTTATTCCGGGTTGATAAATCGGTTTTAACGGAAGAAAAAAGGCGAGTTCTGACTGAGAAAATTGCAACACCTGATAGGTTAAGACTTGATTCTGTTCAATGGTTAACACCCCTAAAGTTTTTTCAAGAGGGGATTTCAAGCGAAGGGGAATTTGTTCCTCTTCCACAGAAAACGCTCTATTTTCGTTCAGATGAATTTCAGCACGTTGTGATGGAGCCTGCTTGACGCGCCAAATCAGTTGCTGAGTAGATGAGGGAAATTGATTTTGAAACGGAGAGTCCAAAATAATTTCGATTCGATAGAACCCCGGAGTGTCCAGAGAAATCGGGAGGAGCCCTTGTCCGTCTTCAGCAGTTTCCCATCGTTCTCGAAGAAAAATTTTCTCTGTCGTGGTTTGAACAATTTGATACCAACCATGGTCTGCAATTGGCTTATCAAAAGGATCATAAAGATGTATTCGAATATTTTGTTTTTCTTGAGTATAGGACCAATCCCGATCAGTGTCTACTTTCAAATATTTAGATTGTGTTCGCACCCACATTCGATGTTTACTGGAATATTCTTTGTCTCCCTGCTTCGCAGTTAGCACAAGGTATAATTGACTATCTTGCGGAACCTCTTCCGTCTCCACAGAAAAAGAAGTCGAATTCGACATACAAAGAAGATTTGCGGAATACCACAAATTCGTCGGACGGCTTTCTTCATTTTCGCCCCGATAAACTTGATAAGAAATCGTTAATGGATGATTCCATTCTGTCTCTGGAGACGTTATTTTAATTTCTATGGGTTGTCCACGTTTCACAATACGCTGCGAAATTTCTACTCGAAAAGAAAACGGAGAAAAGGGCCGTACTTGAAAAGGGATCTCTTGCAAAAGATCTTGATATTTTAATTGAAGAAAATAAGCGCCCGGAAGCATTCCAGAAGGAAATAATAAGAACTCATTCTCAAAATATCCATTCGATTGAATCTCTGAGGAATGGGTCGAGAGGCTCTGTTTTTTCTCGTTGAATAAATAAACTTGTAAGGAAGCAGACCCTCCTGAAGAAAGCGGGTTCTTATTTTTCATCCATCCATAGAGATGTAGGGTTTCTCCCGGATAATATTCTTGTTGATCTGTAAAGGCAAAAAGGCGATTTTCTTGCAATTCGCTTCCAGAAAAATTGCCCTGAATTTCTTGAAAAAACCGATCTTCTCCCTGTTCCACAAGTAAGCTAATGGATTTTGATTCTGGCGGAAAGTTCAAAATTAATCCCCCATCGGCAAAAGTATCTCCTTCAAAAAATAATTTTTGATCCTGATAAATCGTAATTTTGGCCTTTTCTATGGGAAGTAATGTGGTATAGTTTTGAACTAATAAAAAAAATTGAGAACCCGATTGCCTTGTAAAAACATTGATCGGCGAAATATTTAAAATAGTTGTAGAAGTCATTTCGCCATCAAACGCGCGAACAAGATAAACACCCGGGTTCCGAAAAGGGACTTGAATTCGGGACGGAACTTCTTGTTCTCCAAGATCCACCTCCCAAATCTGTTCTGGCTTAGGAATAAGCAGATCAATGCGAAGTTGTTCTAATTGCAGAAAATTCTTTTTTTGTTTCAGATAATCGGCGATATTCAATAAATAGGCTTCAAATTTCAGTTTGCGTATTTTATTAGATTTAACTTGTAATACCGCAGGATGTCTTGGATCAGAAACACTCGGAGCCGAAATCGTTAAAAATTTTTCATTTTTTGAAGCTAAAAATTCTTTTGCCTCCTGCGTCGCAGAAGAATTCGGAAATAACGAAAAAAGATTATTAAAATACCCCCGATATTCGACTTCAGATTCCTGATTTTCGAAAGAGAGGTAACCTAAATTAAAGAGTGCTCTTGCGGCTAATGGGGAAGAAAGAAACTTCGATAAAATTAAACTATAAATTTCTTTGGCTTCTTCCAAACTTCCCAACGCTTCCAAACGAACTCCTTCCGAAAAGAGGAGTTCCACGGCACGCCGATCGAGAGGAAAGCGTTCAGCAGATTCATGTATCCATTGTTTCGCCTCTTCATAACGAAATCGAGTCAAGGAATCCTGAATTCGTTCATAAATCATATTCGGAATACGATCACGCACTTCTTGCCAGAGATAATGATTTGTAAATTTTCCAAGAAATTCTCCAAAAATCTTTTCTGCTTCTTTGATACGTCCTAATCTTTGATAAGAAATTCCGATATAATAAATGATATTTTCAGAATGAATATGTTGAAATTGATGAGCCAATTCTAAGAGTAACTCATATTGTTCACGACGAAAAACCACTTCAATAAGAGGTTCGACAATTTCTTGCTCTAAGGCAGGAAAAAGTTCAATTGTTTTCTGATAACACTTGAGAGATTCTTTTAAATCTCCTTGTTCGAGAAAACTATTTCCTAACTCTAACCAACCATGAGCAAGGGTTGGATGATCTTGAATTTCCGGATTAATTTCACGAAGTTCAAGAAATTTCAAAAATTCTTCTTGCGCTTTTTCCCAATTTTTTTTTCTTAACAATAACTTTCCTTTTAGGAAGTGAAACGAAGCTTTTGGCGTATTGGGTTCACTAAGCTGAAAATCGAGAATACTTTCAATTCGTTGATGATACTGTAACATCTCTGTTGCGTTTAATCTTAAAGACTCCTGGAAGAGCGACATCGAAAAGTAATAATAAAAATCGGAAGAAGTTTCGGGCGGAACGAGTTCTAGAATATTCGAAAAATGCTTAACCGCTTTATTAAAATCCTTTTTTTGAAAAGCTTGAACGCCTTGCTGAAAGTCATAACGTGTTAACCACTCTTGATAAGAAGAAGAAGTTAACGAAGATAATCGTTCAAGATAAACTTGAATGAGTAAATCCTTTTTTCCAATCGCCCATTGATGTTCCGCCTGTAATAGTTTAATTTTCGGCAAATAAGGAGAATGGAGAAACAGAGACTCAAAAGAATGGACCGCTTGCAAGAATAATTCATCTTGTTTTAAATATCCATAAACTCGAATCAGTTGTAAGTACCAACCATCTTGATTCGGAGAGTCCGGATATTCTTTAAGTAACAATTGTAATTGTTCACTTGCGACCTGATATTGGCGATCCCCAATAGATTCGAGAATCGTTGTAATTTTTTTTTCCTGCTCCTTAAAATTATTTTTTTCCTGTGCAAAAGTGACCCCGCTCAGCCCTATCCAGAGAAAACAATAAAAATAATTGAATATCCAAAGCTTCTGAAATGGGAACCCACGATCGATTTTTATCATATTTTTATTGTCCTGTTAAAAAACACTCTTAGTGGGGTTTCTTCTGAAAAAAAAGGACCATCGGAAAGAGCAGTCCCAACCAGGGGAGAGCGCTAAAATACATCGTAAACCAAGAATATTCTGTTCGCGCAAACAGTTCTCCAGAGGCTACGCCTACGGCTCCGTAGGAAAGAAGCGTTTGTACAGAGCCATCCGGAGCAATAATTTCACTAGGGCCCGTATTATTGCAACGCAAAAAAAACCGACGATTTTCAATCGCCCGCAATCGTGCTAATCGAGTATGTAAAGCAACCGCTGGGGCGTCAAACCAGACATCGTTTGTTAAAGCGATCAGAACCGTTGCGCCCGCATAAGTCGATTCTACAGCCAGATCCACAAAAAGATCTTCATAACAAATAAGTCCACCCACATTCAGATCGTTCCAAGAAATCAAATTGGGTTTTTCTCCCGCATAATAAGGAGGAGAGGGCGCTAAATTTCTTAATCCGGGAAGTCGACTCAGCGATTTTTCTCCAATCGGAGTTAAGCGTCGCTTCAGATAATATTGAGAAGTGGATCCGGCCCCTTTTAGAAGCATTTGGTTCTCAACCCATTCATCGGAGCGATCTTCCGAAAAACGGCGAGCATACACTCCAAAAAGGATTGCCCCCTTATAAAGACATTGAGCGCTTGGATCGCTTTCGTCGATACTTCCTTCTGGCCATAGAACAAGTGTTGCATTATTTAATGGAAGTGAATTTGTTAGTTGATGTAATCGTTCTCGTCCTTGCCGAATCCCTTCAGAAGTTTTTCGTTCTGAGCGCGTAATTCCGGCTTGAACCATCCCGATCGAAGTCGAGGGTTGGCGCTGTTTTTCCCGGTGCAATTTTTGTGTCCAGGATTCTTTCATCGCTTCACCTCCTAACAAAAAAATAACATAGGCGAAAATCCAGCTTTTATGGCCATTCACAATCCACAGATTAAATCCGATCAACCAAATCATTAGACCGTAACGACCCACAATACCGGCCCATTGAGATTGTGCAGGAGAGAGCATAAAACAACAAGCGGGGGTCCAGGGAAGAAATTCCGCTAAAAAAAATTCGATGGCGAGCCAACCACTAGAGGCGAGCCAGAATCTGGAGTTCTTTTTTCCTAAACCTAAAGCACCTCCGAAGAGTGCGAAGGGAAACGCAAACACCAGAAACATAAAAAAGCTAAAAACAAGGGCCGAAAACCAAGAGAGTTGTCGATAGGATCGAAGCGCTAAAATGAGCCAATACGCTCCAGAAGCATAGGCAGAAACGCCAAAGAGCAAACCATAAAAACATCCCCATAGCATGCTATTGATTTCTTTTGTTCCTGCTAAATAAGGAAGCAAAAGAAAGGGAAGGAATAGGGACAAAAACCAGGGAAGGGTTTCGAAAAGCGTCAGACTTCCACAGAGAATTCCTGAAACGATCGCGCCAAAAAAAGGGGCTTTCCATTTTCCAGAATACTTAGCGAATAAAATAGCGTGTTGTTCCACGATTTTTTTGGATTCCTTCAAAGATAGAATTGGTGATCATTTTCAGTGTAGGAAGCACTCCAATCCCTTGGGAAGCCACCACCTCAATAAAAGGATATCCCCAGTGGTTCAGGGTTTCGTTCAGCAATTCAACACTAAGCACATTCGGAAGATCGCGTTTATTATACTGAAATAAGAGCGAAAGATTGGTGAGATCGACCGCATATTTTCGCAAATTCTCTTCCAAATTTTTAAAGGAAAGTTGGTTCTCTTTTAATCGTTCTTCCTGAGAATCCGCAACAAATATAATTCCATCTACATTTTGTAAAACGAGCATCCTTGTATTATTATATTGTATTTGTCCGGGGACTGTATAAAGTTGTAAGCGAGTTCTGAGGCCATTCATAATGCCTAAATCAATAGGCATAAATTCATAAAATAAATTTTGATCTTCTTCGGTCGAGATCGGAGTTACTTTCTGAGCGGTTTGCTCTGGACTATAAGCGCATATGGATTCCAAGTTCTTCGTTTTCCCGCTCAATTTAGGGCCATAATAAACAATTTTAGCACTCACTTCCTTGCGAACCAAATCAACATGAGCCATAATAATTTTTAGCCCTTCAAACTCAATATTTTTTTTTGATAGAGGATATTTTTTTTATTTTTTTGAATCGCTTTCAGGTCCTTGCGCTCTTTTTTTTGCTTTGAGTAATCTCGCCGTATAATTATCTTCTTCCACAAGAGGAGCGACTGGAGGAGGAGGAGCAATATTTTTGGGGATCGGAGTTGTTGAAATGGAGAAATCCTTAGACTTTGAAAGCGATTCTTGAAGGAGAGGCTTTTGATTTGTCGAGGCTTTCAGTTTTTCATACAGGTCTGCCTTTCTGGCCTTCAGGCGACCCATCATCACACTCGCTTGTGAATCAGCGCTTTGAACCCGACGACGAATCTTGAACATTTCCGCAGGTAAAACAAAACGTCTGGCAATAATATCCAGCAATAAAGTAATCAGTGCCAAAATTAAAAGAAAAAGAAAAATGTCGACTTGCGCCTTGACCTCTTCGATATCATGTTTGAAAAGAGCCGTCGATTCCTCAATCACAAGGCCATTGGTAATTTCGCTGATCTGAGTCAAAAGAATATCTTTCGGCTCAAGCTCTTTGTATTCGACGGGATACGACTGAGAAGCCGCCACCATACTAATAATGTTAGAAGCACCCTCCCTCTTTTCGAGCAAGGTTGTCATATAGGTTCCTTCAACCATCGCGTGAAATTGGGTACTATATTGACCCGGAGCTGTTTGGCCAAGCGTGATGATTTCATTGGAGCCATCCGGTTTTATAATCCGAGCTTCAAGATTGAGAAAATTTTCGTAGTTCCCTTCATCGTCTAAAACTTCCACAACACAATAACCAGTGCCTTTTTCAAATTTCTGATGCACCCGAATATTTTTATTATGTTTACTACGAAGGCTCCAGCGTACCAATTGGGGCCAAAGTTTTTTATAACCCTCCCAACGAATCCACTCTTTTGCCCATCGATCCTTACAATCCGAAGTAAACGCAACCGATTTTCCTAAACCACAGTGCCAACGCACTAGTAGAGGGTCCTGCTCAATCGCTTGCAATAATTCTTCGACCAACGGACTTTCTTTTTTGGTGGTCGCAATATAGCCATGAAGCGTCGGGGGATCTGCCCAGTTAATTCCTTTCAAAAATTCGGCATTTCCTGTCAGAACGGCTTTAAACGGTTTATCCACAACCACATTTTTGGAGGCTAATAAGGTGTCTTTCGCAAAAACTCGAGGCAAATCCATCGCGGTTTCGGTGAGATAAAACTGCCCGCCGCCAATGAAGGAAAGATTTTGTAACCAGGGCGTATCGTGTCCGTTTCCCAAGGAAATCGTCGTCAACGTAATGTTTTCGCTATAATATCGGGCCGCAAGCGTTTCACAACCCTCTTTTTGCTCGGAATCTGAACCATCCGCAAAGAGAATGATATGTTTAATCATCGTATCGGTCGCGCTTAAGTTTTTATAGGCGGGAACTAAGCCGGAATAACAATAAATTCCTCCGCCACCGCCTTGATTAGAACGGATATATTCTTTCAGCATTTCACGATGTGCGCTCCCTCCGACCTTTTGTAGAGGGAAGAGACTTTTAGGCGCAGTATCCGTCATTAATACTTCCACCATATCATAGGGTTTTAACAAATCAATCGTACCGCAAGCCCCTTCACAGGCTAATTGTAATTTTGTTCGGCCATCTGGAACGGTCATCGACATCGAACCGGATTGATCAATGACGATCACCATCGCCATCGAGGCCAAGTGTTTCTTTTGGCGAACTTCCATATTGACGGGTAATACTTCTTCAATCGGAGTTCCCTGATAGAGTCCCACTCCAAAGCTATCTTCGCCCCCAACCATAATCAACCCGCCACCCATATCTTCCACATAACGTTTAAAGAAGATCATCTGCTCGGAAGAAAACGCATTTGAAGGAATATCCGAAAGAATCACACAATCGTAATTATTGAGTTCTGGAAGTGTGGTTGGAATTTCAAACTGGGATCGAACATCGACCCGTAATCCGGCTTCTTGCAACACGGAATGAAGATATTCGGATTTTCCTTCTTTTCCTTCAAGATAAAGAATTCTAGATTCCCCTTGAACTAGAGTAAATCCGGTCATCTGATTGTTATATCGTATCGTGTCATCTTGAGGTTCTAGATGGATCTCGTAATTCACGAAACCGGGTTCTTCAACTCGTTGTGGAATTTTCAGAATATTGGTTCCGGGATCAAGAGACAACACCTCTTCTCCCAAATAGCGTTCATTCCGATAAATACGCACTTTCGTTTTTGTTTCTTGAAACGATTTAATAATCAATTTCAGATCAAAAGCCTGTTTCAATCGCACTTCGGAAGGCAAAATAATTTGATCTAAAAGGACCTCCACTTCCGGAGCCTGATTAATTTTCTTGGAATAGATCTTCACATTGTTGCTTTTGGCAATTAAGGCTTCATTTAAAGCGTTTCCCAAATTTTCATTTCCATCGGTAAGCAAAATCACTTTTTTCTGAGTATTTTCTGGAAAGGACGCTAATGCGAGACGAATCGCTCTGGAAATATCCGTAAAATTGCGTTCTGGAATCGAGGTAATTTCAGAGATTTTGAGACGTGGCTGTAAGGGAAGATCGATATACGCGTTGGTTCCAAAGACAATCAAAGCGGCGCGATCTTTTTCGGTCATCCCCTTACAAGCTTGATTGATCCATTGAATCGCTTGATCTTGAGAATAGGTGTTAATCGATTCCGAAATATCCAGAACAAAAATGACCGCGAGTTGATCCACTTTCCAGATCCAACGCATTTCCGATAAAGCGAAGACCAAACAGAGAACCATGATCACGCGACTTAAAAGCGATAGTTTTTCGCGCCAGGGAGGTAGTGGCGAAAGGGAACGGAGCCACAAATACACCACAGGAACTAAAATCAAAAGAAAGAACAATCCATACGGATTCGTAAATTCAAACGGAACGCTCAAAAGCCCCATAAATGCCTTTTTTCTGATAGACAGGACTTCATGTCCCCCTTCGGAGGGGGATTAAGGGGGAGGACTCTTTCTTGCTTCTGTTCCACCCCCAAACCCCCGCCAGCGGGGGACATTAGGTTCTAATAGTTAAGAAATCGTTTATTTTAATAATTTTTGTACGGCTTCTTCCCAAAATTCGCTCTTTTGTAGGCCTTGAATTTTTTGGTCCACTTTTCCTTCTTTCGTCACAAGATAGCTCAAGGGAATCGCGGTGATGGCTCCAAATTTTTCAAAAGAAACCGCCACATACGGAATGACAGGAAAATTTAATTTGTGCTCCCTGAGAAACGTTCGCATCTCCTCTTCACTTAGTCCTTCATCCATACAAACACTAATCACTTGAAATCCTTGCGCACCATACTTTTTTTGCAATTCAATAAGTTGAGGTAATTCTTCCAGACAAGGCGGACACCAAGTCGCCCAAAAATTTAGCAAGAGCACTTTTCCACGATAGTTTTGGGGAGCAATCAAGTTTCCGTCCAAATCATTTTCAGAGAAATCAGGCAAAAGATCATTCTTCACTAATCCGTCGTCTCCTTTATCGATTCTAGAGCGATTTAAGGAAAGATCTTCGGTCCAAATATGGTGATCCCCAGGAAATTTCATAATCCAAGAATCCGGGTCCAAAATCACTTTTTTTGCTTTAAACGGGAGATCTAGCGTAATTTCATGTCGCGCTTCCTGAATCCAGAAAATTTGCCCAAATTGTTGCGCTGGAGTTTCTCCTTCAATTTGAATAAACACCGGCATTTTATAAACTTCAGTTTCTTGCAAGACGACGATTTTATGTTGAAATTTCTCGCCGTTCGATACGACCTCTACGGATTTAACATAATAATGAGGGTAACCCGACGAATCAGTCCACTGTTTAAAAAACCAGTATAAATTTTCGCCGGAAATTTCATCACAAATTTCTTTAAAGGATTGAATCGAAGAAAATTTAAACGCGTAGTCTTTCGCAAATTTTTTAAGGGCATTGGAAAACTTCTCGTCCCCCATAACCCACCTCAGGGCGTGTAAAACACAGGCCCCTTTCATATAAATGACCCCCACATAACTAGGATGGAAGAGATTTTTGTTAATCGCAATATCTTCGATGTGGGTACATTGTTCAAAATACAGGCTCCCAAACTTCAGAAGGTGGTTGATGAAGCGGGATTTCCCATGTTTATGTTCGAGATATAAAGCATCCGAATACGAGGCAAAACCTTCAGAGAGCCATTGGGAATAAGAGGTACCCTCTTTTTCAAAGGAAATCGGAACCTGATTTCCCCACCATTGATGAGCGGCTTCATGGGCCATAATGCTTTCAGGGATTTGATTATTTTCTAATAATTTTTCATGTAAAAACATCAAAGTAGCCGGGCCAATGCCTCCAATTCCAGAAGGAAGTGGCGATTCAAGGATCGTCATTTTAGGGAACGGAAACGGACAGAATTGTGTTTCGTAAAAGTCCAAAATATCTTTTAAGGTATTCAGAATCTCGCTTGTTTTTGTAAATTGTTCATTTTTGTAGTAAAAGGCAATCGGAATCCCTTTCCATTGATCCTGAACAACCTTATATTTTCCGTACCCGAAATAGATTCCGAAAATCGGGAGGGTCATTTCATAGGTTTGGAAATGCCACTCCTGATTTTCAAGCGTTTGATATTCGTCTTTTACGACGACTCCATTGCCAATCGTTTCCCAGCCTTTAGGGATTTGATAGGTTAATTTTGTGGTAAAAATATCGCCCAAAAAAGCACCCGGATACCAAGTCGCATCAGATAAAGCAAACCCGGTTTCTTGAAGGCAAATTTTTCCGGTTTCTTTGTTCACAATAAACAGTTGAAACTCTACTTTAAGAGAAGAGGCGGTTTCCCAGGATTTGTTCAAAATCAGTTTTAGCCGGACATCCGCGCGATCAAAGCGAATCGATTCCCCATTCACAAAAACTTTTTCTAAACTCGCCATAGGAGAAAGCAACAAAAAAAAATTATTTTTAGAATCTCCATTATTTTGGATCGTCAAAGTCAGATGGGCCTCTAGGCGATTTTTTTCGGGTTGCAACTTGATTTCGCCTTCATAATGAAGCAGATCCAGTTTTTGTTTTATGAGTTGACCTACCGTATCATTGGTTAATCCTTTTTCGCCTAAATATTTGAGCATTTCATGAGAAATATCGTAATCTGAACCGCCCCCATAGTGCTCCTTCAAATAATTCTCTTGTTTTGATTTCGCTTCTTCGCCTTTTTCCTGTTTGATTTCCTGATCGATTTTGCGAATTTCTCCACCGACTTTGCGGGCTTCATTACTTTCGGGATGTTTTCGTTTTAAATCTTCAAAGTCTTTTTTAGCTTCTTCTTTTCTTCCCAGCTTTTCCGCCAAAATCTCCCCTTTTTTCATGAGTGCTTTGGTCGTATACTCGGAATCGGGATAATCCTGAATCAATTTTTGAAAATATTGGACGGATTCTTCATGCTGATCGATAGACTCATAGAGCAAGGCAATTTCCCAAAGACAAATGGGAGTCCATTTGCGTTGCCCCGGATCGCTCACTTCTTTAGCTTCTACTTCGATCACACGTTCAAATGCTTTAATTTTAGCCATTGGAACGACATTAGGGAGTTGGCTCTTTTTAATTTTGGCGATCTCAAAAAGAAATTCAATGGATTGAAACGATTGAGGATATTTTTTGACATATTCTTCGTAGTAATCGATGAGCTTTTGCCATTCTTTCTGGTGGGTATAGATCGCGATAATCGTTTTCCGAATTTCGGGCAAAAGTTCAGAAGTCGTAAAACGTCCCTCAAATTTAAGATAGATTTCAAGAGCTAATGTTTGATCCTCGATTTGCAGATAAAAACGACCTAATTCCATCAAAGCGTCATCATGGAGATCTTGTTCCGGGAAGGATTCTACTTTTTGATACGCGTCCACAATTTTATTTTTTAAGGTTTCAATTCCTTCAGGACTCAAATCCACTTTCGATTTAACAAATTGCTCTTCAAGATTTTTGGCATATTCCAATTGTTCTCGCGCGTTTTTAGGAAGAGAGCGCCAATAAAAAAGAAATCCGCCACCAAGAAGGGCAAGACAGACGATTAAGAGAATAAATTTTTTTTTCATAGGGATCTCTTCCTCTTCTAGTGTTTATCTGAATCGATTAAATAGGGCTTTGAAGGAACCACCAGCGTTTGGGAACTGGGTTTGAGGAATCTTTGTCGAAATTTTTCTGAGGATTCTGGTTGATATCGGCTTCCCTGAGAGGTTCCTCGGCGATGAAATTCTGAGACCATTTTCTGAAGAATATGATTTTTTCCCAGACCCCATTGTGGAGCGAGTGAATACTTTCGAGAAAGTTCTCCAAGTAAACGCTCAATGACAATTGTAGGAGGCAAAAGTTCCAAAGCATCGACCACCAGAGAGATATACTCTTCCAAAGTGAAGAGCTTTATTTTTCCAGCTTTCCATTGCTTTTCCAAAAGAGTGTGGGGCGCAATATAGAGATGATGAATTTTGAGAGAATGAATCGGCTCTACTGCGACAGCTCTAATGGTATCGAACATCATTTCTTTTGTTTCTCCGGGAAGTCCTAAAATGAGATGAACAGAGAGTTCTAAGGGAGTGGGCGTAATCCAGTCAATCGCCTGATAAAAATCAGCGGCAGTCTGTAAACGATTTGTATTTTGTTGGGTTTCATCATGAATACTTTGCAACCCTAATTCTAGCCATACGGGGAAATACCGCGTATAGCTAGAGAGAAATTCAATAATTTCAGGCGAAAGACAGTCGGGTCGGGTTCCAATCGCCATTCCAACAATGTTGGGCACTAAACATTGATCATAAATTCGTTTTAGGGTTTCTAGATCTGCGTAAGTATTGGTAAAGGCTTGAAAATAAGCGATAAAATGGGTCGATTCATTCATCGCATAAACATACTGCATCCCTTTTTTCAATTGTTCGGAAACACTGACAGTTTCTTGAAAACGAACTTGTGGAGAAAAACTGGCATTGTCGCAATAGTTACATCCGCCATAGGCTTTCGTCCCATCTCGGTTCGGACAAGTAAAGCCCGCGTCAATCGTAATTTTATGAACTCTGGTCCCAAATTTTTCCTGTAAATAGGAAGAATACGAACGATAGGGAAGAGTTTTTTGTTCCAAAGGACTCGTTTTCAAAACAGATTCTCCATAAAGACTTCCTCTATTTTATGAAACTACCCCACCTAAACAAGAGCGATAAGTGGAGTTTTGTGCTTCGTCGAACGAACAACCTCCTTCTCCAAGCCTAAAGCTAGTTCCAGACCCGTTGAAAGAACTATTAATAAATAGCAGGATTTTCAGTTTTGATAGCTCCTTATAAAATAAAAACTTTAATTCCCTCCCAAAAATCCATTACAATAAGAATATCAATACTTTGTTTATTGGAGGCTGTTATGAAGACTGTTCAAGAAATTCAATCCGCTATAGAAAACCTCTCTACAAAAGATTTTTCTTTTTTTCGAGAGTGGTTTCATCACTTTGATGCAGAGGTTTGGGACAAAAAATTTGAGGAAGATGTAAACTCTGGAAAACTAAATTCTCTTGCCAAACAAGCAATCGCCGATTTCCAAAATGGGAAGTGCAAATCATTATGAAGTATTTTGCAAACCCTGCTTTTTGGAAATGTTATGAGAATCTTCCTCAAAACATTAAAAATTTAGCGGATGAAAACTTTCAACTTCTCAAGGAGAATAGAAAGCATCCATCCCTTCATCTCAAAAAAGTAGGAATTTACTGATCCGTAAGAATTGGGATTCAATATCGGGCATTAGCTGTTGAAATTAAAGAAGATCTCATTTGGTTCTGGATAGGAACTCATGCGGAATATGATAAGTTAATTCAATAAATAAACGAAAAGTAGTTTAAAATGAGCAACGATAAGCCATTTAAAGAACCAATATCATTTGAAATTCGCGATACTGAGGAATTCTAGTAGGGGCATCTTCTGTTTAATTATCGAGAAAGTTTTTTTGTTGTATTTTTTTCCAGACTTGCTGAGTGGTCCATTGTTCCCCCAAACGAATAATCGCTTCTAGTTCGGCTATGCCTAACCAGGTTTTTCCTTGGAAGAGGAACGGGCCCTTTTCATCTGAAATGAGAGCGGTACAGTTGGGCCCGATATGAACATCTAATCCTAGAGATTCGAGTTGATCGACATATTCCATAAAGCGTTCAAGATTTTCATCCTCTGGAGAAGGTTGAACAGAATCATTAAAACTGATCGGTTCCATAAATCCCTCATTTTTTTAAAGATATTTTCTTGCCCATAGCGCGATATTTAAGAGGAGCCATAAACGTTCTGCATGATTTGCTTTTCCTAAACGATGTTCTTCTAACCATTTTAAGAGAGTTTCCGGACGAAACCAGTTCCGTTGTAAAAAATCTTGAGAGAGCAAATTTTGGCGGCAAAACTCATGAGACTCTTTTCTGAGCCAGAGGGCAAGCGGAACTCCAAAACCCATTTTCTTTCGTCGTAAAACAATTTCTGGAAGCATCGACGCGAACATTTTTTTTAAGATATATTTTCCCTGTAATCCGCGTAATTTTTGGGATTCCGAGAGTTGGTTTGCGAGCAAGACCACACGGTAGTCGAGGAAGGGAGATCGGCATTCGATTCCGTTTGCCATACTGGTTCGATCCACTTTGACAAGGATATCGTTTGGAAGATAATTCTGTTGATCATAAAAGGCGAAGTCCGCGACTTGAAGGCTCTCTGGATCAAGAAAATCAGCAGGTTTCCACGGGATCATCTCTCGGCGAAATTCGTTCGTATAAAGTGCTAATTTGTCAACTGGCGAAAAAGGAGTATTCCAGAGTAAATAGCGTTCCGCTAACGAAAGGTGACTGTGGGAAAGCAATTTTTTTAAGCGAAAAGGTCGAGACTTCGGATCAGACGGCACCGGAAAATGCTCGATGAGCCCACGAAAAGGAAAAAGAAAAGGATGGATCGCACGCGCCAGCTTAACCGCTTGGTATCGAGGATATCCAAAAAAAAGTTCATCGCCTCCATCTCCGGTCAAAACTACCTTCACCGTTTTTTTGGCTAAAGCGCTTAAATAGTAACAAGGCACGGCAGAAGAATCGCCAAACGGTTCATCAAAAATTTCGACTAGCTTTTCCAGAATTTCCAGCGAGTTCGGAAAAAGCGTTTGTTCATGGTGTTGCGTTTGAAAATGGCGCGCGACTACCCGAGCAAAAGGGCTTTCATCATATTTAGAATCAGAAAATCCAATTGAAAATGTAGGGATGGGTTCTTGAATAGTTTGACGCATCAGCGCTAAAACTAAGGAAGAATCAAATCCACCCGAAAGGAAAACTCCGCAAGGGACGTCCGTTTGTAACCTCAAATAAACGGCAGATTCAAGCGTTTCTTTGAGGGTTCTCAGTGGCGCATTGGAAATAGAAACCGATTTTTTTAATGAAAAATACGGAACAACGTTCAACTTTCCTTGCTCATAGGTAGCGTAATGTCCGGGTTTCAGTTGAAGAATATTTTGAAAAATCGATTGTCCCGAAGGCATCACCTGAGTCGTCAGAAAAGCATCCAGTATGGTTGCGTTAAGTTGAGGTTTGACTCCACCGGCTAGAAGCGCTTTAATTTCCGAACCAAACAATAATAAATCTGGACGCAACGAATAATAAAGAGGCTTTTTCCCAAGGCGATCCCGCGCGAGCAAGAGTCGTTCTTTGGATTGATCCCACAAAGCAAAGCTGAACATCCCATTGATCTGTTCAAAAAGAGCTAATCCCTGTTCTTCATACAGTGCCAGTAAAACCTCACAATCGGAGTCACTCGCAAAGGTATATCCTTTTTTCTGAAAGCGTCTGCGAAGTTCCTGATAGTTATAAATTTCTCCGTTACAGACCAAAATTTTTTGACGATCCCGACTGTAAAGGGGCTGATTTCCAGAGTCTAGGCCCACAATTGCTAAACGGGTATAACCTAAGCCAATTTGATCGTGTTGCGTTTGAGATTGAAAATAACCGTCCCCGTCAGGACCCCGCTGTCGAAGGGTTGCGACCATCTTTTCAAGAAGAGGCGGAGAGGGATTATTTTGAGCGATATAGCCACAAATACCACACAAGCGAGCCTCCTCTGAATTTACCGAGTTCAAGCAGAAGCGGATTTTAATTTAACCATGAGAATCGAAATATCCGCAGGTGTCACTCCGGAAATACGCGAGGCTTGCCCTAAACTGGCCGGCCGAATTTTAGAGAGTTTTTCGCGGGATTCGTGACTGAGTTGCGTAATTCTGCGATAGTCGATGGATTCTGGAATTCGGATATGTTCCATCTTTTTAAACTTCTCGATTTCTTTTTGTTGCCGAATAAAATAGCCTTCATATTTAGCTAAAATTTCAATTTGTTCTTTCACTTTTGGATCGAGTGTATTCAGGGCCAATGCTTCATCCAAAGCCAACAGTTCTTCAAATGTCGTTTCTGGACGTCTTAACCTTTGCAAAAGAGAGACTTGATCAATATATTTATGCGACAGGTATTGAAGTGTTTCGTCAATCTTTTTTTTACGGGCCTCCACTTCTTCCATTTTTTTCAAAGGAATAAGGCCTAATTGATGCCCATATTTCATCAATCGTTGATCTGCGTTATCCTGTCTCAAAAACAAGCGGAATTCAGCGCGCGCGGTAAACATTCGATACGGTTCCAGAGTGCCAAGCGTGGTGAGATCGTCGATGAGGACTCCAATATAGGATTCGTAGCGCTCTAAAATAAAGGGGGGTTGTTCCTTGATTTTTAAGGCGGCGTTGATACCCGCCATGAGTCCAAGTGCGGCGGCTTCTTCATAGCCACTTGTTCCATTGAGTTGTCCGGCAATATACAATCCTTCAATCGACTTGGTTTCCAAAGTTTTTTTGACTTGAGTGGGTGGAATAAAATCATATTCAACCGCATACGCAAAACGAAGAATTTGAGCCTTTTCTAAGCCATGAATCGATTGAACCATGCGAATTTGATCGGGGGCCGACAGCGAAGTCGAGATCCCGTTCGCATAGTATTCGTGTGTATTTTCTCCTTCGGGTTCAAGAAAAATCTGATGTTTATTTTGATGAGCAAATTTGAAAATTTTATCTTCAATGGAGGGACAATAACGAGGACCAACACCGAGTATTTTGCCCGTATAGAGAGGCGATTCCTTTAGAGAATCCCGAATAATCTCATGAGTTTGTTCATTGGTGGCCGTGACATAGCAAGGAATATTGGGCCGATTCAGTTTTTCCGTGAAATACGAAAAGGGTTGTGGGTTTAGATCCCCGTAATCTAGTGGAAGCGTAGGATCAATGGTTCGTCCGTGGATACGAGGAGGCGTTCCTGTTTTCAATCGAACCAATTCAAACCCATACGATTTGAGGCAATCTGAGAGATGTACAGAGGATTTTTCTGCGTTTCGTCCGCCTTCATATTGACGTAGTCCGATATGAATAAGACCTTTCAAGAAAGTTCCGGTGGTTAAAATCACGGCACGTGTTTCGTATTTCATGCCAGTTCCTCCGAGAACCCCGGTAATACGATCTTTCTCCATAAAGACTTCATTGACTGTATCTTGAATGATGGAAAGATTTTCCTGAGATTCAAGAATATATTTCATCAGGTTCTGATAGGCTTTTTTATCGGCTTGAGCGCGTGGGGACCACATCGCAGGGCCTTTGCTGGTATTCAGCATCTTGAATTGAATTCCGGTGCGATCAATCAGTTTTCCCATTTCTCCACCGAGCGCATCGATTTCTCGAACGAGCTGTCCTTTAGCGATTCCACCAATGGCGGGATTGCAGGACATGAGAGCAATCGTGTCTAGACTCATGGTTAAAATAAGCGTTTTGAGTCCCATTCGCGCAGAGGCGAGTGCGGCTTCGCATCCGGCATGCCCCGCTCCGACGACAATAAGATCAAATTTTTCGGACATGAACTGAATTCACCCCTCACCCTAGCCCTCTCCCACAAGGGGCGAGAGAATCAAAGACCTGAATAATTAACGAAAACTATTTTATCTGGGATTCGAAAGAAAAGCAAAGCCCCCGTTCGCGGGGGCTTTCATGAGAACCAAATAATAAGAACCAACTTGAATTATTTGATCAAATAGGCCGTTTGTGTTTTTAATGCTTCCAGCTTTTCTAGGGTCACTAGAGCTTCTTGCTGAACTTCTAGTACGGGATCTTGAGTCAGCAGTGTGACTGTTTTCAGGAGAGCTACTTGTCCGGATTCTCCGATACGGAAAAGGGCAGTAGCACGCAAGAGCGGATGAGAGTGATTGAGATAATTAGCAACTTCTGTGGGGGTCATCGTTTGAAAAATAGTTGCTAAAACAGGTTTTACTGCAGGCACCTGTTCATGATAGACAGAGCGTTCTATATGCAGAGTGTTCGCTAAGAGAGGAAGTGATTCCTTTCCATGACGAACTAATACTGCCGCACCTTCTGAGTGTGCAAAAAAATCCGAGCTCAGAAGATTTTGAATAGCCTCTTCAATGACTGCTGAGTTTTCTGAATGGAGACTATCCACTGAAGAAAGCGCCATTGGGTCATTTTTAGAAGCGGTGCTATTACACCCTGCCAGAAGAAAAGCAGTGAACACCAAAACAACGGAAAGCCTTTGAATAAAGTTAAGCATTTTCGGTTTTATCCTTGCTTTAATGAGACCTACCCTTTTTAAGGGCCGACCTCACAGGGAATCCAAAATCCCAAAACCTTCCATCAGGAGATTTGGGACAGTAAAATTTTAAAATTTTACCAACTATAGCACACCATTTCTTTCTTAACGGACCTACAATGCTGCTTGCTTTCTTATTAGGGCTTTCTTTCTTATACCCAAGGAAAAAAGAATTATCAAATAACCCTTTTTTCCTTGAATTGTTTTTTATCGTAGCAAAAAAAAATGCTTTTACAACAAAAATTTTCTTGGATTTCAACAATTTTTAATATCGAAAATTTTGTCCACCAAACGCGACATAATTCATACAAATATTGAACAATTTAGCTCGTCTTAACTTTCCCCTAATTAAATAATGCACAAAATTAATCAGCCAAGGCGCCGGTCCTAAATGATTGATTTGCCGGAACATAATCCGAAAACCGCTCCTAAATAAATTCTTTTTGTACCAATAGAGAAGTTTCCAAGAGGGAATCCCCTTGAGTTGAACTACGACTCCACCATAAAAACTTTGGGACTGACCCATCGCGTTGTAATCGATTTGCGCTTCAAAATCTTCCAAGGTTTTAGTGGCTTGAGTATGAGCGAGGGGTTTAAACATAAAAAAAGCCGCGCGTGAGAGTTGCAGAGATCTTGCGAAATCAAAGGTTTGAAGAATCGTTTCTTTGGTTTCTCCGGGAGCGCCCACAATGAAATATCCCAAGGAAGGAACTTTATGACGATGCAGAATTTTAATTCCATCGTGAATGTCTTGATTGGTGAGTTCCTTGTCAAAATATTTATTGCGCACCATTTCGTTCCCAGATTCGATTCCCACTCGAATTTGAATACAACCCGCTTTTTTGATCCAAGAGACTTTTTCATCGGTGAGATGATCCAAACGAGAATACACCGAAAAAGGTAATTTTTTATGCATTCCTAGACGAATATATTCCTTGCAAAAATCAATCAACCATTTTCGGTTTATTAGAAAGTTTAAATCGTAGAAAAAGAGCCAGCGAAGTCCTCTCTTTTTATATTTGTTGTATTGGTTCATACATTCACGGGCACAGATTTCTGGAGATCGTCCACGAACAAAGGGACCCGTCCCTTCGAGTCGTTTTTTGAGCACTGGGCTGGAACAAAAGGTACAATTATACGCACATCCTCGAACGGCCATCATCGGAATATAGCCTGTGGTATAAATCATGTGATCGATATCTTCCCACAAATCCCAATCTGAATCTGGCATTGCGTCTAATTGTTCATGAGTCGGAAGCTTTCCCAAAGGATTTCGGATGATGTTCCCGTTTTCTTTACCCCAAATTCCAGCAACACCCTCAATCGATTTTCCGTCTTCGAGATGGTTCATCAGTTCTTCAAGGTAGAATTCGGATTCTCCGATAGCGATATAATCAACATCCGGGTTCGCAAGCGTTTTTTCGGACTCCAAGGAAGCATGGTGCCCTCCTAAGATAATCGGATAATGGCCTATCGATTTGATTTCTCGAGCAATTTGAAGAATCGACGGCATTTTAGGAGTGGTCGAAGTAATTCCAATTAAACCGGGCTGAATCGTTTCTAGTTTGCGTCGTAAATAAGATTTCCATTCCCATTCATGATACACAAAATCGAGAACACGCGCCTGATGAGGAGTCTGATAATTTAAATACGTGGCCAAACTCGCCAATCCAGGATGATAAAGTTCTCCTGCGCCATCAATCGTAGGGTTAATCAAGAGTATTTTCATGAACTACCCTTTCACAAAAGGATTAGGAAGAGAATATCCGGTAGTATTCCTAATTTGTACTTTTTTATCCTTAACCCATTAAAATAAAATGATTTGTATATTTTTAAGTACACGTTTGAAGCACCACCAGAATATCCTGATAATTGTAGGGTTAATCAAGAGTATTTTCATGAACTACTCCAGCCAAATTAAGAAACTATGGCTGGCAGTTTCGTGCTTCACTGAAAGGGCAATCCCCTTCTCCACACCTAAGGCCGGTTCCCGACCCGATTTGAAAGGAAAAACAGTTTATAAAGTTAAAAATGAAGCCAGCACTTTCAGCCTTGCAACATTTTTATCTGAAATCATTATAAGTACGACAAGGACATATTTAGAATGTTTTCTAAAATAATTTCGTTTTAAAATTTGGGTCGGCTTTCACCACCAACTATCGGCTATAATCGGAGTACTAGCCGACAACGTGATAGAAAAACGAGGACCCTATTTTGAAGGAATAGGCCCTTTCCTTTCTAGAGACAACAAAAAAATAAGAAGAGAAGAAGTTTAATTTTTTTAATCCTTGCGTCAAAATCTCCTATTCAGAATACAAATAGGAAAACAAAATGATAAACAATTCTTCTATAGCAAAAGTTAATTGTAATCAATAAAATTTATTATCATAGCTATATAAAGATACGGGATTTCAAAAATCTTTAACCTCAGCAGTAAAAAATAGCGCTCATTTTTACTTTTTGGGTTGTTCCCGCAACTAGATTGGATTAATCTAGAATAACAGTTTTATACTTTGGGTTTAGAGAAGGACATTCCCTTGAAAGGGTATTTATGAAGTTTTTGGCAGATTGGTTATCAAAACATCCGGAACTACACCAACTCGTTACTTTTTTTCAAGAAAATCTGACCATTATCGACTTTGTCATCGTCATTTTTGGCGCTTTTCTGTTGATCTTTCAGTTGAATCTCTTTCTATTTAATACCAAAGGTGCCTATTTTCGGAAAGCTCAACGAGTTCCGATCTATACGAAAAAAATGTCGATCTATTTGTCGTATGTGGCAGGTTCTATCGAAATGCTCCCTTTTCTGGGAATTCTAGGAACTGTAGTCGGATTGATGCAGGCCCTCTTTACTTTGAAATCAGAAGCACATCCGAACATTACGATAATGGCCGCGGCAATCGCTCCGGCACTCTCCAGCACTCTGCTAGGATTGATTTTTGCCACACTGAATTTGTTTTTCTTTAATATTTTACGAGCGTATTTTGAAGAAATTTATGCTCGCTTTAATCTAGGCTTCAATGAGTATGTCCAAAAAACGCTTTTGATGTATGCAAACCGTTTAAGCATTGAAGACAAAAAACGTCTTGAACTCGTCTTATCGATTCCAAGTGACGCCAGAATTTATGATGAAGAAACCTTATTGATTGTTCGAAAAATACGCGATACCGCGACAGAAGAGTTGTCTCAACAAAAAACGACACTCCTGCCACCCGCAAAATCAAGTCCAGAAATCGACAAAACACCCAGTAAAGTGGCCACCGAACCGGATAAAACGACGCACTCTTCCAGTAAAAAGACGAAGGGAAAAATCGCATGAAAACATTGGATATAAAAAAAGAATTGATCAATGAAGTCAATTTAATCCCCGAAGAAAAATTGGTTGAAATTTATCACCTCATTCACTATTTCAGAATAGGTTTAGAATCGCAGGAAACCAAAAAACAGCCACCAAAAACCCTACAATTTTTTGGAGTTTGGAACGATTTGGATAAAGAAACCATAAAAGAATTAACGGAAGATCTGCTGAAGCGAAGAGAACTGGTTTCCAGGAGAAGAGAATGAGATTGGACTCAATAAACGACAAAAGGAAAATTGCATGAGTCAGATTCAAACGCCGGTGATTTCCAAGGGGTTGGTTCCACTGTTGGATGTTATTTTTAATTTGCTGATCTTTTTCATGATTCTCCCGCACGGATTTGAAGGAGATACCCAAAAATTTGATGATATGAACGCAGCACTCGCTCAATTAGATGCCAAGCTTCAACCCTTGTTTCGACTCTATATCAACAAGAATTCTGAAATCGTTTATGAAGGACAAGTTTTTTCATCAGAAAGAACAATCGAATTATTGCGTCAAATCAATTCGGATACCTTTGTAGTTGTTTTTGTCAACTATGATGCTAAAGAAAAAATGGTGGTCCAAATCAAAAAAATGCTTCGGGATTCTCAACTAAAATATGTCGTTGGCACTGAATCTCGCTAAATTTATTTTCAAAAGGAAAAATCGTATGGAGAATAAAAAAGAAAAGGTGAAACGTCAAAGACCTGGTATTCCCGTAAAAACCGGACTTATTGGCCTCATTTTGTTGGCTTTTTACGCACTGTTTAATTATAACCCTTTTGGTCAACCAGGATCTACTTTATCCACGAACCGTCAACCGGATTTAACTCAAAGCAAAGACGTAAAAGAAGAGTATATTTTTAAAATCAGAAACAAAATTATTTTGGTCAATAATGAGGAAAAACAATTCAGTGAACTTCATGGAGTGCTTTTAGAAATCAAAAAAAAGCAAGGTGCCGTTCAACTCCTAAAAAATGGAGAAGAAAAATCAGGCTTTATTAATGAAGTTCGCGAAGAACTTAAAAAAAATAATATTTTATTTTCTGAATCATGGGAACCCGGGACAGAGCCAAAATAAGGGAATTTTATGAGTAGTAAATCTTCAGACATTACCACCTCTTTGTCCTTAGGGATTTCAGAAAAGAAATCCTCGCTTTTTAGCGTCTCCACGAAACTTCTTTTTTGGATGTTTTTTGTGGCGATTTTGGTCGGAGTCGTCTTTCAACAACTCCGTTATCTAACCGAAAAAGCACTCGCACGTCCAGAAATCATATTGACGCCCTCAATGACGCTCAATCAAATTCAAGAAGAGATCGACAAGGCAAAATCAGGTTCGATTTTTTTGTTAAAAAAAGGAGTTTATTACGGAAAACTCTTTTTCAAAGATAAGCAAGATATTTTGCTTCAGGGCGAAGAGGGAACACGTATCGAAACCAATGGAACCGTTTTACAAATCCATAACTGCCAAAATCTTCATCTCAAAAATCTTCACCTGGAAGGAACCGATAAAAATTCAGAAGAAGGTGTTATTTCGGTTTCACGAGGAACCGATTTGTATCTTCATGAAATTCGGTGTTCTGGCAATATGGTAGGCCTCACCTTATTGAATATCGACAAGGTTCAGATCCAGAATTGTATTTTTAAGGAGCTTAAAGGCGGAGTAAAAATCAACCAGTGCGAAAAAATTAGTTTTCAAGGGAATAAAATCGAATCAAACCAGGAATTCGGAATATCTTGCAAAGAATCTGAACTTCAACTGGACAATAAAAATCAGATCGTCCGAAATGAGAAATATGGACTTTATGCTGAAACTTCGCGCTTAATTCTGGAAAAAAATAATCGAATCAGTGAGAATGCCAACGGAATTTTTATGGATCAATGTCTCAACAGCAAAATTACGGCGAATGAGATTAGCAAGAATAGTAATACGGGAATCAGTTTAAAAAAATGTTCCCAAATTGTGCTCGAAAGTAATCAAATTTCCGAAAATTCAAGCGATGGGGTATTCTCAGAAGATACGGCTCTGGAAATGCGTATAAACATTCTGACTCGCAATGGGCGAGGGCTTGTTTTAAACGGACGAGAAAGCAAAATCACCCTGCTCAATAATACCCTTCAAGATCATTTAAATTACGGGATCTATATCCAAAAAAGTGCCAAAAATGGTGTTGTAAACGCCGAACATTTAAAAAGTTCTAACCTATTTCAAAATAATAATGGCCGAGATGTCTTTGTCGAAGAATAAGCAACGATTGATTGATTTATGTTGAAAAAATTAGGTTCTCTTTTTCTTTTTTGTTTGCTCTGTTTGAGCCTCGTAGTTCTTTTTGATCCGCAACTCACACGAATCTCCTCTCTTTATTATCAAAAATGTGCGGAATGTCATCTTGTTTTAGAAGGAGAATTCCGTGTTCTTGGGGATCAAGCCTTTCATCCCTATCATTTTTATTGCGCCTTTTGCTCGATCCAAATTCTAGAAGATTACAAAGTCAATCAGGATCTCCCCTATCATCCGGTTTGTCTGAAAATTAAACAAAAAGAGGTCTGTGATTTTTGTCATGAACCTTTTGTAGACGCCTTGGTAGAGCATCTCCAACACAATTACCATCCCGATTGTCTAACACGATTCACCGCTGAGACTTGTGGATATTGCAAACGAGAACTCTATGGAAAATATTATCTTTACCAGAAAAAAAACTACCACGCGATCTGTTATGAAACTCATATTGCCCCGCATTGCGCCATCTGTCAGGAAAGTATTTTGGGCGAATATCTGGAAGATTATTGGAAGTATCCATTTCATAAACACCATAAAGACGTTCCTTCGTGTTGGAACTGTAACCGTCGCATTTGCGAAGCCATTACCGCTGGAGGCAAAACGCTCGAAGATCAACGGCAAGTGTGTGGCATTTGCTGGAAATCCGCGATTACAACTCAAGAACAACTTCAACCACTCCTTACGGATATTCGAAAAAAAATGGAAGCGTGGGGGCTTATTTTACAGATCAAAGAATTTTCTGTGGATTTAGTATTCCAGCCTGAACTCCAAAAACGTGCCAAATTCCTCTATACTCCTAAACTCGGAGGATTAACAGAAAGTCAGTTGATTTACCACAATGAAAATCTCTTTGAATTGAAGTTTCAGGTTTCGATTTTGTGGGGATTGGAAGAAAATTTATTCCAGAGTATTTTGATTCATGAACTCGTTCATATTTGGGTCAAAGAAAACCGAAAATCCGCTTTAAATCGACAAATTGAAGAAGGCTTCGCAAATTACTTGAGCTTTCTTCTACTCCAAACACGCGATAATCTCATGAGTCACTACTTAACTGAAATGATCGAAAAAAACACCGATCCGATTTATGGGGATGGATTTCGTAAAGTAAAAGAACGTATCCAACAAATCGGAATTGCGCCCTTTCAAGAACAATTAAAATCGGATCTGCTCTGGAAATAATTCGATCCTTAAGAATTCACGTTTACTTCTTCTGGACGTACTGGCCATTCGCCAAGAAGAAGTGCCATAAAAAAGAGGGGCCCTACTAATGCTTGAATAAGATTCGTTAGAAAAGCCGGAGATTTTTTTTCCCAAATCACATGACCGGCCAACTGAATTCCCCACGCCACAATGGCAATTCCAATCACGACAGAAGGCGGCGTATACCGTCCGATAGGGAAGCAAAAGATAAAAAGAACCATCATCCCCATCGCCAGTTTTATATGCAGAAAACAATACCAACACATCACGAACAAAAAGAAAATCTGTCCAGCAGAAATGCTCCAAGAGTTCCCAACCGAAAACAATTTCCACCAATCCAGCATCGCCAAAATATGGAAGACAATTAAAGGGATAGCGATTTTATGAGTCAGACGATTTGTTGGGTGTTGATGAGCTTCGGCATATTCTTCAAAATATCGTTTTAGCACGGGTTTTAACATAAAAATTTCTCCACCAGTGAAAGTAGTTTTATGAGCGTTCACCCTGATCTTCTTAAAATTTTGGTTTGTCCTTTATCAAAAGCTCCTCTTATTTTAGAAGGGAACCGTTTAATCTCAACAGATCAAAAAACAAGGAAATCATATCCGATCCGAGAAAATATTCCTATTTTACTGGTTCAAGAGGCAGAAACCCTTTCAGAAGAAGAGTGGAAACGGCTGGTCTCCTTAAAAAATTAAAAAGGATATTTGTAATCTGCTCAAAAAATTTTATAATCGCTCTTCGTTATGTTCATATCGCGAGAGTGGCGGAACTGGTAGACGCGCTAGACTTAGAATCTAGTGGGCACTGCTCATGGGGGTTCGAGTCCCCCCCCTCGCACTAATTAAACGCAAAACTCCACCATAACCTCAAGCTTAAGCTTGAGCGATGGTGGAGTTTTTCTTTTTTTCCTAATTCCTAATTCTCAATTCTCTTCCACAGGGTTTGATAGAGAAGAATAGGGATATAAAACCCTACTGCGTAAAGACCTGTTTTGAGATAAGGAAGATATTCTATATCAGAAAAGTTATATAAACTTGCTAATAAAATCGCGCTTCCCAGAAGTCCTATCCGTCCATTTTGAATGTTTTTTCGGGATAAGGTATATAAACCGCCCCACAAAAGAGCGATCAGAAGCACTTGCCAAAAATACGAAATATTGCGGTTCATAAAAACAAATTTAATGGCTTCTGGTTTATCCGTTAAGGTCACTTCAAAAGAAAAACCTTTCCGATTTTCTGAAGGCAAATTGACTGGAATCGGTAAAGCTCCGGCGGAGCGACCATTTTTTACACGTGCGAACTGTTCGGTTAAGCCTTCTGTTTTTAAGCCTTGTTGGAAAGCGTCTGGATTCAAAATCGATTTTCTTAGATTTTGGAGGTCAACGCGAGCCTGTTGCAAGAGTTTATCAACAGCGACTTGAATCAGAGGATTCTGAGGATAATTACAAGTAAACTTTTCGATATTGATGATTTCGTTCCCTAATTTGACTTGAAATTTATTCTGAATTTCCTGCTGGATTCGTTCTTTGGTCATTCTTTGCCAATTTCTTAACTGAGCTAATCCTTCGGTAATCAACTTTTTCCGTTCTTGGGATTGTTGAATTAAGGTTTTGATTTTGCTGTTTCTCCCCGAAGAAGCGCCTCGACGTTGAATTTCATCCAAAAGTTTTTCGGCTTCTTCTAATTCGCCGTTTTCCAGATGGACAGCCGATTTTTCCCAAGATTTTTGTAATTCTTTTGAAGTTTCCTCTGACGCTTGTAAAAGCTTTTCGGATTCTTCTAAAAGTTGTCGAGCGCGCGTATTGTTTGGGTTCAAGACAAGCGCTTTGTTGAGTTCATTAATCGCTTCTTGAAATTGTCCTTGTTGAAGGAACTGTTGGCCATCGCGATAAGAGGATTCCGCGGCACTTTGGAAAGAGCTTCCGCTTTTTCCGAGAGCGTTATTCGGGGCTTTTTCTTTATCTTCAAATATAATCTGTTGCCCAAGTTGTTGTTGTAAGACATTGAGTTGAGCTTGAAGCTGTTGTTGTTGTCCCTGAAGTACCAAAAAATTTCCTTGTTGAACATTTCGATAAGTGGTCGAAAAATCAACTCCAAGACGATCCAATTCGCCTTGTTGAATTCTTTTCTGAAGCGAGTCGACTTGCAACGTCAACACCTGAATTTTTTGTTGCTCTTCCGCTAAAACAGCAGGATCAACGGGTAGCTTTTCAGCAATACCTGATTCAGGACGTTTAGCTTCTGATTTTGTGGTTTCGTCATAGAGACCAGCAATATCTTTTCCTTTTTCAGCATCTCTATTAAAGTCTCCGTCCCGTTTCAGATGATCATCTGCTCTAGATTCGGCTCCTTTAGCGTCCTGAGCCTCTTCTTCTGTAACGGGTTCCATATTATCCGGAGTTCCTTCCTCTGGTTTATCACTTTCCAATTCGCGGTGGAGTTCATTCATTTTTTCTTTTTTTGCCGCCTCAAGAGATTTTTTCGGCTTCTGTTCGACGAGTTGCTTCCTTTGTTTTTTATTGCCCACTTTATCTGCAGTGGGATCTTCTTCAAAAACATCTCGTTTCAGCTCTTCTACGAAAGGTCTTTCATTTAGATCCCCGTCGGACTCATTAGCCGCCACTTCTATCGAAGAGGGCTGACGTGGAGCAATTTGGGATTCATTCGCCCCACTAGGAGCCGTTTTCTGAGGCGCGCTATTCCTACTATTTTTACTACGATAATATCGTCCACCATCGTCATCATCGCCTTCCATACGGCCTGTTTTATGTTTTCCCTGATCTGCAGAGTCATCATAAGATTCAGAGGTGCTCATTTCCTGAAATTCACGGCCATCTTTGAAGGTCGAATTCGCACCTTGTAGAAGAGATTTTACGTTAGAACCGTCCAGCAACATCGACTTAAGGACCACCACCACGGTAAGTAATATGAGAAGCGTAAAGACAGTACGACGAGAAGGAGTAAAGGCTCCTTTTTCCGTTAATAAGAACTGATCAATAATTTGTGCCCTCAAGCGGTACGCCAGAAATCCAAAAAGAACAGTACCGAGGAAAAAAAGGCCATAACTCAAATTGCTCTGACAGAGAAAAACAAAGAGAACAAAAAGAACAACAAGGAAAAGCGTTTTTCCGCAAACCAGCAGAAAATAATCTGGGCCATAATAGCGATAACCCGCGAAAATCAAAAATCCGAAACAGGCCATCCCAAAAAGAATGAGTACAGCCCAAGCACCTTGTTCACTAACCTTTAAAAAATGGGGGAGAAAGCGATTTAACCCAGAGACAATTTCGTTTTGAAGAAGGCCCACAAGCGTATCCGGAAGTAACGTAGAATCAACGGGTTTGAGTTCGAATGCGCCTTCATGACGAAGCAAGAGATAATTTTTAGGAACGACGAGATCCCACGATAATTTTTCGATTTGAACATCTTCAATTGCAGGACTAATCAAGTCGAGATCGCCCATATATCCCATTTTGTCAACATTATCGACAAAAATCATTTCGAGTTCTGCGTCTTGAACATTTTTGGGGATAGGAACCAAAATTTCTCCATTTTTTCCAATAGTCGGCTTCACTGGCTCTTTTCCTTCGTCAAGAGGTAATGAAGGATCTTCACCCTTTAATCTGCTCGCGGTTTGAAGAACAGGAGATTTAATAATGTAGGTTCCCCAAAGATTTGCTTTTTGATCCATTTTTACGCGTAAAAATTGGCGAGTCGTATTTTGGAAGCGACAGGTCAATCGGGTGGTTAATTTCCCTTCGGCATTCACTTCGGTACGAATACTTAAATTTGATATTTGTACTTCCTGAAGCTGAGTTTGATCGAGGCCATTAATTTTAAGTTGGAAGGAACGAACCCGATCTTTAATAGCGTAAGTATCGCGTGAAAGTTTAAATTTTTTGGAGGGGGATTCGCGCGGAATATCTTGTTGAGATTTAAATTCATACCCTTTTTGTTGTTCCAGTAAAACCTCAATTGGAGTTTCGGATTTTGTCCACCCTTCAAATCCGCGAATCTCTTTAAGCGCAGGAATATCAATTCCGTCCATCGTACAAGTCGATTTTCCAAAAATACTGAAGGGTAAATCGTAGTTCACAAAAAAGCTTAAGGTTCCTTGAATTTTATTCTTCAGTTCAATTTGATAATCTTGTTCTCTAGGATAAAAATCCAGAATTTCTTGGCCAGTGATAATCAAGTTACCAGCTTTAGGCGGGAGTACAATCGATAATTTTCGGATTCCCGCGTTTTGAACCTCTAGGACGACTTCGCTTTGAGCGACAATGTATCCACGAACAAAGGTATAAAGTGTATAGACGGTTCCGGTTATTTCTGATAACTGTGTAGTGATCTGATAATGAATTTGCGCGTTTTTGCCTAGAATGCGATACACTTTGCCTCGATTTCCGATTTTATATTGACTTTCGGAGCGAGGTTTTTCTTCCAAATCGGTTAATTTTTGAACATTTATAGTGAGTTCGCTTTCTGAATCGAAGGCCAGATACCCTTCGTTTTTCAAGGATTGTTCTGGAAATCCAACGGTTAGCTCTTGTTCTTCTTTTGTGGGTAAGAGTCCTTGAATAGAGAGGGTTGTTTGAGTCGTTTCTCGCAAGAATTTTACAAGAATTTTGGAGTTTTGCAGGCTCCAACTTTCAATCGTTTTCTCTTTTGCGGAGACTTGGGTCACTTCCATCGTTGAGGGAACAGGAATTTCTACCTGAAAAAGGCCTACGTCTTTTAAGCTCAATTGATATTGTGCTTGAAACTGAAGATATTCAGGCGTAATTTGATAGAATGCTTGAACTACTGTGCTTAAGGAGGGCTTTAGCAATGAGGTTTTAATTTGAAGTTGGTAGGGTTTACTCTGAAAGGAAAAGGCGAGTTTCGGTTGAAATTGATTCGAATATAGTTCTTTGGGAAGCTCTTGGGGGTTGATTTGAGTGAGTTCTTGAGCCTGTTCAACTAATAATTTCAATTCGGAAGCGTAGGAAAATCCAATTTTTCCGGAAATTTCTTTGACTTGGGGCGAAGTCATTTGAGGAATATTTCCATTTTCTGTAAGAATTTGTCCTTCTAACATAAAGGAAATATCCCCAATTTGTTGATCTCTTAAACGAAGATGAATGAAATTTCCTTCTTGTTCCCAATTTCTTAATCGGGGTTGAGAAACTGTACGGACTTTCAACTCTTCGCTTGAAATCCATTCTTTAATGGAATGAATTTGGAATTCTTTGGGAACCAAGAGTTGTAAGTTTTCTACTTTGGCTTCAGTAATTTTGAAATGAACGAAACTCTGGAAGAGAGTGAGTTCTTTATGATAATGGATATTTGAGTTCAGGATGAGTTCTATCTGTGGTGGACGTTTTTTTAGTTCCACGGTCAACTGAGGATTTTTTCCCCGAAATTCGTAAGCCGCTACTAAATCTTTGCCTAAAGAGTGGAAGTTTTCGATATCCTCTCGTTCCAAGTCTTTCGTTTTAATCTCACGCGAAAGAATTTCTCCTTTTTGAAGAACAAAATTTCCTTTTTGAATAGAAATTCCGTCAATCTGAATTGTTTCTAAAACGAGTTGAGTGGGGAGTTCTGGATAGAGTTGGCTAAATTCCAATTTAATTTGGGTTGTTTTTTCTATAGGTTCTTTGAAATGAATCGAAATTCGATCTCCTTGAACTTCCCACCATTTGAAATTAGCACCTGCAAGAGTAATCAGCTTTTGAGAGGCGGGATAAGTCATTTGAAGTTTTTCTAATTTTCCACGAACCACTTGAATTTGAAGCGTGGTTCGATAACGGATCTCGCCTTCTGCAATCTGAATCAAACTCAAGATCTGTCCATGCGCGAGCAGATCTTGTGCTGGAGTTAAGGTTTGATCGGACTGCCAATAAATTTGAAACTCAGGACTTGGGGCAATCCGTAAAACAGTCTCTTGCTCTTGGCGAGTTTGTGCCAAAAGGATGGAATAGGGATCGAGAAAAGCTTTGATTTCTGGGGCAGGAATAGTGAGCGTAAAATCAGCAATAGTTCCTGCCATATAGGGGAAGCGAAAGCCTGTCAGATCATTTTGTTTTTCAAGCAAGAGACTTAATTCAAATTGAGAGGTGTAGGTTCCCGCTTGTTCTAAACAGAACCAAAAACGACCTCCTTCTTTTTTCAGAAGATGCTGACCTGTTTGCGAGCGGAGTTGAACATTTTTGGGAAAAAGTTCTAAGGCCTCCCAAGAATCTCCGATTTTTTTGCAAGTGACCGAAAGTTGAAGAAGGACTTGATCCGCTTCAATTTTGGCTTGAACAGTGGTTTTTTCGAGAAAAATTTCGCCAAAAAGAGGATTAAAAAATACGAAAGCGAGAAGAAAGAGAAATAACTTTTTCATAGAGGCATCCCCAAAGAACAGGCAAAAATAAGTAGAGAATACAGAGTAGACCTTCATTTCAGAAAAAAGTTCCTAGTGTTTTGAAGAGTTTATTGAAACCGAATCGGTTCAAAAAATCAATTGAAGAAAAAAAAACGCTTTCTGGATTCTTTGTTCCAGAAAGCGTTTCAAAGAGGAAAAAAAGAGAATACTATTATTCTTCTTTGGTTGGACGAGAGAATGGAGATCCACCCGTGTTACCACCGGCAGGAATAAACATTTCCAACATATTGAGTTGTTCCAAAACAGCATCGGTCATATCTTGAGGAACACTTTTAACGATGGTTAAAAGTGAGAATGCTCCTGCTTTTTCTACAGTGACCACAGCAAATTGTTGAGGGGTGTCTGAACTCATTGAAGATTCAAACATTCCGGCAAATGGAGCCATTTCTGGCATCGATTTTAACAACAACAATAAAGAACTAAGATCAATATAAAATTCACGAGAAGAAGTCACATTCATGAGTTCAAAAGCAATTTGATAACCACGGGAAGTCGCCAAACTGTTTCCACCACTAGCGGCATCAACGCATTCTTTAATGGCGGTTGCACTTGGAGCAACGACTAAGTAAGTTCCAGAAGCAGGATGGGTGACAAAGGCGTAAAACAATCCTATGGGCATTTCAGGACGAGGAACGTTGGAACGAATAGTGGTTCCATTATACACTTCAGATTTCCAATTCGCAGGTTGTAAATTTTTTGCGATCATTGGAGAATTGAAAAGTCTATCCGCAAATGCTTTTGCTTTGTTCACATCCAAAATAGCGACCGCTAAACCAAAACGATCTGCAACCATATCGGGTCGGACATTTTTAACGTCCATTCCATCAACTGGCAGAGCAAACAAACTGATTTCGGATCCCACATGAGACATCAATTCGTTTAAAGTATAACCCATCTGTTTTTCCATCATCTGAATTTGTTGTTGAACAGGAGGGCCACCCGATTTAGAAGCGGCTGAGGCGATAAAGCCAATCACGCGATTCAAATATTCAGAGGCGTTTCCTAAAGAAGAAGTCGCCGAGAAAAGAACGCGACCCGGTAAAACTTGGGCAATACGTCGAGGAGCGGGTTCTACACGAATCGCATTATAGAAGCTATGGCTCGGATTCATGGTCAAATGGAGCGCTAATGAAGAGGATTGATTATCTGCTGAAACTTGAATTCCAAGCACTTCCAATTTGTCGAGTTCCAGAATCGAATTGGCCATTTGAAATTCGGGGTCGTTTGTAGCGCCCATCATTTTCAAAAGATTCAATCCAGAAGCGATATCCACAAAAAGGGTCATACAATGGCCGGGTCGTTGAAGACTGGCAAATTTCTTATAACGGGGATTACCAGACAAATTGGGGGAAATATTAAATTTGGAGTCAATAATTTGATTGATCAAACCCGGTTGATTCGTAACAATCAGATGATTCTGATATAAGGTGATATCTACAGGAACAGGCATTTGAGTTGAATAAATAGGAACTCCGGCATATTCACCCGGCATCAACAACCCCCCCAACATTTGAGGGTTGGAGAGAATATTGGCATAATGAGCCTCATCTCGAACTTCGATAGCAATAAGCAAATTAGGCATTCCCGGCCCCATTCCCAAAAAGGCTAAATGGATTCCGTTAATGTTCGCTAGCGTATTTTGAATAAATTCCTGAGAAAACCCTGCCGCTTCTAAATTTGGGCTAGAAACGAGTTTTTGAATAATTCCTTTGAGTTTATCTTCAACTTCATGGCCACGGGCTCCAAAATAAAGTTGGAAATAATTGTCATACATACGTTTGAAATCATTCGCATAACCATAAAGAATGGTATTTTCTGGGAGAACGTCCGCTATTTTTTGTGCTTGAATGTTCCCGAACCCTAAGCCCAGAAACAATACGGACAATAAAAGAACTTTTGGCATACCATCTCCTTTCCAAAGAGAATAAAAGCCTAAAAGAGAATTTTGCTACGAAAGCGGTTCCAATTATAAGGAGGTCGTCCTTCAAGTCAACCACTCTAGAAATAAAGTGGAATTCCTAGAAAGAATTCCAGAAGAGAGATGTTTTTGTTTGGCTCAACACTTAAGATTCTTCATTCTCAATATCTCTGGGATAGAGGCTAATATCTTCTAAATTAATTTCTCCACGAGCGCGAGCCGCTTCCCGTTGTTGGTATTTTTTGATCCAGTTTTCCCAAAGTTGACCCGCGGCAAAATCTCTCCCTGAAAAATAAATTTCAGTAATTTCACTGGTGAGAATTTTTAGTTTTTCTGGAGAATCTTTAGGAAAAAGGGTGATCGAGGGAAGGGGAGAGGACTGATTATAGTTGAAAAGATATCCTTCAATTTGCTTTCCAGATTGCAAGAGGAGTTGGATATCTCCACGATAATGACAGGCATGAGTGAGAATTTCTTGAATATCCCACTCATTATTTTTAAAAGAAAAACGGATTCCTTGAGAAATTTTTTCTGGTTTTTTTGTCATAGCCTAGTCACGTTTATCAATGCCGTCGGTTTTCTCAGGAATAAATGGGGGCACGGTTCAATAATTAATGTGGCTCTTGAATCGATGGGTTTAGTTTTAAGGATTTTTGACCCGATGACAATTTGGGTCCTAAAAAGGTCGCACGAACCGTCGAGAAAAAACCGCTCCAGTTATTGAAAGTATCGTGAACGGCACTCGCTTCGTAGCCAGAATGAACCATACAATCTTGGCAAGCCGAATTTCCACTTTGATGACCATATTTTGTCCAATCCGTTGCCGCAAGAAGCTCTTGATAGGTTTCTGCATAGCCTTCTTGGAGTAAATAACAAGGTTTTTGCCAACCAAAAATATTATACGTAGGCATTCCCCACGGAGTACATTCATATTGGCGAGAACCCATTAAAAACTCAAGAAACAGAGGCGATTGATTGAAACGCCATGCTTTGTTAGGATTCCCTAAAATTTTCTGAAATAAACGGGTAATCGCTTCTCGTTTCAAAAAATGCTTTTGATCCGGCGCTTTTTCATAACTATAACCCGGTGAAATCATCATTCCTTCAACCCCTTCTTGGGTCATTTCTTCGAAAAACTGTCGCACTCGCTCTGGATCGGCGCCTGCAAAAAGGGTGGTATTTGTGGTGACTCGGAACCCTTTTTTTAGAGCCAAGCGAATCGCTTGAAGCGCTTGAGGATAGACACCTTCACGAGAAACTGCAAAATCATGCTCTTTTTCAAGTCCATCCATATGAACCGAAATCGTCAGATATTTACTGGGTTTAAACAGAGCAATTTTTTTCTCCAAGAGGAGCGCGTTGGTACAAAGATAAACATATTTTCGACGCTTGACGAGTCCTCGAACAATTTCATCAATTTGGGGATGGAGTAAGGGTTCTCCCCCGGGAATCGAGATAATCGGAGCCCCACAGTCCTCAACGGCTTTGAAACAAGCTTCTGGTGAGAGTTGTTTTTTTAGGATATGAGGAGGATATTGGATCTTTCCACATCCAGCGCAAGCAAGATTACAGCGAAAGAGAGGTTCTAGCATAAGGACTAAAGGATATTTTTGAACACCCTTCATTTTTTGTTTGAGGACGTAGCTGGCGACAGTCCACATTTGTGAAATCGGAATAGTGATATCTGTACTCCTTACTGTTTATCGAGCAATAGGCTGAGCAATGAGGGGAATCGTTTATTTTTCTCGAATTTCTTTATTTTCACGACCTTCTATCCGACCTAAGGTATGAAGAATGGTTTTTACCGCTTCTTCTATTTCGGACTCTTCTCCGCCTAAGTACAGTCGCCCAAAAGCTCCTACTGCACGAACTTCCAAGAGTTTAATAGAGGCGGCTTTTTCAGCCTCATTCGCCGCAATTAAGGCATATCCTGCGGGATGTGTTTCTAAAATATAAAGGGTTTGTCCTTCATAAAGCATTTCTCCATGACGCATTCGATTAATCATTTGGCACTGGTAGGGACTCACCCCTGTAATGACTTGCGTTGAAACGATTTTAGGTTGAAGTCGATCCGTTATTTTAAGATTCAAATGTTTAAGAATCGCATCACTGGCTTGCTGAACCATACCCATCGAGTCCGAATGAACTTCTAAAACCCCATAGGCACGTTCAACAATTTGCATTCCGGGACGAACATCGGTCGCTTTGAGAGCAATATCTGTCACTTTTTGAATCGCCATCCCGGGCGCGACTTCAATATAAAGAGAAGCCTGTTGTTCAATCGGAAGGTATCCTTGGGAGATCGTCGCGAGAAAAGAAGCAAGTTGCGGCTGGAGCTTATCAAGGATTGTAAAGGTTCGAAGTTCAACCATATATAAAAAATCCTTTGCGGAACAAAACATCAACAATGAGAATCTTAGGGGTTCAAGAAAAACTATAAACAAAATTACTTTTTTTATCAATCTTTTTCTGAACCATTTATAAAATATGTAAAATCAGCAAAAAAAAAATCATTATTTTATAAACAAAAACGAATATTCAATCTATTCTTAGCTTATCCATTATCCATTATCCATTATTATTAGGAGCTAAGATGTTTCGTATAGTGTTTGTACTTTGCTTATTCATTTCTGTGTTCTATACGCAAAAAGCTCCAACACTTTTTGTACGGGAGTGTGAGCAGGAAGAGGCCAAATATCGGCCCATCCAAATCAAAAGCCTTTCGATCGAAGTGACCATTCTTGACACTGTCGCAGAAACAACGATGCGTTTGACGTTCCATAATTCCTCAGACTCTGAATTAGAAGGAGAGTTTATTCTTCCTCTTCCCGAAGGCTCCACAATTTCTGGTTTTGCGCTCGATATTCAAGGTCAAATGGTCGACGGAGTGGTGGTCGAAAAACACAAGGCCAGAGCCGCTTTTGAACGCGAAAAACGCAAAAAAATTGATCCCGGTTTGGTGGAATGGATTCAAGGCAATCATTTTCGCTCCCGTATCTATCCTATTCCCGCGCAGGGAGAACGTTGTATTCAAGTGCGCTATCTCAGTACCTTTATGCCGGCCTCAAACACGACAGCCTATCGACTCCCGCTTTATTTTGGGCATCTGGAAGATTTTAAATTAAAAATTTCTGTCCCTGAAAACAAGAAAATCCCTATCGTTCAATGCGGAGACCTCAAACTTCTATTCAAAAAGCAAGACAACGCAAATGTGGCGGAAGTGGAACAACACCAGAGATATTTGGGAGAAGACCTAACCATTGAAATTCCAAAATCTTTTCCTAACGTCGAAGTGGAAAAAGATCATTCCAAAGAGGTTTATTTTGCCATTCAGGATACCCCTGAACCTCCAAAAACGCCTTCTTCAAAAGTTTCACCCAAACGAATTAGTCTTTATTGGGATGCTTCGTTTAGTCGCAAAAAGACCTCCAAAGAAAAAGAATTTGAATTACTTGAAGCGCTTTGTAAATCCTGGAACACAGTCGTTATTGATGTTTTTATTTTTCGAAACCAACTCGAATCTCCTAAAACGGCCCAAATTCAAAATGGTTCCGCAGAACATTTAATCAATTACTTAAAAGAAATCCCTTATGATGGAGGAACTCAATTTTCTGCGTTAACATTTCCTCAAAAACGGATCTCTGAAAAAGATTCTACTGTTTATGATTTTGTTCTCCTTTTTAGCGATGGAATCCAGACCTTAGGCAAGATCGAAAAACAATCCTTAAAATTACCTCTTTATATCATCGCTTCAGAGAATCAGGCCAATTCTTTGTTTTTAAGATCGCTCGCGGAATCTTCTGAGGGAAACTATTTTAATTTAACGGTTCAACCCCTTCAGGAAGTGGTCGAACAAGTTGGTAGATGTCCATTTGCTTTTCTAGGTGCGATTTATGATACCTCCCAAATCACAGAAATTTATCCTTCGGGGCGACAGAATATTTCTTCTTCGTTTGAATTCACCGGAAAATTGTTGGCAGAGGAGGCGACACTGCTTCTTCAATATGGTTATGGATCTCAGGTCACTTCAGAAAAAACGATCCAGTTATCTCAAAAAGAAAAAAGCCAAACGGGTCTTCTTTCAAAATTTTGGGCGCAGAAAAAAATCATGGAACTGGCCCTTTATCCAGAAGCAAACCATCGTGAACTTTTAAAATTAGGACAACGTTTTGGATTGGTGACTCCAGAGACTTCCTTAATCGTTCTTGAAAATCTGGATCAGTATCTGAAATATGAAATTGAACCCCCAGATTGTTTGCAAGAGATGAAAAATGAGTGGCTTCAAGCGATGGATGGACGAGAACAAGAGCAAAAAAACAACATTGAAAACAAAATAAATCAACTGATCGGCGAATGGAACGGGCGCGTTAATTGGTGGAACAAAGATTTTTCTCAATGGCGCGTCAATGATATGGAATATTTAGAAACAGAAGAACATTCATCAGAAGGTGGTATCGGTGCTGTTACCTTTTCTGAACCGACTCCCACTCTAGAAATAGAGGTCGCTCTCAAACCTTGGGACCCTGAAACGCCCTACACTAAAATTCTTGAAGTGGCTTACTATGACAATCGAGCCTACCAGAGTTATCTCGATATGCGAGACGGTTATTACGCTAAAAATCCAGCTTTTTATCTGGATTGCGCGAATTTTTTTTGGATTCGAAGAGAAAACACTCTCGCACTTCGTATTTTAAGCACTATTTTGGAATTAAAGTTAGAATCTCCTGAATTATTACGTTTGGTGGCGTATCGCCTTAGTCAAGAAGAAAAAGAAATCGATCTGACCATTGGTTTACTTGAAGAAGTCCTTCAAATGCGTCAAGAGGAGCCTCAAAGCTATCGAGATCTCGCTTTAATGAAAGCCAAACGAGGAGAACAACAATGGAAACAAAACCCAGAAAGCTCGAAGCGAGATCTGGAGAGTGCTTTACAACTTCTTTATCAGATTATTTTTTCGAATTGGGATCACCGATTTGAAGGGATTGATGCAGTCGTTCTGATGGAACTAAATCGCTTGCTAGTTGTTGCGGATCGCCTTGAAAAAAATGGCCAAATTCCGATTGTAAAACCGATTCTTGACTCTCGATTATGTCAATTGCTGGATGTCGATCTTCGAATTGTTGTCACCTGGGACAGCGATCAAACCGATATCGATTTGCAGATCATTGAACCCACTAGCGAAAAGTGTTTTTATAATAATCAAGAAACTGCGATTGGAGGCCAGTTGTCAAGGGATTTTACCGGTGGATATGGCCCGGAAGAATATTGCTTGCACCATCTTATCTCTGGAACTTATAAAATTAAAGTGAATTATTATGGCGATAATAGTGGGGAGTTTATAGGAGAATCAAATACTCCTGTGGCGCCAGTCACGGTTAAAGTCACTATTTTTACAAACTACGGAAGAGCAGAAGAATCTTTTCAAGAAATGACGCTTCGACTCGATAAACTCAAAGACACGATCGAAATCGGGACGGTAACCTTTTTTAATCTTGCCTCGGATTCAAAAAATCTGCTGAGCCAACGTTTAAAGGGTCATTGGAAAATGGAACCCGTGTTAACCGCTCGATTGAACGGAGATCAAACGATTAAAGAAATCTCATTTACTTCAGATTTTACTGCGCAAAAGGCTATTCCAGAGGAGTATGCAAATCAACTTTCAAACAAATCCATTTACTTTATTGGGAGGATGACCTTCAATCAAACCGAATATCCGTTCCTTTTAATTGAAGAGAAGGGCATTCCTCAAATAATCTATTTTGAGCAAACAGAAAAGGCTCAAACCTTTAATGTTTCAATTGGCAACGCACTGGATCAAAAAAACGATCTCTTGTTTCTTTCCAAAGATTCCTCACCTGCGGTTGTATTTGAGCGAATTCGTGAATAAGGATTCAAACGAAGAAAAACCGAACAATTTTTTTGGGTTGAACCTCGTGTCGTTGCGATGAGGCTCAACCCACTTCCGATTTAAATCGTTTCAGGAGGTTTTTCGTTTGCTGTGGACGGAGAAGGATTGGGTTGAGATTCTGAAGGCGTTTGATTCATCATCTGCGATTGAAGTTTTGCCCGCCTTTGTGATTCTTCTTCATCCGATAAACGGGCGATTTCCTCAGCAATTCGGATCGCCTCTTCTTCGGCCGCTTTATGGGCTTCCTCTTCGGCTCTTTTACGAGCTTCCATTGCGATTTGTCTTCGTGATTCTTCTTCATCAGCGAAACGGGCGATTTCTTCGGCAACTCGGATCGCTTCTTCTTCAGCGGCGATTTTACGAGCTTCTTCTATAGCACGTTTACGAGCGACTTCTTCTTCAGCGCGTTTGCGAGCGACTTCTTCTTCAGCGCGTTTACGAGCGACTTCTTCTTCAGCGCGTTTGCGAGCTTCTTCTTCAGCGCGTTTACGAGCGACTTCTTCTTCAACGCGTTTTTTCGCCTCTTCTTCCGCACGTTTTCGAGCCACTTCTTCTTCCGCTCGTTTTCGAGCCACTTCTTCTTCCGCACGTTTTCGAGCCACTTCTTCTTCTTCCGCTTTACGGGCGGCTTCTTCTACGGCTTTGCGAGCAATTTCTTCCTGAGCGGCTTTACGAGCTTCTTCCTCGGCGTTAGCAATAGAAGAAGATTCTTGGGCATCTAATTTAAAAAAACTTTCTTCTGGAGTATTTATTTCTGAAGCAGGAGAATCTTTTTTTCCTTTATCTACATCGTGGAAGAAATTTTCTGCCGCTTTAGGATCCCAGACTTCTAATTCCTTATCGACAATTTCAACGCCTTCTCTGCTTTCTTTCTGAGGAGATTTGGTGGTCATAGCCGCTTTTCGCGTTGCATGATAGATCAACATATTCGCGACTTTTTTAAATAAATCTTTAATCCCCTTTCCAACATTAGCTTGGGTTTCAAAGAAGGGGATATTTCCTAAATTAATATTTTCTTGAAGCTCTTTGACGGACATTAAAGCGCCATCGCGTTTATTGTATTGATAAAGTTTTGGAAGGTTGAGCATTCCTTTTTTTGTGAGGAGTTGGTTAAATAGATTTGTTCCTAACACAATTTGTCGCATTGTTTTATGGCAGTCAACAAGATAAATGATCCCATCGATCCCGTCGGCGGCTACTTCCCAATTTTTCAGATCCTGACATTGACCTGAGAACGTGTGAATTAAAAAGAGAATATCTTTTCCTTGAAATTTATTTCCCGGCAAAGGGAGTCTCAATGTTAAAAGAGCATCTTTCCCTAAAACTTTTTTATTAATAGCGACTGCATCTTTCGCATTAAAAATTTTTTTTAATCCCACGAGAGTTGTTGCTTTTCCGGAACCAGCCCCACCGTATAAAAGAACTCGAAAGTAATATGTTTTTTGATCTGAAGAAAGTTTAGCCATAAGACATCCCCACCAAACGAGAAAAAAAAAGAACAATAAAGATAGATAATATCGATTTTATGAGTATTTAGCATTTTATTGGATGGTGAGCAAAAATCAACCCAATAACTTTCGAATCTTAGACGATTTTCTTAAAAAATTCTTTCAACCGGAATTTTTCCCTGAGCGGTTTCTATAAAAAAAGAACTTCGTTGTTCACGAAATTTCCAACGTAAAAAACCTAACGCTATTGAGGGCGAATAAGAGGAAACAGAAGTGATCACACCCGCCTCAGCATTTCCCTCATGAAAGAGAATAGATTTTTCTGGAACGAGGAGAGGAGGAAGCGAAAATTGGACTAATATTTTTCCCGGATGACCCAAATTATGCATTCGGGCAAGAACTTCTTGTCCCGGAAAGCATCCTTTTTCGAAAGAAATCCATGGCTTTAGGGACGCTATTTCAAGAGGAATCAGATCAGAAGTTAATTCATATCCGACTTCAGGTTCGAGAGATTGAATCCGAAATCGTTTTCGAGCCTCTTCTCCGACAGGTTTAGCAGAGGCTTGAATCAAACGATAAAAGACCTCTTTTAGTTCCGATTCTGGAACCAGAAGCTCAAACCCTTCTTCCATTTGATATTGAGGATAAAATGCGATCAAAACGTTTCCGACTTGAATAAATTGCTGGGTACTGGGGGAATGCTGGAATATTTTTTCAAGAATAGCTCGGCTTCCCGGCCCTTGAAGATAGAAGACGCGCCAATTTGCAGAAGAAAAAGAAACTTTTTCAGAAAAATGATACATTTCCAGCTTCTGTAAGAATTTTGAAATCGCTTCTTGCTGGGTCGCCATAATTAAATCGTCTGCTCGGAGATAAAACTGGAAGCGGTATTCAAAACGCCCTTTCCCATTCACCCATAAACCTTTTCTCCAGCTCCCCTGAGAAAGCGAATTCAAATCCACCGTGATGAGACGGTTGATAAAAGAAATGCGATCGACTCCTTGAACAAGGAGGGTTCCTAAATCACTGGAATCAAATAATAAGGACTGTTTTCCAAGGCTAGCTATTTCTTCCAAAACACTTCCATAGTGAGCGACTCTGCCTTCTTGAAAATGAGCACCCAATTCTTGTTGAAGTTCATGAAGTTTTTCTAATGACATAGTTCTTCCTTTAATCCCGATCGTGGTTTGGGTTCGTCTGTGAGGGACAATGTTTTTGGATTTCTAATGAATGATTTCTGACTCTGGTACGGCTCTCAACGATCCATCCTCGCCAGAGACGCATATCGGTCACTAATTCTTCTAGGCTGATACCGGGTTTTTTACAAAATTCTAAATATTTTCCAAAGGCATCAAAATGGGGAATAGAACGAGCGGCATGAATGCGATTGGGAAGACGATGACTTTTCATCCAATCCAAAAGTTCTTCGAGCGAGAGATCGGAATAGACATGACAACATTCGTCTCCTAAAACAATTCCCCATGTAGGAATTGCAACCATCGCAGAATGGAAGTGAAATTTAATCAAAAACATCCCTTTCTAAATCAACTCTTGCGTATCTTACCTGTGGAAAACGGGACCCTGTGGCAGAAAATTTCTACCCTTAAAAATTTTTTTTCGATTCGGCTCATTTTAATCTGTTCCTCGCCTAAGAAAAAACATTTCTTTTGGTCTTTTAATGCGATAATAGAGCAAAGAAGATTTCTAAAGTTTCGTTAGACTTGGAGCGGAGACTCCTATTCAAGCAACTAGAGAAGGTTTATTTTAGTGGGATCCTGTAAATTACAATTGTTTTTGATCGAGAAGCCGGAAGGCAAAAACATCGCGGATATCCAAGTTTCCGTTCAGCAGAAGTTCAAAAAATTTCAGATTCGGATTCTCCCAGAAAAAGAATGTTTTACTCTGGAACTCCCTGAGAAAAAAACGTTCAAGATCGGCCGTATTGAAGAAACCTGTCCTTTATATTTTCCGCCTTTTGATGCTCAAAATCTGGATATTTCTTCTGAACATTGTTTTTTGTATTATTCCGACTCCCAGCTTTATCTGAAAGACAATCAAAGCACAAATGGAACCTGGTTTCGGAGTGCGCAGAGTCGAGAATGGAAACTATTAAAAAACAAAAAAATTGCGTTAAAAAGCAAGTATTGCTTCCGTATGGGCAATTATACCTTTCGAGTGATTCTCCCCCCCAAATCGGAACGACTGAGTCAACCGATTTCGGAGATTTCCTCAGAATCAGAAAATAAGGGATCTCGAGAACCAGAAACGACGGAGGTAAAATTTGAGGCCGTGTCCGAACGCGTTTCGCCCAAAGTCATCGCCAAAAGCACACGTATTGATTGGAAGTTTTTAATTCGAGAAATGATTGAATCTCCAGAACAGTCTCATTTTCTGGACGGTCAGTGTCAGGTCCAAAAGCTTTTGGGTGAAAGTGAATTTGGACGTGTTTACAAAATTCAAAGGAAGAAAAGCTCAAAAAAAATCTTCGTCGTTAAAATCTCATTGCCCTTGAAATCACTTTCAGAGAGCCTCTTTGAGCAATTTCTTTCAGAAGAAAAAGCAATCTTAAACCTTCAACATCCCCATCTAGTGGAATATCGCGAATTAGGCATTTTAGAGCACCAAAACGAAAAATTTTATTATCATATCCTCGATTATTTTTCAGATATCACCTTGCAAGATTATGTCGCCAAGCAGGGTTTTATGACGTGGGAAGAGATCTATCCCTTAACGCAACAAATCGCAGACGCTTTATTTTATATTCACCGAAAAGGCCTTGTCCATCGTGATCTCAAACCCTCAAATATTTTGTATAAAGAAGACGAAGGACAAATTCAAGTGATCGATTTTGCTTTGATGAAGTTTACTTCTAAAAACAGCAAAGGGCTTCCGTTATTATCCACAGGGACCGCTTCTAAAAATCTTCATTTTCTATCCCCAGAACAGTTGGGAGAAAATCAGGAGATCGATAAATTAAGTGATTTATACACTTTAGGAGCGACCCTTTATTTTTTATTAACAGGGCAAAATCCGTATTCGCTTGAGTGTCCTAGCAATCCAGTACTTTTTAGCCAATTTATGCTCCAAACTTTAAAAAAAGAGCCCAAAGCGCCCTTCTGGACACAAAAGGCAAGTCAACATATTCCTGAGGGAGCCATTGACCTTATCAATACTCTTTTGGCGTATGATCCAAGAGATCGCCCCTCAAGTGCGGAAGCAGTGCTTAATCATTTGGCCGAAGATCTGGGGTGATCCATTCGCCTCAATTTAAAATTTTGAAGTCTTTGATTTCTAATTGAATACTTTTTTTTCCACGAAACTGCTTCAATTGAGGCGTATAAGCGATAGCGATATTTTTTCCTTCAATTCGTTCCTGATCTTCTCCACGATTAAAAGCAATCGCGCTATGGCTGATCCCATAATGGGAAACATAAAAAGAGAGATGCTCCCCACGAGAGCCAATCCGTTGGGGAAGTCCGGCCACTTTTAAGGAACTGGAAGAGAACACCGGCGTCGGGTTTCCTGCGCCAAAAGGAGCCAGCCATTTTATTTCTTTCAGTAACCGAGCATCTACTTCGGAGAGAAGAATTTCTTTATCAATGGTGAGTTGAGGGACGAGATCCGAAGAAGAAATATGAGCCTTAAGAGCCTTGTCAAAGGCTTTTGAAAAGGGTACTATTTGAGATTCTTGAATAGAAAAACCAGCGGCGGCGGCATGCCCTCCGACTTGAATCAGATGCGATTTTAATTGCCTCAAAATGGAATAAAGATTAATACTTCCTAATGTTCTCCCTGATCCTTTTCCAATGCCGTTTTGGAGAGTAATGATTAACGTAGGGCGGTGAAAATATTCGACCATACGCGAGGCGACAATCCCAATCACTCCGGGGTGCCACTTTGAACTTGCGACCACAATTCCGAAATATTGTTGCCAATCGTTACTTTCAAGGAATTGCGTTTTGGCTTGCTCAAACACTTCTTTTTCAATTTTTCGTCGTTCTATATTTTTTTGATGGAGTTCGGTGGCTAAGGCGTAGGCTCGGTCCGAATCTTCAGTGGTCAATAACTCAATTCCCAACATCGCGCGAGCAAGGCGTCCAGCCGCATTCATCATGGGCCCTAGCTTAAAACCGATTTCTGATTCCGTAATACCTTGATCATAGAGTTTGGCCACATGAATAAGAGCTTCCAAACCTTTATGTCCTTTAGCGCCATGAAAGACAAAACGTTCGGCTTTTGCGCCTATGGAAAAACTAGTCAATCCAAAATGAACCATCACCCGATTTTCGTCGATCAACGGAACCATATCGGCGACTGTGGCTAGTGCGACTAAGCTCAAGGATTCTAGAAGAAGTCTTCGGAATTCTGGAGAAACTTTTTTATTATTACAGAGCCTCTGAGATAGGGCCCACGCTAGTTTAAAAGCGACTCCTGTTCCACAGAGTCCTGAAAAAGGATAACCGGAATCGGGAAGTTTCGGATTCAAAATAGCATAAGCGTTTGGAAGTATTTCAGGCGCTTCGTGATGATCAGTAATAATCACATCGATTCCGAGTTGATTCGCAACTTCAACTTCTTGGATATTGGTGGTCCCACAGTCAATCGTAATGAGAACCTTAACCGACTCTTGGGCAAATCGTTCAATCGCTTTCTGGTTTAAACCATATCCTTCCTGAATCCGATCCGGAGAATAATAGCGTATCGGTGTTTGAATAAAGCGGAAATAGTTAAATAAGAGAGAGGCGCCAGAAACCCCGTCTACATCATAGTCGCCATAAACCAAAATAAGTTCTTTTCGATAAATCGCTTGGGAAATACGAGAAACGGCCCGTTCCATTTGATTGAAGAGTCCCGGATCATGGAGTTGATCTAAACTCGGTTGAAGAAAGGCGCGCGCGGTTTGTGGATTCAAAAATCCCCGACTCGTTAAAAGATGAGTCGTTACCGGCGAGATCTGAAGTTTTTTCTGAAGGGATTGAATCGCTGTATCATCTGTTGGAACATATCTCCACTGAGGCAAGGGGGACCTTTCTAAACAAAATTTTGTCTTTATGGATTTCGAGGCTAGTCCTTCAACTTGGGAAGAATCACTGTAAAACAAGAACCCGATCCAAATTCGCTTTGTACTCGAATTTCACCGTGGTGATCTTTAATAATCCGTTGACAATACGTGAGTCCAAAACCAATCCCCTCCTGTTTTCCTCCACCGAAAGCCCCTTTCGTGGTATAAAAAGGGTCAAAGATTTTCCGAAAGTTTTCCGGTTTAATCCCCATCCCTGTATCTTGAAAAATCACTTGAATTTGAGAATCGGAAATCACGGCCGAGAGGGTTAGCGTTCCTCCTTTTTCACTCATCGCATCGATGGCGTTCCGAATCAGATGGAAAAAAGCCATTTTTAAACGAGAAGCATCCCCTGAAATCCATAATGATTCTGGAAATTCAGAAAGAAGTTTAATTTGAAACTTTTGGAAATTTTTTTCTTGTTTTTGAAGCAGATCCGTGAGTAAAAGACCTAAATCTACGTTTTCTTCAAGAATTGGAGTCTCTCGATGCAGTTCAAGAAGACCCATCGTAATTTCTCGGCCGCGTCGTGTTTGTTTCAGGACCATTTCCACAAGTCGATCTTTATATTCTTCCGACTTTTTCGCCATTTGAGCAAAACCAAACATCGAGGTGAGCATATTATTGAATTCGTGAGCGATTCCGGTAGAGAGACGTCCAAGCGCTATCATCTTTTCGGATTCTGCAAGTTCTTTCTGAGCCGTCTGGAGTGCTTTCGTCCGAGAGTCCACTCGTTGTTCCAATTCTTGGTTCCATTGAGCGATTTCTTCATTTTTTTTAAGAATCGCTTCATGGAGAGTCGCATTTTGGCAAGCGACTAAAATTTGGCTGGCTAAAATTCGAGCCAACTCCCGATCCGAAGGACGAAAGCGAAATTGACTATTTTTTTGAGCCAATAGAAGAAAGCCGAAGAAAGAAGCCACTGTATTTCCAATCGGGATCAAGACGAGCATCATCTCTTCTGAAAAGATACCCTCGGATCGTGGAAAATTTTGTCCGGGAAGAATACGAATTTCGTTTCCTTGTCTTGTATTCGTATCCCATATTTTCTGTAAAAAGGGATGATGCGAGGAAAGAGTGAACTGCGAAAAATATTTCTCATCCAAGCCAATCGCTTCGGAGATACGAATTTCTTGATCGTTTTGTTGAAAAAAGATATTAATAGGAAACGAGAAAATTTTTTCACAAAGTTGCAAGGCGTGTTGACGGATTTGATCAAAATCTAAAACAGAGAATAAATTTTGAGAACCTTGGGATAAGAGCATCAACCTCTGGATAAATTCTTGGCTCTCTTGACGGTTTTGTGCAGAATCCCAAGCAATTGCGGTAATAGCGGCCACTTTAGAAAATTGATCCAAATCTTGTTCTGAATACGTACCACTCGATTTGGAGTCCAGTTGAATCACTCCAAAAATTTTTTCATTAAAAATAATAGGAGCGCACATCGTACAACTGAGATCTTGCTCGATGACGGAATGTCCGTTACGAAATCGAGCATCTTCTTTCGCATCATGACTTAAGATCGCTTCTTTTTTAGAAATGACCTCTTTGAGAATCGTCGTCGAATAAACGGGACGCTGATTCGGATATCCTTTTTGAACCAGAGGAAAAAGTTGATGTGTTTGAGGATCATAGCGAAGGATGAAGCCATGAAGCGGATGAAATTCTTCGAAAATAATTTCCAGAATTTCTTTCATCATCAACCCGACCTCTAAATTCTTGGTGATACACGAATGGATTTTGTAGAGGGTTTGGAGACGCTGAGTATTTTTATCAGAAGTAGAAAATGTTTCGAGAATCCGCTCGTCCGAATCATAATAAGAGCGTCGTTTCTGGATAGAAGAAGAGGGTTTATCCAATTCTTGAGAATCTTTATCCGAAAGCTCTTCTTCATCATTAAATAAAAATAAAGTTTCGCCAATCTGAAGTAAATCTCCATGAGCCAACGGTGTTGAGGAAAAATGGGCTTCATTCAAATAGACAGAAGTCTTTCCGTCCAGAAGTTCTACCTGAAATTGCTTTTCGTGTTTTACAAAGCGGAGCAATTTTTCCGGACAATTTTTCTGGGAAAGAATAATATTGCAAAAGGTCCCAGATCCCAAGAGATAATTATGTTCTAAAGGAAAAATTTTGCCTGAATTTTCCCCTTTAATAATGAGTAATTGCGTCATAGAACCGAAGTCCTTTTTCTTAAACCTTCGGAAGAAACACCTGTTTGCTCTGATGAAAAATCACGCTTTGTGTCTAGGTAGACACGTTTCAATCCTTGCTTTGTTCGATGTTGCGTCCAACGTATCAAAAGAGAACTAAAAATATATCTTCTTTTTTGTGAAAAAATATCTTTTCTTAGTAATTTTTTCTTTTATTTATAAAAAATAGTTTTATATAATGAAAACATGCCTTAAACCTAAGCTGATTTAAAACACCTGCGGAAAGAGAAACCATGAATAAAGAGGAAGAATCCCTTTATCAGCTATTAGAACAAGCGAAAAAAGATGCACCTCCCCCTAAATTATTTTATGAAATCGGAAAACTGTACGAAAGTTTAGACAAACCGGGTGATGCTTATTTTTTTTATTGGTTAGCACGGGATCGTTCTTATATCTGCGAATCCGATTTGACACGAATTATAAAAATTCATCCTCATCCCGATTTAATCGCGAAAGCCAAACATTTTAATCTGACGGTTCGACTTTCTTTAATCGATGCCCTTATTAGTATCGGAAACAACTCTATTATTCCTATTCTCATTCAGTTGCTTTCGGATGAAGTCTGGCAGATTCGGTATCGCGCCTTAACCTCTTTAGAAGCCATTGGAAATTATTTTGCCGCAGAATATATTCATCAAGTCATCAAAGATCCAGAAGAGGTGGTCCGGCAACATGCGGCCATTTGCTTGGGAAATCTTCATCATCACAGTAGCGTGCCTTGGTTAATGAAGATGTTGAAAGATGAAGACGCTGTAGTACGTCAACTCAGTATTCGCGCTTTAGGAAATTTTGGACCCAATGCAGAAATTATCGAAGATTTAAAACATATGCTTCACGATAAAGATGCGTTTACTCGAAAATCGGCTAGAGAAATTTTGAGAAAGCTCCAACAAACCACCGATCACTCTACTCGCACTAATGAATTACCGATCCACCCCTTTTAATTCATTTTAATGTTTCCAATTGAAGGATATCGTGTCAAAGCCAATTCCCTCTTTTCCTGTTTCTCCTGATTCCGTTACCCTTGAAGAAATTCTTCACACCTATCAAAAACGTTGCCGTGAAACAAAGACTTACGCACTGCCTCAAGAAAAAAAATTGTTATTCGCCTTATTCTTTTTGCTGGGAATTGTCTTTCTAGTGGAATTTTTTTCTTCGCAGATCCTTCTCACTCTCTTCCCAACAGATATTTGGCCATTTTTAGAGACCATTAACGATCAACATTTTCTCCCTAAAAATAAGGAGTTTCTTGCCGATGGAAAAATGGTCTCTATTAATGCTTATGGATTTCGCGGAAATCCGCCTTCTCAACGACCTGAAGTAAAAAAAATTTTATTCCTTGGGGATTCGTTGACTTTTGGAGCCGGGATTTCCAACGAAGAAACCTATCCAATTCTTTTAAAGGATCACTTTGAAAATAGTGAAACTTTTAATGGCGCTTGTCCCGGAGCTTCCTTAAAACAATGGAAATCTTTCGCTCCTTTAATTTCAGCAATTCAGCCCGATCTTGTGATCAACTGTCTTGGAGGGGAAGATCTGATTCAATTAAGCCTTCAGAAAGATTTTTCACAAATACCTTCCCATTCTCTCTTTTATCATAGCGCCCTACTTCGTCTTCTTTTGGCCTTTAAAATAAAACAACTAGAATCCACACCAAAAGGGAGAAAAAGAGAATTGATTTTGTTTCAAGAACGCGCCCCGACTCCGTATCATATGAATCTGATTGCTCAATCTTTTTCCGCTCATTTAGAAAGTTTGATTGAATTCAGCAAAGAAAAAAATTTTTCGCTGGTTCTTTGTGAAGTTCCTCATTTTTTTCAGCACCTTCCAAAAGAAGAAGATCCCGAAATTATAAAAATTTCCAGACTTGCAAGAAAATCGGTTTGGTCCCTCAAGAATTGGCAAGAGATGACCACCACACTAAACGAAACCATTCGTACCATTGGAGAACAAGAAAAGATTTCTGTGATCCAATTTTCTTCAGAAACTTTTGATTCTAAAGATTTTCGAGATTTTCGACATTTGACCGCAGAAGGACATCAAAAAATGATGAAGGAAATTTTTCAACAACTTCGTCCACAAAAGGAACTTTTTCTTCGCAAAAAAAAAGAATAACTTTTGAAAAATCTCGTAAAGAAATCTTGAAAAGACGTTTATTCCGAGTATGATAAACCTTATAGAAAAATTCCCTTATAAAATTTTCTTAGTAAGGGAGGCTGTCTCTCAAAAAATCTCCAATAGATTCATCTTCTCTAAAAAAATAATAAGAAAGATAAGGGCCAATTTGAGAAAAAGGTTATTTCTGTTTTTCGATTTTCATTTTAAGCTTTTAGCGTTAAAGGAGTGTTCATGGTCCAGATGAATTTTGCCCGGAAAGAAGTGAAGTGCAAAATCGTATATTACGGACCGGGATTAAGTGGGAAGACCACCAATATTGAAGTCATTCATGATAAAGCTCCTTCGGGAAACCGTGGGGAGTTGACTTCAATTGCGACGGAAGGGGACCGTACTCTTTTCTTTGACTTTATGCCTCTAGATCTTGGCAAAGTTCATGGAATGGATACTAAATTCAAACTCTATACCGTTCCGGGGCAAGTCTATTATAACTCTACCCGAAAATTGGTTCTCCAAGGAGCAGACGGGGTTGTATTCGTTGCAGATTCACAACGAAAAAAACTGCAAGAAAATATTGAATCCTTAGAAAACCTCAAAACGAATCTCGCAGAATATGGCCTTGATATTGCCACTATTCCTCTCATTCTTCAATATAACAAACGTGATCTTCCTGACATTATGTCTGTGGAAGAGATGAACGAAAAAATGAACCCTTGGGGCTGTCCTCACTTTGAAGCAGTTGCCTTTCAAGGCGTTGGCGTTTTCCCAACCCTTAAAACCCTTGTGGGAATGGTTCTTGAAAAAGTCAATGCCCCCGCCTCCGGAGGCGGAACCGTTGGAGCCCCACCTAAACGCCCCACCGGAGCCGCAATCGGCGCGCCGGGAATAACAAGCACAGCCACTCCGCCACCTACTGATCTAAAAAAAGGTTCCACTCCATTTCCTACCAAAGCTCCGGGATTTGGAGGAGCAGGAATGCCTCAATCGGCATCGAATACTCCTATTGCCCCAAAAATTACTTCCAATACTGCATCCACTCCAACATCAACACTTCCCCCACGACCCGGCGGAATGGCTCCTCCTCCCCCACGACCCGGCGGAATGGCTCCTCCTCCACGACCCGGCGGAATG
>CAZHAR010000002.1:86137-162964 GCA_964530615.1 uncultured Planctomycetota bacterium | reverse complement strand
GATGTTTCTCAAGGATATGGAGCAGTCGCTACTCAATCTCCGAGAAAAATTTAAAATCGTTATTGCCGGCGATTATAATTCTGGTAAATCTTATTTTATCAATACGTTGATGGGCGATATTGTCGCGAAAGTCAGTAATATGCCGGAAACCGACCGCGTCCATATTTATCGCTACGGAACCGAGGAATCTACACAAAATCCAGAAGATCTGGTCTGGATTCATTATAAAATCAATCCCGTCTTAGAGCATTTCGATCTGGTCGATACTCCGGGACTGAATAGTGGAGACTCCAAACATACCGCGCAAGGCGATTTTCATGGCGATATGACGCGAGAATTTATCCCGAGCGCCGATATTGTTTTCTATATCACCAGTATTATTAGCCCCTGGAGCGCTTCTGGACGGGATTTATTGAATTATATTTATCGGGAAAAATGTCGAAAAATTATTCTAATTCTCAACAAAATTGATATTTTTGATGAACCCGATCCTTTAAATCCAAAAACACCCGCAGAAAAAGTGGAAGAAACGGTACAACAAGTTCGATTTCGTTGCAAGGAGCATCTTGATTTAGAACCAGATATTTTGGCGATTTCCTGCGTTCGAGCCTACCGCGCTAAAACCGCGAAACATCAAAATAAAGAAACAATTGCTTTATTAGAGAAATCCCGTTTTTATGAGGTTCTCGATTATATTCAGTCTTCATTAAATGATGTGGGTCGGCTTCGGATAAAGCTTTTCACAGGGACACATCTGAGTCGTGAAATAATGCAACAGATTCAACAGGCGCTCACGGAAGAAATTCATCGATTGAGCCAAGAAAAAAACAAGGTTGAAAAAGAAATTCAAGGGGTTCAGGAAGTCAAAAAACTTCCGCACGAATTACAACAAAAGCTGAAAGAGCGCACAGAACAGCTTCTTCAGGAAGAAAAATTCGGGAACGCCCTCTCTCAGGAATTTCAATTTTTCTGGAAAAGCTTTAAAATCGGCGCCAAGAAACCCCCTGTCAATAGTGGTTTAGAGCCTGCACTCAATGATGCGCTCGATCAACTATCCCAACGTCTTTTAGAAACGATGGAGCCGTTTCATCAAGAAATATATCAGAAACTCGAACTCAACAAAACTTGGAAATTACCCAAAGTGCGTGTTCCCCTTGAGTCTTTTTTTAAAAAGTGTTTTCTGGAATTTACTTTAGGCTATACTCTGCCTGCGGGAGCAGGTCTTTTGGCTCTGATCGGACTCATCAGTGGAACCCACTGGCTCTGGTTTTTATCGTTACTCGCGGGTGGAGGCGCTGGTTACTACTATACAAAACAATCTCCGGATCGATGCTTTCAAGAAATTAAGGAAGAAATCTATCGTTGTCAACGCAACGCCATGAGTCCGTTTCGGGAACAGATTCAAGAAGAGCTAGAACCGACGATCCGCAATATGGAAATGGTTCTTAAAGAGGACATCAATCGATTGCGACTCCAGTTGGAAGGCCTTGAAGAACAAAAACGAAAAACCGAAACACTTCTGACACAATTCACCGAACTCCATCAAACCGTAGAAAATTGGCAAGGTTAAAATCATCTCATGAATGAACAAGTTAAAAATGGGCACTCTCCAGAAGTTTTAAAAACCAAAGTCCTAGAGATTATTCGAAGAATGTTGCAAGAACTCGGCAATGAAATCGCTTTGAGACAACTCTCGCACCAGGCCAAATTTTCTAAAGATCTCGGATTCGATAGCCTCGCGAAAGTTGAATTATTCACTCGCATTGAACAACAGTTTTCGATGCGTTTTGGAGAACAAGCGATGATGGAAATCGAGACTCCGGCGGAGTTAATTCGTCGGATTTTAGAGGGATCAGGGTCGGTTGTTGAAACCCATGAAATTGTGGCGCATACGATACAAGAAACACAACCTCCCGACGAAGCGAATACTTTAAATAAAGTGTTGCTTTATCAATATAAACAGAGGCCCACCCAAACGCATATTATTCTTCGAAGCGAAAAAGAAGAACCAGAACTGCTTATTTCCTTTGAACGGTTGTTTAAAAAATCACTTCTCGTGGCGCATGGATTAAGGCAACGCGGGCTACAACCTCAGGAAACTGTGGCGATTATGCTTCCGACCGGAGAAGATTTCTTTTATGCTTTCTTGGGAACCTTGCTTGCCGGTGGAGTCGCGGTCCCCTTGTATCCACCCTTTAGAGCTGATTTATTAGAAGAGTATGCGCATCGACAGGTTGGAATTTTACAAAATGCGTCCGCTCGCTTCTTGATTACTTTTGCTCAAGCCAAAGCAGTTGCCTTGCTCTTAAAGCCTAAGGTCCCCAGTTTAATCGAGATTACGAATGTACAACACTTAAGCGACCATTCGATCGAAAACGAGGAATTTCCTCAAGTTCACGGAGACGATCCAGCGCTGATTCAATATACTTCAGGAAGTACTGGAAATCCAAAAGGGGTCCTGCTGTTGCATAAAAATTTGCTCTCGAATATTCGAGCGATTATTCAAACCATTCAGGTAAAGCCCACCGATGTCTGTGTAAGCTGGCTCCCACTCTATCATGATATGGGACTGATTGGATCTTGGCTCTGCTCGATGTATTGCGGAAACCCGATTTATATTATGTCTCCACTGGCTTTTCTGAGTCGTCCAGAGCGCTGGCTTTGGGCAATTCATCAACATCGTGGAACCATTTCACCAGCTCCAAACTTCGCGTATGAACTCTGTGTTCGCAAAATCAAAGAGAGCGATCTCGCTGGGATCGATTTACAATCCTGGCGCGTGGCTTTTAACGGCGCAGAGCCGGTGAGCCGACTCACTTTAGATCGATTTTTTGAGAAATTTGGGAAATTCGGATTTTCTCCGAAAACCATGTATCCCGTTTATGGGTTAGCGGAGAGTTGCGTGGCCGTTTGCTTTCCACCTGTAAATCGAGGCCCTTTTTATGATCGTGTAAAGCGTCCATTGTTTGAAGAAAAAGGAATCGCCGAAGTCGCGGTCGATGGAGAAGATTTTATTGAGTTTGTGGCGACCGGAGGACCGCTTCCGAATCATGAAGTTCGACTGATTGATCTTCAAGGAAATACTCTTCCTGACCGAATTCAAGGACATCTACAATTTCGCGGACCTTCCGTAATGAAAGAATATTATCGCAACCCTGACGCGACCCAAAAGACTATTTCACACGAAGGTTGGTGCGATTCCGGAGATTTGGCCTATCGTGTGGACAAAGATTATTTTATTACCGGACGCGAAAAAGATCTAATTATCAAGGGGGGACGCAACCTGTATCCTCAGGAAATTGAGGAGTTGGTCGCCGATATCGAAGGCGTTCGGCGAGGGTGCGTCGTCGCGTTTGGAAACCAAGATGAGCAGAGCGGAACCGAGCAGATACTTGTCGCGGCAGAAATTAAGCCGAGTAGCTCTAAAGAAGAAATTACCCATAAAATCCAGGAAACTTTAACGCAACATCTTGGCCTACCCGCAGATAAAGTGATTTTATTGGAACCCGGAGCGATTCCTAAAACCTCTAGTGGCAAGGTGCGCAGGGCGGCTTGCAAAGCGATGTATTTAAAAAAGGTGCTCACCGCGTCTCGACATTCCACGTTCCGGCAGGTCCTACAAATTATCTTCCATACGGCTCCGTCTTTTTTGTTGGGACAACTTCGTAAAATAGGGCGATTTTTTTGGATCGTGTGGTACATGTTTGTCATTTTAACGGTTTTTATGCCCCTCTGGATCGTTCTTCACTGGGTTCGATCCGCCCCGCTCGCATTGCGTTTGAGTCGATGGACCTCTAAAGTTTTCTTAACTTTATTAGGAATTCGTTGTGAAGTGCATCATCCGGAACATTTTCGGAACCATGTCCCCGCGATTTTAGTTTCTAATCATACGAGTTATCTCGATGTCGTAATCTATACGGCAATTCTGAATATCCCGTATCGATTTTTAGGAAAAAAGGAAGCGTTTGATTATTGGTTCACTCGTCCGATGATGAAGGGAAATCAGCATATTGGAGTCGATCGACGCGATATGCAACAATCCCTCAAAGATAAACAAAAAATCACAGAACATTTAACGCAACAAACTTCTGTGGCAATTTTCCCAGAAGGCACTTTTACACGCTCTGTGGGACTAAGGCCCTTTCGACTCGGAGCGTTTTCGATTGCGGTTGAAACGCAAAAACCAATTATTCCAATGGCGATCAAAGGCGCAAGAAAGGTTTTGCCTCCCGGAGATAAAGTTCTCATTCCGGGAAAAATCGAGATCTTTTTTGGAGATCCGATTTTCCCACAAGGGAACGACTGGAAGGAAGTCATTCGATTGCGGGATCAAACGCAAAATTTTATTTTGAAGCACTGTGGAGAGCCTCGTTTGAATCTGGTGTATTCCGATATTCCGGGCGAGTCAAATCAATCCATAGAGAACTTTGAGGAAAAAAATATAAACGGGTTGGAAGAGGGACGGAAAGAGGTGCCAACATAAAATTAACCCAATCATTTGAGCGGTTGGTTGTTGGACCCAATCCATATATTGAACCGCTTGTCTTCTTCCTAAAAAAGCGGGAATAACTCCACTTCCATCCAGTGGAGGAATGGGAAGAAGATTAAACAAGAACAAAATAATATTCAGCGAAAAAGTAATACTTAAAAGGGTCGCAACAATGGAAAAATAGCTACCCGGAACCGTCTCAATCACATGCGAATAATTTAAATAGCCTATCGAGGGAGGCGAAAAAATTTTCAGGACGCTTCCAAGCCACATCAACAAAACAGACAAACCCACGAGAATTAAATTTGCGGTAGGCCCGGCAAGGCTCATAATTGCCGCTCTTTTGGGAAAGGCGCGTGCCCAATAAGCGTTGTAGGGAGCGGATGCCCAGCCCATCAACATTCCTCCGAACAAAAAGGAAAGTATTGGAACCACCACGAGACCAATGGGTTCTCTTCGAATATGAGGCATCGGGTCCAGTGTCACTTGGCCGCCTTGATAGCCCGTATTATCACCGAGTCTCCAAGCGGCAAAAGCATGAGAAGCTTCATGAAAGACGGTTGAAAAAAGAAAGACCAGATACCAGAGCAAGCCTTCGAGCAAATTCATAAAACACCTATTTTGGGTTAGTGAGGTTTTCCACAGCAAGATCAGAAATTTATTTTATGCTAGATTGACGCATTTTTAAATCGTTTCTCCGGTTTCTCTGAACGGAACCTCGCCTCATTTGATTTTTTTCAAAAAAAAAGTAACCTTAAAAACCTTGCCATTCAATACTTTCCTCCTTATCTAGATCCCAGAAAAGAGTTTTTGACGTGTCCCCGACTCAACCCCATATTAAAGGATTATTTTTAGCCGCCACCGGAGTCATCATCATGAGTCCTGATAGTCTTCTTGTGAGGCTCATCAAAACAGATTCTTGGACATTACTCTTCTGGAGGAGTCTTTTAACAGCGATCGCGATTTTGTTATTTTTTCTGATTTACCAAAAAAGAAAGACCTTTGCTTTATTTTATGGAGTTGGAAGAGCAGGACTCGTCGTTTCGTTTTTTTCAGGACTCAACACGGTTTTGTTTGTCTTATCCATTTATAGGACCAGTGTGGCAAACACCCTTGTCCTGATTAGCACGACTCCAATATTTGCTTCTATTTTAGGACATATTTTTTTAAAGGAAAAAACACCACTAAAAACATGGCTCACTATTGGAGCCACTTTTGGGGGAATGCTGATTGTTTTTGGAGGAAGTTTAAAAAAGGGACATTTCTCTGGCGATCTCTGTGCCTTATTAACCGCAGTGTTTATGGCGGTTAATATTGTGATTATTCGCGCAAAACATACCATCAATATGACTCCTTGTATTTCTTTGGGAGGTTTTTTTGTTGCGTTTATTTTGTTTTTTGTTTCCAAGCCTTTTTCTATATCGACTTCAGATGCTTATTATCTAGGGCTTCTGGCATTTTTGATTATTCCGATTTCCGCTTCAATGATTACGTTGGGAACCCGTTATTTACCCGCGGCAGAATCAAGTCTGCTCCTGCTCCTGGAGACTATTTTTGGGCCTTTTTGGGTCTGGCTCGTCTTAAAGGAAATTCCTGATTTCAATACCCTTTTGGGCGGTGGGATCATCTTGGTGGCGCTTATGCTTCACTCTATTGCCGGTTTACGCACTCCCGATCCGGATCAAGTCCTTTCAGCATCAATCTCCCTCCTTCCAGAAAAATAGGAACTTAAAAAGTTTTTTTTCTTCTAAAGTAGCCGTTCTTTTCAGAAATTGCTTTTGTTAAGGAGTTTTAATCATGAAGTCTTCTTTTTTTATTACCCTTCTTTTTTTTGTTTTACCTTTGAATGCTCAGGAACTTCAGACTTTAGCCAACGGAAACAATATGTTTGCGATTCAGCTTTACCAAAAATTAGCCGCCGCGAATAAAACCAATTTGTTTTTTTCGCCTTATAGTATTTCTACCGCTTTTGCGATGACTTACGCGGGCGCTCGTGGAGAAACGGCTCGCCAAATAGCACAAGTGCTTTGTTTTCCAGCCGATGAATCCATTCACGCCTCATTTGCTCGTTTAGAGGAGCATCTTGAAAAAAACACTCTTCCAGAAAAACTTTCATTGAGTGTTGCGAACGCGCTCTGGCCCGCAGAAAAACTTCCCCTCCTCCCAGCATTTCTAGATTTGACAAAAAAATATTATGGTGCGGCGGTATTTCCCTTAGATTTTGGAAACGCTCAAAGTGCTTGCGATAAGATTAATCATTGGGTAGAAGAAAAAACGCAAAATAAAATTAAAGATTTGGTTTCGCCGGATGTAGTGAATAGCGCTACTGAGCTGGTGTTAACGAACGCAATTTATTTTAAGGGAAATTGGAAATATTCGTTTGATCCGAAAGATACGGGTCCGGCACCATTTTGGATTACGGCGGATAAATCGGTAGAAGTGTCGATGATGCATCTGAAAAACACTAAAATTCGCTTTATGGAAAATGAAACGTTACAAATGATTGAACTCCCCTATCAAGGAGAATCCATTTCGATGAAGATTCTCCTGCCCCGAGACAAAAAGAGTTGGAGTGCGTTTGAACAATCCGTTCGATCAGAAAATCTGAATCTCTGGCAACAAGAACTTCATTTACAAAAAATTCCTGTAGCGCTTCCGAAATTCAAAATGACCTTACGATTTAATTTGGCGGATACTCTGGAACAGATGGGAATAGTAGATGCGTTTCATGGAGGAAAAGCCGATTTTTCCGGAATGGATGGCGCCCATTCGCTTTTTATTTCAGCCGTGATCCATCAAGCGTTTGTGGAAGTGAACGAAGAAGGAACTGAAGCGGCCGCCGCAACCGCAATCACTATGGAAAAGAGCGGGCCTCCTAAACGGTTTTATGCCGATCACCCTTTTATTTTCCTAATCCAAGATCAGAAAACAGGAAATATTTTGTTTTTAGGACGTGTGATGAATCCTTCTTTCTGATACCATTTTCGATTCAAGCGGAAGCATAATTTTTTTGGTAAGGGCACGGCACGCCGTGCCCTTACCACGGAAAATGCTTTATCTTAAACGAGAATTGGTATTAGATTTAAGTTTCTTTCAAAAATGTTATAATCAGATTAAAATATCGAATATTCCGTGTTTTCATCCATACAGGATTTCGTTTCTAAGAAAAATGACCTCCGAATAAAACACCGAGAGGGTTTTTAGGCCTTTTATTTAATGATGGGGTGAAATGTGAGTCGACCGGATGAATCTGATGATCTATTAAAGCTCTTAAAAGTTGCGGAAAACAAAGCAAAATCGCAAGTGAACAAGGGAAAAGCGCCTCTTGAAGAGAAGTACTTTGCTTCCTCTAACGCGAAAACGACAGAGAACGGGAAAGACAAAACTTCGGCCTCCTCAAAAAATTCAGCATCTTCTAAAAAAAAGGGATCTGCCAGCACCAGCCCAACCGCTAAGACGGCCGATCCCAAAAAGAATTCCGACGCTCAGAGCCAAAAAGGGACCCCAGACGGGGACGAGGGTCCAAAACTTCCCAAAATGGGCAATCTAAAAATTTTCCATCCGATGCTGAAATATTTTATTAATGGCGCGGAGTATAACCATTTCCTGACCGAATCGGAAATGCTTGTCGGCCGCCACCCTCCAGAGGGACACATTGCGATTAGAATTAAAGATGTCTCTCAAGTCCATTGTAAATTTACAAAAAAAGGAGCATTTTGGTTCTTGGAAGATATGGGATCTTCAAACGGAACCTCTTTAAATGGTCGTCTCTTGTTAAAGGGCGAAAAATTTAAAATTAGAGAAAACAGTATTCTTTCTCTGGGTGGCTTTCAGGTTGAGTTTCGAGCTCCTCCAGAATTTAAAGTGAATGCAGTAAAAGTATCTTTTGCAGAAAATTTTAAACAAACTTATTCCAAAATGTTGATCGTGCTTCTTTTTTATGTGGTTGTTTTTTCCTCGCTATCTCATTTTTTATGGGTGGAATTTAAAGCACCTCCAAAACCAACTTTTATCGTAAGTTCGATTGTAGATTCTGAAAAAGAAGAAGAGCCGGAAACGACTTTGACGAAAAAGAATTTTGAAGTCAAGCCCATCGAAGAAGAAGATATCCCGCAGGAAGTCAAGGATACTCTTGAAAAAAACGAAGAACAGCCTTTTGAAGACGAGGTTCAGACAACGGATCAAGAATCGACTTTAGATCAAACCGATTCAAAGCAAGATTCTTCCAATAGCGTGGATTTCTCGCCGACTAGCAATCTTTTAGTGGGAGTGGGTTCTAGCAGTACGGGTCGAATGAGTTCTCGTTTTGGGAGCAAACGAATGCGAGCGCTCCGTAAAAACGGTGGCTCAGGAACGGAATCTGGAGTCAACTGGGCGCTTCGTTGGTTGGCGAAACATCAAGATCCAGAAGGGTATTGGGATGGCTTACTCTTTCAGCGACAATGTGATTTTGACCCTAAATGTACTTATGCGACCGGACAAGAGCATAGAGACGCGATCACCTCCTTTGCGCTTTTAGCTTTTTTGGGAGCGGGACACACAGAAGGAGATGGCCTGTATAAAGAAACAGTCCGAAAGGCCATCAAATATGTCATTTCTCTTCAAAATTCTGATGGTTCTTTTGGGGCACATGCGAATAATATGTACACGCACGCTCTTTGTACCTTAGCTTTGTGTGAAGCTCAACAGTTTCCTCAAGGGGTCTACAAAAAACGAGGTGCCGCACAGCAAGGACTTTCTTATCTTCTCAGTTCACAAACTCCTGGAGGTGGCTGGAGATATCGTCCTCTAGAGACACCCAATGACATGTCCGTCACGGTTTGGTGCCTGATGGCACTCAAAGCGGGTCGTTATGCGGACCTAACGATTCCCGACCAAGCGTTTACAGACGCGATGGCCTTTACGAATAAAATGACGGATCAGAATGATTTTATGGTTTCCTATGATGGCGAGTTTCTTCAGAAAACCAAACGCATTACGATGACAGCGGCAGCACTTGCCTGTCGTATGTTTATGAAAGAATCTCGTGAAAGTGAATCGGTAGATAAGGGAATAAAGCTTCTTTTAGAGGATTTACCCGGCCTTCAATATCCCAATAAAATTGATTTTTATTATTGGTACTATGGAACCATCGCGATGTTCCAATATGGTCATGAGCCTTGGGATCAGTGGAACGATGCTCTCAAAAAAGTACTGCTTCCGTCCCAAAAAAAAGAAGGTTGCGAAAAGGGCTCTTGGGATGCTCATTGTATATGGTTTGCACGAGGCGGGCGGGTCATGTGTACTGCAGTCGCCATTTTGATGATGGAAATTTATTACCGTTATCCTCGTACTTCACCCTATTCGTTTTAATGGTTTTCAACCTTGGATAAAACCAAGCAGACCAATATAAAGGAAGAGGAAAAGGAGGGTTCCTAACGTGATGGGAACCCCGACTTTGGCATGTTCCTTAAAAGAGATCGAAACTCCGTAGAGAGAGGCTTGCTCAACTACAATTAAATTTGCAATGCTTCCAATCAAAATAAAATTACCCGCAAACGTGCTCGCTGTGGCTAAAATATAATATTCTGTAGGGTTCTCCGGATTTAAAAACTGCAAGAGGAGCATCACCGCAGGAACATTACTGACTAGGTTACTTAAAAAAGCCGAGATCGTGACCAGAATGAAGGGTTGTTGAATTGAAATTTCGTGCGTTCGTAAAAAAATTGCGATTTTTTGAGGCAAATGCACGTTTTCAATTCCTTGAATCAAGACAAACAAGGCAAAAAATAACGTAATCAATGGCCAATCGATAAGTCCTAAAATATGACGGGATTTGAATTTACGACTACAAATCAAAACGCCCGCAATTCCTATCGCCGTCAATTCACGTGGATACGAAGTAAAAAATAAAATAATCAAAAGTCCTACCGCTAAGAGCCCTTTGAATGTTTGATCTCGATCAAACGTGGGCCAAGATTCTTTTGTTATGGGGTCTTTTAGAGAAGTTGTTGCTGTAAATCGGTTTCGATACACAAAACACAAGACTCCATAGCTGAAGAAAAGCGAAATCAGAGCCGGTGGGAGACACCAGAGAATGAAATGAAGAAAATTCAATTTTCCTATCTGGCCAATCAACATATTTTGTGGGTTTCCAATAATAGTTGAGGCAGAGCCAATATTACTAGAGAGGGCTAATCCCAAAAGAAACGGAACTGGATTCATTCGCGCTTGTAGTACAGAAACCGTCATAATAGGAGTAAACGCGAGGCAGATAATGTCATTGGCTAGAATTGCGGACAAAATGGCACTTACCAACATACTTAACCCTAAGAATAGGAAGGGTTTTTTTACATAAGGAGTCATTTTAAAGATGAGCCATGTGTAAAATCCGCCGAGTCTCAACTGTGCCGAAATAATCATCAAAGAATATAATAGGAAAAGGGTTGGTAAATCGACCGCGCTGTTAATTTGATCGATGGAAAGAACGCCAAAAACGATCATCAAAATTGCGCCGAGAAGGGCTATTCCAGTACGATCAAGTTGCAAAAATGGAATCTCTCCTAAAGCGATTCCAATATATGTAATCACAAATATACTGAGTGCGATAGAAAACATAATAATTTTCTGTTAGATTTTTCTTTGGCTTCCGTTTTTAAAATTCTGGAAAAATATAAGTATTCGCGTGAGAAGAAGCAAAAGCATTTTTCAGAGAAGGTTCGCCGGCTTCTTCATAAGCACGCTGAATCAAACAACTTTGAAGAATGATTCCGATAGCGATATGACGAGACAATTTTTCTTCAAATGCAGAAAAAACGGTTTCTGGAGAACGTCTTGCGGAAGAAAATCTGCGGAAAAGCGATAGGGTCTGATCCATTTCATTCAAGACTGGATATTCGTCATAAACGAATTTTGCTGTTTTCAAGAGACCCACTTGTAAAGATTGGGATCGAGCGAACGAGCGGGAGATTTTAGAATAGAGTTGTTCTATTTGTTCGTCGATCTTAGACGAAAAATGCTCAGGGGCCGCTTCAACGAGATCGAATTCATAATATTTATGAAAACCGGGGTTTCCGGTTAATTGTCCATCATAATTGCCGGTTAGATGGTAAGGCTGGCTCAAGTCTGCGGTATAATGGGCCAAAATTCCGAGGGTATAAATGATTTCCGACGCCATTTCATTTCGCCGCTTTCGATTTTGGAGTCGAGAAAGTTGTCTAAATTGGTTGACGAGTTGTAAGTAGAGTTGTTCGATTCTCCAGGGGAGCGCTCCTGTATAACGTTGATGAATGGGTTTAGAGGAAACTTCTCCAATTTGCCCTGCAAATTTTTCAAGAAAATTTTGGAAGGAAGGAAATTGTTTATACTGGAAAAGTTCTGGAACGTCATCTAAGTGAAACCAGTGTAAGGATCGCTCTTGAGAATATTGACTTTTCCAAACTTCAGGAAGAGTAGAATAGTATCCGATATCGTCTTGAGAGCGAATTAGCCATTCACGAAGTTCTTGAGGGGCAAGTGCTTTGAGTGCTAGAATCGCAATCCATTCATGAGCGACGCGTCCCCATGCGAAACTAAAAGAAAAAAAAGTACAGAAAAAGGTTAAGAGGAGAATGGGTTTAAAAAACAATTTAGGCATCTTGAACCTGCTCGTAGAAGGAAATTTGGCATAAAATTCTGGAACAACTTTTACAAACTACGAGATCTTTTTGAATCATCAATAAATTTTCGTCTTGAGGGGTACACCCGCAAAAACAGCCCTGACAAACCGCATTTTTTACAGGAACAACCACTTTTCCTTGGGTTCGTTCAAGAATTCGATCGTAATACGCGTAGATATTTTTAGAGATATTTGCCAAAAGATGGGTTCGTTTTTGCTTGAGTTCAGAGAATTGTTCTTCCAGATGGCGCAAAGAAGCCTGGATTCGATCTGCCTTGGTTTTAAATTTTTCTTCTTCTTTATCGATTTGTTGTTTGAGTTCTTGCAGATCTTCTTTCAAATAATCCGCTTCTTCCATTTTTTTTAAAACTTTTTCTTCGATGATTTCCGATTCCGCCTTTATATTAGCGATTTCAGAACGAATAGCGGTATACTCCTTGTTCGATTTCACATCATTTAAACGAGTATCATTCTTTTGAATTTTATCGGCAAATTCTTTGAGATCTAGTTCTTCTTGATGGATCTGTAAATTTTTCTGTTTCAGATCTTCTTCTTTTTTTTTGTAATCTCCCTGGAGTTTTTGTAAGGCTTTTTGTTCTTGAGATAACTTTTTAGGTTTATCTTTTTTTTCTTCAGTAATTTCATAGATCTGGCGGTCTAGCCGACTGAGCCGAATTAAGTTTTCTAAGCTGGTTTGATCCACTTCCATCAATTTTAATCTTTCTTATAGGAGGAGCTTGATAGAATTTTAGGTGCTTTCATCATAATTATTGTTAGAAATTTTACAAGAAATCAGCCAAGTCCCTATCCATTTTCGCCTCGAAAAAATGGTTAATCTTGAAGAATAGAGACTCCACAACGGATTTGATTGTAATGAATGTTGACCCGATTAATAAAATTGGACACCGATTCATTTTTCGGGTAAAAAAGAGAGCGACTGAGGTCATACAGAATTTGAATGGCTTCGGGGATTTGGCCGTTTTCTGCATAAACAAAACTCAAGAGATTTAAAATTTTTTTATCTTTTTGTAAAATTTTTGAAAAATGATTAAATTTTAATATTGCTTGTGTGGCACTTCTGAAATTTGGATCGGGACAGATCAGAGAATACTGAAGAAATTCTTGGGCCAATTCGATCGAGTCCGGATTATTTTGGATTCCAGATTCAAGCGACTGAAACGCCTTCTGGTATTGTTTTTGTCCATGAAATAAACGATACAAATTCATCCAGGCGATGGAACTCGAGTTTTTTGATTTTGCGAATTGAATGGATTTTTGGAAGCATTCTTCCGCTTTTTGTGGATCTGTTTTTAAATAACATAAGCCAAGTCCCTCGAAGGCTCTTTGTTTTTCATCTCCTTGAAGTGCCATTTTAAAACAATCAATGGCTTCAGAAAATACCGTATTCTGGTTTTCTTTTAGCAATTCCGCTTTTTCTCTTAGGATATCAGCGAGTTCTAGAGAGGTTACATTATAAACAAATGAACGATCTGGATTATTTAAAGATTTGCGATAGTGAGGAATGGCCTCTTCTTTTTTCCCAAGCCCATGATAGATATGCGCAAGATTATTGTGTGCTGTCCATTCTTCTGGATGAACGCGAGCCGCAATTTTTAAATGTCTTATCGCTTCCTCATTTCTTCCTTGTTCCGCAAGAAGATTTCCGTAATTATTATTCGCTTTATAATGACGGGGTTCTATTTTGAGGGTTTCTTCAAAGGCTCGCATCGCGTTCTCTACTTTTTTTTCGCTAAGATAGGAAAGGGCTAAATTATAAAATACTTCGGTTTCTTGCGGATTGATTTTTGAAGCTTGAATCCAGAGAGAAATGGGGGTACTCCAAACCTGCGTCTGTTGGGCAGTACAAAAGATCAAAAACGATAGAAATCCCAAAAATAAAATCGTTAAGCTTCGTTGTTGAAGAGGCGTCAGTAGCTTCAAATAATGAGCACCCCAGAGCGCTAAACCCAAACTCAGAAAAGGTAAAGAATGATAGTTATATCGATCTGAAACACGCGAGAGTTGCATATAAGAAGTAGCAAACCAACCCAAAATAGGGCCAGCAACAATTCCAAAGTTCCAGAAGAAAAACAAAATTTGAGTCTGTTGTTTGTGCTTTGAGAAAAAAGTGATTTTAATGAGAATCAGAATCCCACAAACGAATACAATAGTGGCTCCGTATCGTACCCATAATTGGCTTCCTAAAATTGGATGATGTGGGTAAATACAAGATAAGTTCCTCGGATAAAAAAACGTGGTACTATAAAAACACAACGCTTCGGTTACATCGGCCATCTTTTCAAAGAGGGTGCGACTCAAAACGGGTTGATGACCACTATGATAAAATTTGTTTTCGCTATGGATGCTGAGAAGGCCAAACGCAATAGAAAGGAACCATAACGGCAGAAAACGAAGAAAGAAGGATTTAAAGTGGTTCCGATGAAAGAACCAGAGCCACAAAGTGAGTGAAACGGGTAGGGTCACCGTCATACTTTTGGAGGCGAGTGAAAAAATAAATAAACTCACCCCAAGCGCATAATAGCGCTTCCGTTTCTCAGGAACTTCCAGATAGTGCAAAAATGCCAGCCAACTTAGCCAGTAAAACCCCGCGCTAAGTAAGTTTTTAATTTCGGAAACCCACATCACTGTTTCCACTTGTACTGGATGCAAGGCGTACACCGCTACCGAAAACGAGGCGATCAGTGCCGAGATCTTTAGTTTATGTAAAAATAACGCAAACAAGACAATATTCAATAGATGTAGGCTCAAATTTCCCCAATGAAACAGCGCCGGATCGAGTCCGAATGCTAAATATTCCAGTCTCAAAACACTAAAGGTGATTGGATACGGATTCGGCATTCGGTTTTCGATCCAGATCCAATACCACCCTTTTGTATCTTGAAGCTCTTTATTTTCGAAAACATAGAGGTCATCATCCCAAGTCAGGAATTTACTTTGAGAAATAGGCAAATAATAAACGGCTACCGTTAGAATGAGGATCAAACACAAGAGTATCCATTTCATCAAAGGAAACCTCTCCTTCACCCGTTTTTTTGGAGATTGATAAAACGGAAATAATTTTACCTTATTAGGCAAAAAAATAAAAACGGCCTCTAAAAGGCCGTTAAATGGGCGTAGTTGTCTTTATTCTTCTCTTATTTTTCGTAACTATTCAGGTACAACCTGTAGATTTCAATTTAGGTCAAACCACAAAAGCTTGTGGTCCTTGTCCCCCGCTGGCGGGGGTTTGGGGGTGGAAGAGCACTTCTGAAAGACTCCACCCCCTTGATCCCCCGCCAGCGGGGGACATTAGGAGACCTGAACAGTTACTATTTTTCTTTTAATTGAAATTTCGATTTTCGGACCACCTTGGGCTTTACATAAGGATTATTGATTTCTTTAATCATTTCCTGACTGAATGTCGTATAGGTTGAATTAGGATATTGAGCCAACAAGGCTTCGAAATAGCCCTTGGATTTCTCCAGAGCCGTTTGAGGTTCTTCGGTTCGTTTAATGTAATAAGCCATTCCTAGACACATCAAAGCATAATCGTTTTCGAGCGATCGTTCTTTAATGAGTTGAATTACTTTATTTGCGGCGGCTTGCCTAATATAAAGATCCAAAATTTGAGTCAGTAGATAACTTTCAAATTCAGGATTCGGAAAACGAGCCAACATCGCTAAGGCTTGTTCAAAATAGTCTTGAGTGTAAGCATAGGATTTTCCGTTTCGATAAAAACATCCGGCTTGAAAGAGGGCTTGAATTTTTTTAGGAGAATCGTCTGGAATACGGCTCAATTCTTTTTTTATTTTTTCAGCTTTTTCTAAAAGGGTTTGATTGGCTTCTAACCCTTTTTTCAGTGTGTCCAGAATTTTGTCCATGGAAGGTCGATAAATATAGTCAATGTAAATTCCTTCCGAATTAACCACCACAAAAGAAAGTCCACTCAAAACTTGATATAAGTCTTCGGTCCATTGTTCTTTAGGATTTCCTAACGGCATCGGAACAACCACGTATTGCTCGGCCAGTGCTAAGAATTCAGGATCTCTAAACGCAAAATTCGCAATTCGTTCTGAAGCGACACAACAGGTAAAAAAGCCCAAGAGTAAGGGCACTTTTTTTTCTGCGGCAATTTTTTTTGCGGTACTCAGATCTTCAACCCATTTAACGTAGCCTAAATCTGGATGGGCCGGCCCACGTGTCGCGATTATTTCTAAAGCGTCATGGGACGAAGTCACTTGAATTTCTTTTTTTACAAAAGGCGTATTGTCTTCTTTTTGGAATACTTCTAGGGTAAAAACGCCTTCCGTCGTGGGTCGAAAACTATTCTGGTGAGTTGCATCCGTTTCACGATAACGTAATTCAGTACTTAGATCTTTTCCTTGAGAAAAAAGTTTCCAACGAAGATGATCCATCGCTACGGGATTTCCTTCCTTATCCACAAAGGAAACCTGATAGTTTGCGAGCGTCCATGCTTTGAGAGCGGATTCTCCTTCAATCGCACAAAAGGAAGCCTCTTGCGCTAAAAGAATTTGAAGAATTAAACATAAAAGAAAAAGGTAACGCATTATTTAGCCTTTTGAAAAGAGGAATAATAAAAGAAGAGATCTATTTTATTAAAACAAAATAGGGATTTAAAAGTTACCATCGAAACTATTGAAAAAATCAATTCATTCTTTCCGGATATCTAAAAATCACCAATAGGTAGCGGAATGTTTTGGAGTTTCAACTATAGAAAAAAAGAATCTTGTAGACTTTTTTCAAAAAAAATTTATAGTGTTTTTCTTGAGTTTTTAAGATAAATTTCCGAAATAAAGGGAGTTTTTTATCTTATAGCAGTTTTTATTTGGGAACATTAAAAGCTGTTTTTCGTGAAACTTCTTCTTTCTGTTATTCGTAAGTTCTGTTATCCCTAATTATAGGAGTGCCCATGAGGCTTTTGATGTTGTCTCTGCTACTAACTGCGCTGATGATGGGGTGTAGTAATGGCGGCGGCGGTGATAATTTCGTTCCTGCTCAACAAGTTTTTAATTCGTTTCCCTCTCAAAGTGGTGTCGCACAAATCCATCCCTCGGACCAAGTGGTCTATGTCGCAAACTTTGAAGCCGATAGTATGACGGCTGTTCAGGTTCGCTCTGGCGGTTTGGATAGTTTTTTGGTGCTGGCAGAAATTCCAGTTGGAAATGAACCTCGTAGTTTGTCCATTAGTCCAACGGGTTCTACAGCTTATGTAAGCAATGGTGCCGATAACACCGTAAGTGTGGTCAATTTAGGGGGTGGATTTGGGCCCTATTATGTGGAAGAGGATATTTCAGTCGGATCTGAACCTCGTGGTACCGCATTAAGCCCAAGTGGAAGAACTCTTTATGTGGCAAATTTCGCAGATGGTACGGTTTCGGTAATCGATACCTTTACCAATGATGTCACCGCAACCATTTCGTTAGGAACCAATGCGCATCCTTATGCTGTGACGGTAACCAACGACTTAGATGGAAGCGATAGCGATGAGACTGTTTATGTCTCCAACTTTTTTGCCCGCGCTCGCGCTGGGGTGTTGCCCGATTTTATAGAAGGTTTTAATGATGGTAAAGAAGGATTCTTGTTTGCTATCGATTCCTCTACAAATGGAGTTTTAGGAACCATTAGCTTGTCTCCTCGCGCTTCTGGTTTTAGTGCAGATCGTACTTTGTACTGTGTGGGTTCGACTCCTCCGGCCGTTAATGATACTTATTGCGTCGATACTGCTACTCCTGGCGGTAACGGAGATGCGGCCGTTCCTCAAGATGCTTTCCCGAACCAGTTATATAGTATTGCTATCGATCCGGATACAGATAAACTTTATATTCCGTCGATTGCCGCAAGTCCAGAACCTCCTCTACGTTTTAATACGAATTTTCAGGCTTATGTAAGCGTAATCGATACCTTAACAGATTCGGAAATTACTGCAGAAGGAGTCAACCTTAATTCTGAAATCGCGACCGAAAACGGCGGAGTTGCGACAACACCTCCTTCCCTTGTACGCGTTTTTGCTTCGGACATTACCTCGATGTCTATTCGCGAAGGCGTCGCACTCATCCCAAGTCGTGGCGGTAGCTTTGCATTTAAAGCCACTTTCAACACTTCTGGTGTTCTCACCTTAACTCCTCCTACAGTGGTCCGTTTCAAAACAGGAAATATTCCTACCGGAGTTATTTTAAACAGCACCGGAACCCGTGGTTATGTCTACGCTGAAGTAGATGCTACTTTAACCGCAATCGATTTGGTCTCTAACACGAATATTGCCGAAATCGACACCGCAATTCTTCCTTCTCCGGGTTCTAATGAACACAATATCATCTTGGGAAAACTCGTTTTCTTCACCGGAATGGGTGTTAGTGTTAATCCTTTAGATGATCCTGCCGGTTTAGTCGGAAGAGATGTTCGTACGATTGATACGAGCCTTTTCCGAGGTATTGCTTCTAATGATAACTGGAGCTCTTGTGGTTCTTGTCATCCAGATGGTTTGGCCGATGGGGTAACTTGGATCTTCGATACCGGACCACGTCAAACGATTTCGCTTGATGGCTCTTATGCTCCACAAACTCCGGAAAATCAGAGAGTATTTAACTGGAACGCGGTTCGTGGAAGCGTAACCGATTTCAATAACAACACTCGCGGAGTTCAAGGTGGACTCGGATTTACTCCACTTCCAGGACCAACTGACGGTTCTGCTCCAGGGGATGAGGGTACTGTATTCAATCATGGCCCCAATCAGGGTGTTTCTGAAGCTCTTGATTTGATGACCCTCTGGGTACAAGCCGGAATTCGTATTTTCAACCGTCCAACGAACCTCTCCTCCTCTGTTTCTACCGGAAGTTCGTTGTTTAGTATAAACATTTCCGCTTCTCGTACTTGCGTTGAATGTCATGGTGGCCCAAAATGGACCGCTTCTCAAGTACGTTGGGCCTATCCATTGTTTACCTCAAATCCTGCCGCTCCAGCAGGAGCGATTGCATTAGATCCTCGAGTTCTCCAAGCTGGACTTCTAGTTGTTGGAACTCCAGGTGGAACTGCCCTCAAAGCGTTTGATGATTCCGCTGATTCTGGTTTTATCATTGATATTGTCTCTTCTGTCGATGGTATTGGTGGTGCTGGAAATGCTGTAGGAACCTTATTCCTCGGCGATCCCAACGAAATTCGTGGTGCTAGTGCTAATGCGTCAATTGCTCCTCCAGGTGCCGCAGCTTCCTTTAACCCTCCAAGTTTGTTCAATGTCAACAACTCAAATCCTTACGGTCATAGCGGACGCGCTCAAACACTCTCTGACGTGTTCGCGCTTCGTGCGGCTGGTGGTCTTCAACACGATACTTTTGGATATAGTTCATCAGAACTATTAAATGTGTTGGAATTTATTCGAAGCATTGACGGAACTGAAAATCCACAATAAGAAAATTTTGATTTCAATCCTTTGAAAAATTTGTTAAAAAAGTGATCTATAAAAGATCACTTTTTTTTTCTTTCGCGATGAGACCCATTTATGGACCTGATTACCTACGGACTCAAACATCAAATTCTCACTCCAGCGCAGGCACGCAAGGCTCGTGAGTTGAGAAATCAAGATCTTCAAATTTATTTTGATTATTTGAAACAATTTAATTATCTCTCCTTGTTCCATCAAGAAAATTTAGATTCAAAACATATCACTGAATTAACTCCTCCGAATAGTATGGCGTCTACGGATGAGCATATTTTGCTTCCGTTTTGTTGGAAATTATTGGAAAAAGGGGTGCTATCCGCAACGGAGTTGAACGACGAAATTATTCATCTGGAAGAGGACGAACAAACTCCAGATAAACTGTTACAGAGCCTTTTTAAAAAAAATAAAATCGTCTTAAAGCAATTTGTAGAACTTTATCCGTTTACCTTAAGCAAAGAATCCACGCCAATTAAAGGATATTCGGTCATTTTACAGAAAGAGGGACTTCCCAGTTTTTCTCAATCCCAGCCTGCTATTGCGAAATTTGGTCCCTTTCGAATTATAGAACAAGTGGGTCAAGGAGGAATGGGAACCGTTTTTCGCGCGCTGGATGCTTTGGAAAGAACGGTTGCGTTAAAAAAACTTAATACGGATCGGGAACATTCTGAACTAGGAAGACAACGGTTTTTTAATGAAGCTAAAATTATGGCGGCGGTGGATCATCCGCTTGTCATTAAAGTCTTTGATTACGGAAGCATTGATAAAATAGAATATATTTCAATGGAATATATTTCCGGGCACACGCTAGATTGTTATTTCAAAAGTAACAATTTAGGGCTACGCGAAAAAATTAAACTTCTTCACCAGATTACACAAGGATTGCAGGCTCTACATCAAAATAATATTTGGCACCGAGATTTAAAGCCTTTGAATATTATGGTGACTCCTCAAGAAACCATAAAAATTATGGATTTCGGTTTGGCGAAAAAACAGGAACAAAACTTGACTAGAACAGGGGTTTTAATTGGAACTCCAAATTATATGGCTCCGGAACAAATTGATTCGAAACGATTAGGAGAACCCTCATTTCAATCAGATATTTTTAGTTTGGGGGTCATTTTTTATGAAATCTTGACCGGAAACCTTCCTTTTATAGGAGCCTCTCTTCCTCAACTGTTGAAGGGTATTTTATCTAAAAAACCTGTTCCCCCAAGATTAATTACTCCAGAGGTGCCTCAAGATTTGGAAGTCATTTGCTTAAGATGTTTGGAAAAACTCCCTAAAGATCGTTATTCATCAATTGATCAAGTTGAAAATGATTTAGATTTATGGCTAAGAGGCTATCCTATAAAAACACGTCCGTATAATCTGTATGAGCGCCTATTAAAATGGGGCCTTCGGAATCGCCTTCTTTTAGGAAGTATTGCCTGTCTTATTCTAATTTTGGTTGGAATTGTAGTATGGCAGTGGCACCGCCAACAAACCTATTTACAAAGTCTATTTTATAAAGCTGAACAATTTACTTCCCAAAAACAGTATGAAGAGGCAATAAATATTTATGTAAAAACATTGCCCTTAACAAACTTGAAGACGTTGAACGCTTTACAAAAAATTCTCCAACAAATACAAAACGAAGATCAATCAGATCCGCAAAATAATTTGGGCCAAAAAATTTTTCGCTTCAATCTATTGCGACAAATTTTTTCACTCGCCCCATACTATCCCCCTTTTATCGAGGCCCGATTTTATCTAGGAGAATCCGTAATTCGTTCAGCGATTGCCGGAGGCGATTTTCGCTTCGCACACTATGTTTTTCAGGAAATCCAAAATTTATCTGACTATTCATCAAAAACAGAATCTCTGAAAAAAGAAATTATCGTGGCACAAAACGCCAGAAAGCAAAAACAGTTAGATCGTCTAGATTTTTGGGTCAATAAAATTCGAGAGAGCCAATTACGAGATCGCGAAATAATTTCAGCAAAAAATGAAGTGGAAAAATTCGATGAACCGGAAGTTTACAAGAAATTACTTGATCATTTTCAAAATTTATCCCGACAATATTTGGCATTAAAATCCTCTGTTCCACCTTCGTATGAAATTCTTTTTCCTTTTCTCTTGGAATTACTTGCAAAAATTCCTCCTGAGCTTTCTGAATTCCAAAATATTGTTATCGCTATGCGAGAAATTTTGAAAAATGCGTTAGCCGAAGAAAATATTATTGTAAATTATTCGGTGCTCCAGATCGATTTTTGTTCTTCTCTTCTTGAAACGCTTGGAAATCTTGCCGAAAAAGATCTGTATCAAGAATTATTTTTTCTAAAAAAAAGATTTTTACGTTTTAAAAACAAACAAAATGGAAATGTTCAACATTTACAATTAAAACTCACCGAAGTTTTAAAAAAAATTTCGTCTGCGGAAAATGTGGCTATTTTTCAGGAGTATGAAGACTTAATGCTTTCTGCAGAATTAGCTTCATACCCCAAAAATTTATCTTTTTACGAAAAGGCAACGAGGCTTTATCCAGAAAAATTTGAGGCCCAGATCGAATGCATAAAAATTCTTTTTTGCTTAGGAAATCGAGATTCTGCTTGGGAACGCTTGCAGATTTTAGCTCAAAAATTTCCTCAAAATGATGAAATTCAATTGTGGCAAGCCGTTTTTTTGAAAAATAGGGGGAAATACCAGGAAGCGACGCAGATTCTAGAAAAATTTTCCGAAGAAGCTCTTTCTAATAACATAAATTTATTTCTTTTTAGAGTTCTCTTCTTAATGGATTTGAAAGAATACGAAAAAATTCTTGTTTTATTAAATCATTATTTGACTCTATTTCCTCGGAATGTTCCCATCTTAACGCTTCGTGCAAAAGTGTATATACAGCAAAACAAATGGAACGAAGCGCTAGATGATTTAAAACTAGCTTTATTAGTGACTCCGGAAGATCCCCAGATTTACGAACTGCTGAGTAGCATTTATTGGAGGCTAAAACAATCTTCTGAAGGATTACCTCTATTGAAAGAAGCACTCGCTTTATTTCCTGAGGATTACAAGTTTCATTATTATAGGGGGCTGTGGACGAAGTATTTGGGGGATATTGAAGGAGGACGGATCTCTTTACAAACTGCTTTAAATTTGTTGGAAAAACAACTTCAAGAAACTCAGAACACCTCATCTGCTATTTCAGAACAAAAGGCGGCTTATGAGTTCTTGACAACTCACTATATGGACAAAGCCGAAGCGAAGGCCACGATTATTCAGTATCAGGTAACAATTTATAACGAATTAAGAAAACATGAACTGGCTTTAAGTTCCGCGCGAGCTATTTTAAAAGAATCTGTGAATATCCAGAGCCTTGCGATTTACGGAAACACTGTTCTCCAATATGTCGATCATCGCCAGAATGAGGATCTTAAGAAAGGGCTTTTGCAAGAAGCTATTTCGCAATTCGAATCGTTTCCAATTCAAAACGAAAACCTTCCAGAATTTTGGAATCTTTTAGCAAGACTTTATTTAAAAGTGGGGGATTTAGAGAAAATTGAGAAGATATTAAAGCGGTTAGAAGCGATGGAGAACCAAAATTATCAACGGTATCTGATTGCTGGAGATTTTTATTTCCAGAAGCAACAATATAAAAATTCATTAAAAAATTTCAATTTATGGTTAATAAAGAATCCAAACGATTTAATGATATTGTCCCAAAAAGCTTCTATTTACTATTGTTCCAAAGATTTTGAGAAGGCAATCGAAACTTTTGAGCAAGTTTTAGAGAAGGAAAAGCAACTTCATCAGCTCGAAGAAGATCCGATTCGTAAACGTTTTTGTTATCTGTTGTTGGCCGAATTGTATCTCCAGAAAAAAGAGAGTAAAAAAGCGCTCGGCATTCTCTGGGAAGGAATTCAATCGCTTCCTCAAGAGCTTGAGCTTTACAGCGAGTTTCTTAAAACCGCGACGCAACAACAAAATAATCCGGAAATTTTAAAGGTTTTAAACTATGGAATCGAGAAAAATCCGGAAGAACCTTACTTTTACTATCAACGCGGGGACCACTATTTTCGAATCAAAGCATATGAGCAATGTGCAAGCGATTTTGAAAAAGCGATAACACTTTCTGTTCCAGAGCATTCTCTGTCTTTGGAACAATTAAAGATTGCTCAAGAATGTGTTAAGCGGTTTGGCAAGAAGGCTGTTCCTCTAGAGAAAGAGAAGAAATAATTTTTTTCAGAGTGGAATAAGAAGCATTCCAGAGTGGAGAGGCGTAATCATCGACGGACGGTGTAGGTTCGATGATTGCTTTTTTATAAGAGAATGCTTGAAAGAGTTCTTCTTCGGGAAAGGCTTTGGGAAGCGCCAGTTTCTCTTGAGGTTGAACATAGAAAAAACACTTATGGGTGAAATCCCATTCAAAGGAAGGGAACTCTTTTCCTGAAGTGTTAAAATTGGCGGGTAGTCGAGGATCTTGGATTTCCAATTCTTGTTGGAACAAAAGTTGGTGTTTAGGCCAACGAATTACCCGTTCTTGGAGGAGGACTTTTCCAGAAGCAGGTCGAAAGACAGGAATCCGTAAACCAAGAAGCGCTTGATTGCCTAAAGGAGAAAAGGTCATTGCTTGAATACCGAGATAAGCGAGCCATTGAAAGTATAAATCTTGTGTAGGATGAAGATCCGCACCGGAGGAGGCGGTGTAATAAATGAGCCACGGATAAACAGGTAATAGATACAATTGAAGCAGGGGGCGAAACTCGTCTGGTTTAGTGGCATCAAAGACGGAACGACTTTCTTCGAGATTTGTGTTTCTTTCACCAAATAAGGCAAAGGCTTGGTGGAGATTTACCAAAAGATAGCGACGATCTTGGCTCCGAATGGCATTTTTGGGGAATATTTGAGGATACAGGGGTTGAGGATTATTTTTACGAGTGAGGATGGGGCCGAGTATTCCTCCACAAGAACAGAGATAGGGATCCGATTTTTCTTGGGAATTGCCACAGCGTAAGCAACTCCAGAGAACACATTCATATTCTGGAGAGGCTAATGGAGTATTTTCAAGCAATTTAGATTTTTGGAGAAACTGGCTGATTTGTTGGGCAAGTAACAACGAATCGGGTTGCAAGAGAAAGGTTTGTTCGTAGCAGAGGAGGGCATCCCAGAGAACGGATTTTCGGGCAAAATATTCTGCTAATTCTAGCCAGACTTCAGGGTTCTGTGGATCATACATCAAAATTTTAATTAATTGAGTTGAGCGATTGAAGACCATAGTTCCCCCTTCCAAACAGGGTAGATTAGGATCAAATTTCTTGTATTGACAAAAAAACTAGATCGGAGGTTTTAAGAAAAGCTTTACCGTCTCTTTCTCTTTGGAAGAAATATATTAGACTAATTTTTATCTTTTAAATGGTAAAAAGCTTTATTGAAGAGGGTATTGATGGATCTATTTGCCGAACGAATGAATCTTATTGGAACGGAAAATGCCTTTAAAGTAGGTGCAGAAATTACGAAAGCGGAAGCACTTGCGCCTGGGCTAAAAGTGGTTCGTTTAAATATTGGGGAACCAGATTTTGATAGCCCTGAAGTGGTAAATCAAGCAGGAATTGAGAGTATAAAAAAAGGAAACACCCATTATGGACCTCCTCAAGGAACGCCCGCATTTCGTGAGGCTGTTGCCGGACAGATTTTGCGGAGTCGTGGGATTACAGTGAATCCAAATTTTGTGGTTCCTACGGCAGGAGCAAAGCCAGGAATTGGTTTTAGTTTGCTTGCTTATGTAAATCCGGGAGACGAGGTTATTTATCCGAGTCCGGGATATCCTATGTATGAATCTTGGGTTCGTTTTGTGGGTGCAAAACCGGTTCCGATGACTCTACAAGAAAGCAATGGTTTTCGGATGGAAGCGTCGTTGCTTGAAAAATTGATTACCCCAAAAACCAAACTTATTTTTATTTGTTCTCCGTCAAATCCAACAGGTGGAGTTTTAAGTGAAAAGCAATTGCGGGAGATATCGGAGGTAATTCGTAAAAAATGTTCTGAAAATGTGCGTATTTTTTCGGATGAAATTTATGAACACATTGTTTTTGATGGGAACAAACATATTTCGATAGCCTCGTTTCCGGAGATGCTTTCTCGCACGATTATCTCGTCTGGGCATTCTAAATCTTACGCGATGACGGGTTGGCGACTAGGATATCATATTCTTCCGTCTCAGCGAGAAACTGAGACTTTTAACACTTTGAACATTAATACTATTTCTTGCCTCCCTCCATTTGTGTTAGAGGCGGGACGGGAAGCGTTAGCGAATGCAAAAGCGATTGATCCGTTATTAAAGAAGATGGTGGCTTCTTTTGAAGAGCGTCGAAATTATGTTGTAGACGCTTTAAATGCAATTTCAGGAATACACTGTACAAAACCTGGAGGAGCTTTTTATGTATTTCCAAATGTGAGTGAAGTTGTAGAGTCTTTGGGGATTATAAAAGATTATGAAAAACTTCCTCTAGAAATTCAGAAAAAAAGTTCTCCCGCGACGCTACTACAACGATTTGCTTTATTTAAACATGGTGTTGCTACAATTGATCGGCGCTCTTTTGGGACGATTGGCTCGGAGGGCCAGCATTATTTGCGACTCTCTACGGCGACCTCAATGGATTTATTAAAAGAAGGATTGAAGCGACTCAAAACTTCTACAGAAGACAAGAACGGGTGGAAAGCCTTTTTCAAGGAGGGAAAGGGATCAGAGTTAGTTTAATTTTTAACTAAGAATAAAAAAACAAGGCGGCTGAAAGCCGCCTTATTTTGTTTCAGGAGATATTATTTTTTGTTTGAGGAAGAAGATTCTTGGGGCGGGGGCACAATGGGCGCTAAATGTAATGTCATTATTGAGGTTGTAGGCGCATTCTCTTCTTCTATCAAAAGCGTTTTGAGCGAAGCGGTTTCCCGCGTTTGAAGTCGTTCCAGCAAGGGTTTAAGTTGTTCTTCAGGGATAGATATCCACAAGAGTCCTTGTTGTTGAACGAGTTTCGCTTGAAAACTCTTAAGATATCCCTGTAGTTCTTCGGAATTTCCCTTAAATTGAACCGTCAGAATTTCTTTAGAAAGATTTTGCTCTAGCGTTTCTGCTGTTTGTCCTTCTTGTTTGCGGTCGATGAGGTTTTTTAATTTTTCTTTTCCTAAGACTTCTTCAAGAAGTGTTTCTTCCACAGAATTATCTGCGGTAGGAATAATTTCGGATTCCTTCTCTGCGTCGTTTTGAAATTCGCTCTCAGCTTTTTTAGATTTTGTGAGATCTAACTCTTGCTGACGTGTCTGATTAAATGTCGCTCCAGAACTAAAAGGAGTGGGTGCTATTTTATTGAGGCTCATTTCATCTTGGCATCCCTTTTCTTTTTCGATATTAGCCTCAGATAGGGTGGCTTTATTTCGAATATTTTCAGGGTAGCTAGGGCGTTTGGAGTCTGCTTTTTTTTCAATTTCTACATTTTCTTTAGGAGAATTATTGGAAGACGTTTCTTCTAATTTTAGTTGAGCAGATTGAGGTAATTTCGAGCGTCTTGAAGCTTCTAACGAATTTGAATCACTACTCTTACGATTTTGAGAAGCGCCCGATAAGAATTGAGTGCTAAGAAATGTCAAGCTGAGAAAAAGTCCTGCCGCTGCCAAAAAAGGGGGAGCCCAAGTAATCAGGCGGAAAGAACGTTTTTTCTGAATTTTTTCCAGAATAAGTGCTTCTAATTTTTGTGGGGGATTGGGTTGAGGAAGAAAATGTAAAAGGGAGCTTAATTTTTTTAAGGATTGAAATTGAGACTGACACGGAGAGCAATCTTTAAGATGAGATTCCACGTCTTTTTTAGAAGTTTCTGAAAGCTCATCATCCAAGAAGTCCTCTAAAGTATTTAAAATATCTGTGCATTTCATGGTTCGATCTCCAGGATGAATAAGTACATTTTCGGTTAGACCTGAGGAGTCTTGAAAAGTTCCCAGAGTTTTAAAGATCCCATTTTTTACAAGAGATGTTTTAATTTTTCTTGAAGCTCTAATCGGGCGCGATGAAGGCGGGAGCGTACAGTTCCTTTAGGGATTTCGAGAATTTCTGAAATTTCTTCATAAGATAAATCTTCTAATTCTCGCAAAATTACAACCGCTTTGAAATCAGGAGCCAAACTTTGAATTGCGGTTTCGATTTCTTGTAAACTTTCTTTTTTTATTAGAATTTCGGTGGGATTGGAAGTAAGATCCGCAGGCTCTAAAGTGATTTCTCCATTTTTAGTTTGGATTGGCGCATCAAGGGAATAGGCTTGGGCGACCTGATTTACCGAATGTTTTCGTCGTTGGCTAATACAAAAATTGACGGCAATACGATAAATCCAAGTTCGAAAAGAAGATTCTTGGCGAAAGCTATGGATTGCTTTATAGGCTTTAATAAAAACTTCTTGTGTGAGATCTGCAGCTTCTTGCGCATCCCCAATCATTCGAAAAATGGTCTGAAAAACATTTTTATGATATTGTTGGACAAAGTAGTTAAATGCTTCTTTATCATTATTTTTACAACGTTGAATAAGGCTGTGTTCTGACTCTTCAATGGAATTTGTGTCTCGAGAATACATAGAGGTAATCACCTGAAGTCTCCTTTTGATTGTGAAGGCTTTTATGTTTAGTGCCTTTCTTCGCAACAGGTTCAGTCTTTTTTAAGACGTATTTTTCATAAAGAATCTAAAATTTTTTATTTTCTCTAAAAAAAATCGGTTTAATTTGTTTGTTTTTAAGAGATATTGAAAGAGCATCTGTTCTCGAAACGAAAAAGGAATTATAATAAAATTTTTAGAGAACCAAAATAAAAGAAGAATTTTTTTGCGAAATCTATCAATTCTTTAAAAAAAAGATAAAATCTGAAAACTTTTAAATGACTTGATCAAAGAAAGGCCGGGATGTGGAAGAGGTCCGACGATTAATTACCGTAGAATTGTTTACTGATACCTTTAGATATGTAGGGGATATTGTAATCATTGGGTTAGGACACAATAAACGGTTAACAGATTATTTAAATTCTTCTCAGCCCTTTATTCCTATATTGAATCCCAAACTCTATACAATTACTGGGGATCTGGTTAGGGAAGAAGAAATTGTGATTATTAACAAAAATGCAATTAAGTTTGTTTTTCCGCTCGAAGAAACTCAGGAAAAAGCTCAGGAAAAAGCAAAAAAATATATTGATTCGCAGAAATATTTTAAGGATTTTGGAGATCCGTTAGCACCGCAACAACCACCGGGAACTCGAAAGATTCGAACTTCGCCGTCGCAACTATCGTCTTCAACTTCCCCGCAATTATCCTCTTCAGTTTCGCCACCCGCACCACCACGGCCTCAAAAACTACAAGGCCCGCCTCCAAATTTATCGGAAACGAATCCGTTTATGAAAAAACCAGAAGAAGAAAAGTCTTAATTTTTTCAATAAAAATTTGAGGTGAGTAAAAAATTAAAGGTGGATTATAAGGGGGATGGGAAGGCCGGGACTCGAACCCGAATACCTGGATCCACAATCCAGTGCTCTGACCAATTGAACTACCTTCCCATAAAATTTAGATGGGGATAAAATTTTAGCGCAGATTTTAAAAAAATCAACTAATTATTCTCTATTCTCAAAATTTTATTTTTTATTCTCTTGAGGGGATGATTCTTCAAGATAAATTACGTTTTCTTCTTTTTCTTTTTCAAACTGTTCGCTGAACATGATAAATCCAAGCAGATACAGAGTATAAAGAGGGGAGAAAAAGATTTTTCCTGCGATGATTTTTGCTTGATTTGGATCTTCTGAATCTTCGTTCCAGGCTCGGGAAATTTCTTCCGGAATTTTAGTACAAGCAATAACAGGATTGATAAAAATGATATCGATTCCTGCTAGAACAAAAAAAACTGGAAATATAAAAGGAGCCGAAGCTGCTCGCGCAACCAGCTCCTCAGGCATCACTTGATCACTAAAAGCATGAGCAATTGGGAGATGACATCCCGCAAGAAACAAAAGAGAAAAAATGAAAATTTGCTTCATGAAATAGTTTCCCTTCAAAGAGAATACATTTATTCTCGAAAAAACAACAATTTCTCTTTAGAAGGTGCTTTCGTTTAATCCTTAGTTACGATATGGATCGTCCCAATCGTAATTAAAGAAATGACGATCTGTGGTTTTGTGAAGCATTTCAATATCGCGATCAATGGCCCACATATGACGCCGATTGTGACGATGATCAGATGACAAACAGCCCATAGAACCAAAAACTAGGCTGATTAATGCAAAAATAAGAACCAACTTACGAGCCATGAAATCCTCCAAAACTAAAGAAATTCCCCATTTGTGGGTAAGAATGAGTAAAGTTTAAAATGAGAATGTCATTATCCTGTCATTCCATTCAGGGAGGCGATTCTTTCCCACAAGAAATTGCCTCAAAATCGAATAATCTATGGAATCATATCTTTTTTATGGAATTTGTCAATTTTCTTTTTTCAGAATCCACAAAAATATATTGGTTCCTTTTACAAATTTCTTAAAATAATAAAATATTTTTTTTAGAATGTCTTAATTTTCAGCAAAAATATTGGCGCAAGGAGCTTTTGATGAATCTCTTTTCCTGTAAATTCTTTATTGGACTTACTTTTTTTTTATGGATCGGATGCGCCACTGTCCCTATTCAGGAATCGTCTCAACTCGCTCAACAGGGAATAGAAAAACTGCAAGTGCATCACTATGAAGAAGCACTTGCTCTTTTTCAATCTTCTCAACAAAAAACCGATAGGGCTGAAATTCATTTCTGGCTCGCGCTTACCTATTATTATCTCAATCAACCTTCAACCGCTCAACAATTTTTTCAAAGTTGCCTTGATAAAAAACCTTCTTCTGAAATCGACACCGCTTGCCAAAAAAAATTGAAACTCCTTAAAGAATTTCCTTCGCTCGCTTATGACGCCGATTTAAAAAAAGGATTTTCTAATGAAGATATCCCGTCCGCACTCTCTGAAAAAACAAAAGAACGCTTGGCAGAAGAATCTTTTTTACTTGGAGTCGAAAAAGAAGAAGAAACTCATTGGAATCAGGCTGAAGAATATTATAACCAGTCGATTACGCTCGGACGACTTCCCCAAGCCTATATTCATAAAGGCAGACTTTTACTCGATCATTTTCCTCAACGATCGGAGGAAGGAGTTCAACAGCTTCAAACCGCCATCGAACTTCTTTCTCACGCCCTTAAAGAAGAGGAATCTCCCAAAGAAATATCTCGACTCTGGGCCAATGTAGGAATGGTCTATCGCATTTTGATTGAACATGAGCATCCCAAACAAGAACTCGCTGAAAAAGCCTACCAGAAAAGTATTGAATATGATGCTAAAAATTATGAATCCTATTATTATTTAGGCTGTATTTACCAAGACCAACAAAAATTCAACGAGTCCATCCTACAATTTCGAAAAGCTATTGAATCCGCGCCACAACTTGAAGCCTCTTATTATCAAAACGATTTGGCTTGGTTACTCACGACAGAACCTTCTGTAAAAAACACTAAAGAGTCGATTCCGCTTGCTCAACAAGCAATCGCCATCAACCCTATCCATCCAAATTGGGATACTTTGGCTCAAGCCTACTACGAAGAGGGACAACTTGAAAAAGCAATCCTGACCCTTGAAAAAGCCCTCAGCCTTTGTTCTCAAGAAGAGGATTTGCTTTATTATCATGAAAAATTAAAAACCTGGAATTTCGAAAAGTCTTCGCGGAGTGGCCCCCAATGAAAATATTCGGATGGATCCTTTTAGTAGGAAGTCTCATTTTTTGTTTGGGAAGTGAACTCGTTGGATTGTTTCCAATTTTTTCTCAGGGGCGCCCGACTACCCTTCTTTTTTCTCCGATACGCGCCTTTCTTTTTAGCTTTGAAATTACTTTGTTTCTGTTATGGTGCGGATTTTGGTCTATCCCCCAGTATAGCCCTCTCTTTTATTGGGAAACACTTCCTTTACGTTTAATTTCTGCCCTTAGTTCGTTAGTCCCGTTCTCTCTCTTATGGAAAGCAGAATTAATTTTACTCATTGGCGCTTATCTCCCGCAAAAAATTCATTCGTATCAAGAAAAAATCCTCCCCTATTTCATGGTGATGAATTGGTGTTTTCTCTTGGGTCCTTTGGTAATTTCTTATCTTTCTGCCGAATTGTTTCATTATCCAAATCAATGGTTTCTCTGGTCTCCAGTATTATGGCTTCCAAACGAACTGGGATTACTTCCTACGAATTAGGTCAACGATGAAATATAAATGGATTAACCTTTTTTGGACGATTTCTTTTTTGTGGGCACAATATAAAGTCGATATTTCTCCTCTCCTCTGTCCTGCTTATCGCACTGGATTCTTGACTCTTTTTCGTATTGATATCCAGGATCTTTCCGGAAATCCTTTACCTACGCAGGGAGAAATTCAGGTGGCCCTCAATCTGAATGGATTGATTTTTTCCAAAACCTTTCATTTGGAAGAATATACGCTCCAAAAATATTTTGTTTTTGAAGCCATCGTTCCCCCTAAATTGCCAAAGGGAAACGACTTTCACCTCTGGATATCTGGTGCTTTGAACCATCACGAATCCATTCCTTCAAATACCTTTTTTTTGCCCTATCCGACAAAAAAAAAATTAGGGGGAATCTTTTTTAGCACTCCTTCACGTCAGGAATGGTGGAGCCATTTATTAACCCCCTTTTCAAATCAACTCTATCCCCTTGAATTTCCACCAGAATTTCTCTCCGATTTTCGTTTTTTAGATCCGTTTGATTATCTGATTTGGGAAAAACCGCTCTCTCCCAAAATACATTCAGAACTCTGGAAAAATTTACAATCGTGGATCCTTTCCGGCGGAATATTAATCGGGACAGAAAAAACACTGGAGGATTCTTTCTTTAAAGATTTTTTTAAACTTCCTCCACCTGAAGTATTTTCTCTCGGTAAAACCTTAGGAGAAGAAGAACAATGGCAAAAATTTCAGATCGATCCTCAAAAAGAAGTCTTCTGGAACCAAAAATACCCTTTTTTAATCGCATTAAATTATGGGGCCGGAAAAATGCTTTTTTTGAAAGAATCTTTAATTCCCGATCCAAAAAATTTGGCGCTAGTACTGGATCCGTTATGGAGCCGAAAACTTCCTTCTGTGGTGGCTCCTGAATCCTTTCTTCCCTTTCAACACACTGTCTCTACACCCCCTTTTCTCCAAAGGTTGCTTCTCGGTTTTACGGGAAGCTATCTTGCGCTCTTTTTGGCGTTGCGCCGAAAAAAGAAACTGAAGCAGTGGACCCTTAGTATTTTTTTTATGCTCATTTTAGTTGCTTATTTTGTTTGGGGAAACGCTCCAGTACTCGCGCAAGAGGTCCGAATTTTTTGGCTTTCTACCCGTGGAGAATCTTGGCAGAGACTCTGCTTATATAGTAGTTTATGTCCTGCTTCTCTTGAAATTTCAAGCCCCGATCTTCAGAGCGAATCCCCTCACAAAATTTCTTGGATACTGCCTCAGTTTTATGAAAATCGCGATTTTGAATATGTCGAACAACGCGCTTTGAAATCTTGGGATTCCCCACCGGATTGGCATTTCCAATACTCCTTAAAAAAAATATCACGAATGAGGCTTCGCCCTCTGGTAAATTACGTTTGGGAACAACGTGGAATTCCAGAAAAACCAAGTCCGAGACTCATTCAAGAAGATAAACAAAACCCGCTAAAGGAACAAAAGCTTTATAATCCAACCGAAAATACGTTTCGTTTTATTTTTTGGCTTCAAAACGGGAAATGGTTTTTTTTGGATCGTTTATCTGCAAACGAACGTCGCAGTTGGCTTTGGCTCAATTCGTTTGAGGAGGGATTACAAAAAGTTCCGCTTCCTTATCAGCGAGTGTTAAAATACCTTTTAGAAACGACCAGATCTCATTCTTCAAAAATGATCGCGTTTCCAGATTTTTCTTCTGAACTATTTATGGCTCCGAAAGCGTTATCGTTTCCTGTCATTACCGTTTATGTTTCTCTGGAATAAGACTCTTTTTTTCCTTCTGTGCTATGCTATAATAACTGTATGAAAAACCTCTTTTTTTCCTCTTTCTTTTTTCTCTTTGCGTGTCTCCTTTCCGCCCAACAAAAAAATCAAATTGTGGCGAAAGTGAACCATGAAATTATTACTATTTACGAAATTGAGAAAAAAATTTCAAAAGCCGTTGATGCCATTAAAAAATCGAATATTAGTATTGAAGAGAAAAAAGAAAAAATCCGATTTCTCTGGAAAAAACAACTTCGAGAAATGGTAGAAGAATTGATTACCTTACAAGCCGCAGTGAAAGCAGATATTAAGGTTACCGGAGAAGATATTGGGAGTTCCCTAAAAAAAGAAAAAGCGCGTCTAGGGGGCGAAGAAAATCTTGAACAGATTTTAAGCGATGAAGGAATTACCATTGATGATTTCCAACGTAGCCTTCGAAATCAATTAATTATTGAACGCCTATTTTATCAGGAAGCGGGTTTGGAAATCTCCAAGGAAAAACGTCCGCGATATGATAACTTTGTAAGTCCATTAGAATTGAGAGAATTTTACAAAGACCATCAAATAGAATTCGCAAAAGAAGAAGAAGTGAAAATTCGCCAGATTGTTCTTTATTCAGACAAAAAAGGAGACCGTGAAAAAGCGAAAGAGCTTGGAGAATCTATTTTGCGCCAACTCAAAGAAGGTGCCGACTTTGCCGCTTTAGCTAAATTGTACGATGATGGCCCCCAAGCCGAAAAGCGGGAAGGTATTTGGCCCGTTGATGAACAAGGAAAATGGCTTCTGATCAAACGAGGTCAAGGAAGCGTAAAAAAAGTAGTTGAAGACGCGGCTTTTGCCTTAAAATCTGGAGAAGTGACACCTCTTATCCCTTGGCCCAAGGGGTACTTTATTATTAAAGTGGAAGAACACCAAAAAGCCGAAATTCCTTCCTTTGAACAAGTCCAAAAAAAAATTCGATTTGTGATTCAACAGCAAAAAATCGCCGCGAATATTCGTAAGGTGAGTGAAGAATTAAGAAAAAATTCTTACATTTGGCCAGAAGATTTGTTCGAAGATTGAGAATCTTCTTGTAACATTTTCTTTAAAAAACGCATGACTAAAATTTTGGGCGCAAATTTGATCATCTGGGCCGCAAGATAGTTTTTCGTTCCTGTGATTACCACGCGTTTCCCTTTCATCAATCCTCGATACCCGATACGAGCAACCGCTTCCGAAGTCATAAATAGTTTTTCTACTTTCCCTGTTTTTAAAATATTCATTTCTTCCATTTTGGCTTGTTTCATAAATTCTGTTTTTGTCGGGCCAGGACACAAGGTGGTGACTGTAATTCCACTTTTTTCTAATTCACACGAAAGCGCTTCTGAAAAAAATAGCACATAGGCTTTGCTTGCATAATAAACCGCCATCATCGGACCCGGTTGAAACGCGGCTGTTGAGGCGACATTCAAGATTTTTCCTTTTCCCTGTTCCTTCATTTTCTTCAGGCAAAACTTGCTGAGCGCCGTCAAGGTCACTACGTTTAATTGGATCATTTGGATCTCTTCGGTAAGAGCCGTATTTATGAATTCTCCATAAACTCCAATTCCAGCGTTATTGACGAGAATCTCTACTAAAAATTGTCGATCCTCGATTTCTTTCCATAATTGAAAAACGCCGTTGGGTTGGGCCAGATCCACAGAAATCACGTCCACGACGATTTCATATTTTTTTTGTAATTCTTGAGCTAAAGTCTCTAGACGGTTTTGATTTCGAGAAACAAGAATGAGTGAATAATGATCCTGGGCAAATAATCGTGCCAGATCGGCTCCTATCCCTGTAGAAGCTCCTGTAATAAGAACACGGGAAGAAGAGTTTGTCATAAAAATCCTTATAAAACGAAAACAAGAAGCCCAATCTCAGGATTGGGCTTCTTGTTAAACTATGGAGAATACGGGGCTCGAACCCGTGACCTCAACACTGCCAGCGTTGCGCTCTAGCCAACTGAGCTAATTCCCCAATGCGAGACGGGAAATAATATTACAAAATTCAAAAAAATGCAAGGTTTTTTTTGAACGAAGTAAAATTCTAAGAATCCGACCACCATCGCTTAGATTCTTGAAGGATACCAAAAGAACCTGTAATGACGATCAGATCGGATCGATCACTCGATTCCTGACAACGTTGAACCGCAGAGGCAACGTTGCTTTTGATCTCGACTTTGGGAGAGGTTTTCCAGGAAGGAAAATGCTCGAACACGATTTCTGGATTCCAACTTCGAGGATGTTCTAAACGCGAAAACAAAAGGTGAGTCGCCAGTTGAAAAAAACGGGGCAATACCGAAAAAATTTGTTTATCTTGTAAACACGCAAATAAAATCCAAATCTCTCGATAGTTTGCTTTCGCCTGTTCAATAACGTCCGCAACAGCATTCAGCGATAAGGCTTCATGAGCGACATCATAAAGTTTCACAGGATAGGTTTCAGTCCATTCTTCTCGACCCGAAATCTTGAGTGCGGAGTGAGGTGGTGGCTCAAAATTTTGTTTTAAAAGACAAGTTGCGATAAGCGCTCCCGCAAAATGTCTGGCTTGATGGATTGTAGAATAGGGAACCTCCAATAAAAAAGTTTTGCCTTCCCATAAACATTGAAATTCTATTTTTTGTAAGCGTTGTCTTAAAATTTTAATCTGAAAATGTTCTCCAATTTGGACTCGTGGACACTGTAATCGCTCGGCATACTCCTGCACCAATGTTTGAATTTCTTCTCGTAATGTCAGAGAAAGAACTGGAACTCTTGGTTTAAGAATTCCTAACTTCTCTTTCGCGATGGCCGCATAAGAATCGCCTAAAATTTTTTGATGTTCCAGAGCAATTTCCGTTACAATACATAAATCGGGTTCTAAAACATTGGTCGCATCTACACGTCCGCCAAGACCCACCTCTACAATCGCCCATTGTACTTGACGACGCGCGAAGTATTGAAAGGCAATCAGCGTGAATATTTCAAAAAAAGAAAAGGGTTCTTCCGGTCGGATATCTAGGCTTTGGATCTCTTGCAATAATTCTGTCTCTGTTATATTTTTTCCATTGACACGAATTCGTTCCAACGGAGAATAAAGATGCGGAGAAACAAAAATGCCTACGGATTGTTGATGGTGAAGGAAAAATGCCTCCAAAAAATGAACCATAGAACCTTTTCCTTTAGAACCAGCGATATGAATAAATTGAGTAGAACCTTTTTGGTAGTGATGACGTTCCAATAACTCTTGCATCGGCTCCAGAGAAAAAGTGTGTGCTTTTAGGCCAAATTGAGGTTGTGTTTCTAGGTTCGAGAATTGATTCAGAAAATGAAGAGCTTCCGAGATAGGCAGGTTTTTTGAAGTCACTTTTTCCTCTTCTAATTTAGCCAAAACAGAATCTTTGGTACAATGACGAAAGAACATTTTTTAGCACCTGAGAAATTTCATGAAATTTACGAAAAAATCGAAACGAAAAAAAACTATTTTCCTAAAGTGGTCGCCCAAAAAGAAAATTCAAGTTTTATTCGGGATGACGGGTTGTTATGCAATAGTCGTTTTATTGCTTGAGATCTGTGGTCCCTGGATGCTTATTTCTTTGGAATCGTTTGGGGAATATTGGAACAAAGAATCTACTGACTCTCAACCAAAAATGGAATCTCGTTCTAAATTGATCGAAGAGAAACCGACGCCTCCTCCTTTTCTCATCGATAAAACAAAATTTCCAGCAGAATTAAACCATCGTCTTTTATTTGAAGAAGTGGAACACGGCGCTCCTTATTTAGAACAAGCTTCTTTTTTTAATATTCTTCATCAAATCGCCACAATGACTCAACACGAAATTATAAAAGCCTTCGAAAAGCAACAACAAGAAGAGGTCATTACAATGCCACACCTCTTTCAGATTCCAGAGCACATTGTGGGCCGATTTGTTCATTTTTCTGGTTCTTTGATTAAGCTTAGCGAAGTAACCGTCTCCAAGAATGAATGGGGCGTTACCAAAATGTGGGAGGGACAATTTATGGATCGAGAGTATAACATCGTATCATTTCAGGTCCTAGATGAGCCTGTCAATTTACACGCCCATTGTGATAAAGCATCTATTACTGGAATTTTTTTTAAACTTTGGGCCTCTGAAGTGGAGGCTCACTCCATAAAATTAAACCCCTTAATTATTGGAAGAAAACTTTCTCCTATAAAATAATTGCTTCGATTGTTTATTTTAAAAAAAGGAATAAGAATGGGTAAGCTTCTTGAAGCCGCAGAAAAAAGAAATACAGGGATTACCTTATCTAACAAAATTCGTTTACTCGTAATGGTTTTTGTTTTAATGGTACTAATGGCTCATTTTTATAAGCAATTTGGAAGAAGGAATCCTAATTCAAACCGAGAACCCTGGTATCTTGGGCATGCACGAGAAGAATTAGGTGATTTAAAACCCATCACCCTCGAACAGAAACTTAAAGAACAGGCTGAACTTAAGCAACCTCCTCGAAACATCTCTCCTATAATAATTGATCCGCAGAAACACCCTGTTTCCTGGACGCGCGAGGATCTTTTAAAAGAAGTGGTACAAAATGTTAAATATTTTGAGGACAAAGTCTGGATCTGGCTCTTGCATAAAATAGCAACGATGACTCAGAACGAAATTTCTGCCGCAGTTGAGGCTCAAAACAAAGAAGAAAAAATTATCTATAAACATATCTATAAAGTTCCGGAAAAACTTCCTGGACTCTATGTGGAGTTTTATGGGAGTATTGTTCGTATTCGTCGCAAAGAGATCTCTGTCGAAAATGAACTAGGACTCAAAGTCATTTGGGAAGGCCAACTTTACGATAAAGAGTATCGTATTATTTCATTTCAAATCTTAGATCCAGCGGTAGATCTTTATCTATGGGATGCCGTTTCTATTCAGGGAATTTTTTATAAAAATTGGGCCTATGAAGATACCAAAGGAGATATGCAATCCACTCCATTGATTATTGGAAGAACACTGGTTCCCTTAAAGATCCCCAAAAATACTTCTCCAATGTGGATCTATTATTCTCTCGGCGTTCTATTACTCCTCGGAACCATTATGCTGGTAATCGGCATCCGTGTTGAAGCCAAACGCTCCGAAAAATTTCGCCTCGAAATACAACAAAAGCGGAAAGAAAACGCGCAGAAACAATCAGCCAAAATCATTACTGCAACAACTTCAACTGCAGAAAATTCTAAGGACGTCTCCCAAAATGCGTCTGTTGTTTCTGATCCTCCACCACCGACTTTACCCGATTCTACCCTGCCGCTAAGCTGATTTTTAAGGAATTGAGACTGATGAAAGCTTTTTTTCTTTCCAAAAGCACCTTGCCTTATTTAGCGAAACGCCCTTTAAATGCTCATAAGGGTTCTTTTGGTCATGTTCTCGTAGTGGCCGGTAGCGAAGGAATGACTGGCGCTGGTGTTTTAGCTACGTTAGGCGCAGAAATGATTGGCGCTGGATTAACGACTCTCGCAGTTCCAAAATCCTGCCTTTCTTACGTCGCTCCTCATGGAATTTCTTTTATGCTTAAGGGGTTACCCCATACCAAGGAAGATTCCCTTTCTTTAGACGCCTTAAATCCAATTCTGGAACTGATTCAAGGAAAAGATGTTCTTGTGTTAGGTCCCGGATTGTCTCGCCATCCAGAAACCGCAACTTTGGTTAGAACCTTACTTGGAAAATTATCCATCCCGACGATTCTGGATGCGGACGCTTTAAATAGCCTTGAAGGTTATATGCACTTTCCTCTTCCTGTAAATACCATTTTAACACCCCATCCCGGAGAATTTCGGCGTCTGTATGGGAACTACGATCCCGTTCAGCGAATTGAAATGTGTTATGATTATCTAGAAAAATGGCCACTGAATATTCTCGTTTTAAAAGGAGCCAATACCCTAGTGGCTCGAAAAAATGAAATTTATGAAAATTACACAGGAAATCCGGGAATGGCCGTCGGAGGAATGGGCGATATTCTCGCGGGTTGTATTGGAGGCCTGCTCGCTCAAGGCCTTAGCGCTTGGGACGCATCTCGTCTTGCCGTTTATCTTCACGGCCTTGCTGGCGACTTGGCCGCCAAGAAATACGGGCAGGAATCGCTCACGCCAGAATGTCTCTTAAAATCACTCCCAGAAGCATTACTCTTTTATCGAAATTTTAAAACCAGTTAACAACCATTGCCATTTACGCCAACCCATTGAAGAAAAAAAAGAGGATTTTTTGTGAAGGATCGGATACGGATTTTGCTTGTTTTTTGTTGTTGCTTCTTGCTCACAAGTTGTCTGACTCCACCTCATTCGTTTATTCCTCAAAAAACTGAAATGGTTTATGAACTCCAGCAAGAAAAAGATTCTGCTTTTCTGATGCAGGTTCGTTCTGCCGGACAAGAAGAGTTCGCGTCTTTCCATCTTCGAGAACAAGCTCTTTTTTTGGTTCGTGGAACCCCTGAAGGGCGAGAAGAGGCCCAGTTTCTAGAGCAACCTCTAACGACTGGAAAATCCTGGAAATGGAGCACTGGAACCGCAACAGTTCTCGCGATCGAGCCCGTTCAAGTTCCAATGGGATCCTTTCAAGCGGTTCCCGTAGAATATCAACGAAACGCTCAATTTCAGGGGAAAATGGTCTCAATCACGGAACGGATTTGGTTCGTTCGTCATCTCGGATGGATCCGTATCGAACAAAAAATTGATGGAAAATTGTTCGCTCTACAAGAGCTTATTCGTTGCGATCCTCCATCCGAGAATTCTTCTGTTTCAGGGAAAGGACTCGATTATTTTCCATTAGATCTCCACCGATCTTGGACCTTTGAAAAAAAGAGTGAATTTGAAGCCGGAAAAGAATAAATGTGTTTCCTGTTATTGAATCAGCGCCGAAAATCGCTGGATTGAAACCTCTTGAGTATAGAACTCGATTTGGTTCGCACTTTCTTGCGCGAGGATTTTCCGTAATAACGATGAATTCAATAATTGAATCACTTTGTTCGCGAATAAGGACATTTGCCCGCGTGGAACCATAAATTCTTGTTGTTTGGGAGTTAAAATATCGGCTACGCCACCGACATCGGTACAAACTATTGGAAGTCGATAAAGCATGGCTTCCAGCAAAACGCGAGGAAATCCTTCTTGTTCTGAAGGCAGGATAAAAATCGTGGCTCTGCGGTAAAAACTGGACAAAAAGCGATTCGGTAAGGCTCCTGTCAAATAAACCCCTGACTCTTGTTTCACTTCTTCTTGAAGCATTTTTAAATAGGGTCCGCCCCCGACGATTAAGAATTGACAATTCGGAACCGACTGACGAATTTCTCGAATGAGTGGCGCTAGATGATGGGCTCCTTTACGAGGGGCGACACGGTGTACATAAAGCAATACAGGATCCTTGGTTAAAGAAAGTTGCTTTAAATACGCCTCTCCTTCGGGATTCTGTTGTTGAAATCGTTCAGGATGGATCCAGTTCGGCAAGACGCGTGCTGAGGCTCTTTTGAGATGGTACGTTTTTTCGTAATAACTCGCCATTCGAGGAGTTCCGGTCACGAGGTGATGGGAATAAAAAATCGTAAGATAGGTTGGGATTTCGATTTTTAACTTCGTTTTCCAATGTTTAGGGTTCCAAGACACCCAATGATCTTTATTGACTTCACAGTTCCAGTAGAAAGAACGTCCCCCACAAAATCGTGTGAGAAGTGCGGCCCCAAAACCGCCAAACGTGGAATAATGGGTATAAAAGAGACGGCACCCTTGCCAGTGAGCCTTCCACAGCAGGAAAGCCATTTCCAAAATTCTCATCACTGTCTGTGAATATCTTTGAACCCAAATCGCTTGCATTCCCTGAATGTTTACAGGAGAGGTCGATCGTTCGATGATCAAAAAAATTTGGTAATGAGCCGAAAGTCCTTCCAGAAACGGATATAAATGAGAAAAATGTTGCTCCGTATTCGGATTATATTCGGGGAGGATATAACATAGTTTTGGCGGCAATGGGGAGCCTCTGAGATGATAACTGCTTGTCTTTAGAGTGGTGGGTTACGTCGGAAGTTCTTTTAAAATGGATTCAACCTCAATATTCAAATCTCTGGCGCTTGGATAGCGATGTTGTGGATTCAACCGAAGTGATTTTTCGATCAAGGCTATCACTCGCGGCGCAGTCTGTTTAGGAAACGCTTGATAATCCAAATTTCCGTTTTGAATTTTAATTAAAGTTTCGGTGGGCGTCGATGCCGCAAATGGATGTACCGCAGTGAGTGTAAAATACAAAGTCGCTCCTAAGCCATAAATATCGGTCAATTCATTCACATGACGAGCATCGACAATTTGTTCCGGCGAGGCGTACATTAACGAACCCAGTCCTGAACCTTCGGAGGTAAATTCTGTCATCATCGCGGCATCAAGCACTTTTCCAAGACCAAAATCAACCACTTTAACTTCTAAATTGCTCGCGATCAAAATGTTTCCGGGCTTAATATCCCGATGGATCACTCCAGCTTCGTGGGCATAGGCGATCCCGTCAGTCGTTTGCTTTAGAATTTGTAATGCTTGCACGCAAGTGAGGGGTCCCATTCGTCCGACATAATCATGCAAATTTTGTCCACTCACGTATTCCATCGCGATGAAGAGACTCTCATTAATCTTTCCAGTTTCATACATTTTAATGAGATTGCTGTGCGATAATTTGGTGTAAATTTTTGCTTCTCGTTCGAATCGTTTCCGATAGGCTTCGGAAGTGGCGGTCGCATCTTTAAGAATTTTTAGGGCAAGACGCGTTCCGTTACGAGAATCGATGGCAAAATAGACCGCACCAATTCCTCCTTCGCCTAACAGAGATTGGATCTCATAAGGGCCAAAGGTGCCTAAATTTTGGTGACGATCTTTGGTTTTTGTGTAGTTATGATAACACCTAGAGCAAATATACGGAGGCTTGGATTGAGGAAAAGCAATACTGGCGCCACAACGACAACATAAAATTTGTTCTGCGGTCGATTGAAAGACTGCGTCTTCGGATTCACATTTTAGAAGATGTTCTCCAATAGAGATAATGTCTCCAAGGGCGAGCGGGCAAAAACTGATCGCGTTTCCATTGACAAGAGTGCCATTCAAGGATTTCATGTCTTCAATAAAAAGGGTTCCCTGTTTAAAAAATAAACGACAATGGCGGCGAGATAATAAGTCATCTTGAAGGTATAATTCGCAATCTTTCTTTCGCCCTAAAAAGAATTCTTTGCCTTCTTCCAGATCCAAATGAGTACCGATTTGTTTGCCTTGAAGAACAATCAGGCGGTATTTCGCCATAAAAGCTTTTCTCCGTGAATGTCTTAGGCTTTTCCCTTTTGCATCGTTTGCTGAGACTCTTCGATTGCTTGGATTAGCTGATGAGTTGTTGAATAACGATGTTCAGGATTAACGCGAAGACAGGTACGTATAATTTCTAAAATTTTTGGATGGGTTGAAGTGGGAATTGGAGTCCAATCGAGGTTGCCTTGTTGAATTTTAGTCATACATTCCGCTGGAACATCAGCGGCAAAAGGATGAGCTACCGCCTTCATAAAATACAAAGTCGCTCCAAGACTATAAATATCCGTCCGTAGATCGACATTTTTAGCGTTGGTGAGTTGTTCCGGCGAAACATACATTAACGACCCTAATCCAGCGCCTGCTTTTGTCAAGCCATCAATAGATTGTGAATTATCAAGGCTTTTAGCCAAACCGAAATCTAGCACTTTTACATCCAGATCTTTCCCAATCATGATATTTCCGGGTTTAATATCTCGATGAATCACTTCCGCATCATGGGCAAAAGCAAGTCCTTTCGACACATCCAGAATGATTTTTAAACAGAGGATATCCGATAAAGATCCTAGGCGACATACATATTCATGGAGATTTTCTCCAATAATATATTCCATTGCGATATAAAGAGTGTTGTCTATCGAACCCGAGTCATATAAATGAATAATATTCGGATGAGAGAGTTTTCGATAAATCGTTTCTTCTCGCTCAAAACGACGAATATAAGATTCCGAATTGGTTTTTAGAAGTTTAAGCGCAATTTGTTTTTGATTGCGGCTATCCAAAGCAAGATAGACAGAACTGACGCCCCCTTCTCCAAGTAATGATTGGATCTGATAATGACCAAACATTTTAAAGGTATCGGGAACATCACTGGTTTGAAAATAGCGTTTATAGCAACGCAGACAAATATACGGGGGTTGAGGTTGGGGATAAGGAACTGGAGCGCCACAACGAGTACACAAAATTTCATTGAAAAATGATTTTATTTCGGTCTCTGGAGAAACGAGTTTCAGTAGATGGGCTCCGATAGAAATAAAGTCTCCGAGGTGGAGCATTGTTTTTTGAAGAACGGGCTCTCCATTCACAAAAGTTCCGTTCCGAGATTGAAGATCTTCCACATAAATATTATTGTCAAGAGCAAAAACTCGACAATGATAGCGAGATAACAGATCATCCTGAAGATACAAATCACAATCGGATTTGCGTCCGAGTACAAATTCTTTTTTTATTGTGGAGATGTCGAGATAGTGACCTCTCTGCTCTCCTTGTAAAATAACTAAACGCATCCTGATGAATCCATCAAAATAAGAACTGTTTTTTCTTGTAGAAGAAGTTTAACATAAAACTTTATTTCTTTAAACTCCTTTCTCTGAGGGACTCCATTTTTTTGTGAACCGATCTAAAAAACAGTCTTGTTTGACATCTTTCCCGAAGCGTTTTATCATAACGTTGATAGATTGCGTTGGTAAATTCTGATTCTGATAATGGCGGTCTTTCTCACAAAGAGACCGATTAGGTTTTTTATGAAATGGATTTCGTTCGTGTTGTTCTTTTCTTTCGTTAGTGTTGCTCAAAAACAAGAATTTTCGCATCCCTATTTTCCATTGGTGATCGGAAACTTCTGGGAATTTATCGATAATCATGAGCGTTCGATTGTTTTTAAAATCTCTCATAAAGATGAATCCGGCCAATTTCGGATGATTAACTATAAAAAACCGGATGAAATTGGAGATTGGAAAAGCTTAAAAATTCAATGTACTGAAGGTTTTTTGATTCTTTATGAACCCGATACTTCTGTTGTTGAAGAAGAAAATTCCTCAGAAAGCTATTTACAAGATCAAATTCTTTCAACTCAGATCGCGGTCGGAACCACCTGGGAGTATCGACCTTCCGCGGAATTAAATCTTCGAAATGGCAAAATTGTTGGAAAAGAAAGTCAAACAGTTCCTGCGGGAACTTTTTCGGATTGTTTGAAAGTAGAGCTCATTCGAGAAGAGATGGTTCTTTCTCTGTGGTTTGCCAAAAATGTAGGATGGGTTCGTATTCTTTTTTCCGATCCGAAAGACGAAACGCGCAATGTAGAATGGACCTTATCCAAATATCGAGTCGTTCGTCATGCAGAAACCAATCAATATGAAACTCCTCAAGCGGTTTTTAGCTCGTTTCAGAACCACCTCGCTTCAAAAACATTCTCGCAAGCCTATCAATGTCTTTCCAAAATAGACCAAGAAAAAACGCCTTTTCAGGAATTTACTGAAAAAATGCAAAACAGCCCTATGCTCGAAAAGATTATCCAATCTACTTTAGAAAATGTAGACATTCAACAAAATATCGCGCAAGCCGTAATGAAAATGGATGAAGAGAATGTGCCCATTTTATTTATCAAAGAAGAGCAATCCTGGAAAATTAAAAATTAATCCGAGCATTGTGGAGCGACCGGCCGGTCGCCCCTACGAAAATGAGGTATTTTTTTTTGCACCAAACGCCTTACCTTACCATACGGGAGGGTTTTTAAAATTCTCCAGTAATTGATCTTCCTCTGCATAATTAAAATTTGTGGGATCAATCACTGCCGGAGAATGCTCCGATTGCCAGGCAACAGTTCTGGCTAATCCTTCATCGGGCGCAACAATTTCCTTGTATCCCAGTTCCTCACGAATACGATGGGTATCTACAATCCATTGTTGTCGAAAATCTCCGTCCATTCCGAGCTTCATGTACCGTGGAACCACAATAATTTTTCCGGGCCATTTTAAGAGGTGCGCAATCTTTTGAACCCAGTCTTGTTCACAAGGTGTTTCCAATTCCGCCACATTATAAATACGGTGACGAGCTTTTTCTTGAGTGACAGCTAAGGTAATGGCATGGGCCACGTTTTCGGAGTATCCTCGAGCCGCTTGCCACTGCGCATAAATTTCATCTAAAAGAATAAAAGGTCTGTGATCTTGCATCCGTTTGACATAAGGAAACGTTCGACCTCCATCGTTTCGGCCATAAATCATCGGAAGACGAAGGATGGTTCCCGGAAGTGTGGGATGATTCATCACCACTTGTTCGACCCACTTTTTTTCATAACCTTCTCCACGGACCGAGAGTTTTTCTCTGAGCGGAGAATCTTCGGTCAGAGGCATCGGATCGGGTTCTCCCGGTTCACTTCCATGAAGTCGTCCATAGGCACAATAAACATCAATGCTACTCGGAACCACCACACGACGGGCAATTCCCTGAAACGCATTCATAAAGGTTTCAGCGTCTTCTCTGGTATAAGCGACCATATGTAACGCCACTTCGGGTTTAAATTCTTGAAAAAAGGAGAGGGAGTGCGTTAAGTTTTTTTTATCACCGAGGATTTCGATCACGGATTCGGGAAGCGGAGTCGGAGATTTTTTTCGATGAAAAAGAGCCACCTTATGTCCTTGGGAGACAAGATTTTGAAGGATATAAGGGCCCGTGAGATTCGTCCCGCCAATCATCAAAATTCGCATATTTTTTCTCTAATATTCAAAAAGTTCTCGTTTTGCTTTCCACCAATATCGCCATTGATCGATGTCCCAGCCCATATTTTGTCCGGTGAGTTCTCGTAAGCAGACAATTAAAATTTTTCGCTCTTCCGCGCTGGCTTGAGGCAGAGCATCCATGAAAAAATCAATCCCCTTGACTTTATCTTTTTGATGAAACAACAGCGCCGCAAAAAATAATTTTTCAAGTTTTTTAGATTGATACAACCGAGAAACAGGGGTCATCGGATCATTTTTAAATTCAAGGAGTCCTGTGGGAAGCACTTTTAGAACGACCGGACTACTTTTGATTTGTGCTTTAAAGGTCGGTTTTGAAGAAACCGTAATCTGGGCTGGAAACAAAACCAGCACCAGTTCAAACTCTCGATAGAGAAATTGCTGCGGTTGAAAATCTTGATGATCGGGATGAAACGGAAACGTCAAAGTGAATTGCTCATTCTGGGCGAGTTTAATATCTTGTGCAATTTCTTGAGTATATTCAAAAAACGTAGTGGCGATATTTCCGAGCGGATCTTTTGATATCCATTTAACTTGCAGAATGGCCTTTGTGGAGAGCGTCTGGGAAGAACCAAACATTTTTTCGGATTCTTGAGTGACTTCTTTTGGAATAAAAACATCCGATTCGGTCTGATTTTTCAAGACATACTTCACGGGAATAGAATTTCCAATTTCATAGTAATTTTCGCTTGCAAACAGAGCGGCGGTCAGGATTTCTTTTTGAAACTGTTGCTCCTTACATTGATCACGAAGCTGTGCGAATTTATTTTTGAGCGGATTATTCGGTTCAATTAATAAAATCGCGTCAATAAATTCAAGCGACTTGCTATATTTTTTGAATTTAAAAAGTTGCTCCGCTTGAATAAATTTTGTGGTGTAATACTCCTCAAGTTGAAATTCTTTTTTTATATTTTCTTCTTTATCTGGAAGCGATTTCCCTTCTATTTTAGTCATAAGATAGGTTAATAAAGTCAATTTTTGGCGGAGTTTAGGAAGAGCCGTTGCACCTATTTGAAGCAAGGAGTCTCTTGCTTGCTGAATCGTTTTTTCATTCGATTTCATTAAATTTTCAAGCGCCGCCTGAATCCGTGCGTCTAAATCTTCCGATTGAGCATATCCAGAAACCACCAACGCACTAAAGAAGAAAAATACTAATTTTTTCATGCTCATTTTTTCATCGAGGGGTCATCCGCCAACCAGGATTTCCAAGCTTCATACTGTAATGGAAGAAAGCGAGTCGTTATTTTTTGTAAAGAAAACCAGGCCATTTGTTGTACCGCTAATTGAGGATCTTTAAGCATTTCAATCAAAGGTGCCACTGATTTCTTTGAAGGATTTTCGCCTAACATTCGAGCGGCTTCTTCCCGAATTTCAGGACGGGGAGAAAAGAGCGCGTGTTGCAATAAAGCATCAATCGCCGCTTCTACATGAATTTGCCCCATAGATCGAACAGCTTGAATTGCGAGTTCCAGATTAGGATCCTGAAAATAAGGCACAATGAGCGAAATTCCTTTAGAATTTTTTAAACGTCCTAACATTCGAAGCGCCACGAGTTGCACCTGTCGATGCGGAGAGTGCAACATATTTTCTAGAGGAGTGAGCGGAACCTCCGAATATCCGAGCCGAATCAACGCGTTTCCTGCATTGATGGAGACCTGTGGAACCGGATCATTCAACACACTCACCAAAGCTCCGAGGCAATGCGGATTATCCGAAAACCCCAAAGATTGAGCACTAATGGCACGATAATCGCTGTTTTCTCCAGTCAAACCCTCAATAATCCAGAAATATTCGCGTTCAATCATCGTCCGGATTTTTTGTCTTAATTCACGCTCTTGAAAATATTCACCTCGAAACTGGAGACGATCCCAGTCTTTCATCAATTGATCCATTTGAATAAAAACTTCCAGACGATGCTGATCTTCAACAACTTCCGGACTATCAGAGCATCCCGAATAGAGGATACAAATCACCCCGAAGAAAAAGAATCGGAGACCTTTCATATTTTTCCCTCTCAGAGGCATAAAAAAAGCTCTTCTTCCAAAAAGGTTAAAGAGCTTTATTTTGTTTAATAAAATTTAATAAAAATCTGTGTGCTCAACGCCTTTCGGCATCTTATGGAAAAACAGATCATAAAAACAGACTCTATTTTTGTAACTATTCAGGTACAACCTGTAGATTTCAGTTCGGGTCAAACCACAAAATCTTGTGGTCTTTGTCCCCCGCTGGCGGGGGTTTGGGGGTGGAAGAGCACTTCTGAAAGACTTCCACCCCCTTGATCCCCCGCCAGCGGGGGACATTAGAAGACCTGAACAGTTTTTTTTTAGTTAGGCACCGGAAGTAATTTCAGGAGTTGTTTCCGAAGGCACTGCCGATTTGTCTAAGTCTTCTTCGCCTTCTTTTACCAATGAAAGACCAATTTTCCGTTCTTCTTTTTCTACACGAAGAATTCGGACGTTCACCATATCGCCTACATTAACGATTTTTTCTATTTCTTCAGGCGTTTTAATCTTTTTATCGCTAAGTTCAGAAATATGGAGGAGCCCTTCTAAGTTATCTTCGAGTTCCACAAAAATCCCAAAATTGGTAATTTTGGTGACTTTTCCATGAGTGACTTTTCCGGGTTGATATTTTTCAGGAATAACCGATTCCCAAGGATCTTGTTCGAGTTGTTTCATCCCGAGCGCAACACGTTTTTTCTCTTGATCGACATGCAATACTTGCGCTTTGATTTCTTGTCCTTTTTTCAACACTTCCGAAGGATGACTGATTTTTTTGGTCCAAGACATATCCGAAATATGGAGAAGTCCATCAATTCCTTCTTCAATCTCAATAAAGGCTCCATAATTTGTTAAATTTCGCACTTTTCCGTTTACAATCGTTCCGATTTTGTAGCGATCTTCCACAGAATCCCAAGGATTGCTTTCGGTTTGTTTCATTCCAAGCGAAATTTCCTGTTTTTCTCGGTTGATATCAAGAATCACAACTTCAACATGATCCCCAATTTTGACTAGTTCGGAAGGATGCGTAATACGTCGTGTCCACGACATCTCGGAAATATGCACTAATCCTTCAATTCCTTCTTCTAGTTTCACGAAGGCTCCGTAGCTCATCACATTGACAACTTCGCCGTTGACATGTCTGGAAATCGGATATTTCTTTTCCACGTCTTTCCAAGGCGATTCGCTCTTTTGTTTTAAACCCAGCGCAATACGTTCTTTTTCCCGATCAATTTTGAGAATTTTAACCTCAACTTTGTCGTTAATATTGAGCATTTCTGAAGGATGACTGATTCGGCCCCAACTCATATCGGTGATATGCAAGAGACCATCGATTCCACCGAGATCAACGAAGGCTCCAAAATCGGCAAGATTCTTGACCACCCCTTCGCGGAGTTGACCTTCTTCAATAATTTTAAGCAATTCTTTTTTCTGGGCTTCTCGTTCTTCTTCGATGATTTTTCGACGAGAGACCACAATATTCATCCGGGCTTCATCAATTTTGATGATACGACATTCTAGATCTTGTCCAATATATTCGGAGATATCTCCGGTACGACGAATACTGATCTGAGAAGCCGGCAAGAAAACAGGAACCCCAATATCCACGAGCAATCCGCCCTTGATCTTGCGAATGACTTTTCCCTTGACTTTGTCTCCTTCTTTATGAGTGGAAACAATTTTTTCCCAACCTTTAATTCGATCTGCTTTTTTCTTGGAAAGGACAATTAAGCCGGATTCATCTTCCAAGGCTTCCAGCAATACATCAATGTCTTCTCCAATTTTCGGCGCGGTTTCACTTTCTTCAAGGAATTCCATGAGCGGAATTACCCCTTCTGACTTATAACCAACATCCACAATCACATCTTGATTGACGATATTGATTACTCTTCCACGCAGAATCGTTTCCAATTCAAAATTTTTAATTGAATCTTCATATAAACCAGTTAAGGTGGCTTCGCTTCCCATGGCCACTTTAACTTTTTCTTCAATATCTTCCAAGGTTAAGTCGTATGTTTTAATGAGGCCTTTATTGCCGTATGAACTACCTAAAGCCATAGTCGAAGTCACTCCTCAAACGAAATGCTTTCTTGCATAAAAAAAAAGAGAAAAATTTTTGAATTTGTAGCTTTTTCTCCGGGAGAGGACTCTTTTGTCACAACTATAAAGGACTAGTTGCATCCATGAAAGAGTTGTAAGGTGTGACCCGCTTAAATATCCTTTAAGTATTTGCAGGTAATTAACCCAACAAGAAGTGGAGAAAAAAGTATTGTACCGAAAAAAAGAATTTTCTCAAGGGTAAAATACTGAATAAAATCGAGATCAATCTAAAAAAATGTTTTTTGAGTCCTTTCTTCAATAAGAGCCAAATTTTTTGAATGCTCCCTATAAAGTACATCTTTAACACGTTTAAAAAACCATTTTTCAAGAAGGTTTTAGCTTGCTGAGAACAGTATTCGCATGGGTCTGGACAATTTTATCCGAATCTTTTTGCGCTTTCTGAAGTATTTCAATCAGTTCTTTAGACGCAAAACCCATTTTATGCGTCGCTAAAATAGCTTCCGCTCGAAGCGCAGAGACCGGATCTTTAAGAATCATTTCCTGTAACGCCGGAAGAATTTCTGGAAGTTCTTCCACAATCCCTACAACCGCCACAATCTTTTGTAAGGATTCTAAAGCATATCTTCGAACCTCGGCATCTGGGTCTTTAATACTCAATTGCCCTAAAACTAAAATCGCGCCACGTGCTTTTTTTCCCATGTTCCCTAGCGCACGCGCGGCATCTCGTCGAGTAGTCGCTTTATCTTCTTTTACGAGCGTTTCAATTAAGACTCCAACCACTTCATTCGTAAGTCCTTTGGAACGCTTTAAAATCTCAGTCACTCGGTCCTCTGACATAATCACACCTCGGTTAAGAATACTGGACAATGAATCTTGAATATTAGACAATAAATCTTGTAACCCTGAACAAATAGAATGAACTTGAACGGAGGACGGATGAATCCTTTACAAAAACGTTGGATACAAATTTCTGCGATGATGGGTTTTTCTGCCGTGACTTTGGGCGCGTTTGGCGCTCATGGTCTAAAATCCCACTTGTCTGCTTATGGCCTAGAAATCTATCATACTGGAGTTCTTTATCATCTCATTCACGCGGTGGTGATGCTCGCCCTCTCGCACGGACAACTTCCCGGATGGAAAAAAGCGTCCGTTTTTTTTCTATGGGGCATTCTACTTTTTTCCGGTTCGCTGTATATCCTTGCCATTACAGAGTTTAAAAAATTGGGAATGATTACTCCATTCGGTGGAATTTTTTTTCTTCTGGGATGGGGCACTCTTTTCAGTGCGACCCTGAAAATTCCCGCAGAAAAAGAAGTTTAACGCTTTAAACGTTTTAAAGTCCTGTCTTCACTTTTAAATCGCCATTTTCATCCCGATCCACTCTGAAAATCAGTTGCAATAGGGGGGCATGTCTGCGACAAAAAGCGTCTTCACTTCCTTCGAGTTCGACTTCTTTTCCCAAAAAAGGACGGAACATCGTTGTATCTAAATACTCTCCGGCTCGAATAAGATAGGTTTTTTCTCCTGTTTTTACCACAGGAACCTCAGAAAGAAGCAGATCTCCGATCGGAAGAGAGAGGGTTTCTATTTTACCTTTTAAGGTCGCCATACATTGATTCCTTTCAAACTTAAACGGGAGTGGTAACTACATTTTTCAACCAATACGGATAAAAAGGAGTTTGGGTCTGGAGTTCAGGATGACAAGTCATCGCCAAAATATTTCGGTACTTTAGAACAATGGGATGATTTTTCCAAAATCCTAAAATTTTTAGGTCAGATTCCCATCGCGTAATCACTGGAGCGCGAATGAAATAAACCTCTAAAAGATCGGGAGCAATTTCTGGAAACGGAAGATGGCAAACACTACTTTCTATTTGGGCTCCATACGCGTTACGTTCCACTTCAATGGGAAGTACTGCGAGCAGTTTAGGAATCGCGGGATGGCATTTTTGAGACAATAAAATCAACCCGGCGCAAGTTGCGAAAATAGGGAGCCCTTGCTGAATTTTTTTTTGTAAGGGTTCAAAAAGCCCGTATCTTAAAAGAAGCCGAGACATTACGCTACTTTCGCCTCCGGGGAGAACCAAACCCTCAATCGCATCCAAATCTTTAGACTCTCGAACTTGCAAGACAGGAACGTTTTGATGTTCTAGACATTTCTGGTGAGCCGAAAAATCTCCTTGTAGAGCCAAAACACCGATTTTCATTACCAACCCCGACTGGCAAAAACTTGATCTTCTTTTAAACTCTTGATTTCTAGCCCAGACATCGCGGATCCTAATCCTTTAGAAATTTCAATTAATTTTCCAGGATCGTTATAGTAAGTCATCGCGGCAACCATTGCGGTAGCTCGTTTCTGAGGATTTTCGCTTTTAAATATGCCGGATCCCACAAAAACGGCTTCCGCGCCGAGTTGTGCTAATAAAGCGACGTCGGCCGGAGTGGCTAATCCCCCTGCAGAAAAATTGGGAACCGGAAGTTTTCCTGTTTTATGAATGAGCATCACCAAATCATACGGAGCTTGAAGTCGTTTGGCTTCTGCCATCAGTTCTTCTAGGCAAAGCGATTGAATTTTTCGGATACCACTCATCACCGCGCGCATATGACGGACGGCTTCGACGACGTTTCCAGTTCCAGCTTCTCCTTTAGTTCGAATCATAGCCGCTCCTTCTCCAATACGGCGAAGGGCTTCTCCTAAATCTCGACAACCACAAACAAAAGGGATTTTAAACGGATGTTTATAAATATGATGTTCTTCATCCGCGGGAGTTAGCACTTCACTTTCATCAATAAAATCAACACCTAATGCTTGTAAAATTTGAGCCTCTGCAAAATGACCAATCCGAACTTTAGCCATCACTGGAATCGAAACCACTTCTTTAATTTTAAGAATCAGCTCTGGATCACTCATTCGCGCCACTCCGCCATCCCTGCGAATATCGGCAGGGACTCGCTCTAGAGCCATCACGGCGCAAGCACCGGCTTCTTCAGCAATTTTGGCTTGTTCTGGAGTCACGACATCCATAATAACTCCACCTTTTAACATTTCGGCCAGGCCGATTTTAATCGCAAAATTTCCTTTTTCTTCAATGGTTTCATTCGACACAAGGGGCTCCTTCCTTAAGAAAAAAGAGAGACCTGAGAGACAGGAGAGATAGAGAATAAACCTATTGTCGCATAAATTTCTTTAAAAGAGAAGTTGGTTTGCGTCCGATATAGAGTGAAACGCCTACTTAAACAGTTACTTTTTTTATAGGATTTTATGAAATTTTCCAAAATGCACTCGTTAGGGAATGATTATATCTTTATTAATCGGTTTGAAGAAGAAATCGAAAACCCTAGGGAGTTGGCACGAATACTTTCTCATCGACGCTTTGGCATTGGAAGTGATGGACTCCTCTTGGTAGAGCCTTCTATGAAAGCGCTTTTTAAAATGAGAATGTTTAACGCGGATGGCTCCGAAGCGGAGATGTGCGGGAACGGATTACGTTGCTTTGGAAAATATGTATACGAACAGCATCTCACACAAGAAACCAATTTTTGGGTAGAAACAGGTGCGGGGCTCCGCCATATTGAGCTTGAAGTTAAAAACGGAGAAGTGGTTTGTATTCAAGCGGATATGGGAAAACCGATCTTAGAGAGAAGTAAAATTCCGATGTTAGGGAAGGCGGGGCCTGTCCTAGACGAAGTATTTTCTATTCAGGAGCATATTTTTCAGGTGAGTGCAATTTCTATGGGGAATCCGCATTTGGTTATTTTTGTCGAGCAATTGGCTCAATTTCCGGTTCATTATTGGGGTCCTTTACTGGAAAAAGATTTTCGTTTCCCGCACGGAGTGAATGTAGAATTTGCAGAGCGACAAACTTCTTCTTGTGTCTTTCAACGAACCTGGGAACGTGGATGTGGAGAAACCTACGCTTGTGGAACCGGAGCCTGCGCGGTGAGTGTTGCTAGTATGCTCCAAGGGCGTTGTGATTCTTCCGTAGATATTCATCTTCGGGGGGGAGTATTAAAGGTAGTTTGGGATCAAAAAAATTCGGTCTTTTTGTCTGGACCCGCCTCGTGGATCTATGAAGGGACAATTTCAGCGAATTGGCTTCAAAAAATGAATTTTATTCCCCAAGACGAATTGTTTCTGTGTTAACATTTTGTTATAACAGAAGTCATCGCCAGCCTATTTTTTATAGGGATCAACCAAAAACATTTTTTTAGAGGATTGACTTGGGGCATCATGTAAAAATTGCGGATCTTCCTGTAGAACTAAGCTTGGAACAAGCTGTGGAAAATGTCTGCCGTGAGGAACTGCGCTGGATTTATCATAAACTCAGTCAAAAAATTTCTGTCTTGGTCGAGTGTGACAAGCAACTTTCCATTTTTCTCTATAAAATACTCCGAAGTCGTTTTGGTTCTGAGAATGCTTACGGCGAAAAAGTTTCGTTTCAAGTGATCAGTGGTCGCGCAGGGAAGCATCCCGGGGGTATTATGGGCAATATGGTTTTGGAACTTGCCGAAACCATTCAAAGTGGAGTCTCCAATAATATTCTAGTTTTTTTTCATCTAGACATTTTAACCTCTAGCGGAAATACCCTGACCGCGGAAACCAAAGAAGTAATTGCATGGCTCTATGAGAACCCGAATCTAACCTTTTTGGCTTTTAAAGATCCCAGTTTTGAGTTACCCAAAGTACTTCAGGATTTGTTTTCCGCCAAGAAATCGATTGTGGGTCTTCCCCGCGCGTCCCTTCCTCGAATTATTCTCCAGCGAGAAGCGAAAAAATTTGGGCTAGACGAATTTAATCCTTATTTGCTTTACAAGTATGTGAGCGGTTTGAATCCGGTTCGTTTTCGTCAAATTCTTTCTCTGTTTGCAGATAAATATAATGATTTTCATCCCCAACACCCTGAAACAATGCAGGATATTTTTCGAGAACTTCGTGAATTAACGTTGGGAAACTTAGAAATTCCGATAGTGGATCTCTGGAAAGATATTGGCGGGTATCAAAAAATAAAAGAACAGCTTCACCAAGAGATCTTACTTTTATTAGAAAAAAAAGAGACTTGGGAGAATGAAAAAGACATTGAAGAATTGGAAGCGCTTTTACCCCGAGGTATTATTTTTACGGGGCCACCGGGAACGGGAAAAACCTATTTTGCAAAAGCGATGGCCACCGCTCTAAATGCCACAATTACGATTGTTTCAGGGCCAGAGTTAAAAAGTAAGTGGGTGGGAGAATCGGAAGAAAATTTGCGCCGTATTTTTAGCCAAGCACGTAAAGCGGCTCCGTCCATTATTGTTTTTGATGAGATTGACTCCTTCTGTACCACCCGCGGAACTTATTTGGGCTCTGGCGTTGAGCATTCTATGGTGAATCAGTTGTTAACAGAAATGGACGGTTTTCGCAAAGAAGAACTGGTCTTCGTCGTAGGAACCACAAACTTTATTGAATCGATCGATCCCGCTTTATTAAGACCGGGGCGATTTGAGTATGTGTTGGAGATTCCGTATCCGAAAGAAGAGGATCGCCGAGCGATTCTGGAAATCTACAATCAAAAATTCAAATTAGCGTTAAGCGAAAGTGATTTAAACTATCTTCAGAAACGAACCAACGGATTTGTCAACTTTGCACGAAAAGTTCGATTTTCTGGAGATCACCTTTATGCGATTATGCGCGCCTTGAAGCGAATGAAACTTCGTGAAGGCGATTCGTTCAAAATTACGGAAAAGGCTTTACAAGAGGCGATCCGAAGAAAAGGAAACAAGCGCAAACTCACTCCAGAGGAGGAACATTCCACCGCGGTTCATGAAGCCGGACACGCGCTCATTGCTTGTCTTTTACGGCATGCTCCAGAAATCGAGAAAGTCACCATTTCTAGCGAAGAAGATGATCTTTATCTAGGAGCTGTATTTTTCGAAGAACACAAAAAATTTGATATTACGCGTGCTGAAATTTTGGATCATATTGCGGTTTCTTTAGGCGGACGAACCGCAGAGCTTTTGTTGTTAGAAGATATTTCAGCCGGGGCTCAAAACGATTTGGAAATCGCCACTGAAGCCGCAAGACAAATGGTCGAAGAACTTGGGATGTCGGAGGTTGGAATTCGCACAACGGCGATTCATGGTTTTAATGGTAGCCGTGAAGAAATGAAATATGGCGCCGAATTTCGAGGTCGTCTTGATCGAGAAATCGAGCGTATTTTAAAAGAACAAAATGAGCGAGCGAAACAACTCTTAACCGAAAATCTGGAAAAACTGAAAAAACTGATTTCGATCCTATTAGAATCAAAAGAGTTAAAGAAAGAACAGATTTTTGAATTATTACCTCTGGAAAATCCTAAAAAACCAGAAAACAAACCGCCGCCGATAAAATCCTAGGAGACCGTTTATGTCAGAAATTACGATTCGTTTAAGAGCCGATTTAGAGACTGGAAAAAAAGATATTATTATTGAGTTGGCTCCGGACAGCTCGATGTTGCCTTATGAACATGAAGCCAAGCATCGTGAAATTGTCGAGCAATTACTGGGGCAAGGAATTTTAAAGCCGGAAGAAGTTGGCGGAATTAAGATAGAACGGATTAAAGAAGAACTTCCAGAGATATCGTCTTCGAAGGAAAATGAGGAAGATTCTCGTCGCGCTGAAGAAGTTCGCCAAAAATAGAAACGGAGCTTAATTTTTATGGAGAAGGTAAAAGGATTTCTCCTGAAAAGCCAAAAAGAACTTCTCTACAGTTTAAATTTTCCAATTCAGAGACAAGAATTTTTACAACCGATTCGTTCAATAACCCTAAAAGAGGGTGCGAATACTCTGTTTCAACTCATTGTCCCCCAAAACTGGAGTCCCATTTGGGAAAAACTTGGCTTAGAAATTCTAGAAGGAGACATGTCGCTTTCCACGGCTGAATTTTTAAGTAAGAAAACGCCCACTTTGGTTTATAGGTGCGAGGACGTCGAGAGTTATCCTTCTTTATATCATTTGGTTCAATTAAAGCCTTGGTCGGAAGAACCCGAGTATCGTTATTTGTTACTCTGGATTCGGGATCAAAGCGCTCTAGCTCGTATCATTCATGAAAGCTTGATTTTGGGACGTGATCATCTCTGGCTCGCTTTTATTCAGAATAAGGAGCAAGAGGGTTGTCTGCTTTGGGCCGAGAATCCGTCTTATTTTTCGCTTCAGGAATGGGTTGAAAAAAATCAATCCATTGAGATTTTTTATCCGTTACAAGAAAAGTCGGATGTTTATCTCCCGTGGGGGTATAGTCATCCCTTAAAAAATCTCTTTTTACATGCGGAGCGATTACAAGAATTTCCTGCCGATCCGCAAAAGAGATCTTTATGGTTTTATCGGAAAAATCATTGGTGGAGTGTCTCCTTGACTCAACTAACCGATATTTACCACTATATTTCATTTCGCCTTCCAGAAATTAAAACGGATAGTTTCCAAAAAATAGAAACACTCGAAAAATTTCAAGTTCCTCTTAAAATTATGTCTAAAGACTATCCCTCGGATCCTCTTTTATGGAGGCTTCCATGGGAAGAAAAAGACCGCTTAGAGCAACTATTTTCGAGTGTTTCAGAAGAAGATCTGACCAATATTTTAATTTGTCAGTTTAGCGATCAAGAAGGAAAAAGGTATTTATTTATTCGAGAATTAGTCCTCGGGAAATCTAGGAAATTTCTTGATTTTGGGCCCTTTTCCTATTCGACATTTCGAAACATCAAGAATCTTTATGTCCCGTCGCATCGCACTCTAGAGCCTGAAATTCGTCTCACGCGTTATACGGAACTATTTCATTTAAAAAGTGGATTTTTAACGATTTTAGATGAAGTCAGCGAGAATCAATATCGCATTTTTCATTTGGAAGAACTGGCGTTTCAATCGCTTCCTGTATTTATTGACTATCTTGTTTCAGAGCATCGGGACGATTTGAAAGAGCTATTAAACCAAACGTTTTTTGATTTTCAGCAGATCCCTATTGAATTTATTGGCTTCACGGAGGCGTCTTCTCTGGAAGAAAAAAGGCGCTTAAAATTGGAGAAGGATTCAGAAGCCTTTCCGATGGAAATAAAAAATAAGACAGAGTTGCTGAAAGTGAGCGAAAAAGCCACGCTGTCGCAAGAATCTGCCGTTGCGGCATTTGCCTCGAAATCGAATAAACCAAAAAATGTGGCTCAAGAAGAATTGTTACGGATAGAGGATGTTGCGGAAAACCAATGTATTAGCGATCCGTTTTCGCTCAAATCGTGGCAGAATTTAGGAGAAGCCAAATTCCGTTTCAACAATCCCGCTAAATCACGAGAAGCGACTCTCTGCCTTGAAAATGCTCTCTGGCTTGCACGCGACACTGCCACAGAAGAACAACAAAAAAATCTTTTCTATCCATTCCTAGAAAGCGTCTTATTCTTGGCTCCAGGATGGGAACAGCAACTTTCAAAAACGTTAGAGACGCTAAAACATCCTGTAGAACGCGGATTATTTTTATGGCTTGTATTGCGATGGCTCAAAAGTATACCGTCCACTCCGACTCATTTTTTACAAGTGGTCGAACTCTTGAAATCTCAAAATAATGTGTTGCGTAAAAAAACAAGCTGGCTTTTATGGCGCGAAATTCTGCAAATGAATCAGGATCGAAGTGAAGAAGAACGCCAAAGGGAACGGCTTTTGGGCGCATTGAATCGAGAAGGATTGCAAGAAAAAGACACCTTCCCCTTTGTTCGTCAGAAGCTGGCCAAGCGCTTTAGTCAACGTCGTACTGGAGCCGGGATTACCAATGTTTTGCAACTCATTGACACCATTTTTAAAACGCAACGGACAAAAAAGAAAGATTCGTCTCTGTATGAAACTGCAGGAAAAGCCTTTTTAGCTAGAGGCTATACGGACATTGGTCGGACTGAAGAAGCTACCGGATATGCTTTAGAAATTTTCAAGTTAAAAGTACCTCAAGAACCCAATAGTTTATTCAATTATTATCGCTCTCGCATTGTGGCCGCTGGAGCCTTACTTCGATTGGGACATTTTTCTGCGGAAAGCGAAGTGACCCGTTTATTAGAACAGATGCAACAGGAAACACGGAAGCTTCAAAACAACGACGATTTGTCGTCTCCTCCCAAGAAAAAAATAGATTCCTATCATTTAAAAAAGCTTTTTGTCGAAATGCTCAAAATGGTTCATTACGGCGGGGCGCTTTCTTATTCAGAGTTCACACACCGTATTTTTCAATTAATTCAGAATACCATTTTTGATAATAATTATTACTACAAAGCAACCATTCTCCAAGAGAGCATGAAGTTTTTAAGCGAATTGGGAATCAACGAAGAAATTTGCCAGTTTGCTAAATCGCTTTTACAGCAGGAAGAAACTTTGCGGGATTGTTATACGTTTGAGCTTGTTTTTTCCGCATTGTATAGTCTCTTGAAAGAAGAAATTTTTGACGAAAATTTTTCTCAACTGTTGTTAAAAGTAAATTATCAAGAGCTTTCGATCATTTGTGTTCAGCATCTCGATAAGGCGATTGTGTTTTATGGCTCTGAATTTGGGGAACGACTCTTGCAACAAATTTCCAAGACGAATTATGATAAAAAACATTATATTTTTTTAATGATTCAAACTTGTTTGCTGGAACAATTCTCGCAAGAAGGAAAAACGGAAAAGGGTTTTGAATTGCTTTCCCAAATTTTCCAAGAAGTCTTTAGTAAAAAGTTGGATCTTCCCGATATTCAGGCCCAAAATCTAAATCGTCAAACTTTGTTAATGCGATTGGTCGAAAAAATTCCTTGTTTTGGAAATATTTCACTCGGCGTCACTCATATTAAATCCATTATTTCGAGTTTGTCTTATTTTGAAGATGTGGGTCATCAAGGCGAAGTGTTGATTCGAATTGCTCAAAGCCTTTCTCAACTGGGAAATAGTGAAGAAACCTTTCAAATTTTAAATCAAGTTTTACAACTCTCGAAAGAAATTATCGAGCGCCGATCTCAACATTATCCTATTTGTTTTAAAGTGATTGAGATTTGTATCCAATCCTTGAATAAGTTGGAAGAGGAAGCGGATCGTTGTCTTGCGGTTGTTGAAAGTGCGTACCAAATCCTTCAAACCGCTCGGAAAAAGATCAAAACCCTGAATCGTTATTATTTATGTCTTGCCGAGTTTCGATGCGGTTTTCAATTTGTTCAACTAGGCCAAGGAGAACGAGGATTAGAAATCATCGAGGGTCTCCTGAAAAAAATTGAAGAATTTGAAGCGAATAATATTGACTCCATTGAATTTATGCAGGAAGTGACCAACATTACGCCACTTTTAGATGAGCAAGCGAGTAGTAAATTGTTAGAAATCATCTTTCATCGACTCCATACGATGGGTCAAGATAAAGAGGAAATCTTATTTATCGAGTATTCCACTCGACTTATTGAAACTTGCATTGAAGAACTCGTTCAAGGTGAACCCTTATTCAAAAATGAGTTAGCTAAATATCAGGGTCTTGAAGAGCGGATTATTCGGCAACGACTGGTGACAGAATCCATCACTATTTCTTCTTAAAGTTTCGGAGAACTCTATGTTTCTTTTTTTTTGGATTTTTTGGTTTTTTTTTGGGTTGATCAGTTGTCATCAACAACCAGAAATGCCCGTGGTCGTAGTCTATACGAGTCATGACCGGATCTATTCGCTCCCGATTTTTCAATTATTTGAGAAAAAAACAGGGATTCGCGTGTTGGCAGATTATGATACGGAAGCCAATAAAAGCGTCGGAATGGTCACAAAACTGATTAATGAAAAAGACTATCCCAAATGTGATATCTATTGGAACAATCAGGTAGAACGAACGATCCAACTCAAGAAAAAAGGGGTATTGGCACCTCTATCCTCTTCAGAACTTTCTGCGCTGGATTCTCAATTTATGGACCCAGAACGCTACTGGATCGGTTTTGCGGCACGGGCCCGTGTGTTCATTTACAATACAACCCTACTCTCTAAAGATCAGCTTCCCCAATCCATTCTTGAACTCACTCAACCCCAATGGAAGGGAAAATTTGCAATGGCCTATCCACTCTTTGGAACTACGGCTAGTCATGCGGCGGCGCTTTTTCATGTTCTTGGAGAAAGTCGAGCCAAACAATTTTTTGACGATCTCCAAAAAAATGAAGTGAATATCGCCGATGGAAACGCGATGGTAAAAGAGTGGGTAGTGGATGGAGTCGTTCCGTTGGGATTAACCGATACCGATGATGCGTGTTTAGCGAAATTTCAAGGGAAACCGGTCGATTTTTATTTTCCGGATCAACAGGAAGGAGGAATGGGCACTCTCTTTATTCCAAACACCGTCAGTTTAATTCGAGGGGCTCCTCATCCTCAAACCGCTCAACGATTTATCGATTTTCTTCTATCGGCGGAAGTGGAGACGCTTCTAGCTAATTCAGAGGCAAAACAAATTCCTTTACGAAAAGAGGTACTTCCACCACCTGAGATGCCTTCGCGAAGTCAACTAAAAATTTTACAAGCCACTTTTGATGAAATCGCTACAAAACTAGAAATAACAGATAGTTACCTTCAAAAAAAATTTGCGAAATAAGTGGTTTTTCAGATTGTTCTTTAAAGAATTTTTAATTGTGTTAAGATCAAATTTCCCTTCAAAAAGAAAAGGCATTTATTTTTGCAGAAATAAATGCCTTCGAAAAGTAAATAGGGATTGATTATTTTGATACGATAAAAAACATATTAAAGCTTTAGCCGGACAACATTCGTTTTTCCGGCTTTTTTGTTTCTTTCGCCAAGAAAAAGAGACTGTCCATCAGAGGTCCTTTCTTAAAAGAAAAGAACGATTAGCCAATTGCTTCTTTTAATGCTTTTCCTGCACGGAATCCAACGGTCATACTGGCTTTAATTTTGATTTTATCGCCAGTACGAGGATTACGTCCTTCACGAGCTTTACGTTTTTTTACCAAGAAGGAACCAAAGCCAATCAGTTGAACGTTTTGATCTTTTTTAAGACCTTTTTTAACGCCATTTAAAACGGCTTCGATAGCGCGTTCTGCAGCGGCTTTAGAATCAAAAGGACATTCTTTTCCGCTCATAATCAATTCAACAAGTTCTTTTTTATTCATGGGTATCACCTCTCAAATCAAAATAAATTAAACAGGATCTTACTCAAAAGATCTCTATACATTTTTTTTATTTTTTTATAGAAAAAGATGCATTTTTTCATCCGTTTTCTCATAAAAAAATGACGATTGTGCCTCTATTTTCTCCTCAAATACAACTCAAGTTTTTTGGGCTTCTTCCTAAGAAGAGGTCCTCTCTTTTAGAATTTTACTCCACTTCCTAAAAACAGAAGTTTTATTTCCCATTCGATTCTAAGGTTAAGAACAGGAATCCGATTTTAGTGCGAGTTTATATCCATCTAAGAATGTCTTGAGCATATTTTAAAGAGTTTCATGGTCTATAGAAGCTGTACAAGACGGAGAGATTCTTATTTTCAAGGTTTAAAAAAAGATTTCTTTTTAGCAAGAGTTTAGTTAAACCTTACAAGCCTCTTCATCCTCTAGGTATTTATTCTACTCTATTTTGAAAACAGTGTAGGATGAACACTCTTGAGTTTGCTACATCTTGTACGTATTGATTTATAACATATTGATCTCGATTGTCAATCCATTTTTTTAGAGAGACCACAAAATATAGCGGATTTTTTTTTGTCACCACAATATACAGTAGTTTTTCTTGAAATATTTTTCGCTTGATTTTTAAGGATTTGTTTTGTAAGTTATTGTTTTAAAAATAATTATAAAAAAAAATTTTCTGAAGTTCTTCTAGGGTATTTTTTATTCCCTGAATAAAAATACCCTAGCGATTGGAGTCAAAAATTTGTAAGAAAAAAGAAAAAAAAGCTTTTTTTTCTTCAAATAATTTGATTTTTTTTCGAAATACAACTCTTTCAAAAAAAATAATATATTAAAAAATAATAATAAATCCTTTAGGAGTGATTTTATGACCGAAAAAACCAGTGTTCGTCTCGATCACGAGAAAGTTAAACGAGATCGAATCAAAATCGTACTGGAACGTCTGCTAGAAAAAATCACTCCTTCCAATCGATTCCTCTTAGATGAACAAAAAGACAAGCCAGAAATTGCTGAACTGGAACGCTTGATTATTGAAGAGTTAACGAATGTCGGCATTAAACCTAAGTTCAAAAATATTAAAGAATGTCTTGCCGTTCTTCTTATGTTTGGTCCAATTGCAGACTTGATGTATGATGACGAAGTCTCCGAAATTATGGTCAACAGCGCTCGCCAAGTTTACGTCGAAATTCGTGGACGACTAGAACTTACGGATAAAAAATTTGAAGGCAATAACCATCTTCTCTATGTCATTAAGCGTATTGTGTTCGCGACAGGTCGAAGGATTAGCGAAGCTTCTCCGATGGTGGATGCTCGTCTCGCGGATGGTTCTCGTTTGAACGCGGTTATTCCGCCGCTAGTGGTCCAGGGCCCGACACTCACGATTCGAAAATTTGCTCGTGGTTTCTTGAGTATGAACGATCTCATTGAAAAAAACAGTATCTCTGAAAATATGGTCTATTTTCTTAAAATCGCGGTACTCACACGTCGGAACATTATTATTAGTGGCGGTACCGGAGCCGGAAAAACCACATTCCTTAATATTTTGTCTTCGTTTATCCCAGAACATGAGCGTATTGTCACCATTGAAGATGCCGCAGAATTACAAATTCTTCAAGATCATGTGGTCCGGATGGAAACGCGTCCCCCTGATTTGAATGGAAAGGGAGAAATAACCATTACGGATCTGTTCCGAAATACACTAAGAATGAGGCCCGATCGGATCATCGTGGGCGAATGTCGTGGAGCCGAAGCTCTAGATATGCTTCAGGCGATGAATACCGGCCATGATGGCTCTCTCACCACCATCCATTCCAATACTCCAAAGGATTGTCTTTCCCGGCTAGAAACATTGATTGCGACCGCTCGTCTCGGACTTCCGACGTTGATTATCCGCAAATATATTGCTTCGGCTATTCAGGTCGTGATCCAAATTAATCGTATTTCCGATGGGAGTCGAAAAGTAACCCGCATTACAGAAATTACGGGGCAAGAAGGTGATGTCATCACCACCTCCGATCTCTTTCAATTTAAAGAATCGGGGCAGGATAAGGACGGAAAAGTCCTTGGCGAATTTGTCCCGGGAGGCGTTATTCCTAAATTTTATGACGAACTTCGACGAAAAAATACCTCTTTGGATCTAAACTATGATATTTTTTCTCCTTAAAAATAATATTCTAAAGTGTTGCGTAAAATGGTTCTCTTAAACGATGTTCTCCTCTGAGGATTTATGACGTATCCGATATTCGTTGAAGGGGGTATCACTCGGAAATCTCAGTGTGATTCTTGTGAGTCTTCCTTTTCGTATTTATTTCGGGTTCCTAATTACCCTCCACAAAAATTTTCTTTTGCGACCGTGGAAGAAGAATTACAGTGGAAAAAAGAAGAAGATCTACGATTACAAGCGCTATTGAAAGATCAACATCTTTTGGTTCGCTGTCCCTCTTGTCGAAGCTTGTATCAGAAAGCGCAACACTCTCGGCAAAAAAAAATAAAGACGATCTTACATTCATGGAACCCCTTTCGTAACCATGAACATACGATTTCGATTGTTCCCATATCTGTAAAAGAAGAAGAAGCATTTCAATTTTATTTCCGATGTGTTTGTGAAATTTTATCTCTTATGGTACGAAATAAAAAAGAGTCTTTATCTCACTTTCATCAAGTTACACAAACATTGTTTCAACGACCGTGGACACATCCAAAACAGCGCTCCGCTTGGTGCGAAGACCTTTTTTGGAAAATTGCGATTCTCGATCAATACACCTTTCCCACTCTGAACCCAATACGTATTGATAAATTATTCCAAGCAGTTTATCTTTTGAATTCTCTTGACAATACGGTTTATCCCGCGTTACCTAAAAAAATCATGGAGTTTTTTTCAATCGATATCCTTCGGGCAAGTCGACTCATTCAACAACTTGGAGAGGAGAGCCATAGAAATCTTTTTCACTTCTAATCCCTATTTTGAATTTAAGCGTTCCGTTTCCAAAAAATTTAAACTTTATTATTTTTTAATCTTATGAATAATTTAGAACCCTCAAAAATTCCGAATTCTCTCGAATCAAAACAAACCCTAATTTCTACGATATCTACAAACGATTCTGATTCAAACAAAACACTCGTTCCTTCTCCAGTATTAGAAAAATCATTAAAACTTATGGATCCGCGAGATTCTGTAAATTGGGTGAATGTGGATGATACGTTCGAAGCGTTATTAAGAACCTATGAACATTGTCAACACTGGATCACTCTGGCAGATACAAAGGCCGGTTTAATTTTAACGATTCATGGGGTACTGAGTGGATTTTTAATTCAATATATTCCAAAAATTCAGCAGGCATTTTGGCTCATGTCTCCAGTAGAGCGTTATTTAGTCTCGGGAACGCTAGCGATTTACTTTATTTTTCAACTCCTCTCTTTTCTTTTTACAGTACAAGTTTTTTTTCCAAGACAATTAAAAATAGATTATCAAAAGACTTGTCACGTTTTTCCTATAGGGTTACAAACAAAATTTCCTCGATCCGAGGATCGCGAAAAATTTTGGGAAGAATATAAAACACTCACAGAAGAAGATCTTAAATTAGAATATGCAATGCAGTTTCATACGGATGGACTCATTTGTAATAAAAAATATCAATATTTAAAAGGAGCTTTAAAAACTTTATTTATTGCGGGATTTCTCGCTTTTCTTTCTTTTGCATTTATTCAGTTTTTTGTCATACGTTATACATTATAGCCCAACATTATAGCCCACTATTTTTTTCACGATCCTTTGTAGGAATCTTGCCAAAACCCGAAAGTTGATCAATCTTAAATGAAAAAATATTTATATTCCATACTCACTTTGAGCGAGAAACGAATGGCTTTGTTCAAATCGATCTTATCTTGTTTTTCTTTGTTTCTATGCGTTTTTGTGTTATTTCTTTTAAATTGTACACCCCCGACAGAAGAAAGAGGCGCACCCGTGAAAAATACTCCCCAAGAAAAAAATGCAACGCCTAAAGAAAAAACAATTTATGACTTTATATTAAAAGATATTGACGGAAAAGAAGTCAACATGAGTGAATACAAGGGCAAGGTTCTCTTACTTGTTAATGTCGCAAGCAAATGTGGCTATACTTCACAATATGAAGGATTACAAAAATTATATTTAAAATATAAAGATAAAAATTTTGTTATTTTAGGGTTTCCCGCAAACAATTTTTTATCGCAAGAACCCGGCTCAGATTCAGAAATAAAAACTTTTTGTAGTACCAAATATAATGTGACGTTTCCACTATTTTCTAAAATATCCGTTCAAGGTGCAGACAAACATCCTTTCTATCAATTTTTGACCGAGAAACAAACAAATCCGGAATATGCTGGGGACATAAAATGGAACTTCAATAAATTTTTAGTGAATAAAGAAGGTAAGATTGTAGGGCGCTTTGATTCCTCTGTAAAACCAGAGAGCACAATATTGACAGAATCTGTCGAAAACGCTTTAAAATAAGGTTTTTTGAGGCTTTGAAAGCGTTCTGTTGTAAAGGAGGAGGTCTTTCAAAGCATTCAGAAACGCTCATCGTTCCCTATAACCCATTCGATATGCGATATGCTAGAATTAAAACTCGAAAACTTAAAATATCAAGAGCATGCCATTCAGTCCCTTATAAAAGTTTTTGAAGGAACAGAGAAAAATACTTTTGATAATGCTTGTTTTGAAGGCATTCGTTCTAATGTTTTCAAATTAACAAACGAACAACTCGTTGCAAATATTAAATCGATTGCTGAAGAAAACGGGATTGAACGCGAAACCCTAAAACTCACAGTCGAATATGAGTTGTGTATTGAAATGGAAACAGGAACAGGCAAAACACTTGTTTATATCAAAACTATAAATGAATTATATAAATATTATGGCTTTACAAAGTTTATTATTCTCGTTCCTTCAGTCGCAATCAGACAAGGTGTTCTGGAAACATTTAGAATTTTTAATAATCAGTTAGAAAATATTTATGGATTTAAGCTGAACGCTTTTGAATACGATAGCAAAAAATTGAGTAAAGTAACTCATTTCATTGAAGATCAGCATCCACAAGTAATGATTATGACTTTAGCTTCGTTCAACTCTGAAGAGAAAATTTTAAATCAGGCAGACCGTGAAGATTTATTTGCAAACATTCCTTTTATTCAAGCCATTGGGAAAACGAATCCTATCCTTTTCATGGACGAACCGCAAGAAGGAATGGATACTGAAAATTCTATTAAACAAATTGCTAAATTGAATCCGCTTTTTAAAATTCGTTACTCCGCAACACATAAAGTGGTAAAAAATCTTTTGTATCGTTTAACACCCTATGATAGTTACAAACAAGGATTAGTAAAAAAGATTGAAGTCCTTACCGTTACCGAGAAAAACGATGAAGCGAGCCTAAAAATTGAATTAGTCGAAATACAAAACGGGCGTACTGAACTCAAAGCAAAATTAAAAGCGTGGCATCAATCTAAATCAACGAATAAATTTGAATTTAAATTAACTAATTGGCTTAAAGTTGGCGAAAATATTGGAGAAAAAACAAACAATCCGAGTTATCTTAACTATAAAATTGAGCGTATTCATAAAAATTTAAAAACAGGAAAATGGAGTATTCGATTTTCAAATAGAGCCGAATTATTGGAAAAACAAACTTCAGGTAATTTAGAAAAAATATGGTCATTGCAATTGGAATGGCTTATTCGTCGCCATTTTTCTAAAACACAAAAATTAGTCACGAACGGAATAAAATGTTTATCGCTAATTTTTATTGACAAGGTCGCAAATTATATGGGCGACAATCCTATCATTAAAAATCTGTTTGTTGAAAAATACAGAAATATTTATCCAGAATATCATCAAGGTAAAATGCCAAGTAATCAGTCTATTCAGGAGATACAAGGATATTATTTTGCTCAAAAAGCAAGTGGTGAATATGCGGATAATGAAGGCGGGGTAAGAGAGCAACGCAAAATTTATGAACTGATCTTGAAAGGAAAAGAAGAATTGTTGACCCTTACAAATCCTGTGCAGTTTGTTTTTTCTCATTCTGCTTTAGGGGTGGGTTGGGATAATCCGAATGTGTTTAATATTGCTACCTTAAATACCGCCTATTCAGAGATCCGAAAACGTCAAGAAATTGGGCGTGGTTTACGTATTTGTGTCAATCAAAACGGACAGCGTGTTTATGATGCTTTAAATGTAGAAGAGACGGAACGCATTAATCAATTGACTGTAATTCCGAATGAAACTTACGAAACTTTTGTGACACAATATCAGGAAGAAATAAAAACAATATATGGTAATACTAACGCTTGTGCAAAAATAAAACATACCCATAAAGGCAAAGAAAAAAGTGAATTAGTAGCTAAACGTAATATTTCAGAGCCTATGGATTCCGCTTTTAAACATTTTTGGAAATCGTTAGCCAAGAAAACTGATTACACAATTGCATTTATTGAGGAAAATTTAATTAAAATAGCAACTGATCGTATTAACGCAATCACAATTCCTGATTACGTAATTGAAGCATCTAGCCATTTAATTAATAATTTTAGCAAAGAAGGTAAAGAAGATACATTGAGCGTAATGGAGTGTATAAAACAAAAATCAAGATTTACTCCGCTAGATTTAATAGAAGAGCTTAGTAAAAATACAAATCTAAGCAATACGACTCTTTTAAAAATATTACAAAAAATAAATAACCATAACGAATTAATTAAGAATCCCCCAAGATATATTCAAGAAGCAATCTCTATTGTTCGTAATCTAGAATTGGACGAAATATTAAACGGTTTGGAGTATCATTTAACAGAAGAACGCTAAGACAATGGAAAAAATTAACGACTCTATGCCTTTAAGCAATGATTGGAATAAGGAACGATTAGAAACTCTGAAACAAATGTTTCCTGACCTGTTTACGAATGAAGGCAAACTGAATATTGATGAACTTAAAAAAATGGTTGACCCTCAAAGTATGAATGAAACGGAACGCTTTGAGTTTAAATGGTTTGGCAAAAGCCAGGCAAAACGCAATGCCTTTACGCCAAGTAATGCCACGTTGGTGTATGATGATACAAGAAGTTTAAACCCAACTGAAAGCGAAAATCTGATCATTGAAGGAGAAAATTTAGAGGTATTGAAATTACTAAGTGGCAGTTATCGTGAAAAAATAAAATGTATTTATATTGACCCCCCCTACAACACCGGAAAAGACTTTGTTTATACCGATAATTTTTCCCAAGATAAAAAAAGCTACTGGGAAAATACCGGAGTGCTTGAAAACGGATTGAAAATTGACACGAATACAGAATCAGATGGACGCTATCATAGTAATTGGCTAAATATGATGTACAGTCGCTTGCTTATTGCTCGCGCTTTACTAAAACCGGATGGCGTTATTTTCATTTCGATTGATGACCATGAATTACATCATTTGAGAAAATTGTGTGATGAAGTTTTTGGAGAAGAAAATTTCATTGCGAATATCGTTTGGACCAATAAAGAAGGCGGAGGTAGCTCTGATTCTAGTTATTATAAAATAAAACATGAATATATAGTATGTTATTCTAAGTGTATTGATCACGTCACAATTTTTGGAGAAATACAAGAAGAAGATGAGTCTTATAACGCGGAGGACGAATTTAAAAATGAAAGAGGAAAATATAAACTTATTAAACTAAATAGTTTTAGTATTCAATACTCCGATCTCCTTAATTATCCTATCACGACAACTTCCGGTGAAATAATAGTTCCAAGCGAAAATGGTAAAAAAGGTTGTTGGCGCTGGTCCAAAAAAAAATATGAATGGGGTCTTAAAAACGGGTTTATTGTTATAAAAAAAGGACAAGAGGGTTTAACAAATATTTATACTAAACAATATTTTAAAGTCGATAATGAAAATAGGCCTATGACAAGAACACTTCCTCCTCCAGCGCTAATAGACGAATATTCAAGTACAATGGCCACAAAGCAATTAGATCAATTATTTGGGGAAAAGTGTTTTGATTATTCAAAGCCATATCTTTTGATCAATAAACTAATAAAAAATATATCAAAAGATAAAGATATCATTCTCGATTTTTTTGCGGGCTCTGGAACAACGGGGCAGGCTGTAATGGAACTTAACAAAAGGGGTTGTAACTGTAAATTTATTTTAGTGCAAATCCCCGAAGCCATTGACGAAAAAAGCGAAGCCTTCAAAGCGGGTTACAAAAAAATTAGCGACATCACTATTGAAAGAAATAAACGGGTTATAGAAAAGATAATGGATGAAAAGAAAAAGCAACAACCCGAATTATTTACCCATACTCACAAAAATCATAAAGAAAATACAATAAAAGGCTTAGGATTTAAAGTATTCAAATTAGTAAAATCAAATTTTCCAAGGGTAGCGTTTGCTCCCGATCCCGAAAAAACAGACAAAGAAAATATTGTATTACTCAAAAAATATATTGCCGATAAAGAAGTACAATTGCTAACCCTTTTCAACCGCGATGAAGTGATGACAGAAATCCTGTTGAAAAAAGGATTTTCGCTGAATTATAAAACTAAAAAACAGAGTGATCTCAAAAAAAACGAGGTCATTCTTGCAACAGACGGAGAAAAAGAAATATTGATCTGTTTGGATAGAGTTATTAATATAGAAACAGTAGCGTATTTCAAGAAGAACGTTGATAAAAAATTCATTTGTCTTGAATGCGCTTTAGATACAACAAAAAAATACAATCTGAAGCACTATTTAGACGATCAATTCAATCCTTTTTGAAAAAAATAACACTTCTTGTTTAATAGGCTTTAATTTTTTCTAGTACGAATTGAGCGACAGCTTTATCTATACTTACGCTTGCTTGTAAAAAAGACTGATAGATAAACTCTTTATCAAACGATTTTTGTGTGGTGAGTGTCGGTGTTGCTTTAGGTTTTGAAGCCGTATGTTCTCCATCATCCATTTTGTAGTGAGAATACCCCTTATTGATTCGCCAATCCAAGACACCTTGCTTGCTTTTTTTATCGTATATGAGTTGAAATCCGATAAACGTATTGGATTCATCTAGCCATACAATGAGATCAAAAAATTCATCCAGAAACCATCGCCGTCTAGGCTCACCCGGAATCTGACGAACATGTACAACTTCATTCAACATAACGGGTCTCTATTTATTTTTTTTCTTTTCCATAAAATTCTAAAGCCTATCTTACCCAAGAAGACCTCTAGATTCAATCCAAATTTTCTCTATGATTTTTTTTTCTGCCGCTTTACATTCCCAAAGAATACTCTATTTTCTTCTTTTACCCTGGGAAAAATATTTTTAAGCGCTAAGATTAAGAAAGAATACTAGGCGAAAAAACGATATTCTCTCACCTTCAACAGAATAAATAAAAAATTTATTGAATAGTATCAATTAAGAAAAAGGACGCTATGTGACGACTCCTGACCATTTTAGAGCACTTGAACGAATGTATTTGGCCGCACCAATTAATAAGATTTTTCAGCCTCGTATTTCAATTTCTCTCGAATCTGCCACCATTGAGATTGATATTTCTGAAAAGTTCTTTCACGCGGCAAATGCGGTTCATGGTTCCGTCTATTTCAAAATGCTAGACGATGCGGCCTTTTTTGCGGCAAACTCGATTGAAACGAATGTTTTTGTGTTAACGACTGCCTTTACCACGTATTTGACAAAACCCATTTCCAATGGCCAAATGAAATCGATTGGGAAAATTGTGAATAAAAACAATACTCAAATTATTGCGGAATCCGTTGTTTATAATTCAAATGGAACTGAAATTGGCAGAGGCAACGGAATTTTTGTTTTCAGTAAAATATTGCTTCGTTCTGCGTTAGGATATTCTGAGTAATAGTTCTCCTCATTCTAACGGATTTTGGACTCTGGCTCTGATTTTTAACCGCAACGAAATGTATTTCTATCGTCTGGAATGCTCAATACAAGCGGATTTTTTATAAGAAAAAGAATTAATATTATTTCTTTTGAGGTGCTAGTTCTGGAAAAATTTTAAAAATTTGCTGGCGATTTTGTTGGCTCTCAGGATCGTTTTTATCTTTAACGAGATCCAGAAACTTCTGAAAATCTTTTTTTGCTCATTCCTGATCTTTTTTCTGAAACTTTGCTACTCCTCGATTACAATAAGCAGCCGCATCGTTTGGATTAAGGCGAAGGGTTTCTGTAAAATCCACAATAGCCTCTCCAAAGTCCCTTTCCCTACCTCTCCTAGGGTTATTTTAGATCAGAAAAAATCTCAAATATAGCTTTTCGTCCTTCCTGTGTTTGTGCATCATTTTTTCCTTTAGTCAGTTCCAAATATCTCTGAAAATCTGCTTTCGCTCCTAAAATATCGTTCTTTTGATACTTTACAAATCCACGATTTATATAGATTAGATCTAGCTGAAAATTTAGGTTAACCGCTTTAGTATAGTCCTGGAGGGCGGCATCTAAATTTCCTTGAGCTTGGTAAATATTCCCTCGGTTTAAGTAGGCATCGGCCAGTTTAGGATTAAATTGTATCGCCCATGTCAAGTCTTGACTTGCTTCTTCAAAGTGCTGTTGATAAGTTTTAGTAATACCTCGATTGTTATAGGCTAGGGCATTTTGGGGATCTAACTGAATAGTTCGATTATAATCTTGAACGGCTTCTTCTAGTTGTCCAAGAAACTGTCTAACATTTCCACGGTTCAGATACGCTTGAGTATTCTGGGGATTTAATTGAATTGCTTGATTAAAATCATCAATTGCTTCTTGAACTTTTTCTTGGCTAAACCTAACAATTCCACGTTGGTTATACGAAGTCGGATCCTTAGGATCTAGTTGAATAGCTACAGAAAGATCTTTCTCAGCACCGGGCAGATCATTTTTCTTCCATTTTGCGAAACCTCGCTGATAATAAGCGATATCAAATTTAGAATTTAGCAGAATTGCCGCTGTATAATCCTCTATTGCTCCATCCCAATCCTGATCACTTTGTTTAGCGTAGCCTCTGATATAATAGTCAGAAAATGTTTGAGCTTGAATTTGATGAAGTCCATCTATTTTTGCTAAGGTTTTATAGGCAAGTTGAGTTCGATAATAAAAGTTCTTAGCGTAACCTATTTTTCTCCGTATATCCTCTAAAGCTAAAGCCATATTAGGTGTTTTACTATATCCTAATGCTTGTACCAACGAAACCATATATTGTATATTTTCTATCTTTCTCTCTTCAACGGGATTGAGAAATATCTTTTCTTCCATTATTTTCAATGCCTGAAGCAGAAGTATTCCAGCTTTAGGATTTTCTTGGCGTCCTAAAATTTCGACAAAGGTTTTATAGAATTCTTCTTGTGTCGATTGGGGTTCTTTTTGAGATAAAAAATACTGTGTTCCTTCTTTCAAAATTTGAATTAAGCGTTTAAAAATTTCTTCTTCAGTCATTTTAGAAATTTCAAAGATCGCATTTTCACGTTCTCCTTCTTCCACAGTACCCATCTTAAATTTTTTGATCCATTCTTCTAAGCATTTAAGATGTTCATTTAATACTTTTAGCATAGCTTCTTGAATTTCTAATAACAAATTTTCTTGCTCTTTAGGTTTTAGAGAGCTTATGCCTTTCAAATCTTTGGCAGTATAATTAGCCAAGTTATAATCTTGAGTTTTGCAGGATAGACGGATTAATTCTTTTCCGATTTTTAGCTTTTCCTCTTCTATGGAAGCTTCATAAGGTATCAAAGAAAGAGCTTCATTAAGATAGTTTAGTGCAGTTAAAGAATACTGAACTTTTTGTGAAAGAACTTGTTTCGTATCTTCAGAAAGATTTATGGAAAGTATTTGTGATTCTTTAGCTTTTTGAAGCAGAACATGAACTTTATTTTGTTTTTCTTGATGTGTTTTTTGCATTTCCTGATATCGTAACCATTGGAAGTATGAAAATAATCCTATACTTAATATTACAATTAACAGTACCACTGTGATTTTTTGTTTGTTGCGTTTGGCCCACTTTGCAAGCGTTTCCAATAATCCGTATTCTTTAGCAGAGACTTTGAGGTTGTCCTGATACTTCTCTAAATCTTGAATAAATTCTTGGACAGACTCATAACGATCCGTTGGATTTTCTTGAGTGGCTTTCTTTTCAATTGCTTCGATTTCTTCGGGAATTCCTTCTGTAGTCTTTTTTTTTGTTGCATTTTTGGCTTGTAGGCTCTTTTTTGCCTGTTGCTTTAACTCTTCCATCGGAGATAGCAACGTGAAACATTCCCGCAATATCTTTCCTAAAGAATAAATATCGGATTGCGGTGTTACATTGGAAGCATTCTCTTGTTGTTCTGGAGACATATAACCCGGCGTTCCCATGCCTCCGATGGTTTTATAGAGATCGTCTTTTTCTACTTCTTGTTGCGTTAATAATACCTCTAAATCTTTTTCTTCTTCTGGGCTTTCTTCGAGGCGCTTTGAAATACCCCAGTCCATGACATACACTTCTCCAAACTGACCCACCATCACGTTATCGGGTTTCAAATCGCGGTGGATGACTCCTTTGGAATGAGCATACGCGATGGCATCACACACTTTTCTGAAGATACTTAAAATTTGGGTTTCGTCTAAATCCAACTCTCCTTTTCTCTTTTTTTGCAGTAGGCTTCTCAGGGTCTGTCCTTCGACTTTACGCATCGTGAACTGGATCTCTCCCTGTTCGGGTCGTTGCATTTCATAGAGAGGAATAATATGAGGATGTTCTAATAGTGCTGTAATATCCGCTTCTTTCTTGAATCTCCAGAGCAGAACTTCTTCTTTACGGCTTGATTGAGAGGGACTCTTGCGATTCGTTTTTATTGTTTTGCGAGCCACTTCTCGGCCCAAAAGTTGATCTCTCACTAACTCAACGATTCCCATCCCTCCTTCGCCTAAGGTTTTCAGGACAGCATAACGTTTCTTTTCTTCGACTTCGAACTCTTTCCACAGCTTTTGGGTACGGCTACTCTGATCTTCTTTTTTCGGTTGGCTGAAATTCGGGAGTAGCGTCGAAGTATTAGTAACCTGCTTTATACTAGGCTTAGCCTTGGCGGAAAAGGATTCTATCGCTCCAAACAGATCGTCTTGGGCCGTCTCTTTTTCGCTGGCTTGAGAAGGAGTCTCTATGAAAAAATCCGCAGGCTCTTCTTGAGAGGCTTGTTCACTAAGGAGTTGGGTAAGTTGTTGCGGAGTCAGGAGGTTCCGCTTGACGAGTAATTGTCCGAGATACGTCTTTTCTTCACTCTGTCCCGCTTTTCTCAGTGCCTGTTGCAAAGCCAGCACTTTGGTTAACTCTTCTGGAGTGATTAAGCCTTGTTCGGTTAAAAATTCTCCAAGCTTCTTCTTCATAAGAGATTCCTTTATTTTTCAGAGAGAGTATCCAGATTGTTTTTTTCTTATAAAGATGGTTCTTTCTGGAGCCCTATTATTTTTTTTGAGGTGCTAGTTCTGGAAAAATTTTAAAAATTTTCTGGCAATTTTGTTGGGTTGTAGGATCGTTTTGATTTTTAGTGAGATCTAGAAACTTCTGAAAATCTTCTTTGGCTCCGTTCTGATCTTTTTTCTGAAACTTTGTAACTCCTCGATTCAAATAAGCATTTGCAAAATTGGGATTGAGGCGAATCGTTTCAGTAAAATCCACAATCGCCCCATTAGGATCAGTCTTAAATTTCGCTACCCCTCGATCATTATAGGCTTCTAAATTATTAGGATTCAGACGAATGGCTTCTGTAAAATCCACAAGTGCTCCGTCTACATCCCCTTTCGTGTATTTTGTCAGTCCTCTCCCATGATACGCTTTTGAAAAATTGGGATTGAGGCGAATCGCTTCTACATAATCGTCAAGAGATTCTTTTATATCTCCTTTAATTCTTTTGGAAGAGCCTCGCTCATTATAGGCTTCTGCAAAGTTTGGATCGAGGCGAATCGCTTCGGTAAAATCCATGATAGATCCGTCCATATCCCCTTTAGAAGATTTTGTAAATCCTCTGCTAACATAAATTGATGCACTTTTTGGGTTAATACGAATGGCTTCCGTATAATCCATAATAGATCCGTTAATATCCCCTTGCTTATATTTTATCAGTCCCCGATTAGAATAAGCAGTTGCATTATTGGGATTCAGACGAATGGCTTCCGTATAATCCTTAATAGCTCCGTCCATATCCCCTTTCTCTTCTTTTGTAGTTCCTCGATTAGAATAAGTAGTTGCATCATTGGGATTCAGACGAATG
>CAZHAR010000002.1:0-86037 GCA_964530615.1 uncultured Planctomycetota bacterium | reverse complement strand
TAAGTAGTTGCATCATTGGGATTCAGACGAATGGCTTCTGTAAAATCCACAAGAGATCCTTCCAAATCCCCTTTCGTATATTTTGTCAGTCCTCTCCCGTGATAAGCAGCCTTATTATTTGGATTCAGGCGAATGGCTTCTGTAAAATCCTTAATAGCTCCTTCAAAATCTCCTTTATAAGATTTCGCCACTCCACGATTATCATGGGCTTCTGAACGATTGGGATTCAGACGAATAGCTTCGGTAAAATCCACAATAGCTCCTTCAAAATCTTCTTTAAGAAGCTTTTCGTTTCCCCGAATAAAAAAACTAGTAGCATCTCCGATAATGACATACCCGCTTTTTAAAGAGAGTAATTGTTTTAAAGAATATTTTGTTTGAGCACAAAATAGCCCATTTCCCATTTTTAAGCGAATACTTTGTAAAGGTTCTGCCGTTTTTGCTACTTTGAGATTGCCTAAAGATTGAGCAAGATGGATCATATATTGAAGTTCCCCTCCGTCAAATAAGGGTTCCAGATCCTTAATTTTTTGATTCTGAGCTAAGGATATTTTAGGCTCGCACAATTGATTCAAAAAAGTGATGATAGGATCGCAAGCTTTGGGATTGCTGGTATTCCCTAAAGCGGTTGCAAAGAATTGGTAATACTCATCTCGTTTATTAGTTCTTCCTTCATTTTTTAGAAAATATTGGGTACCCTCTTTTACCTGATCTAAAATTCGATCAAAGATCTCCTCTTCTCCCATTTTGGCAATTTCAACCCAGGCAATTTCTCGTTCTCCAGCTTCTGGATTTAATAACGACGTCAACAATTCTGTGAATCGTTGTTTGTGGGATTCTAGAAGTTTGTTTTCTTCAATCTTCACCTCATCAACTAACTTCTTTTTCTCTTCTTCACTCAATATTGAAAGTCGTCCTAAACTCTTCGCAATATGATTTGCTAAAGTATAATCTTCGCTCTGACATGTATATTGGACTAATTGCTCTCCTAACTTTTTCTTTTGATGCTGTAATTCTAAATCTTCAGGTTTCAGATCTAGAACATCTTCTATAAAGTTAAACGCCTCTAGTAGATACTGGATTTTAGTAGCCAATTTTTCTTTATTTTGAACATGTTCTATTTCTCCTGCCTGCCCTCCCGCTTTTTCAGCTTTCTGAAGCAAATCTCGACATTCTTTTTCTCGTTCAATCTCTCTCTTTTGAATTTCCTGTTCTTGGTCATGTTTTTCTTTCCAAATCGAGTATCCTATAAAACCTATACATAAGATAAGGATCACGCTTACTACAGCTAATTTTTGACGGTTCCGTTTAGCCCATTTCGCGAGAGTTTCCAATAATCCGTATTCTTTAGCAGAGACTTTGAGGTTGTTCTGATACTTCTCTAAATCTTGAATAAATTCTTGGACAGATTCATAACGATCCGTTGGATTTTCCTGAGTGGCTTTCTTTTCAATTGCTTCGATTTCTTCGGGAATTCCTTCTGTAGTCTTTTTTTTTGTTGCATTTTTGGCTTGTAGGCTCTTTTTTGCCTGTTGCTTTAACTCTTCCATCGGAGATAGCAACGTGAAACATTCCCGCAATATCTTTCCTAAAGAATAAATATCGGATTGCGGTGTTACATTGGAAGCATTCTCTTGTTGTTCTGGAGACATATAACCCGGCGTTCCCATGCCTCCGATGGTTTTATAGAGATCGTCTTTTTCTACTTCTTGTTGCGTTAATAATACCTCTAAATCTTTTTCTTCTTCTGGGCTTTCTTCGAGGCGCTTTGAAATACCCCAGTCCATGACATACACTTCTCCAAACTGACCCACCATCACGTTATCGGGTTTCAAATCGCGATGGATCACTCCTTTGGAATGAGCATACGCAATGGCATCACACACTTTTCTAAAGATGTTTAAAATTTGGGTTTCATCTAATTCCAACTCTCCTTTTCTCTTTTTTTGCAGTAGGTTTCTAAGAGTCTGCCCTTCGACTTTACGCATCGTGAACTGAATTTCTCCCTGCTCTGGCCGTTGCATTTCATAGAGAGGAATAATATGAGGATGTTCTAAAAGTGCTGTGATCGCGGCTTCTTTTTTAAATCGCCAGAGTAGCACTTCCTCTTTACGGCTCAATTGATTTGAGTCGCGTCGTTGCATTTTGATCGTTTTGCGGGCGACTTCTCGTCCCAAAAGTTGATCTTTGACTAACTCAACGATCCCCATTCCTCCTTCGCCTAAGGTTTTCAGGACGGCATAGCGTTTCTTTTCTTCGACTTCGAACTCTTTCCATAGCTTTTGGGTACGCCTATTCTGATCTTCCTTTTTCGGCTGGCTGAAATTCGGGAGTAGCGTCGAAGTATTAGTAATCTGGTTTGTACTAGGCTTAGCCTTAGAGGAAAAGGATTCGATATCTCCTAGAAGATCGTCTTCTGCCGTCTCTTTTTCGCTGGCGTGAGAAGGAGTCTCTATGAAAGAACCTTCGTCAGGCTCTTCTTGAGAGGCTTGTTCGCTGAGGAGTTGAGTGAGTTGTTGAGGAGTTAGTAGGTTCCGCTTGACGAGTAGTTGTCCGAGATAAGTTTTTTCTTCACTCTGTCCCGCTTTTCTCAAAGCTTGTTGCAAGGCGAGAACTTTGGTTAACTCTTCTTTAGAAATCCATCGATGTTCGAGTATGAATTCGCCTAATTTCTTTTTCATAAGAGCACCCCCTTTTCTTAGCTCTCTCTGGATCGAATTATTCCTTTACTATTAGAGGATCCGTCAACTTTTTGTCGCGACGATTTTGCCGTCAACGATTTCGATGATTCTATCCGCGCGCTGGGCGATAGCAGGGTTGTGCGTGACAATAATCAGCGTTTTCTTTTCGTGGTGCGCGAGACTTAATAGGAGTTCGATAATCTCGCTTCCCGTTTCTGTATCTAAACTTCCAGTCGGTTCGTCCGCAAGAATAATCGATGGATTATTCACTAATCCTCGCGCGATGGCCGCACGTTGACGCTCTCCGCCTGAAACTTTTGTTGGAAGAAAATGTATCCGATGATCAAGCCCAACTCGCATCAGATAATCTTGCGCCCGCTTTTGCTTTTCATGCTTGGAAAGTGGAAGCGGCATCATCGGAAGCATTACATTTTCTAGCAAAGTTAAATTCGGAATCAGATTATGTAATTGAAAAATAAATCCGAGCAACTGACTCCGAATCCGATCCAGATTCATCGTTGCATTAATTTTGTGATCTTCTAAAAAGAATTCACCTTCAGAGGGAAAATCGAGGGTTCCTATAATATTGAGTAATGTTGATTTCCCGCTCCCGCTTGGTCCCATAATAGAAATCACTTCGCCCGGAAAAATCTCTAGATTAATTTCATCTAAGCCACGCACGAGCCCATCATCAAAGTATCGGTTTACTTTCTTTAACTGAATAATAGGATTACTCATAACGCAACGCCTCTATAGGAGAAATTCTCGTCGCTTTCCAGGCAGGAAAGAGCGAACCCATCAACCCTAATCCCAAACCAAAAACAAGTGCTTGAAAAAAGAGTTCTTGCGGATAATAAGCAGTAAGCGCGCCGACATTAACAATTTCGATCACCAGTTCCGTACCAAAGATTCCGCCAACAATTCCCAAGAGACTGCCCATAAGCGAAATGATAAATCCTTCGCCAAGAATCATCGCCAAAATACGGCGACTCGACCAGCCTAAAGAACGCAACAAACCGATCTCGCGAGTTCGTTCATAAACAGACATAATCATCGTGTTTAGAATGCCTAAAGTAGCAATACTCATAGCAATAATCGAAATCACAAGTGCCATAGCCTGAAGCAGTTCAATTTGTTCAAAGTTATTTAGATACTCTGGAGAGGCCATTGCTTCTTGTTCAGGAAATTGTTCTTTAATTTTCAGGATCAGTGGCTTTGTCTGCTTTTCGGGGTTGTACAGATCTAAAACAATCATATTTACTTTAGAAAGTTTTCGCTTTTGAGAAAGCCCTAAGAAATGGGTTAATTGCGCAAAAAGCTGTGAAGGATTTGTTAAAAGCTGTGCGGGAGCGCTTATCGTCGCCAAGTTGTCCAGAGACATCATACAGGCTTTATCTAAAAATCGGATGCCTACAGAATAGATTCCAACCACTTTAAACTGGTTATCAAAAAAAGAATCTCCAATACGAATTTTATATTGTTTGGCGGCCGCTTCTCCAAGAACAATTTCGCGCGCATCGTCCTTATAATAACAACCCTCAATCAATTTGTGGCGATGTAATAAGGCGGAGTTTCCAGGAAGTCCTAAAATAAAGAAAAATTCGTCGCCCGGAATTTTCGTTGCGGTAAACGCGATGGGATGCGCATCCTTAACTTCCGGGTAGGTTTTGAGTTTTTCGACAAGCGAGAGATCCACTTGACTGAAAACAGGATCGGGTGCTTTAGCTTGTTGGACAATGATATCGCCACGATAGTCCGTGACCAATTTTTTAAATTGATAGATGGTTCCTTCCGTAATAGCGGTAAGCGCGACCATCGCTAAAATCCCCATCGCGACTCCGAGTAATGCAAACAATGTTCGTAATTTGCGTCGCAAGAGATTTTTAAAGACAATTCCTAACATTAAAGCGTTTCCTCCGCTGGAGAGCTTTTCAAGAAAGGGTTTTGCGAAGCTCTTCTCGAACTTGCATTAAGGTTTGTCCTAGTTTATTTTTTCCGCTCCCATCGCCCCCATCCCCCCAATACGAATCCTTTTTAGTATGCTCCACCAAAATTTCTTTTTCGGTCGAAAGGAGGATTTTCTTAAGATTCGGGTGTTGTTGAAACTTTTCGCGAATTACTTTTAACATCACTTCGTCTCGATAGGTATCCCAATCGGGACGCATTTTGGAGGACGGTTCCCAAGCAATTTTTTTAGCCTTGCTTGGAGACGAATCTTGTCGAATGCGTTCCTGACGATCGGGTTCCGTTGGAAATTTCATCGCTTGAAAGTAGTGTTCAGAAGTGGGCCACTGGACACCCTCTATGAGTATAGGATGTTTGGAAAAATTTGAAAAACATCCATAGGCTTCATTGATTTGATAAAAGTGGATCGCCACAAAAATTCCTCTTGATACAGAAAAACCCGGAATCGGGGTTCCGGGTTCGTTTTTTTAAGCGCCAGAAAATTGCGCGGGTGGCACATCTGAAGAAATTGTCGCTTTCAAGAAAGCGCGATTCATACGAGCAATATTCGTGACCGAAATACTTTTGGGACATTCCACTTCACATTCCGCTTCATTGGTGCAATTTCCGAAACCTTCTTTATCCATTTGGGCCACCATACTTAAGACGCGTTTGGTGGCTTCCACTTTTCCTTGAGGCAAGAGAGCCAACTGAACAATTTTTGCAGAGACAAAGAGCATTGCAGAAGCATTTTTACAAGCGGCAACACAAGCTCCACAACCGATGCAAGCCGCCGCATCCATGGCCATATCTGCCGTCTCTTTTCCGATAGGAATCGTGTTTCCGTCTTGTGCGCTTCCCGTATTCACCGAAATATATCCGCCCGCTTGAATAATGCGATCAAAAGCGGAGCGATCCACTACGATGTCTTTAATTACCGGGAACGCTTTAGCGCGGAAGGGTTCCACATAAATAGTGTCGCCGTCCTTAAATTTCCTCATATAGAGTTGACAGGTTGCGATTCCGTTTTCCGGGCCGTGAGGACGGCCATTAATAACACAAGAGCAGGAGCCACAGATTCCTTCTCGACAATCGTGATCAAACGCAACAGGGTCCTCTCCGGTGCGAATGAGTTTTTCATTGAGTTGATCCAACATTTCCAGAAAGGACATTTCCGGGATAATGTGATCGATCTCGTAAGAGACGAGCTTTCCGGAATCGTTGGGTCCTGACTGGCGCCAGATTTTTAAAATTAAACGCATTTCCTTGGAAGAGGTCGCATTTTTTTGAGTAGAATGAGGTGTGGTCATTTATAACTCCGTTGAGAAAGCTGGACGTTTTCAAATACAAGGGGTTCTTTATGCAATTGAGCATCTTTTCCCACGCCTTGGAACTCCCATGCAGACACATAAGAAAATTTTTCGTCGTTGCGTTTAGCTTCATTTTCTTCGGTTTGATATTCTTCGCGGAAATGGCAACCACAAGATTCTTCACGAGTTAATGCGTCTTGTACTAAGAGTTCACCCATTTCTAGATAATCGGCGATACGTCCGGAGTACTCTAATGCTTCACTGATACTAGAACCATTTCCGGGAACCGAAACATTTTTCCAAAATTCGTCTCGCAAAGTTTGGATCGCTCCTTGAGCCTTTTTCAATCCAGAGGCATTTCGGGACATTCCACAATAATCCCAGAGGATACGTCCGACTTCACGGTGGAAATCGACCGGGGTTTTCTTTCCTTTAACATCGAGAAGTTTTTGAGTCGATTGAAGCGCTTCTTTTTCAGCGTCTTTAAAAGCGGGATGGGAGGTATCCACTTTAGCGAGTTTGGTCCCGGCAAAATACCCTCCTAACGTATAAGGAATGACAAAGTAACCATCTGCCAATCCTTGCATCAAAGCACTCGCTCCGAGACGATTCGATCCGTGATCCGAAAAATTGGCTTCTCCTAGAACAAAGAGGCCGGGAAGATTACTCATCAAATTATAATCGACCCACAATCCACCCATTGTATAATGAATCGCAGGATAAATACGCATAGGAACTTTTAACGGATCTTCGTCCGTGATTTCCTTATACATATTTAACAAGTTTCCATATTTTTGAAGGATGATTTCGGCGCCATCGCGCTTAATCGCATCACGAAAATCAAGGTAAACCGCCAATTTAGTGGGTCCGACACCTTTTCCTTGATCGCACGCTTCTTTCGCGTTTCGGGAGGCCACATCGCGCGGGACCAGATTTCCAAAGCTAGGATATTTACGTTCCAGATAATAATCTCGTTCTTCGTCTGGAATACTTTCTGGAGATCGAGTATCTCCGGGTTTTTTAGGAACCCAAACACGTCCATCGTTACGAAGGCTTTCAGACATCAACGTTAATTTAGATTGATAGTCCCCGCCAACGGGAATACAGGTGGGGTGAATTTGAGTGAAACAGGGATTTCCAAAGAGAGCGCCCTTTTTATAGGCTCGCCAAATGGCTTTCGCATTGGAGGCTTTCGCGTTTGTGGAGAGATAGAAGGCATTCCCATAACCACCCGTCGCTAAAATGACAGCATGAGCAGAATAAGATTCAATACGACCGTTGATGAGATTGCGAACTACAATTCCGCGAGCCACGCCATCGACCATCACCAATTCGAGCATTTCGCGACGTCCGAAGAAGGCGACTTTTTTTTGCGCCACTTGACGCATTAGCGAGGAGTAAGCGCCTAAGAGAAGTTGTTGTCCGGTTTGTCCACGAGCGTAGAAGGTTCGTGAAACTTGGGATCCTCCAAAAGAGCGATTGGCAAGATATCCACCGTATTCTCGGGCAAAAGGAACTCCTTGAGCCACGCATTGATCGATAATGTTCACACTCAATTGCGCTAATCGATAGACGTTGCCTTCACGGCTTCGGAAATCACCCCCCTTGATCGTATCGTAAAACAACCGCTGAATGCTATCCCCGTCGTTACAATAATTTTTTGCAGCGTTGATTCCGCCTTGTGCGGCAATGCTATGGGCGCGTCTGGCGCTTTCATGAATACAGAACGATTTCACATTATAGCCTAATTCGGCAAGGCTTGCCGCCGCAGAAGCACCAGCTAAGCCAGTTCCCACAACAATAACGTCAAATTTTCGTTTATTGGCCGGATTAACTAGTTTGAGCTCGAAACAATGTCGTTCCCATTTTGTATCTAGTGGGCCAGCCGGTATCTTGGCTTCTAGTTTCAACTTAAACCTCCCTTGAGAAAACGAAAGTAAATGGGAATGCTAATATACCCTAACGCAATCGCGATAGCGGCTAAAATCGATAGCCCTTGAAGAATCTTTAAATAGCGTTTATTGCTCAATCCAAAAGTACGAAATACGCTCTGCAATCCATGGCTCAAATGTAGGCCAAGAACAGCGCAGGCAAAAACGTACCAGACGACATAAATATCTTGACTGAACAGTTCGACAACCAAATCATAAAGGGTTTTTGTACTGTTGCTCTCTAGTTCTTTAGCCACACGGAAATGGATCAAGTGCAAGATCAAAAAAACAAAGACAATCAGTCCGCTTACGGGCATCGTAGACGAGCCTAAAGTACGGCTTCCAGCCCATTCTTTTTTCTGGTATTTCTGGGGCCGAGCATGAACGTTTTCCGCAGTGACCCAGAGCGCAAAAATAATATGGACTAAAAAGAGCCCCGCAAGTCCGATTTCAGCGACATATAAAAGACCACCCAAATTTTCGAGATTATGAGCGTACTGATTAAATGCGTCCGCTCCCTTAAATAATAAAAGGTTCCCGGAAAGGTGAACAATTAAAAAGAAAAACAGGAAAATTCCGGAGATCGCAACAACCTGTTTTTTCCCAATAGAAGAGGAAATATAAGTGATAATCCACTGCATATATCTGTACGACACAATCCTAGTCTATTCTATTTAGAATAAAATTTTGTATCGCAACCTCCTTTCTGTTTCACTTTTGGTTTGTAAAATCCAATAAGTTGAACTAACCTGAGTCAGAATCATCATCCATTTTTTAAAAATGTGGCAGTATGATAATCTTTATCCCCACTTCATTCAACTTTGAACCCAAATCTAGTACAATTTCTTTTATAATTTATTTTTAATTCTATGCACTAATTGAGAATACAGCAATGAATGGAGACCTTTTTCTTCATTATCTTATCACGCGTCAATGTTTGACTCCAGAACAAAAACTGGCTTGCCTTAAATTATGGGAAAAAACGAAAACTCCCTTGGCCCGGTTGTTGGTAGAACAAAAATATTTAACTTCAGAACAACTCCGACAGATGGCACAAGAATTCCAAAAAGCACAAATTCCTGCTTCGCCGGAAGATCAATTGGATGAAGCGTCTGCCACAAAACCTTTTCGATTGACTGAAACCGAATCCTTACTCTCGGAAGTCGACTCGGTTGCGAAATCAACGAAAAAAATTCGATTAAAGCAGGAAGTGATCGAAACATTAGAAACAGCAACGATGCCTTTTATCGCGCGAGACGAAGAAATTCCTTCTTCATTCCAAAATTCTCCAGAATCCGTAGAAACGGTAGCCGTTCAAGAGCGATATCAGATTATTGAAACGCTTGGACAAGGAGGAATGGGGGTCGTACAACGAGTTCAAGACTGTATTTTGGGGCGTGAAGTCGCACTGAAAAAGTTGAATTTGGGACTATTAGGATTAAACGGTTCTTCTCCAAAACAGAAAATGCTTTTATGGAGACTTCATCGAGAAGCAGAAATCACCGCGGTCTTAGAACATCCAAATATTGTTCCTCTCTATGATATGCAAAAAAACTCACAAGGAGAGCTTTTTTTTACCATGCGAAAGGTAGAAGGCGAAACCTTAAACGCTATTTTACGAAAAAAGAGAAAAACTTCGAACGAAGAATATGATGAATCTCGATTGCTCTCCGTTTTTTTCAAAGTATGTGATGCTGTAAGTTATGCCCACGCTCGTAAAATTGTTCATCGTGACTTAAAACCGGATAACATCATGGTGGGAAAATTCGGAGAAGTCTATGTGCTAGATTGGGGAATCGCCAAAAAGCTTGAAGAACGGGAAGAGGAGTACGAAGAAGAGAAAGAAGAAGCACTTACGGAGTCCTCTTTTCCTAAAATCTCGACGAAATTATTACACACAAGTGATTTCAAAACGATTGGAGGAATCGGGACAATCGGATATATGTCTCCAGAACAATCGGAAAGCGCCAATGCGGTAGTGCCGGAGTCGGATATTTACGCGTTAGGAATTATTTTGCGCCAGATGTATACGTTGTTATCTCCTATCGAAGAAATTTATGCAACAAAAAAAGAACCAGAAGCCCCTCTTTCAAAATCAACAAAAAAACTTCCTATTCATAAATTGGTTCCTTCCGAAATTCAAGCCATTGTGGATAAAGCGACAGAAGCTCAAGGATCAAAACGATACCGTACTGTAGAAGCGATGGTCTCGGATATTAATCGTTATTTAAATCATGGCCGCGTTTCCGCCAAAGAATATAATCTTCTCGAGATTTTTTTGAAGTGGAGCCGTCGCAACTGGAAAGGACTGAGTGCGGTCTTTCTGGTTCTCTTGATCGGAATTTTCTTTTGGTATTATTCTTCTTGGGTGAGAGCAGAAGCCATTCAAAAGCAATTTCTGGAAAAACAGGAAAATTTTAAAGCGCTTCGAAAAAAAGCAAGTCAGGAACAGGAATGGTTCCAACAAGCCAAAACGCTCACTGAAGAAGAAAGTAAACAAGAGATCGGAGAGCAAATTCAACACTTACTTAAAGCCCTAAATTCGCTTACGCTAGCACTCAATATCCTGCCCGATTCGGAAACCGAAGCCGAAAAAATGAATCTGGGGATGCAAATTATCGAGATGGCCTGTAAAATCGGGGATTATCCATTGGCGGAGTATCTTGCGAATGATCTGGATTCGCTTCGTGTCGTCTCTATGAGCACCAAAAAAGGGATCCAAGAACAAATTGAAGTCGAAAAAAATTCAAAACTGAAAGCACATCAGACGCGTCTGAATTATTGGATCGAACGATTTCGTCAAGAGCAAGGGACTGAAGTCGTTCAATATAACGCCATCTTTGAAATCAGCAAAATGCAGGAAAAAGAAATCTTTGAAGCACTCCTCAAAATTTTGGTGGACGGGACTCAATATTTTCTGGGAGAATCCGAGCCCGCGAGCCTCCCGTTGAATGGATATTACAAGACGATGGTGATGGCTCTGGGGCGACTGGAAAATCCCAAAGCAGTAGAACCCTTATTAAAAGCGCTTGATCAACTCTCCAAAAAATATTCGGAACAAGCGGAAGACTCGTTGACCGCTGTGGTAGAGGTTATGGAGCAAATTTCTTACGCGCTCATTTACAGCAAAGCGAAAAATGTCTCTAAACGTTTTTATGCAATCCGGCATCAAACTGGCATCAACAAATGGTTCTGGAAACGAACACGAGATATTTATAAAGAAATGCTGATTTTGGAAAATGAACAATCGGAAGAAGAAAAAGAAGCGTCACTCTCCAATGAAAATCCACCTCGATCTCAAGAACTAAAATTTCAGGCCATTTTGGAAAAAGCATTCCTTGCGGAGAAACGTGGAGACGATAAAGAGGCGATAAAACTTTTTTCCGAAATTCTGCGTATCAATCCTATTCCCGACATTTTTAACCAACGGGGTCGTTCTCGTGCGAATCTCGAAGATCTTTCTGGTGCTTTAGAAGACTACAATAGTGCGATCCAAAAATTACCCAAAGCTGAATTTTATAAAGATCGCGCCAGACTCAAACAGCATCTTAACGATCTGGAAGGTGCGTTACGAGATTACAATGAAGTGTTGCGTTTAGATCCCGTTAAATTTTCCAGAGTATACGCGGAGCGAGGAAGTGTAAAATTAGAGAAAGGCGATGCTGTCGGCGCACTTCAAGATATTCAGGAAGGGATACGCCTCGATCCGCAACGTTTTGAAAACTATAGAATTTTGGCGCAATTCTATCGCGTTCAAAAAGAGCCAATCCATGAAAAAGAAGCTTTGGAAACTATGATCCGACTTGCTCCACAAGATCCTTCCGGATATTACTTTCTAGCATTCTCGTGTATGGGTTCAAAAGATTTTCAACAGGCGCTTGAAGCTTTGAATGAAGCATTAAAACGCAATACCAAATTTGCGGAAGCGTATATTTTGCGTGGAGAAGCGAAGCTCAATTTGAATGATATTCCAGGGGCACTTCTCGATTTACAGGAAGGGATACGGCTTCAACCGAAAAATCCGCTCTCCTATTATTTACTAGGATCTGCCTATCTCTCGCAAAAAAAGATTGAAGAAGCGCTGAGTATTTGGGAAAAAGGATTATCTTTAAATCGCGATCCCACTGTCCTCGAAAAAATGGTGGAAATCGTGACCGCACAAACGAGTGGCTATTTTCGGGAGGCAAAATATGCAGAAGCAACCACTAGTTTAAATCGCCTAAAACCCTTTATTTATCCTGAACACAAGCATTACAAACGGATCCAGGAAATGCTCTTAGAAATTCAGAAAAAACAAAAATAAATTGCGGAGATTCCTCACTGACGTTCGGAATGACTTTAAGATTAGTTTTTTTCGCAAGCAATGGGTTTTATGGTATACTGAGGGAAAGCAGAAAAAAATCGACAGGGAAATGAGGCAGAAGCTTGAGAAATGATACTAAAAAAGCGATCCAAAAAAGGGGATAGTAAATGCCAAGAGCGACAAAAACAGAAAGCCGGATCGACCGACTTGAAAATCTGATGGAAAGATTAGTCGAACAAAATATTGGATTGGGCCTAAGAATGGACTCTTTAGCTCAACAAAATATTATTTTAGGACAGCGTATTGAAGCCTCCAATACTGCTTTAGGACAGCGTATTGACTCCTTGGTTCAACAAAATACTGCTTTAGGACAGCGTATTGAAGCCTCCAATACTGCTTTAGGACAGCGTATTGATTCTTTGGTTCAACAAAATACTGCTTTAGGACAGCGTATTGATTCTTTGGGCTTAAGAATTGAAGCCTCCAATACTGCTTTAGGACAGCGTATTGATTCTTTGGGCTTAAGAATTGAAGCTTCCAATACTGCTTTAGGACAGCGTATTGACGCTACAAACCAGAGAATTGATGCCACAAATCAACGCATAGATACCACGCTCCAAAAAATCGATGGCCAACAACAAGAGATTCTTCGTCAACAACAAGAAATAACGAATTTATACAATCTTATTTCTCCAATGCTGGAAAAGCTTCCCGAAGCCATTCAAGGACAAATTGGCTTCAATAAATCAGAAAAACAAGAAAAAAGCAAAGCTTAAAAAAATTAGCGACGGCGACGGCGTAAGGCGCGACGAAGATTCGCTTTATGGGAACGTTTCAAATTTTTTCCGATCCCTGAAAGTGGCGCTTTAGACTTTCCAGCGCCCCCCGAAGAAACCTCTTTGATTCGTGGAGTTTTTTCTTCTTCGTCATCAGATTCATCTTCTTCTATTAGTGCGTATTTAGGCGGATACCCCGCGATGACTCGATCCAAATCTTCAATCAACTCGGTTGGAGTTTGATATCGATCTTCTGGCCTTTTTTCCAGCATTTTTTCCACAATTTGGACAGTTCCCTCTTTCAAATGGGGAGCGATTTCGAAAAGATCGGGAAGATCTTCGTTGATATGTTTTGTCATCACAACGGCTGGACTTCCTTGAAAGGGTGGATTTCCAGAAAGCATATGAAAAAACGTGACTCCTAGCGAATAAATATCACTCCGGATATCGACTTCTCCTTCTCCAAGCGCCTGTTCTGGAGAAATATAGCTGGGGGTTCCCATCGATTTCCCTCGATCTTGCTGGTTTTTTCCGGTTTCGAGTGCTAAGCCCAAATCACAGAGTTTGGCGACTGCCGTTCGCGTAAGCAAAATATTATCGGGTTTAACATCTCGATGAACCAATCCATGTTTATGGGCATGTTCCAGCGCTTTTGCAATTTGTAAAACAATATTAGAGGCTTGTTTTTCGTCTTCCGCTCCACCGCGTTCCAAGCGTTTCTGGATCGAAAAACCGTCGACATATTCCATGACAAAAAAATATTCGCCCTGAATCTCTCCGACGTCGATTCCTGAAACAATATTATTATGATTCAATTTTGCGGTGGCTCGTGCTTCCTTCAAAAAGCGTTGGCGAAAATCTTCGTTTTCAGCGAGTTCTAAAGAGAGAATTTTTACGGCGACTAGGCGATCCATCGATAGTTGACGAGCTTTATAGACGGTTCCCATAGCCCCTTGCCCAAGGACTTCTAAAAGTTCATATCCGCCTAACATTCTCTTTTTAAAGGCAGGTATCAATTTTTCGGTAACCGCTTTAGCCGAAATTTGCGGTACTTTTTTTTCTAAAGTTTGAGACAAATCCATTTTCTTTTTTGCAGAGGCCCCCGAAGGTTTTGGAGTTTCTTTTTTCGGAGACGGATCCCCTTTTTTCGTTATTTTTTCGGGTGTGGAGACGACTTCTTTTTGGAGGTCTGCAGAGGCTATCATCCGTAAAATAACGTCTCGCTGAACTGCCGTAAGAAATCCTTTTTCTACCGCAATTTCAGAGAGCGACAAAATTTCTTTCTTCGCTTGCTCCATTTTTCGTTGGAGCTGATAACATTCTAACGCTTGATTTTTTTGCAAAAAATAATTTTCAACGGCAACTTGAGCAAAAAGTTGATCTTCAATTTTGTTTGTCATAAAAAGCGTTTTCCAGAAAGTCTTTACTTATGAGCCATCTCTAGTATTCTAATCAATTTTTTAAGAGAATCAATTTATCAAATTTTGATCGAAAATGAAAAAAGAATCTGTCGCGCTCCAAAAAAAACGGACTAAAAAAATTGTAACGGAACTAAAAAAATTGTATCCAGAGGCCACCTGTTCCTTGGAGTATCAAACTCCGTTTCAGTTGCTTATTGCGACGATGTTATCGGCTCAAACCACAGATTTGATGGTAAATCGGATCACTCCAACACTCTTTCATTATTTTGGAACCGCAGAAAAAATGGCGCAAGCCTCTCTAGAGGAACTTGAATCACATCTTCGAAAAATTGGTTTATTTCGAACCAAAGCGAGGAATTGTCAAAAAACGGCACAAATTTTAGAAAATCAGTTTCAAGGAAAGGTTCCAAATCGACTTGATCTTTTGTTAACATTTCCGGGAGTCGGACGCAAAACCGCAAATGTGGTTTTAGGGAACGCTTTTCAAATTCCAGCAATGGTGGTAGATACCCATGTGAAGAGAATTACCTATCGGCTAGGATTGACCTCAGAGCGTAATCCGGAAAAAATCGAAAAGGATCTCGAAAAACGGGTCGCTCAAAAAGACTGGATTTTATTTACCCATTTGATCATTCGTCATGGCCGAGCCCTTTGCAAAGCACAAAAACCTCACTGTAACGAATGTATCTTGGAACCCCTCTGTTTTAAACGAGAACTCTAACCCAAGGACGCCTATGTTATTTCTTTTTTTCGTTTCAGGAGTATTGGGTACTTTTTTACTGAGTCTTTGTGGAGTGTTTGGATTTCTCATTTCCTACCTTCCTGAAACGTATGCTCTTGGAGGATGGACTACCGCTCAAGGATATCCAATGAATGTCCGGATGCTTCATTTTGTGACCGGTTTTTTTGCAGTATTGATCCTAACCTTCCCTTATATTCTAAGCTTGTTTTGGGTAGAAGGCGCTCGGCGCGCCATTTTAAAAGAAATTGAAAAAAAACCGAAATGGAAAGCCGAACTTCCAGATTTAAAACAATTTCGACGCACGATGACACGAATTTCTTGGGCAAGTCTTTGCATCATTATCCTTGGTCTTCTCTCAGGAGGCGCGACACGACGGGGACTCCCGATAGAAATTCATTTTTTCTTGATCGGATTGGCTTATCTCCAAAATCTTTACGGATTAACTCGTTTGGGAGATCGGATGATTGTTTACCTTGGGATCTTAGAAGAACTATGGACAAAACTTGACCGCGTCTAGGCATTCTTGAATTTTTCTTTCAATTCAATTATCTTGAATAGAAAATTGGCTTAGAAATTTATTATTAAAACTTGAGAAAAATTGAGGAATTTTATGAAATGGTCCCATCTCCTCATCCTAATATTTTGCCTTGCTTCGTGGTGTTTAGCTCAAGAATCCCAATATCAAGGGAGTGCAGAGCGTTCTAAAGCGGCTTACAAACAACGAGAAAAAGGGCTCTCTCGTGAGGAACGTAAAAAACTGGAGGAATTTGCCACAACAGTAGACGCCGCCCATTCTTATGAAACGGCCGACTCTCCTGTCGAAGATCAATTGAAAGAAAACTCTCGCATTTTTCCCATTTTCGTGGGATGTACTCTGTTTTTTTTAGTGTTGCTTAGCTACAACTATTTAATCGGACTCACTGCCAATAAAGAAAAATTGTTAAAAGAACTCGAAGCTTCTTCCAATTCTAAACAAGTCTCTCAACAGCAAGAAACAATTAACAAAATCAATAAAAAAAAATAACTTAAAAACCACTCTCTTCACGGGCTATTCGCCCTTTTTGCAAATTTTGCTCTTTTTATGACAACGCCACTTCCGGAGAAAAAAAAACACCGTAAAAAAGAAGTTCAGGAACCTGATCAACGAATGATCAAACTCATACAAGAGTGGGACTGGGTTACTGCTGAACAAATCCAAGATTCCATTCAATCTCAAACTAAACTTCAAGCAGAATTTGAGATGAATCAATCGATCTTGGATATTATGGTCGCTAAAAAATATCTGAATGAGACTCAAAAAAACACTCTTATGGAAGAATTGGGTCTAAAAAAGAAGAAAACCGTGGCGCTTCCAGGTTTTGAGCTTGAAAAAAAAATCGGTCGTGGCGGAATGGGGATGGTATTTCGTGCCAAACGCTTAAACAATGATGAATTGGTGGCCATCAAAATCCTTCCTTTAAAAATGGCCAAAAGTAAAAATTTACGCCAACGTTTTGTTCGAGAAGCGAAAGCCGCCGCACAATTAAAACATCCTAATCTCGTTGGAGCCTTTGAGGTCCGTCAAAACGGAGGCTATTTGTATTATGTGATGGAGTATGTAGATGGTCAGGATCTCAGTAAACTTTTGGGCGAAGATGAATATCTCCCAGAAAGACAAGCCCTTAAAATTATCCGACAAGTCGCACTCGCGTTAGACTATGCCCATAAAGAAAATTTTATTCATCGGGATGTGAAACCTGAAAATATTTTAATCGATCAAACAGGGCTTGTGAAATTGGGAGATTTGGGACTCGCGAAAAATGTTGAAGAAGAAGATCACGCCTTGACTATGACCGGAATGCCCATTGGATCCCCTAAATATATTTCTCCTGAGCAAGCCAAAGGCGTAAAAAATGTAGACTTGCGTTCGGATATTTATTCTCTGGGAGCTACCTTATATCGAATGGTAGTAGGTCGCCCTCCATTTGAGGGAGAAAATGCGGCAATGGTGATGGCGAAACATATGAACGAACCGATTACCCCTCCGCGTCACTTGAACGAAGAAGTTTCAGAAGTCACCAATCGATTGATTCTGAAAATGATGAGTAAACTTCCCCAAAATCGTCATGCCAACGCCGCAGAAGTGATTGCGGAAATTGATGCCATTCTCAATCGAAAATCAACCACCATTCATTCTGTTTCAAACTTAAAAGCAAATTTGCTCGCTCAACCCCTGCTGACCAATAAACCGAAAAGCATCGCGCCTTCCGAGCCAACCTATGTCCCTCTTTCTCCAGATCCATCTCAACCTATTTCAAAAAAAACGGAGCCAACGCTTTCCGTTCCCGCAGAAACTTTAACGAAAGCGAACCCCCTCGAGAAGATCTCGATGAAGCAATCGCTTCAGAATCTTTCTTTGGCGGAGCGTCTTGCTTTGTTTGGCACTCTTTTTTTTATCGGAGGACTCCTTTTGTTTGCGGCAATGATGGGATATTTTTCAAATTCCTCAAACGAAAAAAATGAAGACAACTTCCCTTCAAAAGAAAATCCGGTGGATCTCTTTCCAGCCAATCAAAAAGCACTAAAAGCATTAGAACGATTACAATCTGAAGAAAAAAAAGCAATAACACTGGACGATTATTTAAAATTGCAACAAGAAATTCAACTTGCGATTAAACAATATCGTCACGAAAAGATTGTCACGGATTTTCAACAATTTTCTCAGAAAATCGAGACCTATGTTCAGCAAACCTTATTGAGTAAATATCGCTATTTGCAAAAACATTTGGTTCTTTTAAAAAACTATCCTTTTATCGAACTCGTCCAGCTTCATTTAAATAATTTTTCTCAAGAAATGCGAGAAACCTCATTTTATAAGGAACTCGAAGAACCTTTCCGTGAAGTACTCCAGCAATTGCCTCCAAAATCCTCACTCAATCGATACGCGCTTTTGTTCCCTCCGAAAAAAACAGATCCGGTTTTCTTTGAAGGAAATTGGGAACTAGATACGAGTGGTACTTTATCTGGAATGACAGACAATAAACACAAACGTATTCAAATAGTGGCTGGAGAAGGCCAATATTGGAGCGTCTCCCATTTAGAAATGGATATCCATTTACTTCAAGGAGAATGCGAGATCCAAGCTCGAGGATTGACAGTTCCGATTCATAAGTGGCTCTCCGTCAAGGACCGCGAAACGGAGTGGCACCATCTCGTCATCGAAGCTTGTGAAAATTATCTATTAATTAGTGTAGACCAGACCTATCCGTATTATACTTCTGGTGCTTCTAAAACTGGAGAAATTGTCCTTCTTTTAAAGACTCCGTCTCAGGTTTTAATCAAAAATCTTCTCCTCTATTCGCCCAAATCAACTGAAAAGGATTAATATGTCTGTTTCGTTTTCTCCTCAATCGCCACGCGAATCATTTTGTATGTCAACTTATTTGGTGTTGCCCGCTTATACCAATATTTATGGGAACATTTTTGGAGGAAAACTTTTAGAATGGATTGATATTTCCGGCGCGATTTCCGCCTATCGCCATTGCCAAGCGAACGTGGTGACCGCAAGTATGGACGATATTTGTTTTTTGCATCCCATTAAAGCCGGATTTGTTGTGGTCATTGAATCGCAAGTTTCTTTTGTGGGAACGACCTCAATGGAGATCAAGTGTACCGTCTATTCGGAAAATACAAAAAATCGGGAACGTCAACAAAGCACCGTTGCCTATTTAACATTTGTGGCACTCAATGACGCAGGAAAGCCGGTTCCCGTACCCCCACTGGCATTAGAAACCGAAGACGAGAAGACCGAATTCGAATTGGGACGCGAGCGAAGACGGCTACGATTGGCCCGTTTCCGTAAACAAAAAAAATGAAAGATACTCTTTACCAACAGATCCATCCGAATCTCTTGCCTTTTGAATTCAACGAAGAAGTCACTCAAGTTTTCGAAGATATGATTCGTCGTTCGGTTCCGAACTATGTAGAAGGTTTAGAAGCGATGGTCTCTTGGTGCAAAGCTACTTTGTCATCAGAAGCCGTAGTTTGTGATCTAGGATGTTCAACCGGAAATGCGCTCCTTTTGTTAGAAGAACGATTACCTCAGTTAAAATTGAAACTGATCGGCTACGATCGGTCCCGCCCGATGATTCTGCGAGCGAACGAAAAAGCGCAAGCCCGACAGAGTTCGATTCCTTTTTATTGTGCCGATATTTTGGAAACAACCCTTCCCATGGCTCATGTTTTTCTATTGCAATATACGCTTCAGTTTATTCCTCAAGAACACCGAGTGCCCTTGTTAACAGAGATCCGAAAAAAACTTTTGCCTTCCGGGTGTCTGATGATTTCAGAAAAAATTTCCGCAGAGTCCCCTCGCTTGCAAGAATGGTTTACCCATCAACACTTCCAGTTAAAAAAATGCAACGGATATTCGGATCTGGAAATTTTACAGAAAAAAGAAGCGCTCGAAAACATTTTGCAACCGACCTCTTTTGAACAAAATCTCGCCTTTTTACAACAGGCTGGATTTTCCCAAATTCAGCCGTTTTTACAATGGTTTAACTTTGCTTCTTGGATCTGTTTTCCGTGAATTATGGATTATTTACTTCCCTATCAAGCGCTGTTGCATTATGAAAAGATTCAGGCAGTTCGTTCTGAGCCTCAAAGACAGAGAATCTTGACCGATCTAAAATCTTACGCGCACCTTGAAGAAATTCCAATGACTCGACTTATTGTAGATCAACCCAAGGTGACGCTTGGGAATCCGGCAGAGGTCTCGGAGGTGTTGATCGCAAAAATTCAACAAGATATTCAACAATTAAGGCCTTGGAGAAAAGGGCCCTTCACTCTTTTTGGAATCGAGATTGACGCCGAATGGAAAAGTGATCTCAAGTGGGCACGAGTCGAGCCTTACTTGCCTTCGTTGGAAGGAAAGTGTATCGCGGATATTGGCTGTAACAATGGTTATTATATGTTTCGGATGCTCTCTCACTCGCCACGGATGGTGATTGGCTTTGAGCCTACTCTGCATTATTGGGAACAATTTGTTTTTTTACAGAACTTCGCTCGCCAGACTTCCCTGCATTTTGAACGTCTTGGAATAGAGCATATTTCGTATTTTCCACATTTTTTTGATATCGTTTTTTGTATGGGAATTTTATATCATCATCCGAATCCGATAGAATTACTAAGAGATATCCATTGCTCCTTGAAAATAGGAGGAGCGCTTTTCGTAGAATGTCAGGGAATTCCGGGTTCAGAGAGTGTTGCATTATTTCCTTCGGATCGTTATGCTCAGGTTCAGAATATCTGGTTTGTTCCTACGGCCAGATGTCTCGAAAATTGGCTTCAAAGAGCCGGTTTCGAAGACATCGAAATTTTCAGAATCACTCCCTTGACTACAGACGAGCAACGAAGCACGAACGACTCTCAGGGACTCAGTCTGAAGGATTTTTTAAACCCAGAGAATCAGAACCAAACGATTGAAGGCTATCCGGCTCCGATACGTATTTATCTTAAAGCGAAGAAGTTGAAAAAAAATTGAGGGGACTATGCTTCCATTAGAACGAGCCAAACTTTCTCTGGACGGACTTTCGGTCGGAGATGCCTTTGGGGAGAAATTTTTTGGGGTTCCGGAAAGGGTACTTAAAGCGATTATGAAGAGAGAAGTTCCGGAATCACCCTGGTTTTTTACGGATGATACGGTGATGGCGCTTGGAATTGTCGAAGTACTGGAAAGGGAGGGTTCCATTCAACAAGATCGACTTGCCGAGATTTTTGCGAGAAATTACCAACGGGACCCGCAACGAGGCTATGGAGGGATGGCGCACCGGATTCTTCAGGATATCGGACAGGGTTTTTATTGGAAGCGAATCACTCACCAAGTTTTCGATGGAATGGGATCGTATGGAAACGGCGGAGCGATGCGAGTCGCGCCTGTAGGTGCCTTTTTCGCAGAGGACTTCGATCAAGTCGTTGAACAATCGCGACGCTCTGCCGAAGTGACTCATGGACATCCAGAAGGTCAAGCGGGCGCGATCGCAGTTGCAGTGGCGGCGGCATGGGCCTATCAACATCGGGAAAAAAAAGAAAATCCTATAAAATTATTAGAAGCAGTTCTGAAACATACTCCAGAGGGCCAAACGCGAGAAGGAATCGAAAAGGCGCTCTCCCTTCCATTTTCGAGCTCTATCCTTAAGGCGGCAATTCTTTTGGGAGCGGGAAATTTGGTTTCGGCTCAGGATACCGTTCCTTTTTGTCTTTGGTGTTCTGCTCGCCACCTTTACGATTATTCTGAAGCGCTCTGGAGCACCGTGACCGGACTTGGAGATCGAGATACGACTTGTGCTATCGTGGGGGGGATTGTTTCGTTATCGACGGGATACTCCGGAATTCCTGAAAAATGGCTCTCGGCCAGAGAATCTTTAATGGATTGGAAATAAAGGAAGACTAATAATGAAGGCGGATATAAGAGGAATCCTGTTGAACCGCTTTTTGGTAGTCGATTTGGGACTGCTCATATTCCCCCAACGCATAATGCGCTTTCCCTTTCAAGTAATACGCCTTTGCCAGAGTTGGATAACGATGGAGCGCTTCCTCAAAACACGGAATCGATTCACGGAAATTTTGTTGACGAATTAAAATTTCACCCTTGAGTATCCATCCTGAAACAAAAGAAGGATCTTGTTTTAGGAGGGTTTGAAGTACTTTAAGGGAGTTTTCTTTTTCTTCCTTGTAAAAATAGGCTTCTGCCAATTCATAAAGAAGATAAGAACGCTCGGGTTTCAAGGGGATCCAACGTCGAAGCAATCGAATTTGCGCGGACCAATTTTTTTGTAATCGGTAAAGTCTCAGAAGATCAGGAACATCAGAGAAATTTTCTGGACTCAAAAGTTCTAACACTTCTTCATAGTGCCCAATCCCCATTAGAGCGCGAATTTGGAGTTCTCGATACTGAGGATGCTGAAGCGGAAGGTATTCAAGGACATCGGCCCATTCTCCGGCTTCAATAAAAAAGTTCAAAGCTTGTTCTCGAATCGATTCGGGCGGGTTCTGACCTAGGGTTTTTCGCACAAAAGAAAGCCAACGATCTTCTTTGTTTAGCGATTTCAAACAAAGAGCCTTGTTCCAATAGACTTCCCACCAAACAATTTTAGACGAAGAGATTTCAAGGAGTTGGTTCCAATAAATTAAAGCGTTTTCATAATTTTGGGCCGCGACTAAAAGTTTTCCGACTGCGACCAAATAATCGATCCCGGGATAGGGTTGGGGATACTTTTGAAGAAGCTCTAAAGCTTTTTCGAGTTGTCCGGATTGGGTGAAAATTTGAAGCAATCGCGTCAAGGCAAGTGAAGTGTTTTTTAGCGAGAGTGCATGGAGATACGCGGTGATCGCACGAGTATGCTCTCCTTGTTTCTCGTAAATTTGTCCTAACAAATAATATAAAGATTCTTGCTTGGGGGCTATTTTTAAAGCGGAGTAAACGGCCACTTTAGCTTCATCGGCCTTTTGATTTTGGAGCGCCAGTTCACCTTGTAAAGAATAACTTTCAATCAAAGGATGCTCCTTGAGTAAGGAGTCAATTTGCTCCTGAGCGATGCTTTTTTGTTCGAGTTCCAATAAGGCTTTGATCCAAATTATTTTTCCTTGAACGGAAATGGGAGGACGATTTTCAAATTGTTGCAAAACGATTTCAGGTTGATGGTTCAGGAGATTTAAGCAGGCTCTTTGTTCGTAAAGAGAGTAATCTTTATATAACGTTTTTAGGTGGGGATAGGGAAAATTTTCGACATCGACCGGATAATCCAAATGAAAGGTATGTTGGCTATGTTCTGTGTTTTCTGGCGGTAAATCTTGCTGATTAAGGATCTCAAGTGAAACGGAGCGATTCATTCGAAGTTGAGTCTCTAACCATCCCCATTGTCCCCAAAGACATAGCGGTACGAGATCTTTAGCTTTTTGGAAGAAATATTCGGCTTCGGGGTATCGAGATTCTCTCAATTCGATATATCCTACTGTCAAAAGTGCGGGATAAAAAGAGTTTTGTGCCAGTTCCAAAATTTGGGCATATCCTTGAAGATACTGGGTGGGTTGATGGAGGGCACAGAGTGCGAAATGATATTTTGAGTAAGGGTGGTTTTGGAGTTTTAGCCGACTTTGGGCCTCTTCCCATCGTTCTTGTTTCATCAGAAGAAGCGCTTCTATATAGGTTTGACGTTCGTCTTGAAGGGAAGGGACAAGATTCATCGTCTGTCCTTGAATCCAATTTTTATAGGACAGCAAAAGCGGTTCTGTTTCTTCTTCAAGAAGATTTAAGGCTTCCGATTTTCCCCACAGATATTCTGCCAAACGAGCAAAATAATATTTTTCTAAAAGCGTCGCTTGTTTTTCAGCCACTAATCGTTTTAAATCTTCAAATGCTGAGGGATAGGCTTTTTGTTCTAAATAAATTTGCGTCCGAAGTTGTAAAAGCTCTGGGGAATAAACTTTGGTATAAAAAGCGTATTCGATTTCGCCAAGAGCAAGAGTTGTTTTGCCGTCTTTCCATAAGGCAGTAATTTCAGAAATCGATTTTGAAGGAGCGATTTTATTTCCAGATCGAAGATAGCCAATAATGCCAATCAAAAGGACCAGAACCCCCAACGACAATAAAAGAGAAACCTTTTTTGGCTCGAAATACGATTCTGGAATTTTCATCGCCAATTCCTCAGGAAAGAAGAAAACGGACTTGTTTCTCTTCAAGTATATCCGATTTTTAGCTGAAGAAGGAATTCTTCCACAAGAACTTCGATAAAATTTTGCACCTTGGTTGGAATTCGATAGAATGAGAAAAATTTCTAAAGAAGGAGCTTTGATGAAGACACGGTGCTTGATTTTAGGGATGGGTCTTAACTTTTTGTTAATGGGATGTTTTGTCGGGCGGGTCTATGAAGGAGCGGAACTCAATCTAAAAAAAACAGAAGAAATTGTCCAGGGAAAAACAAACAAAGATGAAATCATCTCGTGGTTTGGCCCTCCGAAAACATTTACTAGACCCATCTTAATAGAAGAAGTCGCTGAAAGTTTGCGGTTGGCACAACCGCAAAAGGAAGGAACGATCTTTCATGAAGTATTTACCTATGAATATAAGCGAGGGAACGTTTTTATTCTGCTTCTCTTCCTCTATAATTATGTCGAACTGGACATAAAATCGGATTACTTAGTATTTTTCTTTAATGAGAAGGGCACTGTGGAAAATTGGTCCCTAGCAGATGACATCGCGCTCATCCGAAAACTTGGTTTTCTTAGTGGATCTCCAGATCGGCCTGTGTCCGAGGAGAACAAGAAATGAAATGGCTTGGAATAGGGCTACTTCTTTTTTTTTCTTGGGGCTGTTTGATGCTACGAAAATATGAAAGTGTCCCGGTGCAAAATTCAAAAGAGGGAATAACCTTTTTGGGGCTCGGAAATGTTTCAACAAATGCCGAGGCTAAAAAAAGGGTATCTGACAAAGAAGTGCTTCAGAGATTTGGCCCTCCTACTGAATATCTTCAAACGCCTGAAGGGATTTTATTCATTTATTTATATAAGGGACGTCATTTAAACGAATTTTTTTTGGGAGCGCCTCGAAACGTTGCTGGAGGGCGTTTTACTTTATTTGATGTCTATTACGATACCTATAAACAAGATAAATTGATGATTTTTTTTGATCGGACTGGGCTGATGTCCGACTATGCTTATCATGAAGGAACCGATGAACTTTCGACTTTTTTTTAACCTGATTCTGATGGGATGGATTGGAGTTAATCTGATGGGTTGTTTTACTCAACTCCAGATTTATGATGGAGCGCCTATCCATGAAGAGCAACTTTCAAAGATTCAAGAAGGGGTCAGTACGAAAACCGACATCTTGAAGCAATTTGGGTCTCCGGTCGCTTTTCAAGAGAAGAAATCTGTGTTGAATGTGGCGGCTCATCGCTATTTTCCGCCCATTCACAAAGCAAAAATGAATCCGGAACGCATTTTCACCTATCGTTATCAGGTTTCGTCCGGTTTTAACTTCTTCCTTTTCTTTTGGGTTTACACTTATGTAAAAACACGGGAAGATTATTTAATGGTCTTTTTTGATGAGCAGGATAAAGTGACCCACTATAGTTTTGCGAAAGATATTCCTGAATAAACGCCAATCGCTTGAGTTCCTAAGATAGAACAAGGTGAAGATTTATGACAGCGTCAGACAAAGGACATTCTACTATGTTGCAAGATTTCCAGAGTTTTTCTCAAGAGTTTTCTTATTGGGAAAAAATCAAGGATCTCGTGGATCAAAACATTGATATTATGCTAAACTATCGGCAAAGCGGTCACCCGGGTGGAAGTCGATCAAGGGTGCATAGCTTTTTGCTCTGTAGTTTATCCGGATTTATGCGCTGGGATATTCGCTTTCCAGAGAAAGCGTTTGCGGACCGTTTTATTTTGGGCGCGGGCCATACAGTTCCATTGATTTATTCTTCTCTGGCGCTTTTTAATGAAGCTTTGCGGACCAAATATGAACAAACCCAAGATTCCAAATATCAGCTCCGTCCGGAATATGCTCTTTTCTGGGAGGATTTGCTTGGATTTCGTAGAAATCAAGGGCTTCCGGGGCACGCGGAGCAAGAAGGAAAGACGCTTTTTCTAAAATTTAATACCGGCCCGTCTGGTCATGGTCTTGCTGCGTCCATTGGAGAAGCGGTTGCTTTAAAACGTGCTGGAACGGAAGGCGTTAAAGTGATTGTCTTTGAAGGAGAAGGGGGATTAACGCCGGGAAGCGCTCATGAAACGAAAAATTCTGCGTGGGGGCTTGGGCTTTCGAATTTATATTTCGTCATTGATTGGAACAATTTTGGAATTGATGACACTCCAAACGATGCCGTGGTTCCGGGGAATCCGAGAACTTGGTTTGAAGCTTATGACTGGCGAGTAGTAGGAACGGATCAGGGAAGTGAATGGGAACCGGTCACCCAAGCGTATCTGGAATTTGACCAACGCGATCCAAAATCTCTCAAACCCTCTATATTGTATTTAAAGACAAGAAAAGGGCGTGGATATCTGAAATATGACAATAAATCGCATGGATCTCCCCACACGATGAATTCGGAGCCGTTTTGGAAGCTCCGTAAAGAATTTATGCAAAAATATGGGGTCCAATTTGAAGGGGTCGATCAACCCTTGCCCACTTCGGATGAAGCAATCAAGGCTCAGTTTCGAGCTAATTTAAAAGTGGTGGTCGATACATTGCGCGCCGATCAAAAGCTTGTAGATTATTTAGCGGAGCGTCTTTTAAAAATTGCGGCGACGGTTCCAGAGTCAATGACCGGTTTTCGGCTCCCTGAAGAGAAAAATCCTCTAAACGATCCGAAAATTTTTGATATTAATAGCTATCCAGCAGAGCTTTATATGAAGCCCGGAACAAAGCAACCGAATCGAGCCGCCTTTGGGAATTTCGGATCTTATATTAATTCTTATTGTAAAAAACATTATGGACGGCCCCTTTTTTTAGTTTGTTCTGCGGATCTAGCGGAATCGACTAATATTGCTGGATTTCATAAACCTTGGAGTCCTTGGGAGAACTATGGCATTTATGATCGACAATCCAATGTGGAAGGGGTGCTATTTCCTCAACAGATTACAGAATTTACCAATTCTGCGTTTTCTGTTGGGGTAGCGACGGTGAATCTTTCTCAAAAGCCTTTAGAGCACTTTAATGGTTTTTTTGCGGCCTGTTCGACTTATGGTTCTTTCAGTTATTTAAAATATGGAATGATGCGTCTCTTTTCGCAATTAAATCAGGACTCTGAAATCAAAACAGGGAAAGTCATCTGGGTGGTGGGGCATTCTGGGCCTGAAACGGCAGAAGATTCTCGTACCCATTTTGGGATCTTTGCTCCCGGGGTGACCCAACTCTTTCCAGAAGGGAAAGTGATTGATTTGCATCCTTGGGAATATAATGAAGTGATTCCTTGTCTGGTTGCGGCGCTCAAGCAAGATTATGCTCCGATTATTGCTTTACATTTGACAAGACCGTCTATTCCAATTCCGGATCGTGTGGCGCTAGGGATACCCAGTCATCTAGACGCGGCTAGGGGGGCCTATGTTTTAAGAGAATATCGTTCGGGTGCGAAAATGGGAACCCTCATTGTTCAGGGAACTTCTGTGATATCGAACCTCATTCCTATTTTGAAAAAACTAGATACCGAAGGATTAAACATCAAAATTGTAGCCGCGATTAGTCCGGAGCTTTTCCGTCTACAATCAAAAGAGTATCAATTTCAAGTTTTGTCGGAAGCGGATCGTGCCGATTCTACTTTTTTCGCAAACCGTGCGAAGCGAACGATGTGGAACTGGACTTTTAACCCGCTTGCTTGTGAATATTCATTAACTCCTGATTTTGATGATCAATGGCGGACAGGGGGGTCTCTAGAAGAAATCGTTGCGGAGTCGCACTTATCGTCGGATCATCTTTTAGCAGGTATTCGTCGTTTTGCGATAGAGCGAAAACAACGATTAACTCGTCTCCAAAATCAAATCCAGTCCGCTCTTGGTTTGACCTAAGAATCGTTCTTTCTTTGTTTTTGGAGGATAAAAATTAAAAAAAACTCAATTTTTATTCGATAATGCCGATAATAAAAAAGCTATTTTTTTTACGGAATCCCGAACAAGTTTTTAGAAGAATAAGAAAGAAAAATAGACAATAAAAGGAAGAAAAAAGATTTTATTGCCTATTTTTTGCAGATAGGTTAAAATATCCTCTTCTCTTATCGTTTTTAGTGTAGAAGCTAGCGTTTGTTAATGCGACAATGATTTTTTATAAAACGATATTATAATTGAAGTTATGTAGAAAAAAAATTAAAAAAACGGAATAAAAATAAGAAATTCAGTAAAAGTGTCCTTATCAAGAATATAATCTTTTAAGAAATGTTAGAGGTCTTTTTTAGGAGAATATTTTTTTAAAAAAAACTTCAAAAAAAATAAAGGATAGGCTTAAAACTCCCAGATTATATTTTTGGGGTGAGTCCTACAAGTTGTTTACAGGAGGTTACCATGAACGTCTATGGACCTGGAAATATCGTTCAATTACGAGATCCAACTTTATCAAGTATTAAATCCGATAAAATTTATCAAATTCCCTCTCGAACTACTACAGATCTCGATATGAAAAAAGGGGTTCGTGAGACCGGCAAGCTATCTAAAGGTCGGGCGAATCGTATTGCCAGAATTCGTCAACAGATTGAGCGTGGAGAATATGAAATTGAGCAAAAATTATCCTTAGCCTTAGATCATTTGTTAGAAGATTTACAAAAAAAATAGAAAGAAAACTGTTGATTTTTTTTTGATTTTAGAAATGAAATTGTTTTCTTGACAATAATTTAGCATTGACTAGAATACGGTCGTTTTCCAGTTTCTTGATTGAAAAATGAAAATCATTATTAATTATAGATAATAAAGGTTGGTATCCTACGGGGTGTTAGGAATTTTAAGGAGAGCCCATGCGGAATTTAGTTTTTCTTGTTCTGTGTGTTGGAATTTCTTTTTTGAGTCAAACTCTTTCAGCGGATTGGTGGGATCGTTTCTCTCCTCCCTTAAAGCTTAACTTTGACAATATGATTGAAAATCCAGACGCTTATTTGAATCTTGTCGTTAAATTTACCGTTCGATTTAATGAATTTGGAAATTACTATCCAATTGCCTACACCCATTTTGATGAAGAACGCTACATCAATTTTTCTGTTTGGCCGTTAGAGCGCAAATTGTGGCTCAAAGAAGATTATTCAAATGATTTCAAATTTCTCTATTTTAATAAAGATAATAAAGAAATAGCCGCCATATTGAAACTTCGCAAATATGACACAATTACTATTTTGGGAAAAGTGAAATCCAAATTCAATAAAAAACCTTGGATTGAAGTTGTCAATATTCAAAAAGAACGAGGATTTGTCACCAAAAAATTGATCTCTGCCATCATTTTAGCTCATAAACAAATTGATGATGGCGACTATAACGGGGCCATTGAAACCTTGCGTTATGTTTTAGATTATGATGTTCCCGTAGATATTCGGGGATATGCTTTAAAATTGTTGGGGCGCGTTTATTACGAAATTGATGAAATTATTCCAGCCGCTTATGAATTCAAAAAAGCACTCCATATTCTCCGACATGATTTGGAACTTCAAAAATGGTATAAAGAATGTTATAAAATCATTGTTCGTGAAGGCTTGAAAACAGAATTTGAACTCTATGATGGCACTCCACGACGCGTTCAAGAAGATTACCCTATTGGCGAAGGAAAAGCTCCTTTGGATAAAGCAAAAAAAACGCCTTTAGCTCCTATTAAAAATTCTTCTTCTACCAATTCCAATAATTCAAAAACAACTCCCTCCAATAACAATAACAATAACAATACTCAACCTAATTCAAATAAAAAGGTTGAAAAAATTGAAGATGAAGAATGGTAAAGGGAAGAATTAGCTAGAACTTTTAACCAGAGTGTGAGTTTATCACTCACGCTCTGATCCTTCTTCAAAAATTTCTTTTGTTCCGAATCAATGCTCAAAACATTATCTATCCAAAACCTTGCTTTAATTAAAGATCTAGAAATCCAACTTCATCCTGGTTTTAATGTTATTACAGGACAGTCTGGAGCTGGAAAAAGTTTAATCCTTTCCGCGTTATATTTGTTGTGTGGTGGAAAAGCAAGTACCCATTTGATTCGTACCGGAGAAGCCAAAACCACCATTACAGGAACCTTTATTCTTACAGAAATAGAAGCGAAAACCTGTAACCTTCCCAATGCCAATACCAAACTCCTCATTAAACGCGAAATCGCACGGGGTTCAGGTTCAAAAATCTTTATTAATGAACAAAAAACCTCGCTCGAAGAATTAAAAATAATGGGTGAACACCTTTTTGATATTTGTCATCAAAGTGATTCTACCTTCCAACTCAGTGAAGAAATTCAACTGGATATTCTTGATCAGTTCGCTAAATTGTTCCCTCAGCGCCAAGAATATTACAAAATTTATCAGCAATGGGACCAAATTCGTCAGAAACTACAAAAAACATCTAAACTTGATCCCGCCGCCCTTTCTGAAGAAATCAACGCGTTAAATAATTTTTCGCCTTCTTTGGAAGATTTTGAGCACCTCGATCAAGAACGATTGCGTCTCGAAAATGCGACATTAATTCGACAAACCCTTGAAAGTTGTTACGACCAACTTTACTCCAGAGAAGAAAACTCAATTCTTACCGGAATTGCTCAACTCAAAAAACAAATTCAACAAATCCTTCCCTATGGAGAATCTTATAAAGCGATTTTTCAACAAATTCACGAAGCGGAATGCTTTCTTCAGGAAGCCTCTTATTCCCTTCGCGACCAAAATGTTGAAATCGATGAAAATCGTCTCTTTGAAGTTCAGCAACGATTAACTACTTATAAAGAGTTTTTTCGAAAATATAACTGCAGTATTCAAGGACTACTGCTGTGCTGGACCACTTTAACCGAACAATATGAAGCGATTCAAGAAGGCCGAAATGAACGAGAAGCTTTAGAACGTCTTGAACGCGAACTTTATCAGCAACTGATTCAGATGGGTCGAAAACTTCATGAACAACGATGCTCTATGACCACAGAATTTTGCACGCTTCTGGAAAAACAACTTTTTGATTTGGGGATGAATTGTCAGCTCCATATTCGTGTAGAAAAAAATGAAGTTCAGCTCGCTCCCCACGGAATTAGCCAAGTCGAATTCTTAATTTCTACCAATAAAGGGGAAGAACTTAAACCCCTTTCTAAAATCGCATCCGGTGGAGAACGCTCTCGGTTTATTCTTGCCTTAAAAAGTCTAGTCGATACACCCGGAATACCCATCTTTGTCTTTGACGAATTAGACGCCACACTCGGAAACCGTTTTGCGAAAGAAGTGGGACAAAAAATAAAATTACTCTCGAAAAACCATCAGGTTTTAAGCGCAACCCATTCGCCTATTCTCGCGGCTTACGGAAATCGCCATTTTTTGGTTAAGAAAGAAAGTCGGGGGGAAAAAACTTACACGAAAGTTCAGATTCTTGAAGGCGAATCCAAAGAACAAGAACTATTGGCAATGTTTCAAGGCGAAAACGGCCCTCTTGAAATTGAAATGCTCCAAAAAATTTTGGTCAATCAATAAAGTGGCCTTACTTTCACTCTTTTGAACCCATTGAATTCCTCCCCAGTTGTCCGACGAGATAGAGTGATATGGCTCATAAAAAATATCCCACCTCCAAAGGAACGCTTCAATACGCGGAACTCCAAAATCGTCTTTATTTTCAAGTCACCGGACTTGCGAATATGGATCTTGCAAATCCCTTCCAAAAAATAACACAAATGAAGCTGAAAGAGGCTCAAACTTCATTCTTCATCGATCTTAAAGAATGTCGCGGAATGGATTCGACCTTTATGGGAGTTTTAATCGGAATTGCAATCTATGACGAAGGCGAAAAAAAAACAGAGGTCCATATCTTAAACGCAAATTCACATAATAAAAAATTGATGCAATCGCTCGGTTTGGATCAGGTCGTTTATGTGGTTCCAGAAAATACGATGCTCCCGAAAGAACTCCACTTTATGGAACTAACTTCTTCAACAACCGGCGACCGAATTAAGTTAATTCATCGAGCACATCAAAATTTGGTGGATATCGATCCACGCAACGCAGAACAATTTGGTTCTTTTTTAGAACTCTTGAAAAAAGAACTCCCTCCAAACTAACTTTATAAAAAATTCGGCCTATTTTTTCAAGGAGGAATCCTTTGAACCGCAACACCTTTCCATATCTATATGTTTTCTTGATGGGTTTGATCTGTTCGTTCGTTTCCGCAGATGAAAAAGAAGAATTTCGACGCAAAAAAGACGAACTTGCGCAGGGCGTTGAAAAAATTTACAGACTTTTTGTGGAGCCTCGTAGCGATGTCCGATACATCGAAGATGAAATCAATCAACTTCTCCGTATTTGTGATTGGGTCAAAGATTACTATTCTGTCGAGAGAGATTGGGCCGAAAAACGAGCCGAAGACTTGAAAGATTTACGAGATTATCTTCAGTATTTTAAAGAACTTCACAAGATTTTTGAAGAATTTCCGCGTAAAGTCGAAGAGTACCAAAATGAAGTACAACGTCGTTTGGAGTCCATTTTAAAAATACTGGAAGACGAACAAAATAATCTTAAACAGGATCTTTCCCAATTAGATTACACGGAACGCAAAGTAAAAGAAGTGGAAGAATCCATGAGAACACTGGCGACTGAAGTGGGTTATTATATCAATCGTAATGAAAATTTTCAGAAATTTAAGGACCTCGTCAGTCGTGTTCAAAACTACTCCGGAGACACCGAAGTTGCGAGTCGCTTCCGTGAGGCGATTTCCCGCGGAACTTCTGAGCGTCAGAAGATTATGGAAGACTCTTTAAAACGTTTTGACGATAAATATCGCGATGTCACTCGTGGACTCAGTTGTGATAGTTTCATGCGAATTCATTATAAATTAACAGATACGATAAAATTGTATAAAAATAACGCACAAGAAGTCCTAGATCGAACCAAGGAACTGAACCGACAAAGAGATGCGATTGAAGATGAAATTGAAGATATCGCTTCTCGTATTAAAGACGGTAAGATCAGAGAATCTCTTGATAAAGATATAGAAATTTACAAACGGATTATCTCCCTCTATGAAGACGCAAAACGGAGTGTGGTGTTTAATGCGCTTCCTACTCAATGGCTAGAAAGCTATGCGAAAGAGATTAAAGAGAAGCTTTATCCTTGTCTGACTGCGCTAGAAGAAGCTCATAAAATTTTTGCGGACGTTCGTCAAACACTTTCAGAAATCGGAAATCGCGCAGAACGTGAACTCCGAGAGGCCTATGATCCGGCCATTGGAAAAAGTAGTTTAACGGAGTTAGGAAAAGCGGGAGAGCAAATTTATAAAGAATACGAGCGACGAGACGAAGAAATCATCAAGAAAATTCAATCGGGAATGAACTATAACTATAAAATTCAATTTAGCCCGAATGAAAGTGCTTTTAGTGGTTGTTCCAGCGCGTTGCAATCGAATTTTGAGAAACTCGTTCAAGAGGCTAAAAACGATTATGGCTCTGTCTATCAAAAAGATTCCGTTCGCTATGCTCGTTTGGGAAACCGAGCCAACGAGGGCCCTTTTAGCGTTGCGGTCGATAAAATTTTTCAAGCCAATAAACAAGAAGTCGCTACCCTTCTTCGAGAGATGGGATCTCGACTGGAAAGCGGAGATCGCTTGAGAACGGACGATCTTGGCAAAGTGTTTAGCTTCCTTGAAAATTTGGCCCGAGCTTGTCAAGAAGCCAGAGTCCAATATCCGTCTTGGATTCAAAACGTGGCGAGAGATATGCAACAAACCGCCAGTTCTGGAGGAGCAGAAGCCTTTGAAAAACTCTCCGAAATGTTTCGCCACTATCCTCAAGAAATTGCTAACGTGAGTACCTATTGTCAAAACGAGTATTTTCGAATCGAGCGAACAGCCAATGAAATGACCGAACCCGAAAAACTTCAAGAATTTTTTTCTGGAGTTCAACAAACCTCCAATCAATGTCGAGAAGAACTCAAAAAAGCCAACGAAATCGTTCGCGAATATACTTCCGTGATCGATAAACTGAATAACTTTAGTCATTCAGATGATCTCTCCTATCCGTTCTTTTTAGCGTTAAAGAAACGAGTAGACGTTTTAAGTAAAGGTATTTTGGAAGCTCGCAATCAACTCGAACTTCCTCAAGTGATGAGCGTTTTACGTGGACTTTCCGAAGAGAGTCGTAATGAACTCGACCGCAAACTCGGATTCTCGATGATGACCTCCATTCTAAAATTGGTTCGAGATACGGAAAAATTTCATCGGATGCGACTCGGAAATCTAGCGGATCGGTTAAGTAGAGACGAGAAAATTATTTCCGAAATCACCTCGTTCCAAAAAGAATTTGATCAACACGTTCAGCTCTTTTTTAACGCGAATATCGAGCGATTCGCCTCTCAATTTGGAGTTCCAGAGATTAAAGACGCATTTAACAACTTTAAAGAACTCTATAAACACTTCGATGGCTTATTGATGATTCAAGTCGTCGTCGAAGAAATGCTCCAACTTCAAAAGGATATGGAAGAAGAAATCGTCAAACTAAATCAACAAAATTTGGAGTATGTTCGTGAGATGAACGCGCTTCAAGAAATCAATGACGAAATGAATAAAAGTTGGCAAGAAAAATATAAAGCGCTCCAAGATAAATGCAACAAAGTGGTTCTTCCGAATGAAAATCCTCGATTAGCGGGTCTTCAGGAAAAAATTAAACGATCTCAGGAAAAAGCGTCCGAAACACGAAACACGGATCTGGATAAAAGTATCCGAGCCCTCGAAGAAAAGCTCAAAGTGCTCGTCGAAAAATGGAAAACAAATCTTGAGATGATGTTGAATTGGGAAAAAGGAACCATTGGAGAACAATTACGACGGCTCTATGAAAAATCGTCCGATGCTCAGAAAAAATTTGAAGAAGAAGTGAAAAAATATTTAGAAGATCTTAAAAAAATCACCAAAGTCACAGAAAATAAAAAAGAAATCGAAAAATATCAGAAAGAATCCGCAAAACTTCTGGAAGAATCCATTGAACGAAAATTTGACTATGATGATGGTCGTGGCTCGATTCTATTGCTACAGACGGCGTACGCGGCACTATATGAAAATTATTCGATCTATGCCGCTCTGTATTCTGTCGCCGGAGATAAAGCCTACGTGCCCGCTTTGGCAGAATGGGTGACCTTTCAACAACAAAGCGTGGAACTTCTCAAAATCTGCTACGATCGCTATGAGCGCCAACATCTCGAGTTTTATAAGAAACCTGCGGCAGATATCGGAGATGCGGTTTATAAAAGCGAAGAAAAGATTCGAAAGTATGGCGAATATATCTACAAAGTCTTTGAATCAGTCAATAGCTGGTGCAAGGGCGAAAAAAAATACAGCGTAGATGAACTTGGCGAAAAAATCGATTTTTTAAAAGAATTTGTCGATCTGAATCTAAATAGCAACCTTCATAGCGCGTCCTCTAGTCTTGGAAGTAACGCCGAGGAGTCCGATGTTTGCGATTTCATGCGAGAAGTCGCACATATGTCAGAATTGAGTGATGCCCGCTCTATGAAAAGTCGAGCAAAAAGTCACTGGAACATTGATTTCAGCCATATCGATGATTATGTGGAATGGAAAGAAATCGCTTCAAGTTTCCCCGCTCCACCAGAAAACTATGTCAACCGCTTAAAAGAAGAACTGAGACACTTTGAGCGTCAGAACTGGCAACAGTTAGTCCTTAATGGATATATTGCTTCCGCGGAAAAAGAACTAGAACAATATTCGCTAACCCATCCGAACGGAGATTGTCAAACTTTCGCCGATTTACTGGCTTTCCTGACCACAGAAAAATATCAGGAAAAATTCCTCTCCGAGTGGTCTGGCGATTTTGGAAAAACAAACGAAGAAATGCTGAGTCTAGTCCGATCCTTACCCGCGAAAATCGATGAATTATCCAGTATCCGAGAAAAGTTGATCGAGATCCTGAATGAAAGTTATGATCGGTACTCCAATGGGGTTTACAAAGAAGCCAATACATCCTTGACAGAGATTCGTAATTGGATCACCAGTGTTCGTAACAATCGCCCCTAGAGACGCACGGGCTCTTGATTACTGATACAACCAATAGGGGTCAAAATAACCGGTGATCTGAAGTTCGAGAATACAGACTTCAGCATCCGCAAAAAAACCGATTTGGCCGTGAGTGAGTTCATCGGTTTTTCCTTCAAGGAGTGGAGGCGATTCTGGATTAATTTCGTGATCTTCAAGCCAGACCTTCCACTTTCCTTCGGTATAGTGAATTTTAGAATAGAGAACCTTGCTGATCCCGTTTGCTTGAGGTTGAAAACGAGTAGTGTCATAATTCTTAGAGGCAATAAGGCGCGAATTTTCTCGTTTTACGCGAGTTGAAAAAAGCGCCATTTTTCCTTTTTCTGTTGCAGCCCAAGACTCCTCGCACAAAAAATAGAGCAGAACTTGTCGATGGAACCCATTTGCCATCAGAGCGAGTCCGAAGTTTTTCAAACTGCGACTCTGAAATTTCAACTCTATTTCTAAAGTGCCTTGAATCGGAGGTTTCCAATAGAACAGATCGACAGAAGATCCTTGTAATCCAGAGACATCTATTTTCCAGAGGTTTTTGGGGGCAGTGGGCGAGTGAAGCTCAAAATCCTGTATTTGCTCGGGTTGCAGAAAATCATAATGAATCTGATACGCTTTTTGTTGGGAGGTAATTTTTCCCTGAAGGAGCGATCGGAGTTTTTTAACTTGAGTTCCATCAAAAGAGAAGAGTTCCGCAGTAACTGTTTTAGCGAGTGTGTCTAAGGTTTTCTGCTTTTCAAGAACCCATTCGTTTTGTGCATATCGATTTTGGAGCAAAGACAATCGTTGTTTGGCACCCCAAAAATCTTTTTTTTCCGTAAGTTTTTGGGCTTCAGAGAAGAGGCGCTGAACTTCCTGTTTTGGAATGACCTCTCGATTTTGACGTGCTCTGCTGAGATAGCTTTGTATCCATTCTTCTTCGGTTCCACGAACTTTTGAGAGTTGATCCGCAGCAAAAGCATATTCTCCGGAAAAAAACGCAAATAGGCCTAATTTGAGAGAGCGATTTTGAAACGATTTTAGCGCGCTCGCGGCATAGAGATTAAAGGTTTCAGAATCTAGCTGAGAAAGGATTACGGTAAGTGTTTTTTTCCCTTTCCAACTGAGAGTTCCTTCTTTTAAGGAGGTTTTCGCAGGAGTCGCGGAAAAACTGCCAATCGTCAGTTCTTCCTTTTTTTGGATGGCTTCTTCAAAAAATTGAAATATTTCTTTCCAAGCGCTTTGTAAGGTTTTCACGACCGAGAGATCATATTCAATCGCTTGAGTATTAAAAGGATAGCGCGCTTTCGCTTCTTCCAAAAATGCAATCGCTTCTTCATAATGCTCGAATCGGTTTTCGGTCGATTGAAGGAGTGGTTCGACTTCCCGAGCAAATTCGGCTGGATAGTTTTCAAAAGAATCGGGTGGGGCCTTCATCGCTTTTCGGACTTCTTCTTGCTGTTTCTGTTTTTCTTTTTGAAGGAGTTCTTCGTCAAAGATCGCCAAAGCTTCACTTTGTTGCGGATTCGCGTATATTTTCATCTGGTGCAGTAATTTTTTCGCGTCGATCAGTTGAAAGTTTTCTAAATATTTTCGGATTAATGCAACATCTTCCTCATAGGGATTATAGCGTTGAAAGAAACTTTCTTGAGCCTCTTTTACTTTGGAGGGCCATGAAGTCATTTTCAGTTGAGAAGGGAATCGGTTCCAAATTTTTCGGGCTTCTTCCCAGGCTTTTGTTTTCAACAATTCTTCTTCTTTTTGTTGCAAAACCTTAAATTCTCGCTCTCCAATTTTTTCCAGTTTCTCTAAAATTTGTTGTTGAATCTTTTCTAATCGAACTGAAAACGGAGACTTTGGAAATTGCGCTTGAAAGGTCTGTATTTTTTCCCACCAATCCAAAGCGGTTCCCATCGGAATGATCTCTTGCGCCAATTCTGTGCTAAGCGATTCTTGAAGTTTTGCCCAAAATTCTTTTTGGGCGATCTCTGCGTCAGATAGTTTCTCTGTCTTAGTCGTATCGATCGGCGGATTAACTTCAGGATCTTTGTTGATCTCTGTTTTTTCCGAACCCGATGGATTTTTTTCGGGGGAAGTCTTGGAGGTATTAAAGAAAAACAAAATCAACACTAAAGCGCCAACAATTGCGAGCACTGGAAGCGCGAAGAGAAGCGGGGAGGTCTTCTTTTTCTTTTTTGCGATTTTAGAAGCGGGTCGACTCAACTGATTAAGGACAAATTGTCTTTGGAGCATACGCGTTTGCAGCGGTTTGTTTTGTTTCCGAGATTCCTCTTCAAAGGACGGAAGATATTGTTTTCGGAGTTTCTGAATTTCTTCAAGCAGAATTTCTGGAGAGGCGATTCGTTTCTCTCGTTGTTTTTCCATCATTTTCTGAAGCAGTTGAACCATTCCATCCGACAGATCGTTTCGAATTTCCCTGGGATTTGGCCATTTTTCTGTTAAAACGCGAGTCAACAAAATTGGGATCGTTTTTCCGTCATAAGGAAATGTTTTTGTGAGCAGTTGATAAAGGGTCGCACCCAACGAATAAATATCGGTACGAATATCCAGTTTATCTCCTCGAATTTGTTCTGGAGACGCAAAATGGGGAGTTCCTAGAAGACGTTTTTCCGGAGAATCGTTTCCAACTTCTTTGGCTAATCCCAAATCAAGAAGCTTAATTTCGCCTTCATGCGTGACCATAATATTGTCGGGTTTAATATCCCGATGAATCATCTGAATTGTTGTCGCATATTGAAGCGCGGAAGCGATACAATAGGCGATTTCAAGAGTGAGTGCTTCGGAAATTTCCTGATGGAGGGCAATGGCGGCGGCGGTTTGTCCCTCGACATATTCCATCACAAAAAAATGGTATCCGCCTTGTTCCGCGACATCAATTCCTCGAACGACATTCGGATGATTAAATTTTGCTGAAGCGCGGGCCTCGATTAAAAAGCGCCCGACATACTCTTTATCCTCTGCGAGTCCCTTGGATAATACTTTGACGGCTACTTTTCGATCCATACTCAGTTGATTTCCAAGATAGACAACTCCCATTCCTCCTTTTCCCAAGCGTTTGAGGAGTTCATAACCTTCAAAAAAATGGACAAATTTTTCTGGAACATTAGGATCAAAAGGTTCTGTTTCGGGTTCGATGAGGGTTCCGTAGTCAAAATCCTTTTGTTGAAGGCGTTTTTCGGCTTGGTGTAAGCGTTCCGAAGTCAAGTATCCTTTGTTGAGAAGGGAATCCAGAATAGAAGAAGTCTTCCCGGTTCCTTGCTGTTCTTTGAGTTGTTGACATTCAGCAATTTGTTGAACCTTCAAAATCTTTTCTGAAACCAGATACACGCAAATTTTTGTGGGAGACACAGGTTTCATGAAACAAACTCCGAAACTTGAGGATACCCCTCGTTAAAAAACATCGATGGGTACAAAAAATATCAAAAATTGTATCATTGAATTCAATGGACTCCAAGAATGAATCTTAAAATTGCGGGAGAGGCTTTTCGAGAAAAGGATTTTGATGTATATATTTTGCTTTCCAGACAAAAAGAAGGGTCTTTGGATAATAACTAGAGGTAAAAATAGTGAATTTAAAAACAAAATATATTGTAATCTTAACCGAAGATCGGTTCGAATGCCCACAACAGCCGGATTGGTATGTCTCTCAGGTGTTACAAGAGGAACAGATGTTGCAATTGGCCCTAGAAAACGAGGGGTTAAGCGTCATCAGACGTTCTTGGTCCAGAAAAGATTGGGATTGGAGACAAGCGAAAATGGCTATTTTCCGAAGCACCTGGGACTATGCGAATCGACTACAAGAATTTTTGGAGTGGTTAGAACGAGTGTCTACTCAAACCCGTCTCGTGAATTCGCTAGAGACTATTCGTTGGAACCTCGATAAACATTATTTTCTGGATTTAGAAAAAGCCGGAGTGCCTACCGTTTCGACCTGTTTTGTCGAAAAAGGATCGCGCACCTCTCTAAGCGAACTAGTGACGAAAAAAAACTGGAACTCGTTTGTTTTTAAACCCGCTATTTCTGCAGGAGCACGGCAAACTCACCGTGGAAGCGTAAATGAATTAGGTTCCAGTGAAAAAATCTGGGCCTCTCTCTTAAATTCAGAATCGATGATGCTTCAACCTTTTCAGTCCGCGATTGAAACCGAAGGAGAAATTTCGTTAATTTTTATGGGCGGAGAATTTACCCATGCAATTCGGAAAACGCCGAAATCTGGAGATTTTCGGGTTCAAGATGATCATGGCGGAAAAGTTCATCCGTATCCGGCGAACGCGGAGGAAATTCAATTTGGAACACGCGCGATACAAGCCTGTAGCCCTCAACCGATTTATGCGCGTGTGGATTGTATACGCGATACGACTGGACATTTAGCCATTATGGAACTGGAACTTTTAGAACCGGAACTTTTCTTGCGCTTTTATCCGCCCTCTGCCGAAAAACTGGCTAAAAAAATAGCTCAACTCGCGTCGTCTTTTTAAGGAGACATTTTAAAAATAGAAGAATTTTTTATACGGATAAAAACAATCGTTTAAAAGCAATCGATTAGAAATAAGTGATTGCTTTTGCTAGAATAGAGATTTTCATATCTCTTCCCTGAATTTCTTGGTTCGGAAATTTCGATGTCCACGAAACGCTTTTCCGTAAAAAAAACGATGATGCGATACAATATAAAAGTCTCTTTAGTGACAGGAACCTTCGTCCTGATTGCGGTATTGATTGTTGTGGTAGCCATTTTCTTCCTCTATGAACAGACGCTACAAAATTATCGGGAGCGACTTGTGGAAATCGTTCAAAATGAGGCACGTATGATAGAGGCGTTATTTCGCCTAAATCAGAAATATATGCAGGAAAATTTTGAAAGTGCCACATTAAACGAACTGACTCAATTACAAAAAGACTGGAAAGGATTCGGGGAAACCGGAGAGTTTCTTCTAGCCAAATTAGACTCCGATGAGATGATTTTTTTCTTAAAGCTTCGACATTTTGTCTCACCTCATCCGTTGAAAATTCCTTTTCGTGGAACAAACCATTCAGAGCCGATGAGACAGGCCCTTTCTGGAACTTCTGGAACCCTCATCGGTAAAGATTATCGAGGCGAAAGTGTTTTAGCCGCGTATCAACCGATCCCCAATTTTTCTCTTGGATTAGTAGCTAAAGTCGATATCTCGGAAATCCGTGCGCCGTTTATCAAAATAGGAATCTGGTTTACGATTGGGGCCCTCGTTTTAACCTGTTTAGGCTTTCTTCTGATTCGTTTATTACATAAACATTTATTGCTTCAACTAGAATCTAATCAGGCACGCTTAAATTCGATCTTGGAAACGGCGGCGGACGGCATTATTACCATTAACAGTCAGGGAATCATTGAATCGATCAACCATATGGCTGAAAAAATGTTTGGGTATTCCAGAAAAGAAGTGATCGGAAAAAACGTCAATCTCTTAATGCCAACTCCTGATCACGAAAAACATGATCAGTATCTTCAGAATTATTTGAAAACACGAGAACGAAAAATTATTGGAATTGGGAGAGAGGTCACCGGGAAACGAAAGGATGGCTCCGTATTCCCATTAGATCTTGCGGTAGGAGAAGTCAAACTTCCCCAAGAAATTTTCTTTTCTGGAATTTGTCGGAACATTACGGACCGAAAGTTTCAAGAAAATGAACGCAAAAAATTGATTGAGGAATTGGAAGCAAAAAACAATGAACTAGAACGATTTACCTATACGATTTCTCATGATTTGAAGAGCCCATTAATTACCATTAAAGGCTTTTTAGGTTTTTTAGAAAAAGATGCATTGTCGGGTCATATTGACCGCATAAAACGAGATAGTGAACATATTCATAATGCCGTTGACAAAATGCAACATCTATTGGAAGATTTGTTACGACTTTCCCAGATCGGACGAGTGGTGAGCGAAAAACGGGAAATCCCTTTAAATGCGCTCCTTCAGGAAGTGCTGTTACTGCTGTCGGGGAGCATCGTTGAAAAGAAGATACAAGTTCAAGTTGCGTCTGACTTACCAATAGTTTTTGGAGAACGATCCCGATTGATCGAAGTCTTTCAAAATCTGATCGAAAATGCTATCAAATTTATGGGAACTCAGGAAAACCCTCGTATTTTGATTACCGCCTCTGTTGAAAACGCCTATGTTCGTTGTTCCGTGCAAGATAATGGAGTTGGGATCGATTCGCGACACTATCAGAAGATTTTTGGTTTATTTGAACGCCTCGATTCTAAAACGCCCGGAACGGGAATTGGTCTTGCCTTGGTAAAACGGATTATTGAAGTACACGGCGGAAGAATCTGGGTCGAATCAGAAGGGATTGGAAAAGGCACGATTTTTTATTTTACATTACCTCAAAAATCAGTATAAATTTTTTTTCTCTGGTGAGGGTTTATGATTTTGCTTATTGAAGACGATCTTGCACATGTGGAACTTATTTTGCGAACTTTTGAAGAAAGCAAGGGAAGTCCGGATGTGCTTCATCTTTCCGATGGAGAATTAGCCTTAGATTACTTATTTCGACGAGGAAAATATGGCGCTCCAGAAAAAAGCCCTCGCCCTGCATTAATCCTGCTCGATTTAAATCTCCCAAAAGTTAGTGGATTAGAAGTCTTAAATGAAATCAAAAATTGCCCAGAATTAGCGGCGGTTCCAGTCATTGTATTAACATCCTCTGAGGCAGAGCGAGATGTCTTAAACGCTTATAAACAAAACGCGAATAGTTACCTTGTAAAACCAGTTAATTTTGAGCAGTTTTACCATTTGATTCAAAATTTAAATCATTACTGGATGGATTTAAATTATTATCCACTAGAAAAAAGTTAAACTTCATTATTAGTAGGCAAGGAAAATTTTTTGGAACCTAAAAAGAAACAAATTCTTTTAGTTGAAGATGATGATTCTCATGCGGAACTCATTACTAGAGCGTTTGAACACCGAGAAGAATTTTCGATTGTCGTTAAACAAACACTTCAAAGTGCTTTACTCTATCTAAAAGAAAACAATCCGCATCTGGTGATTTCTGATTTGCGACTCCCCGATGGAGAAGGGATTCAATTGCTTCAACAAGATTCTCATAAACGAAATTACCCACTCGTTATTATGACAAGCCAAGGCGATGAAAAGATAGCCGTAGAAATTATGAAAGCGGGAGCCCTCGATTATATTGTTAAGAACTCACCCATCTTTTTTGATATGCCTCACATCGCTGATCGTATTTTACGTGAATGGAACCATATCCTTCAAAAAAAACAGGCAGAAGAAGAATTACTTCAAATGAATATTCAGCTCAAAAAAGCCAATGAAGAACTAAAACTAACTCAGGTTCAATTAATTCAATCCGCTAAACTCGCCTCACTAGGAGAACTAGCGACAGGAATTGCTCATGAATTAAATCAACCCTTAGCGACAATCAGTATGAATGCTGAAATGATGCTGGAATTTATTCAAGAGGCGACTCAAGAAGAGTTCTTCCAATCCTATCAACTCATTTTGCAACAAGTCGAGCGGTCCTCTCAAATTATTCGCCATCTTAGAGTATTTGGCAGAGAATCGACTTTAGAAAAATGTAAACTCCAAGAATTCAATTTGTTAATTAAAAACTCGCTCACCCTTCTGAAAGAACAATTTCGATTACGGACCATCGAAATTGTTTTTGATCTGGCGAACCCCTCTCCCCTTGTTTGGTGCAACGCAATCCAAATTGAACAAGTCCTCACCAATCTCTTCTTGAATGCAAGGGATGCTTTGGAAAAATCCCCTCAAAAAAAAATCACGATTCGTTCGTTTATCCAGGAAAAGTATGGAGTTTGTGAAGTAGAAGACACCGGTATAGGCATCGCGGAAAAAAATCAGGCTCGTATTTTTGATCCTTTTTTTACCACAAAAGAAGTGGGAAAAGGAACGGGTTTAGGATTATCGATTAGTTATGGAATTATCAAAAATCACCACGGATTTATTGAAGTTCAAAGTCAAGAAGGACAAGGCGCGTTGTTTCGTATTCGACTTCCTTCTATCGTTTCGGAAACTTATTGCGCGGGGTAACGATTTATGAACCTTCTGATCATTGATGATGAGATTGCTTTGGTAGAAAGCTTGAGTAAATATCTGCAAAAGCACGGTTATCAAATAAAAATAGCTTATAATGGGCAAGAGGGACTAGAATTATTTTTAAAAGAACCCCAAAATACACACTTAATTCTAATGGATCTCCAAACGCCCTTGCTTCATGGATTAGCATTTTTGAAACAAATTCGGGAAAAACAATTTAACGTACCCGTCATTTTGATGAGCGGCTATATCGACGAAAATAGTCAGGAAGAAGCCCAAAAACTAGGGGTGATTGAATGTCTTCTCAAACCCTTTAAACTCGCTCAACTCAAAAGTGCTCTGGAAAAAAATGCTCCATCCGATATTTCTTAACAGAAAGGATTTTTATGCAAGAAGGAAAAGTCATCGCGATTAATATTGCTCCCCACCCCGGAGAACCCACCGTTTTAGTGGATCAGATTCATGCCGTTCCCGGAAAAGGATTGGAAGGAGATCATCATTTTCCTGATAACCTACAAAAACCGAAAAAACCCGATCAGGAAGTCACGCTAATTGAAAAGGAAGCCATTGAATCAATCCAGCGAGAATATAAAGTCCAACTCTCCCCAAAAGAGACTCGCCGTAATATTATTACAGAAAATATCGCACTGAATCATCTGGTCGAAAAAGAGTTCTCTATTGGTGAAGTAGTTTTGAAAGGACTTCGGTTGTGTGAACCCTGTAGTCATTTGGAAAAACTAACAGTCCCCGGAGTTCAAAAAGCACTCATCCATCGAGGTGGCTTGCGCGCCCAAATTCTCTCGGATGGTATGATTCACAAAGGAGATCGGATTCGACTCACTCTGAAGAAAGGCGTTTCCTAAATCTCCAATTGAACAATTTGAGGAAGTTCCAGCAAAATAGGGGTTCCACCAGAAGCATCCTGAAAGCTATATTTTCCATACCAATGTCGATGCGAACAAAACAGTTTTCGTGTTGTTCCTTCTTTTGTTGTAATTGTCAGGAACTCTTTTTCCGCCATAGACCGCAAAAGATTCTTTTCATAATTCAAAAAAATCTGATGGTCCACCGCATAGGCTTCTTTTACTTCCATAGATCCATCTCCATTAAAAATTATTGGTAACTATTCAGGTCTTAATGTCCCCCGCTGGCGGGGGTTTGGGGGTGGAACAGAGATCGGCTTTAATCCACCCCCTTGATCCCCCGCCAGCGGGGGACATTAAAACCACAAGAGCTTGTGTTTGAAGAGTACCTTTAAATCTATATCTTTTACCTGAACAGTTACAATTATTGAAGATTATTTTTTGGATTTAGATTTTCCAGAAGATTCTTCTTTTCCTTTCGCTTCGGTCGGTTTTTTCTGTTTTTCCGGAGCTTTTTCTTGGGGTTGCTCTTTTTCTTTTTTTGCAACCACTTCCGGAGCTTTTTTCGATTCTTTTTCTGTTTTTGCTCCGGAAGACGAAGCGTCTACAGTCTTTTTTTCTTTCTTTTCAGGGGTAGCCTTTTCTTTATTGTCCGCAGGTTTTATCTTTTTCTCGTCTTTGTTTTTTTCTGTTGCTTTTACAGATTCTTTTTGAGCCAGAGGGAGCGTTTCTGCTTTTTTTGCAGGGGCTTTGGTTGGCTTCTGAACGGGTGCAGGCACTGCTGAAGTCGCAGGTTTTTCCGAACTTGCAGGCGCTGAAGTTTCAATGTGCATTTTAATGAGGTTAAAAAGCAGTTTTTCTTCAACAATTTTGAGGGATTTGTTTTTATTTAAATGGACTTTGGTTAACTCAATATTCTTTTTCTCAACTCCGATTAAATACAATGGAGTCGAACGAAATTCTTCGGCAAGTTTTTGTCCGGTTTCACGGGCCATTTTGGAATCTTGATGGCTCCCAGAAAAATCAATCAATATCACTTGTGGATTCATTTTTTTTGCTTCGGCGATTGTTTTTACGGGATCAGGATCGGAGGGAACGACTTGAAATCCAGTCTGCTCCAATTTTTTAACTAAATCGTCTCGGTAGCCACCAGCCTTAGAAACACATAACATCGTATTCATCAAACAACCTCAACCCTAGAAAATAAAGAATGAAGAAAATCGCCAAAATCGACGACTAAAGTAATATGAAATCAAGAGAAAAGCAACTCGATTGATACAAAGAACTCGAGTCCATTAATCAAAATTTAAATAGTGGTCCACCAAAAATTGTCGAATTAAATTTCGTTCGGATTCCAATAACGATTGAAACTCTGCGACAAAAAAACTCCAAGGAACCTCTTTTTGAAAACGATGAAGAATTGCTGTTGTCTTTAAGGATTGCTCCAATAAAACGACTTCAATCGAGAACGGTTGATCTAAGACTAAATGGGTCGGAAGCGGACCCCGAAAATGAATTTCTTGCGGATGAATCGAAAGTAAAATTCCTTCATATTCGCTCTGAGATCCATAGCGGACCGGAATCGCTTTACGGACAGAATCGGTCTCGGGATGGAACTGTAGTGGGTTTTTATTGAGCGCATCCTTAAGAAAATTTTGGATATGTTTTTGTTGATCCTCGTTCAAAAATTCAAACTCTAGTCCTATTTTATAGCGTTGAGGCGATTCCTCTTGGCACCACTTTACTTTGGCCTTGATGGAGATATCTTGAGACGCGATCTTTAAATAAAAATCGAGAATTTCCTCTCGTTCAGGACAAATCGAAGAGAGACAGCATAGCCCTTGAAGGCTGATATTGACAAGAGCGGCAGTAAATTTTTTTTGATGCCTTTGAAATTCCACATGGAGATAATCTCGAACCACCACGCGACGCTTCACACGCTTAGACGGAGTAGAAGTTTCCATAAAGATCCTCAAAGAAAACGGGCAAATCTTTTAAAAGTTCCGATTGAAGACGAAAATCAGTTTGTGCCGGCGGCAATGATTTAAAAAAAGCTTTTCCATACGATTTAGTCAAGATTCGCCGATCCAAAATATAGACAATCCCCCGATCCGTTGACGTGCGGATGAGTCGTCCAAATCCTTGTTTCAATTTTATAATAGCTTGTGGAAGAGTAAAGTCTCGAAACGCATCTTGCCCCTGTTTTTCTAAATATTCCATTCGCGCTTGAATGACCGGTTCTGAAGGAACAGGGAACGGGAGCTTTGTTAAAATAACGACGGAAAGGGCATCTCCGGGAACATCGACCCCTTCCCAAAAACTATCGACCCCTAACAAAACAGACGACGAATTCTCCTTAAATATTTTCAGAAGTGTTGAACGTGGTAGTGCGCCTTGTTTTAGAAAAAGAATTTTTTGATCTGGGAATTCCTTCTGGAGTTCTTCATAAACCCAAATCATAGATTTAAAAGAAGTAAACAATAAAAAAATCCGTCCGCCAAGGATCCGAATGACTTGCGCCGAAAACTGAAAAATGTGTCGATCGTATCCGATTTCCGTGGGTAAGAGACCATCCGTAGGAACTGCTAAAATACACTGTTTCGGATAGTCAAACGGAGAGGAAAGGATACGCTCGGACAGTCGAGTTTCCGAGAGTAAATCTAAACCAAGACGATTCTTGATAAAACTAAAGTTTTCATTAGTGGATAAAGTCGCAGAGGTCAAAATGACACTGGAGTAGGGCTCAAATAATTTCTCTTTCAGAATAGGAGCAATCTGTAAGGGGGATAGATGAAAGGTTAGAAAATTTCCATTTTTTTTAAATTCAATCCAGCGAATTTCCTCAGGACTGTCTTGAAGTAAACATAAAGTAATCACTTGGCCTTGGTTATTGAGTTGCAGGAGAAAGCTTTCTAGTTCTTTCAAAATGCCCATTTCTTCAGGGGTTTGATCCGTAAAAACTCGCTTTAAGCGAGTGCGAAGTTCCTGAAGCACATAAATATATTCATTTATGTTTTGAACCAGTGTTTCGCCCTCTTCACGCAGAGCGGAAAAAACAGTATGTTGACGAATCTCTTCTGTAATTCGAAGCGTTCCTTCTGCCGAATGTAAAACGTGTAAATTTTGATAAAATTGGGTAAAGGCTTCAACGACTTCGTCAAGAAAATCCTGATGATGATGAGAAATTTCTCCCAAAAACCCGTCGAGTTGAAGAGAAAGTTCATCGCTATACTTGTGAAGTTCCTTTTGAATTTTGGAGAGGAACCCTTTTTGTTTTTTTGATTTAGGAGGCAAAATTCGACCCAATATCTTAAGAATTTCGAATTGAGACGACTGCTGTCCGAAATAAGTGGTTGCCACTTCTTCAAGATGATGAGCCTCATCTAAAACAATGCGAGTATAAACAGGAAGAATTCCCGGCGTATTTTCTTCCTCACGCATATTCAAATCCGCTAGTAATAAATGGTGATTCACGATGACAAGTTGCGCTTTGGTGGCTTTCCGTCTGGATTGGTAATAAAAACAACTTTCATAGAACTGGCAATCTTTCCGCAAACTGGTTTCTGTTTGCGATTTTACCCAGTCCCAGGCCTCTGTGGAAGGAACAAACGGGAGTTCGGACAAGCTTCCTTCGGTCGCCGTAGTCGCCCATTCTCGGATTTGCAGGATCTCTTTTTGGACCGGATCGGGGTCTCCTTTAAGCAATTTAATCGAATCCGCGTTTTCTTGAAGTTTTCGCTTACAGAGATAATTCGTACGTCCTTTCAAGAGAACTGCATCAAAAGAGAGATTTAAACTTTGTTGCAGTTGAGGAATATCTTTTTGGAGAAGCTGTTCTTGAAGATGGATGGTATGCGTCGAAATAACGCAACGTTCTCGGTGCTGAATCGCTAAAAGGATAGACGGTACGAGGTAAGCAAACGATTTTCCGGTTCCGGTTCCGGCTTCGATCAAAAGATGTTTATTGCAGTTGTAGGCCTGACAAATTTCTTGAACCATCTCGATTTGAGGCTCACGCGATTCATATCCTTTAATTTTTTGTGAGAGTGGCCCTTCTTGAGAAAAGAGATGAAGGACCTCTTCGGTCACTAACTTCTCTGTCCCCAGTGATAAATGGACCACAGGATAAAGTTGCGTTACCTCTAAATTGACAATAAAGAATGCACACTGACGTTCCCGAAGTTGTTCTGCGAGAAGAATTTCTTCTAAACTTAAAGAAAATAAATGTTCTGGATGGCAAATAATAAGCGCGCAAGGAGATTCTTCTTGGTCGATTGATGTCGCAAAAACATCAGACGTTTTTTCAATGGAAAAAATCTGCTGGATGACTTTTTGGTTCCCACGAAATCCTTGAAAAAAAGCTTGTTTTGGAGCAGAAGAGATTTTTAAAAAAGTTCGTAAAAGGTGTTGTGTAACCTCAGAAAGATAATGGATCGGATCGAGAAGATTATCCTGTTCCATGCGATTTTTCTTTCGATTGGTGGAAATGAAGACCAGGAATCGTGTCCTGATGACAATTCGACGCAAGACACAACAGCACCACAACAGGATAAAGCAACAGTAATCCCAAGCCGATTAAAAAATCCATAAAACTCAAAGGGTGAAGAAGAGTGATTCGATAGAGCGATACTCCTTCTTGAAGCGCATTACGAATATCAATATACATAAGGAATCCAGAACAAAAGGCCTCTTAGGAACAGAAAACTCATTGTACTGAAAATTTGTTCAGTGAACAAGCCATTAAAAACACTTTTAAGGCGTGGATAGTTTTTTTAGGAGCGGATGACAATGAACCGGAACTCCATTGATAGGAACGCTCATAGACGGGCCATCTTCTTGATATCCGTGATGGCGATAAAAGGAAAGCGCGGTAATCGTAGATTTTAAAGTGATAGTCTGTAGTTGATGTTCGCGCGCGACTTCTTCGACAAGCGCAAGCAGACGGCGTCCTAGTCCTTTTTTGAGAACCACTGGGGTAAGATAAAGACCCATCAGTTCCGCTTGTTTTTTCTCGGGATAAAATTTTAGATGTGCAAACCCTTCAATTTTTCCTTGATTTTCGACCACCCAGACAAAATCGCTTTGGATTCCTTGAATGCGCATTTCTTCGCGATAAGCGCGTCCGCCCCACGCTTGAATTTCTTCGAGCGAATAATCGGGTCGACAAATTTCTTGAATCGAACGCATATGAGCCTGATGGATCGCGAACGCGTCCTGAAGAGCCGCTCTTCGAATCAATAAAGTGTTCCCGCCAAGATATTCCCCGGGAAGAGGGGTTTCAAAGGGTTCATTTTCATTGAGTTGATAGGCTTGCTTTTCAGGGTGAGAGCAGACGATTTTAGCCAGTTTCCCGTTGATGAAATGTAAGGCAGATCCATCGTCTATAGCGAAACCCTTTCGGATTTTTTTTTCGCGTAAAAATTGATGAAATGCCGGTCGTCGTTCTGCTTCGCCATCATAGTGAGGACAACAACTTCCCTGAAGAAATCCTAGGCACGAAAGTACCGAAAGACAACCGGGAATCGAATCCGTAATGCCTTGTTGGAACCAACAAATAGCGCCTGCGCTAATTCCTGCGAGGATTTTTCCTTGCTCATACGCGTTTTTGAGGATTGAATCAAGTCCCCATTCTTTCCAGAGAACAAGCATATTGCGGGTGTTTCCGCCTCCCACATAAAAAATATCCATTTCCCGAACAAGACCTTCCAAGTCGGCCGTTTTGCCCCGGAAAAGACTCAAGTGAAACGGTTCGCAAGGGTGTAAACGGAACGCGTTATAAAAGCGATCGAGGTAATTTTGCGAATCTCCGCTTGCCGTGGGAACAAAACAAATTTTGGGTTTCGGTTTTGCGGAAAGCTTCAGAATATAAAGATCGAGGAGCGGATTATCGGGTTCCATTGAAAAACCGCCTCCTCCGAGAGTCACAATGTGTTGGGATATTTGAAATTTCTGATTTTCAATCACGGGTCACACAAAAAAAAGAAATTTTATTTGCGATTTTAAGAAAAGAAGAGCGTCCGCCATTCTCCCAAAGAGACTGTGGCAGTCGGAAGCCAGATCAAAGCGCCTAGTGTAAAAATACTATAGAGACAAAAAAGTTTTTTGGGTGGAATAGGGCGACCCTGTTTGGATTCGCTCCATTCATAATAAAATACACATCCTGCACCAAAAACGGCCTCGATAACGATCGCTAAATGAGGAGCTTTTCCATATAGATTTAGGCTTAAACAAGGAGTTCCTGGCCCCCAAACGGAATGTTCCAAACCAGAGAGCCAGTCTTCAAGTAAGTGGAGCACGACAAGGAGTCCGCACCATAAAGCGGGTCCTTTTTGACGAAACCACAAATAGGTTATTCCGGCCACTACTCCGGCCATGAGCAAAATTGCCCACGTCTCATGACTGTACATAATGGGCACTTTCATACGTTGAAAAGTCACCTCCCACATTGACAGTAAGTTAGGAGGCTCAATTCTAAATAAGGCGAGAAACAACCACAAAAAATCCGCGAGGTTAGAAGCAATTAAAAAGAGTAAAACCGGAAATCGTGGGTACCGACTCGCAGGAATCAGCGCGGTTGCAAAGTGCCCTACAATCATTTCAAAAGCTCCTTTTCTTTAAAATTCGTGTTGTTTTTGAATGCTTTTTAACAAGTTGTAAATCAACCACAAATAAAATGAATAGAGAGCGATGAGAAACAAAACGGCAGTAGGCATAGGTAATTTCCATATTCAAATTTCTTTTGTTTTTTCTAAAGTTTTTTTTCCGGTAATTTCGAGCAAGGCAATGATGATGAGGGTACAAAAAATTTGAAGTGCCACAAGGATCCCTCCACGTAAATCTAGTTGATCCAGTAAAGTCGCGGTAATTCCGGTGGTAAACGTGACTAGATAAATTAACAAAACGGCATGAGGGCGAGAAAAACCAAGTGCTACCAGACGATGCGAAAAGTGATTATTATCGGCCCGAAAAATAGAGTATCCTTGCCGAATCCGAATCAATATCACACTTAAAGTGTCATAAATCGGAATGGAAAGAATTAATAAAGGGATAATAATGGGATAAAGAGAATATTTTTCTGGATAGACAGAACACTGCACCGCAGAGGTTGCGAGCATATATCCCATAAAAAGGCTCCCGCTATCTCCCATAAAAATTCGGGCCGGTGGAAAATTATAGAGTAAAAATCCTAAATTTGCTCCCATCAGAACGAGCAGGAGGGCGCCCACAAAAAGCTGTTTGGTGTTCAAGCAGACCATCAAGAAATTGAGAGAGCAAATAAAAACGACCCCAGAGGAGAGTCCATCCATATTATCTAATAAATTAAAAGCGTTCGTAATTCCGACAATCCATAAAATGGTAATCGGATAAGAAAGGTACCAATAACGAGAGAAAAATTGGATTTCAAAACCAGCAAAAACTAAAAAAATAGCGACAACCATTTGAACCATCAGCTTACTTTTCGCGCGGATTCGAAATCGATCATCGATCAATCCGGTAATAAAAAGGCAAGTCCCTCCCAAAAGCAGAATACTCATCCGTTTTAGAACACTTAATATTCCTGTGGTGTGGACCAATAAGCCTTGAGGAACCATTGCCATAAACGTAGAAGGGAAGAGCTTCTTTTCCAAGAGATAGGCAAAAAAGACGCCTCCCCAAATTAAGAGATTGACCGAGCAAAAAATGGCGATCCCTCCACCTAAGGGGGTGACTCGCTCGTGAGATTTTCGTCCTTGGGGTCGATCCACAAAATTTATTTTGAGAGCCATTTTAAGCACAAGAGGAGTTAATAAAAAAGAAAGCAAAAACGAAATAAGAAACAAACTCCAACCCAGAAAAATAATCCAGGAAGCCATATCCATTTTCGGAGAAATCAAAAAAAAGGTTCCATTAAACAAGAGGGCCAGTGCAAACAGTAGCACCAAAAAGCGTTTAATCATTACGAACCCATTCTTGGAGTTCTTTCAGTTTCATCCAAGCCTCCATCGGAGAAATCATATTCAGATCCAGTTTCTTAATGGTGTCTACGATCCGAGGCGAAGAAGGTTCAAAGAGAACAAGTTGTTGTGGAGCGGAAGTATTTGCAGTGAGTTCGCCGGGAAGCATTTCATGCCTTTCCAAATTTTCCAGAATTTTTTTGGATTGATCAATTACTTTTTTTGGAATTCCCGCCAAACGCGCGACATAAATTCCGTAGGATTTATCGGCGCTTCCTTCCTTGATTCGATGGAGAAAAAGAATTTCTTCGCCCCATTCTCGAACTTCGACCGAATAGTTTTTAATTCCGGGATAAATCTCGGCTAACTGGGTCAACTCATGATAATGCGTGGCAAATAAGGTCAGACTTTTCAGATGGTTATAAATATATTCCGTGATGGCCCAAGCGATAGCGAGTCCGTCGAAAGTAGAGGTTCCTCGGCCCACTTCGTCGAGTACAATTAAGGATCGAGAGGTCGCGTTATTGAGGATATTTGCGGTTTCCGTCATTTCCACCATAAAAGTGGAATTTCCCTTCATCAGTTCATCTGCGGCTCCAATGCGAGTAAAAATGCGATCTACAATTCCGATTTTAGCGGATTTTGCCGGAATCGCGGACCCGATTTGAGCCATCAAAGTTAACAACGCAATCTGTCGGATATAGGTTGATTTTCCTGACATATTGGGTCCCGTCAAAATCACCAAGGACTGATCTTCTTTTTCTAAACGGGTTGAATTCGGAACACATTCATTTCCTTTCAGGAGTTTTGCTAAGACAGGATGTTTTCCCTCCTCAATATGAATCAAGGTTTCCTGAGAAATTTGAGGCATTTGATAATCATTTTCCACCGCGATATGAGCGAGCCCCGTCAAAACATCTAGTGTGGAACACGTTTCAGCCAATTGTTGAATTCGCGCGGTTTGTTTAGCAATCGTGTTGCGGATTTCGAGATAGATATCATATTCGAGTTGATACCGACGTTCTTCGGCCTCCAACACTTTTGATTCGTATTCTTTTAATTCCGTTGTGAAATAACGTTGTCCGTTTTTGAGGGTTTGTTTGGTATGGTAATCGGTGGGAACTTTATGTTTATGCGCGTTGGTGATTTCGATATAATAGCCAAAGATTCGATTGTATCCGATTTTAAGCGGAATGTGGGTACGCTCAATTTCTCTGGCCTGAAATTGAGCCATCCATTCTTTTCCTTCTCCGCAGAGTTTGATAATTTCGTCGAGTTCTGCATGATACCCTTCTCGAATTAAGTCTCCTTCTTTGATGGTTTGTGGGGCATCTTCTCGAATCGATTTCTGAATCAAGATTTCTATATCTGTCAACGGATCAAATTGTTGCGAAAGACTTTGTAAAAGAGGGCTTTTCCATTTTTTCAAGATTTCGGCAAGGGGCGGTGTAAATTTTAAGGAGCGTCCCAAAGCGACAAGATCTTTAGGCGTGGCTTGCTCACAACAAATACGGGTTGAAATTCGTTCCAGATCATAAATTTTATCTAAAAGTTGACGTATTTCTTGGCGGAGGGTATGTTCGCGCATCAATTCCAGAATGGCGTGTTGCCGAGCCAAAATCTGTTCGAAATTCTTAAGTGGAGCCAAAATCCAGGATCTTAATTTTCGTGCGCCCATTGCGGTTTGAGTCTGATCCAGAATTTGAATTAGCGTTCCTTCTCGACTCGCACCTCGAATCGTTTCCATGAGTTCCAAACAGTGGATAGTGGCACGATCTAGTTTTAAGGTGTCTTCTTCCTGAAATGCGGAAATTCGCAAAATATGCCCTAAAGACTGACGATGTGTTTCTTCGAGATAACACAAGATAGCGCCTGCGGCAGAAATTCCTAACGGCATTCCTTCCAGACCAAAACCGTCAAGCGAGGTCACTTTAAAATGGTCCAATAATTTTTGGCGGGATTGTTTTAAGAGAAAATGTTTAGAAGGAATTTTGGAAAGCGAGGCATGAAGTGTCTGTTGGCATTGATTTAAAAAGGAGGAAGCGGATATTTTGAGCGATTCATCAAGCAAAATTTCCGCGGGTTGTATTTGATAGATTTCGTCGATGACACGTTCATTTTTGACTTCATGGCATAAAAAAAGGGAGGTCGATAGATCAAGCCAAGCGAGGCCAGATTTGGTTTTTCCGGGTTGAATCGCTAGCAAAAAATTATGCTCTTTTCGAGGAAGAATGCTGTCTTCCAAGACGGTTCCCGGAGTGACAATACGAGTAATTCCTCGTTCTACGAGGGTTTCGGATTCACTGGCCTCTTGAAGTTGTTCACAAATGGCTACTTTGTAGCCGGCCTGAATCATCTTCTGAAGATAAGTATCCAGTGATTTGGCTGGGATCCCGGCCATTGGAATCGCATTGGCTCCTTTATAGCGGGAAGTGAGCGTCAACCCTAACACTTTGGAGCAGAGTTCCGCATCTTCAGCAAACATTTCGTAAAAATCACCGAGTCTGAAAAACAAAACACTTCCAGGACTCTGAGATTTGGCCTGAAAATATTGTTCCATCATCGGGGTTAAAATTTTTTCTTCTGTCATGACACTTCGAAGACAATCCTTGAATAAATTGAGAGAAAAGGTCCCAAACGGAAGGGTTTCCCTAAAGTTTGGTGTTTCCAGGCCGAAAATAGGAAACAATCGGAGTTTCATTTTTAGGGCAATCTGAAAATTTTGTCAATATCTTCAAAACATTCTCTTTCCTTTTATTTTTTTTGAGTTTGAAGAAATTTTAGGAACGAATTCCGAAAAAGAGTTTGACATCAATTTTGGAAAGTGCTATGATTCGCCGACTTCCTTGTTTCTTCGGAAACAGATGTTTTATTGTTGAGTTTATTGGTATTATTATTGGACTATAATTTTCGTGTTAGGGGAATTAGGGGTTCACCTTTAATTGCCTGATATTCCACAAATAAGAAAATTGTTCTTAAAGGTGTGAAATATGAGCAAAAATTTCATTTTCGTGTGGATGGTTTCGCTAGTTATTACGCTCTCCCTGATTGGCTGTGGAGGCGGAGGAGAGACAAAAGATCCTCAACCTGAAGTTAAAAATGATAAGCCGGCTCCAAATAAAATTGCGCAGGCTCAACCTCAGGGTCCGGTAAGACAGGCCGCTCCGCCTGCCAAGACTACAAATCCGGAAGTAGAACGGCATATTATTAATGCGAAAAAGCATATTGCAGAAAACAAACTGCAAGAAGCTAAAGCAGATTTGCAAATGGCTCTTAAACTGGATCCCGTAAATCAAGATGCGCTATCCTTATTAAATGAAATTGGCTATCGTGAAGGCGGGCGTCAAGAAGAAGTCGGTTCAGTTCATACGCAGTTGGAACTTCAAAAAAAGATTCAAATTCAAGCGGCTCAAGTGGAAGCAAACAATCGATTCGCTAAAGGAGAAAAATACTTTGCAGATCGAGAATTTGATAGTGCCATTGAGTCTTTTGAAGGTGTCTTGGAAATTATTAAATGGAATCCCTATCAACTCAATGTGCCAGAATTAAAAGAACGTAGTCTTGACTATATTCGTCTTTCCAAAGATAAAAAACGCGAATTTGATATCCAAGAACGCGAACGCAAAACTCAAGAAGCGCGGGAACGTGCTCTAGAAGAAGAGTTAAAACGTCAGCAAGCGATTCGTATCAAAATTCGTGATTTATTTAACCGAGGAACCGTTCATTTTGAACGAGAAGAATTTCGTAAAGCCGAAGAATTATCAAGTCAAATTCTGGAAATTGAACCTTCAAATCGCTATGCGCGACGCTTGAAAGATGACTCCGTTCGGGCCTCTCACCGCAAATTTGAAAAAGATTATATGCTGGCGAAAGCAGAAGGCTGGAAACGTTTCCGTGAAGATATGATGAATACCCGTATTCCAGATACCGCTTTAATTTCTTATCCGACAAAAGAAAAATGGGCAGAAATTTCAAATCGTGAAATTACTCGCGCTCAAGTCGTCGAAGAAAGTGATCCTCCAGAAATTCAAAGCATCAAACGCAGTCTGGAAAACGAAAAAATCACCCTAGATTTTAATGATACCCCATTCAATGAAGTCATTAATTTCATTCGAAACGTCACGAACGTCAATATCGTGGTCGATCCCGAAGCGCTCGCTGAAGACGATTCCGGAGTGACCTTAAACGTGACCGATTTGAAACTAAAATCCGCTCTCAATATTTTGCTCCAGTTCAAAAATTTGACGGCAGTCTATCAAGATAAAGTCCTCTTTATCACAAAACCCGATTCAGTCGCCGCGAAAGGACTTCCAAAACCGGAATTGCATGACGTACGCGATTTGACGGGCGCTTTGAAAGATTTCCCGGGAATTTCAATTACTCTGGACACGGGGGGTGAAGGTGCCGATGGCGGTGCCGGAAATCCAGCCCTCTTCGGAGAACCTCCAGCACCCGCAATTACCGAAGAAGATCTTTCTGAATTGATTAAACAATCCATTTCTCCAGAATCTTGGGAACAAGAAGGTCATTCTATCGCCATTTCTAATGGACAATTGCTCGTGGTTCATACCCCCGACATCCAAAACGAAATCCGTCGGTTCTTGAATGACTTGCGTAAATTTTCCGGATTGATGGTCGCTGTTGAAACTCGATTCATTGCCGCAACCGATGATTTCTTAGAAGATATTGGTATCGATATTCGCGGTATTGGTGATGGAGATGGCGCTTTAGGCTTTAACCCTGCTTTAGATCGCGGTTCTCGTTACTTAGAAGATGTGAGTCCTCAGGCCGAAGATCAAGCCTCCATTTTCGCAACTTCTCCTACCATTAGCGATAACTTCGGGGGTGCTGTCGGTGGCGCAGGCGTAGGAACGGCTCCAACCTTCCTAGCTATCCCCGTCGCAGGTGCTTATTTTAATGATGGTTCCGGTGGAGATTTACGAACCCGAAACGAAAATATTTTTGACTCGGGCCGTGGATTAGGCTCTCGCTTGACCAATGCGGGTGGCGCTTCTTATCAATTTAGTTTCTTCGATGATATGGAGTTAAACTTCGTTGTTCGCGCCGTCCAAAAATCCAGCCGTGCCACAACAATGAATGCTCCCCGTTTGACCATTTTCAACACCGAGCGAGCCAACGTTGCCATTATTACTCAATTGGCTTACATTTCGGACTTTGATGTTGAAATTGCTCAGTCCGCTACGATTGCAGACCCCATTGTCGATACGATTAATGAAGGTCTTGTCCTAGACGTACGTCCGATTGTTTCTAATGATCGTAAATACGTAACGCTCGAACTCCGACCTACCGTTGCATTCATTCAACCGGGTGCTGGTGGAGAACGAATTCGAACGTTTTCGACTTCCCTTGGTTCTAGCCCTGCAGGTGGAACGGGTGTGGTCACGATTCAAGTTCCAGAACTCTCTGTACAACGTGTGGAAACAACCGTACGTGTACCCGATGGTGGAACCGTGGTCGTCGGAGGTCTGAAAAACATCTTGTTGCAAGATCGCAAAACCGATATTCCTTGGCTCGGTGATATTCCTTTGCTTAGTTTCTTCTTCTCCCGTAAAGGAAAAGCAGAAGAACTTCGCAATTTGATGATTTTAGTCACCGCTCATATTATCGATTTGACAGAACAAGAAGAATTGCAAGTCGGAAAAAATTAATTACTGAAAAATAGTATCCTATTTCGGAAACGCATCCTTGATCACCAAGGATGCGTTTTTTTTTATCCTGTCTTTTCAGAGTTAAAATTGAGACCAAAGATATTGGTTGGTCACTTCATGATGAAATAACACTTCTTCCGTTTTTACCAAAGTCCCAAGTTCTCTCGGACAACGATTGGCGGAGGCCACTTTTCGAGCGATAAATTTTTCCTGATTCTCTTTCCCAAAAAACTCACGAATGAGCTCGCTTTGTTGAAAATGATCCATCGCGGTATAAATATTATCCGGCAAAATAGGGGCTCCCTTAAGAAATTCCTCGCGGATCGCGCCTTCGTTTCCGGTTCGTAATAATAAGAAAAAAATGAGATACGGATTCGCATCGGGTGCAACCGTACGAACTTCAATTCGCGCGGAACGTTCATTTCCAATCGGAATACGAATCATCGAGGTCCGGTCTACCGCAGAGGATTTAATCTGATTGGGGGCCTCAAAATGAGGGTCAAGTCGTCGGTAGGCATTTACGCTAGGATTTAGAGCTAAGCAGAGATCATTCGCGTTCGATAAAATACGTTCAATGAACTTCCACGCTTTTGTGGAGAGCGATGCTTTTCCTTTCGCGCTATAGAAAAGATTTTTTCCGTTTTCGGCAAGAGAAATATTGGTATGCATTCCGCTTCCGTTGATTCCACGGATCGGTTTTGGGAGAAAACAGGCCGTCATTTTCATATTGGCCGCGATTTGTCGGGCGGTGAGTTTGTAGAGTTGAACTTGATCGGCCGCAATAAGCGCGTCGCAATAACTATAATTTAATTCAAATTGAGAAGGCGCGACTTCAGGATGATCTTTTTCATTTTCAAATCCTAAAGCCCGTTGAGCCTCGGCTAAGGTATCAATAAAAAGTTTTAAGGGATCTCTAGGCAATGAATTAAAATATCCGCCACTGGAAACCAGTTTAAATCCTTCTCGAGAGTTATAATTTTGCTCCGCATTAAGGCCTTCTACAAGGAATCCCTCACACTCGACCGCACAATGAGCCGTGATTTTTTCTTTTTGAAAGAGTTGTTGCGTATACTCTTTCAGTCGCCCTCGCATATCTGAAGGATAGGGCTTTCCGTCTCGATCACAAATCAATCCAAAAACAATCACTTTTCCCGGGCCAAAAACATCACTGGGTAACCAACGAAATGTTCCCCAATCGACTTGAAGTCGAAGGTCTGACTCGCTGACTTGTGAAAATCCACGAATGGAAGAGCCATCAAAAGTCAAGTTTTCATACGATTTTAGAAGGTATTTTTTATCATAATCCAGCATATGAAATCGGCCCTCAATATCCGTAAAACAGAGAGTAACCGCTTTCAATTGCTTTTGATCCTGAAGATATTTTAAGTAATATTCCTTAAATTCTTCATCCGAGCTCCGAGAGAGCATTTTTTGTTTGGCCTCAAGATTAAGCAATTCTAACTCATCATAAGGAATTTCAAGAAAATTTTTTAACACAGGTGTGGTGGACATAAGTTCCTTTCTAGAAAATCTGCACCCAAAAGAAATAACAGTCGCAAAATTTACGAAATTTTAAAGGGGAAAAATCATTCGTCAATTTTTGTTTAGGATTTGTGCTTGAGAATCACGTATTTTGAAGTTTTGATGACTTCTTGATAGTGAATATCTAGATGGGGTTTCAAGTCACGAATTCCCATCGCCATCATTCGAAAATCTTCTAGCAAAACGAATTGACCTGTTAAGGTGAGGACAATCCAAGTTGGAGGGTTACTGTAAACGGAATACAGCAAACGATTTTCATCTCCAAGTTCTTCAAAATACGTCATTCCCGGATCGTACCAGAGAAATAGAAATGGAGAAACATGACCTAGCGCCAAATTGATCAAACCACCATTCGGAAGACATAAAACACTATCGTCAGGAGCCAATAAAGGTTGGAGGGTTTGAACGACTTCATCGATCATCGTTCCAGTATTTTCGTCGATGTGATAAGGCTTTAAAGCAGGCGAAGTAAAGGCATAAACGGATTTTGGATCATAGTAAAACCGAGGTTGAATCGCAAGATAAATTCCATAGCCACTAAAAAGGAAAAGAACATAACAGAGGATAGACTGATCCAGTTTTCGGCGATGTTTAAAAAATCGAGATCCCCACAGTCCAAAAATAACTCCTAACAAACCAAAGGGAATGGTTCGCAAAGCACGGGAAGTCATTTTCCCAAAGAGGGCAATCGTGAACAAAGCGAGTAAATCTAAAGTATGTTTCCAGGGAACAGTATGTCGCTTTTCCAAGCCCATTGAAATAATTAAGAGAAACAATCCGAGAAAAAGAACCTCCGGAAATTCCATAAAAAAAGGGGCCCATTGCTCTCGAAACAAGAAATTTGAAAATCGATCCATTTGGAGAGGGCGGAAGACAAGATTATCGAGAATCATAGAGCTATTCATAGACCATAGAAATAAAACATACGCACCGATAATACTTCCAGCACCCAAGAGAAGCCCGAAAAGAGGTTTCCAAGGTTTAGGCCAAAAACGTTGAATGACAAGGCCACATAAGAGCAAAAAAGCGACTCCGCCAATATTCATTTTTCCCAAAAAAGCGAAGGCGCTACAAATCCCGACCAGAATAGCGGGTTTTATTTGGGGAGTGACCTGATAAGGAAAGAGTGTTTTTTCCCACAAGAGCCAAGTGAGTACGACCAAAATATAAGCCGTGGTATCAAACCAAGGGAATGGATGAATTCCGTAAAACCAAATAGAAGCAGTCAGGGCCGTAGAAATTGCAAATTCTAGGGATCCTTTTTGGCGAACTAGAAAAAAAACTAAAAGAGTTCCCACCACATTCAGACAGGAAACATGGAAAAGAAACGCATAAAGGGTTTCCCCAAAAAGACAGTAAAAAAAGGCCTGCATATAGAGAACTAAAGGTCCTGTAGGAACAATAAAATCACATTGGGGAATTTGTCCGTGATAGATTCTCTGAGCCCCATGAACCACTACGGAAAAATCGACAATTGCAAAATATTGGGTTCCCCAAATCATGGGAATAAAGAAACTAATAAGGACAAGGAGAAAAAGAATAAGTTCTTCGGAATAGGAAAAAGAAAAAGTAGGCAAGGCCGAAGGGAGATTTAGAGAGAGTGTATTGGCACCAGCGGTTGATTTTTCCGAAGAAGGAAGTTTTCTTTTTTTGAGGGTAGAAAATAAAGAAACGAGCCCGAGGAGTCCGCCAGCGACGATACAAAAAACAAGAAAATAGAGAAGGGGTTCCAGGATATCTAGCATAGGGCTCTATTTATTTTTTTTGAAGTAACATCCCAAAATTTGTCCTTCTCGTGAGATTCGTAAATATTGGTAAACGCGCTCAGGATCAGTACCTTCTCGAAATTTTGGATTGATTAATTTTTGGAATTTTAAGGAATAGGGGAGTTGTGGAAAGACGGTAATTAAATAGTACCCTACTTCCGAATTTACGGTGTAGCGGAACGTCACAATTTTTTTCATCTCTTCTGGTGTAAAAACGGTATCACAAAACCGCAAGACATAAAGGGCCAAGGTATCTGGATGAAGGATAGTTATTTTTTGTTGATAAAGCTCGTTTGTTTCAAGAGTTCCTTCCGTTTGAAAGGTAGGAATGGTATTTTTCAGGACCCCAGTTGGAATATTTTTAGCGACCTCTTTTTTATAGTCGTCGGTGATCCCTTCATGATTCAACAAACTTTCTATAGACACTTCTTTAGGCCTTTTTTTCCCTTCGATCATTGAAAATAGAGTATCGTTTCCTTTTTGAGCACAAAATCGATTCAAAAAGTTAGTTTTCTCAGGGAGGCCAGTCACGAGGCTGAGATTCAGTTTTTTCGGGATATTTAGTTGAATTTCCAAGGTGTCTTTTTGTTGAGTAATGGTTTCAAACCAAATATTCGGTTTTCCGGGTTGTTCTAAAATCGCATTTTCGGGAAGCGAAAGCTCTTGAACAGAAAATTCCCAAAGAAATTCGCCGTTTCGCCAAGAACGCAAAACGATTTCATCGTTTTTCTTAAATTCGTTTTTAAGTTGGAAAAAAATACGGCCATCGGAAGAAAGATAGGAATAATTTTTTTCCCCGTTATGAGGGAAAGAGCTTATTTTCCAAAGAACGCCCTCTTCACGAAGACAGGCGGCTTTCCATTCTTTTGTTTTCGGAGTCTGATAGACCTTGACGAGAAGGGCGGGATCGTCCGGAGACACGATTTGATAGGGAAGTAAATTTTGAGCCTTGTTCCAAGAAAGACAGAAAACAAGTAAAAAAAGATATTTCATAAATCGCCTCCTTCTAAAGTGTACGAAGAGAGCTATCATAGTGTATCTCAACTATTCATGTCAAGTTAAGAACGGCCTTGAATATCTGCGAATGCTCAAAACCGTTCATTATTAAAGACGGAGGTACTGATGTCTGAACCTTATCCAACGTTGAAAGAATTTTGGCCCTTTTATTTATCACAACATCTTCATCCTCTGAATCGAACCGTGCATTTTATTGGGTCGTCGGGCGTTTTAGTTCTATTGGCTTGGAGCTTCTGGAGCCAAAATTTTTACTGGCTTTTAGGGATGCCTTTATGTGGTTATGGATTCGCATGGATAGGACATTTTTTTATTGAAAAGAATCGGCCCGCAACTTTTACCTATCCACTGAAGTCGTTTTTATCGGATTGGCGGATGTATTATTATATTTTTACTCGCCAGATTCCACAGGAACTCGCCAAAATTTCGGACAGGACTTCCGAATTTTCCAAAAGTTCTTAAACCACGATTCAGGAACTACCGATTTTTCCCCCGCAAAAAAAATATTGCGTTTTTGCACCCCTGCAGTTTTTTTCTTGCGGAAACATTCCTTTTTTTTTATATTACAGTCTTGAATTCGAGCTATATCTTCGTTTCTAATAAAAAATAAACCCTTTCTGCAAAGATGGTTCTCTTTTTGCTTTCTTTAGACGAGGCAGAGGAACCTATTTTTTTGATTATTCAGGAGGGACTTATGTTTTTAGACGCAAAGCTTATTCAGTTAGGAATGTGGCTGATGATTCCAGAATTATTGATTTTTGGAGGCGTTTGGGTTCTGATGGCTTTTCTTTTGTGGAACCCTCAAAAACGAGAAAAAGGGAGTGCTTTTTTTCCGGTTTCGCATCCGAATCCAACCCCAAAAAAAGGGCCACGAAAACGATTCCCTTCTTTTCCTTCTTTTATTTTTAAAAACAGGATTTTTTAAACCCATTTTTTGGGACAGAGCCACAAAGCAGTCTTTCTTTTTTTGCCTCTTTCATTACAATTAATAGCCATCGAGAGTGTCTCTCAAAAAAATTCTAAGGATCTATTATTTCTGGATAGAGAGCGAAAAAGGAGCCATAAATGCATTCTAGAGAAAATCTGCTTATTCGTGAAGAAGAAGGAATTATCACGATTACCATTAATCGTCCGGAAAAACTGAATGCACTGAATCGGAAAACTTTAGAAGAACTATTGGCGACTTTTCAAGAGATTCAGAAAAATCCTTCTCTTCGCGGGGTAATTTTGACAGGCGCAGGAGAAAAAGCGTTTGTTGCGGGTGCGGATATTAAAGAACTCTCCGCACTGAGTGCTATCCAAGCCAAAGAATTGAGCGCACTAGGAAATCAATTGGGACTCGTGATGGAGTCTTTAGGCAAACCAATCGTCGCGGCAATTCAGGGATTTGCCTTGGGAGGCGGGTGTGAACTGGCGATGGCCTGTACCCTTCGCTATGCACATCCGAAGGCTATTTTAGGACAACCTGAAGTCAAGCTTGGAGTCATTCCTGGTTTTGGGGGAACTCAACGGTTGGCAAAATTGATCGGGGTTGGCCGAGCCGCCGAATATTTACTCTCAGGAATGAATATTTCTGCCGAAGAAGCGTATCGAATGGGTTTAATCAATAAATTAACAGAATCTCCTGTAGAGGAAGCAAAAAAATGGCTTAAACAAGTTTCAATACAAGGGCCACTAGCGATAGCGCTTACGCTAGAAGCTTTGTATCAAGGTGCCGCACTTCCGCTCAGTCAAGGACTCGCGTTAGAAGAAAAATTATTTGGATTAGCCTTTTCCACCCAAGATGCTAAAGAAGGTCTTCAAGCTTTTCTGGAAAAGAGACCTCCACAATTTCGTGGGAACTAACCCTAGTTTCTTATTGTCTCCTGTCGCTAACATCGTTATAATTTTGATGAGTTGAAGAAATCCCTAGTTGGGTTGGTAGAAAATCATTCCATTTTCTCGAAGTGTAGTTCTTCACAAAAGGGAGGAACAATGTGGCTTTAACGGAAATCCGAGTTTACGACTATATCGGGAACAAAAAAGTTATTGTTATTCCCCTGAAAGACATGAAAACGGTGCGGATGGTTTGTCGTCAGATGCATCCTCGCTATGAAGAAGAAAAATATACTTTATATTATGATGAAGAACCGCTATCGTGGGACTCCACCTTTGAATATTTAGAAAAAAAATATAACCTAACCGTAACGAAAGTACTCACCTTCAAATTTCGTTACTGTTCTTTTCAAGAAGCGATGAAGCGTCTCCAGCGAGAAGATTTTCAACTCAAAGAGTTGATCACCAGTGGAGAATTGAAAGCGTATAGCAAAAGTGGACAAATGATCTTTAAAGAAGCCGATTTGGATCGCCTCATTAACGATCAAATGGACGAACCCACTTTAATCTTAACGCCAGACAAACTCCATGATCTTCAAATCGAACAAGACGCTAATCTTGAGGAGAATCTTGACGAAAATGGGACTCTGGATGAAGAAGTTTCTCTCCAGTTAGGCCCGGAAAATGAATCTTCAAGTCGTGTCTCTTCTTCAGAAACCTCACTTCCTATCATTTCTTTTGGCTCCCTCGAAAATGCTGCTTCGGAAGAAGATAAAAAGGAAACAAAAGTAGAAACGGTTCATCATTTGAACCCAATGACTTCCCTTTTTGAAGATGAAGAAGCCGCAGAACGTCGTACGCTTCCCCCTATGAAAGAAAGTGCCTATCAACCCCACTTGTTAGATGGGGATGAAACCATTAACGATAACGATTTAGACGAGGTCGAAAGTGGAGAAAAAGAAGTGGATGACACTTCAGAAACATTTTCAGAAATCGCCTCTGATTGGTCCCATATGGAAACGATTAATGAACCCGGAGATTTAATTCTTAAAAAAGAAGTCTCCACTGATCGACAAGAAACAATATCGGTTCCGCCGCCATCAGCGCCAATGCCAACTAATTTGGCTGGATCTCCAGCCTCTCAGCCTGCAACCCAACCCTTGTTTTCTGGAAAAGGTCTTTTGGGAATAAATCTTTCAGAATCAGGAACTGGCCTTCTTTCAAATCTTTCTTCCGTTTCAACGGCTCAAATTGAACCCCGAATGAATTTGGCCGCACCGCAAGGAAAAGCAACGCCACTTTCTAGGGAACTTCTAGAAGAAACGCCAAACCCCGACACTTCAACGGAATTTAAACGACACACGCGAATTACTTATTACAATCAGATGAATCCGTTTCGACATTATTTGCTCCAAGTCGAGTTGAATGAAAAACAACTGGCGCTCAAAAATAAAGAGACTATTTCACAAGTGTCCGGAGAAATGCAGGTTCCAAAAGAAAGCCCAAAAATAGAGATTATTCCGACCTTTCCCGGTTGTTTAATCGTTCCTGAAAGAATTGTCTTGGATGTAGAATCGAAAAATACTCGTACCGAATTTTGGATCACTCCACTCACGGAAGGATTCTTAGAAAAAGCCCACGTTGATTTCTATCATCAAGGACGACAAATCGCCTCCGTTTCAACTCCTACCAATATTGCCAAGACAACCTTGGCGAAAGCAACTCTGGTTGCGGGGTTTTCTGCGCCACTGCTCTCCACTATTTTTTCAGCATTTGATATCACCTTCAATGATAATCTCCCGATCCTATTTCGTTTCATCACTACCTTTGTTGGCTCGCAAGGCTGGATTAGTTTGTCCAACTTTGGTCTTTTACTCTTTCTAGTAGCCGTGGTAGGCGGTTTTTTCTGGTACAAAATTTGCCAACCGAGACTTGCGCCTGTAGTCGAGTCGGAGATTTAATCTTGAGAGGAAATTCTCCCAGAAATGGGAGAAAGAGTTTATGCAACAATTGCTTCTGAGTGGGAAATTTCAAATTTTAGAAGAGTTGGCGAAGGGAGGGATGGGAACCGTCTATCTTGCCGAACAAGTTGGCACGGATAATTTTCGAAAGACCGTTGCGATCAAGATCATTAATCCTTCCTTACTTCGAGATAAAGAAGCCCTAGCGCTTTTTATGGGGGAAGCTAAATTAGTCGCGGATTTACTCCATGAAAATATTGTTCAAGTCTATCATTTCAGCAAATCGGAAGATCAATATTTTATGGTGATGGAAATGGTTTTTGGTAAAAATTTAGAAAAGATCATTAAACGCATTAAACAATCTAAAACCTTTATTTCTCCATTAGTTGCGGCCGCAATTATGGAGCAGGTTTGTCGCGGATTAGATTATGCGCATCGAAAACGAGATCGAGAAGGACGACGCTTAAAGGTTGTTCATCGTGATGTTTCGCCAGCCAATATTTTACTCAATTATCGCGGAGTCGCTAAATTGACCGATTTTGGAATCGCCAAAGCGTTAAATTTAAAAGTTCCCGATGAAACCGAGGTCCTGATGGGAAAATTTCCCTATATGTCGCCCGAACAAGTTCGTTTTGAAGGCACGGACCACCGGTCCGATATTTTTTCGCTGGGACTCGTTTTCTATGAATTATTGACCAATGAAGTGGTGTATCCCGCGGAATCCGGAGATACGTTGCTCGAAATGATGGAATACCAAAAAAAGGTTCCACCCCGCGAAATTAACCCTCAAATTCCCTATAGTATCAATGAAATTATTTTAAAAGCCATTGAGCGCCAACCCCTTGATCGCTTTAAATCTGCTCGGGAAATTCGGGATCCCTTAAATCAATATCTTCTCGAAAATAAAATTATTCATAGCGATGAATTTTTAGAAGCCTTTATGGGCGAACTTTTTCCAGAGTCCCGCAAAAATGTTTATTGGTAATCTCTTATGCCCGAATATGATGAACTTTATTGTCTGGAGGGGAACCTCGCCTCTCAACATTTTTTACTAAAACCACCTAAAATGACTATGGGCCGACTCCCTGAAAATGAGATTGTTCTTTCAGACAAAAAATGTTCTGGCCATCATGGAGAATTTCTCTGGCAAAAAAATGAGCAATGGCTCTTTCGAGATCTCCAGTCCAGCAATGGAACAAGAATTAACGGACAACCCGTTCATGAAAAAATTTTAAGCCCAGGAGATCGCATTCAAATTGGCGCTACCGTTTTTGTGTTTGCTCCAGAAAAAGTTTTAGCCACTGTCGCAATAGCCTCTTCTCAGTCTAAGACAGCAGAAATATCCGAGAAAGATTTCCGCTTTAAAATAATTCTAGGGAGTGGACTCGTCTCGCTACTCCTTCTATTTGTTCTCTTTTTTTTGCCCTCGGGAAACGGCGGTAAACCTCTCCTTCCAGAAGGCTCCACCTCAGAGATTGTAAAAGATTCTTTGCCCGAAACGAAGAAATCAACTCTTTCGGAATCTCAACGCTATGAACAAGCCGTAGCACAAATCGAGAAATTAAAAAAAGAATATCGTTATCTTCAAGCTTTAGCTGAAGAGGAAGCCTTGCTTCCTCAAATATTATGGGGAGAACGAAAAGAAGAACTCTCTGCGAAGATTGAAGAAGATCGACTTTTTGTTGCTTTTTTTCAAGCACTTTACCAAGGAATAAACGAACCTAATCTGCCGATCGAATATCCCGTAGGATCTAAAGCGTGGCTCGGATTAGCGACGGATGATCATTTTTGTACGGTACTCGATCCGAATACTCATTTTCAAACGTTTACTTACGCTTGGAAAGAACGGACTCCGACGCAATTATTCGAGTTGATTTATCACTGTTGTAAAGTTTATCCTGCACTCGATAACCATTTATATGCAGTGATATTACTCGCGTTTCAACATCGAGAAAAAAAATGGGTGAATCATTTTCTCGCTTTATATCTTCCACAACATCTTTCCCATCAGGAAAAGATGGAAAAACTGTATAAGCAGTATTTGGGCGAAAATATTCGAGGCTATGTCGTATTTCGAGGCCAACTCCTTTCGCCTGAAGAACGGGATCGTCTTGTAACAGAAGAAAAACTCGACGAGGCAACGAAGAAAAAGTTAGAGCGAGAACAACTTGTTCAAAAACAACAAGAAGAACTTCGTCAATTAGAACTTCAGGTCGAAGGAGAAACCTTTGAAGAAAAAATGGCCCAAATCGAAAGTTGGGTCAAGGTTTATCAATATACTCAAGCCAAAAAAGAATATGAGCTTTTTAAAAATCGCCTGCTGTCGCCTGAATTAAAAGCCAAAGTATCGCTTCGTTTAACAGATCTTCAAATCCAAGAATCCTTATTTCAACGAATGCTTCAACAGTTAAATGAAGGACAACTCTCCCAATCGAGTATGAAGTTTGGTGCTTCCGTCGGAAAACTCAAAAGTGCTACGGAAGAAGGCTTTGAGGTCGAATTTGAAGGGGGCGGGAAAGCTTCTCTTCTCTGGAAACAACTTTATCCTAAACAACTTTATCGTTTTTTTAATCGAATGAAGTTGACCCCCCAAGATCGGTGGCTCATTGCCGTTTTTTGTTTTGAAAATGGAATGGAAAAAGAGGCCAATGCCACTTTTATTGAAGTCTTACAAAACGACGAAAAAAATTATAAACCGCGCATCGATCAATATCTGGCCAAAAAATTTGAAATCCCTGTTCCTGAGGGTGGCTTTATTCCCTATAACGGAATATTGGTCACCCCCGAAGAACGAAAGATGCGGACCCAAGGATTTGTTAAATACTCCGGCAAATGGGTCACCCCTGAAGATCGAGATAAATACCTACAAGGACTGGTTCCTTACGAAGGAAAATGGGTCACCAGTGAAGACAAATCACTGTTAGAAAAAGGATTTTCTCAGTTCCAAAACAAATGGTACTCCCGCGAAGAAATCAATGCGATTCGCTCTCAATGGGAGAACGCTTGGACCTTAACCACCGAACACTATGAAATTAAAGCCAATATTTCGGAAGAATTTATTCAAGAACTCGGTTACTTTATGGAAGGATGCTATCAAGAATATGTCCGATTTTTTGGGAAAGATATTGGGAAACGTTCGACCCTGTACGCGTTTGGCACCTTTGAAGATTACCGAAACTATTGTATCGAAACCAAAAACGAAGATCATTTAAAAGCGAATGGATTTGCGGCTTCTAACACTAATGCCGGATGCGGATGGGTCCAAAACCAAAAAAAAGCTCAAGAGTTATTCTGGACTTTGGCCCACGAAGGAGCCCATTTATATTATTTTAATGCGTTTTCTCGATCGCAAGTGCCGTCTTGGTACGCAGAAGCGGTGGCCACCCAATTTGAGGGCTACAAATGGGATTCCCAACAAAAAAAGGTAGAATTTAATTTTATTTCGAAACGACTTTCTGAACTCAAGATCTATTTTGGACGAAAACGACAGTTCCCTATTCCTGAATTAATTAGTAACGATGCCAATACTTTAATCAATCAAACAACCACCCTAGACGCGGCCGGAATTTTTTACTCCGAATCGTGGGGTCTTTATTATTTTCTTTCCCATACGGAGAATGAAACCTATAAAGCACTCTGGAAAGAATTTCAGAAAGAAATGCACGAAGGGGGTCGTCCAGAAGAAAATCTTTTCTTAAAATATTTTGGGACTCATTTGCAAACGCTTGAAACCGATTTTGAATCTTTTATTTTAAAATTATACTTCTAGAGGTAGACTTTCTTTAGATGGGTGACTTATGCTTGGGGAAATTTTAGTGATTGATGACGAGGAAGAAATACGTGAACTTTTCAAAGATTTGTTGACTCAAGCAGGGTACCAAGTCACTCTTGCTCGGAATGGTCGTGAAGGAATCGATTTAGTGGCTAAAAAAGCTTACGATCTTGTGATTACAGATTTAATGATGCCAGACTGGGATGGTCGTACCGCCATTAAAGCGATCAGCGCTGGCCGTCCCTCAACAAAAATTATTGTCGTTTCCGCCGCCTCTTCAGAAATGTACGAAAAATTGAAAAAAACCGAAACCATTGTAGGCATTGTTCAAAAACCGTTTGAAATTGAAGAACTCTTAGATCTCATCAGTAAAAATATTGGAACAAAAAAATAAATTTGATTGTTCCCGGAGAATAGATTTATGGCTAACTCAATTATGTCGGAACGAATTACTCAAGGAATTCGAATTCGCGCCGTCGCAGAATATCTGCCGGAACATTCGAATCCCGAAGAAGATCGTTTCTTGTTTTCTTATCATATCACCATCTCAAATGAAGGAACCCTTTCCGCAAAACTCATTTCTCGACATTGGATTATTATTAATTCCTTTGGAGAAACCCAAGAAGTTCGGGGCCCCGGCGTAATCGGCGAAACGCCTCTGCTAAATCCGGGAAAAAAATTTGAATACACCAGTTTTTGCCCTTTAGATACCAACTTCGGAACCATGGAAGGCTCTTACCAAATGGAACGCGAAGAGGGCGAAGTTTTTGAAGCCGAAATCGGACGCTTTTATCTAGCGACTACAGCCCCTTCCTTCTCTTCAGAAAAAAAAGGATAACTTTGACGATGTCGCCGGATGAAATTATTTTACGCACGCTCCTCTTCGGAATCGGGGTCTATGGCACTTTTGCTTGTGGCAAGACCCTTTATTATGGATTCTCCATTTTAAAATGGCCGACCTCTCCGGGAAAAATAACGAAATCTCAAATCCAGATTGTCGAAAAAAAAATGCCAGACTCGCAGATTACAGACGTTTGTGAAGTTCAGTTTCAGTATGAATATCAAGTCGCTGGAAAAGCCTTTCAATCCACCCGCTATACTTTTGATCAGAAGGTCGTCGCTTATCCCCTCAAAGCGCAACGACAAAGCAGACGTACTCATTTAAATCGTGCCGCTCAACTTCTGAAAGCAGAAACGTTTTCTCAGCAGTATCCGCTGATGGCTTCAGTTCCAATTCATTATCATCCACAAAAACCAGAAATCGCCTATTTAAAGGCAGGTTTGAGCCATTTTTCCTCATGGGTACAGACGATTTTGGGGTTTCTTGCTTCGTTCTATATTTTTGTACTTCTCGCGTTCTCTTAATTTTTGGGCAAATCCCTTATGGACGCTTTTCAGGAACTTCAGGAAGCGATTCGGCTTGAACGTGCCGGGAAACTGGAACCCGCGATTCGTCTTTATGGAAAACTCTGGCGCTTAGAAAACCGTCCTCAAGAAGGCATCTGTATTGAAGCGATGTGGCGGCTAGGAATCTCGATTTTTGACGAACGACGACTTTCTCTGGAACGAGCTCTTTCTCAAACAAAACTAACGCCCACGATGGAAGAGGGACTTCTTTATCTCCGAGATATTCCGCAGTCTTTGTCTTTATTAACGGAATATTTTTATGACGAAGCACATGACGAAATTTTTCGTTCCAATACCATTAAAGCGGTGGGTTTTCTTGACGATCCCCGCCGTATTCAGTTTCTCGCGGATGTCTTACAGCATCCAAGCGAAAAATTTCGTGTCCGAGCCATTCACGCGATTGATCTCGACGAAACCGATGCGGTGCTAAAACCCCTCAAAAAAGCGCTGAATAACTCTTGTTTAGAGGTTCGATTTAGCACCATTCACGCGCTCTTTCATCGTCATCAGGGAAGCGCTTTAGCGGTCGCTTTACAGCAATGTCCAACCCGTGAAGAAAAATACCAAATTATTGCGATGCTTGGACGCTTAAAGTTTCAACCCGTGACCCTGCTTCTCCAAAAATTTTTACAGGCACAAGATCGAGAAATGATCTGCCTCTCTGCGGAGGCTCTTGCAGAACTCGAAGATCATACAGCTCTGCCATTACTGAAAAATCTGACACGACGTTTTCCCAAAGAGGGTCGTATTGAAAATGCGTATATCCTCTTGTTTCGTCACGCATATCTAAATCCACGCTAGCTTTTGTGTGAATGCTCTTTCTTAAAACCAATTTGATCTTTCACCGCATCTGGCAATCGTTCGAGCATCGGGAAAACTTCTTGTTTGAAGTATTCCCATTCTTTTCGTTGTTGAAAAATATCAATGGATTGAGCGCGAATTTCCTGTAAAGTGGCATCAATCCGTTGATGCGCGGCATCAATACGGGCATCTGATTTTTGACTTTGAGCGAGAATTTCTTGCAATGTCACATCAATACGTTGGTTCGTAGAATCAATACGTTGTCCAAGCAAAATATTTTGTTTCACTAGTTCATTGAGTAGTTCTTGGATTTTGTCGTTTTTATTATTTTCGAGTTTACTGGGCATTTGTTGTTCCTTAAAATAATTCTTAATCGGAATGGGTTCGAATTTTCAAGCGTTGCAGAGCGTTTTGTTGCTCAGAAGAACGTATTTGGAGCGCTTGAATTTGCGCGATGGCTTCAGAAAGATGGCCCGACGCTTCTTGAATCATCGCTAAATTAAATCGCTGTTCCTCTGTCTGGGGCGAACTTAACAGCGAGAGCGCTTCAGTAAAATGCCCTTCTTGCGCTAAAAATAACCCGATCCATTCGAGTTGGGTCTTGGGTGGAAAAAACGGATAAACCACGTCTTGTTTTTTCGGTAAGCTTTCTTCGAGCCACTGTTGAATCTGAGGTTCAATCAATTTTAGTGCCGTACTCCATTCTTCTTCCCCTGAACCCGCTAGAACCGTTTTCCAGGCGAGGATTCTGTGTTCTTTTTCCTTCATCCATAAATCCAACTGAAGGCGAGCGTTTCCCTGAAGAAAAAGCCATTGAACTTCTCCACCAATTTGGATCGCCGGAGGGATCGAAGCCTTCGAGATTTTTGGCTCAATCACCTGAAAATGTCCCGATTGATCAAGATGATGAATCCAGACTTGCTGGACCAGTTTACTTAATCTCGGAGTACTTCCTTGAAGGGAACATACTTCTACAGTCCTCTCCGAAAAATACATGGATTCATAAGTAAATTTAAGCGTTAACGGAGCGGTTAGCGTTTGCAATAGTTCTTTTTGAGAGCCCTCACTAAAAAGAATCGCTTGCTGAAGATAATAATCTCCCGGAGACTGGAAGCATTCAAAGACTTTTTGAAGCGGAGGGCCCAAAAGCGGATCTTTTTTAAACGGAAGCAGCTTCTCCTGAAAAACAGCACCGTGAGCGATTAATGCTTCTTGCGCAGAGCGTACAATTTGAGGATCTTTACTCTTTAATCGTGTAAGAATCTGATAAAACCAGCTTTCTTCTTCGAGTGAAGGTTGGCTCCAAAGTAAGGTCCAACTGAAAATCCAAACAGCTATTGTACGCAAAAGCATATCGAATTCCTTTTATTGAATTTCAAAAGTGAGAGTGACGGGTTTACCCAATCGCATGAGATTAATAATAAAGCGTTTTTTGCTTTTCTCACGTTCTGCGATCGTTTCCAAATCTTCCATACTTTGGATACTAATTCCGTTAATTTTACTGATCACATCATGTTTTTTGAAGCCTCGTTTTTCTGCAAGAGAGCCTTCGTTCACATTTTTCAGTTTTAATCCTGCCACTCTACCGTGTTCGTAATACGGCGTAAGTCCTAGTTCTTTAATATATTGATCGGGATTTTTGGCAATCAATTCTTTTTCTTCTTCTGCAATTTTCCATTTTCCCGGTTCATATTCGCCGGTTTTAAAATCGGAAGCAGGGGTAGTGCTGTTTGGATCTTTTTCGGCGCCCCCTTCTGGAGGGATCAGGACTGGTTCATTTTTGTAAAGAAAGGTCACTCCTTCTCCTGAAATATCGGTCACTGTTGCCGGAAAAACTAAATCCGCGGTCACCGTGGCTTTACGGAGCCATTCGTTTTTCTGGACGTTGAAGGCATCTCCAATATAAACCAGACTTGTTTTTCGGCTTACTTTCACTTTCATGGTGGCATACGCGTTTTCTTTGGGCACTCCTTTATAAGCAACCGCATCCACTTGTAACAAACCTCTGAGTTCTTCGGTATAATCGGGTTGAATCTCAACCACTTCTTTTTCTTTTTCAACGGGGCCAATTTTTACGGCCCAAATCGGTTCATAATCAAATAAACGTGAGGTTGATTTATCCTTAATTTTTTCTTCAGGAGGTGCCTCTGGAATTTGGATTTCTTTTTCGTTACGAATCTGTTGAATAATAAAAAAAGAACTTGCAAAGACCGCCAAAATCAAGACCAAATTACTAAACCATAGCAAATCACGAAGTTTATAAGGCTCCATTCAATATCTCCTCAAAATATCTCTTCACAAGAACCCCTCTTGAAAATCCTTGCAAACCCCAATTTAAGAGTTTACAATCTTAAAATGTATTGTTAGCTTTCTCAGACGAACTGGAGAAAAAAAAACTCCAATAAAATTCGCATCAACCTCTGAAATCAAAAGAGAGAACGCTTATGCCTGAAAAACGAATCCCGAAACGATCTCCTGGAAGCGCTTCCATGAAAAAAAGATCTCGTGAAGAAGAAGTTGAAATGGAAGAAGTTGAAATGGAAGAAGTTGAAATGGAAGAGGTTGAAATGGAAGAGGTGCGACCTAAATCAAAAAGCGGAAAATCTAGCACAAAGCCTTCAAAAAAAGAAGAACCTAAAGAAGAAGAAAACGAACGTCCTAAATTAAAAACGAAACGAGAAGATCGTCCTCCTTCAAAATCCAAAACAGGGGGAGTCCGTCCTTCGCGTAATCAAGAAAAAGAAGAAGAAGAAGAAGCTTATGTGGAAGAAGAAAATAGTGACGAGGAAGACGTTGAAGAAGAAGCTCCTAAGGCACGTCCCCAAAAAACTCGCAGTAAGGCTCCCAGTGGCGGTGGCGGTAGTGGACGAAAAGCAGCGAAAAAAAACTACAAAAATTTGATTTTACTTGTCACTTCAATCGTATCAATCGGCCTTGGATTTACCTTGTTAAATATGAAACCATCCCCTACGATAACGATAGTAAGCTTTGATCCCGGGAAAGCCTGGAAAACAGCTCAAAGCATTGGAGATGGCGGGATGCAAGCTTATATCGCTTGGCAAAAACTTCGCGATGGAGGAGGCACTCAAAAACAGATAAACGCAAAGGGAGAAGAAGCGAAGACACTCCTCAATCAGGCGATTAATCAAGGAAACAAATCTCTTTATCTTCAGTTATGTCTACTTTTGGGAATGGATCAAGAAACAAGTGAGAGTTGGGTAAAAAAGTATATTGATCTCGGTGATGATTTGACTGGTTTTGAAGATTTCCTTGATCAGAATAAACAAATGCCTGCAGATAAGAAGAAAGATTTAGTAAAGAAATGGAAGGACAAGACGGGGGGCTATCAAGATAAAATGACCCCCTGGCAAGAAAAATTCTACGACATCAATAAAAATACTCGTCTCGAAAAAGAATAAGACTTCTAAGGTTTCGATCCATAGCCACCCCCTCCTGGTGTTTCTAGCCGAATACGATCACCGGGATAAACCTTCAGAGAGGCTTTTCCTCCAAGCTTATATGGACGGCCATTCGCTCGAAACAACAAATTTTTTCCAGTTTTTCCGGGTAAACCGCCTAAAAGCCCATACGGCGGAAACGTTCGCCGTTCCGATAAAATAGACAGTTCCATCGGTTCACAAAACTCCATTTCTCGAATAATTCCATCTCCACCTGAATAGGCTCCTGCACCGCCTGAATCCTGACGAATCGAAAATTTTCGTAAGAGCACCGGATAAAGGCGCTCCAGAATTTCAGGGTCGGTAATCTTTGTATTGGTCATATGAGTATGGACTGCGTGTTGTCCGTGATGATTCGCGGACGCACCCTCACCCCCTGCAATGGTTTCATAATAGCCGAATTGCTCATTTCCAAAGGAAAAATTATTCATCGTTCCTTGCGATCCGGCGGCGACTTGTAGCGCTTTTAGAATCACATCGACCACACGTTGACTGGTTTCAACGTTTCCCCCAACTACCGCAGAGTCCCAAGAAGGGGAAAGGAGCGTATGGTCCGGAATATAAATTTCTACCGGTTTTAAACATCCGGCATTGAGTGGAATATCGCGATTCACCAAGGATCGTAGCACATAAAGGATCGCACTGGTCGTGATCGCGCGTGGGGCATTAAGATTTCCAAGGAGTTCAGGGTCGGTTCCCGAAAAATCAAACCGAATATTTCCCTGTTCCAGAAATTCTACGGTTAAGCAGATTTGGCTTCCGTCGTCAAGCCAATCAATAGCGGTTAAAGGTTTCCCTTTAAATCGTTCCTTGAACTCTTGAATCACTTGTCGAATTACGGATTCCGCATTGTCTTGAATGTGTTGCATATACGCTAAAACAATCGATTTTCCATAGTGGCGAATCATTTCTTCTAGGAGGGAAACGCCTTTTTGATTCGCGGCGACTTGGGCCCGCAGATCCGAAAGATTGTCGTCTACTTTTCTGGATCCGGGAATGGTTTTATTTCCTAAAGGGAATGGGGTGGTCAAGTATTTTTGGAGCCGTTCCTCCTGAAATCGTCCCTGTTCTACGAGTTTAAGCCCTTCTAGACAAATGCCCTCTTCTTGAAGGCAGGTCGAAAACGGAGGCATACTACCCGGCGTGATCCCACCAATATCCGCATGATGTCCACGAGAAGCGACAAAGAAAAGAATTTCGTTGTTTTCCCAAACTGGAGTGACCACGGTAATATCGGGTAAATGACTTCCGCCATGATACGGATCGTTTGTGACCAAGACTTCTCCGGGCGTCAACTGTCCTTGAAACCGTTGCATTAAAAATCGCACGGATTCTCCCATTGCTCCGAGGTGTACTGGAATATGCGGAGCGTTTGCGACCAGACTTCCTTCGGCTGAAAAAATAGCGCAGGAAAAATCTAAACGTTCTTTAATATTCGTCGAGACGGCCACTCGTTGTAAATTGCGTCCCATTTGTTCGGCAATTGACATAAACAAATGATGAAAGATACTCAAATAAATGGGATTCGCTTGTTCAGAGAGTTTTTGAGACGAACCCTCCTCTACCTTAATTTCAATATCGCCCCATTCGTTCACTTTCGCAGAGCAATTTTTTTCAACAAAAACGCTTGTGCCCTCCAGTAAAATAATCGCTGGCCCTAAAATAGAATGATTTGCTTTTAATTGCGAGTGAGAAAAATAAGGAATTTCACTCCAGTCCGATTCTTCATAGACGCGGGTATATCCTTGGATGGGTGGGAGTTGAGTCGCTTTTTCAATGGGTAAACGAGAGGACTTGGCTGTCTTTCCAATACAACGGACAGCGATATCATCCACGAGAAGCGTTCGATTGTGAGGAACCTGGAAACCGAACTCTTGTTGATAGAGACGCTTGAAGGCTTCTGTTGTTTCGGAGAGTTGTCGAAGGGTCAGCTTAATCGCGTGGGAAGATCCTTGAAGCCGTAAATTGAGAGCGTGTTCAAACAGAACTTCAGAAATACCTTCGGACGGAAGTTCGAAGGTCAATAGGGCTTCCAAAATTCTCCATTTTTCCTCAATAAGAGCAAAATGTTCGGAAGAAAAAAGGAGTCCATAACAAGGAAGCGATTTCTCTTGAACCCAATCCGCCAAGGATAATCCTACTGCAGAAAGGATACTGGCATACTGATGAATAAAAATGCTTTGAATTCCCAATTTTTTAGCAATAGCGCAAGCATGTTGTCCAGAAGCACCGCCAAAGCAAACCAGTTGATGTTCTTGTAGATCATAGCCTCGAGCCGAAGAAATTTCGCGAATGGGTCGAGCCATGAGTTCGTTTGCGACCTGAATAAATCCATAGGCCACTTGTTCGTAAGAATAGGAAATTCCGGTTTGTTGAGAGATAGAGTGGGTGAATTTTTCCATTGCTTCACGAGTTTTTACTACATCTAGAGGCTGATTTTCTTGAGGACCGAATACGGCAGGAAATTCTTTTGCCACAATTCTCCCCAAGAGTAAATTCGCGTCCGTAATGGCAAGAAAACCTCCTTTTCCGTAGCAAACAGGGCCGGGATTGGCGCCAACACTTTCTGGCCCGACTTGAAATTTTCCATCCTGAAAAAACAAGCGTGACCCGCCGCCTGCGGCGACTGTTCGAATATGAAGCTGGGGGATTTGTAAGCGAATACCAGAAATTTCGGTTTCGGAAATACTCTCAAACACTTGATCAAAACGAGAGACATCAGTACTGGTTCCTCCCATATCAAATCCGATCAAGGGTTTCAAAGTCGGCGTTGTTAAAGAATATCCAACGACTCCTCCCGCGGGTCCCGAGAGAACGGAGCGAGATCCCAGACAATGTGAAGCCGATATCAATCCGCCGTGGCTCTGCATAAAAAGCACCTGTGTGTTGCGGAGTTGGTGTTTAAAACCTTGTCGAAAGCTTTCTAAATATTGACGGATACGAGGAGTCAGATAAGCATCCAAAGTCGTTGTATCTCCGCGTTGCAAAAGTTTAATTTGCGGGCAGATTTCAGAAGAGAGGCTGATTTGAGAAAAACCAAGGTGTTGAGCCAATTTTTTGATTTGCTGTTCATGTTCTTGAAAGTCATAACCATGAAGCAAACTGACCGCAAGGCTACGAATGCCGTTCTGGTAAACTCTTTTGAGTTGCTCTTCAAGGCGAGGCAACGAGAGCGGTTGTTCGATTCGATACCATTCTCCGCTGATTCCCTGTTTAACAAAAGGATAGTTCGGGGTTTCTTCTGCGGGAATCCAGTAAACACGTTCTTCGACTTCGAGAACGTCTTGATAAATAAGTTCTGGCAAAAGAATTTGCAGAGCAAAAATATTGGGGCGACTCTGGGTTCCAATGCGAAGGAGATCGCGAAAACCTTGAGTGGTAATCCAGAGAAGAGGCTCTCCCTTGCGCTCCAAAAGAGCATTTGTAGCGACGGTTGTGCCCATCCGAATCCATCGAATCGGAGATTCATCAATGCAAGTTGGATCGATCTCTTGACGAAGCGAGCGAGAGAGAATACGCCGAATTCCTTCACGTGGAGCATCCGGGTAACACAGTGGATTTTCAGACAAGAGTTTTAAGGTGATCGTTCCTTGCGGTGTCCATGCATAAATGTCCGTAAAGGTTCCTCCGCGATCAATAGAAAAACAAAATTCGTTCATTGCGATCTCTTTCTCTAGATTTTAGGAAACAAAAGGTTAAACTGGAGGAATAAACCAAAGGAAATTTCTTTTCCTAAAAGTATGGATTGATATAATGTTCAGAAATGATTTTAATACCTCCAAAAGAGTGAGAAGAATCGTAGCATACCATTCTTCTTCTTATTGGAACATAAATAAATGCACTACAACCTGGACTTCTTGATTTAACAAAGAAATCTATTTCTTCAACTGACGAGGAGAATATCCTTGATTTTTTGTGAAAATTTCTCATTTTTTTTGGGAATGGCAGTCAGTTTAGACACCTTAATGATTTGGGGTGGTCTTGGGCTTATGATAGGAGTCCTTATTTTATATTGGATTCTTTTTTTTGGAAAAGAATATATCCCTGAGGCAGAACGACTTCAAATGCGTGTTTTAGTTGACGATTACCGAACCCGCGTAACGCTACATCTCGAAAATATAGACGGGATTTTCAAAACTATTTTTCAGATGAAGGGGTTGTTCCAGAATAATTTATTTTTGCTGACTCACGAAAATATCCAAGCTAGTTTTCTAAAGCAAGAATTGGTACTTATTCATCTCCGATATCCAGTCGCCGGAGATTTACTTTTAGAGATTGCAGAAAAATATCCAAATACTTTTTTAGCCAAAATTTCTCCAACTTTTTGTGTTTATGAAGGGGGCCCACCTCCTTTAGAGAATGGAAAAGAATTTTTCTTTTTCAGGCAGGAAAAAGATCTACTTCAAGCCTTTGATTCTTTACGTACCCATCAAAATGTTTCAGGAGATGATTTTTCGAGCCTCCAATCTAAAAGTGATTATTTGTCGGGATTAAAAGGTCTTTTAGACCATATTGAAAATACGTTTAATGAACAACAAATTCCTTGTTTAATGGCGATTACCTTTGACAAGGATTATATCGGAATTATTTTCGTTTTCGCGCCCCAGCACCGATTTTTGCTCCATCCTTTATTAGATAAAATACGCATGGATAGTTTGTTAGAACTTTTTGATGGAATGCGCGGAGCCCAAGACGATACGATGGAAATTACGCGTTCGGAACTTTTTAGTCAGAGTTCTCTCTTTCGAGATTTAAATGAGAATTCAGAGTTACTGATTATGGACGAAATCGATCATGAATTTTTTGATCGGTTTCCGCAGATTAAAGAAGAGACTCAGCATAACTTCGATGATTTATATACCAAAGAAACTCGCAAATTAAAACCGAATAAAGAACACGACACTCCAACAGAATTAGAAACAGAAACGGAAGAAGTGGAGATTCAAAATTTTTTAGAGAATCATCCCGAAAAAAAATCCCTTTCTCACACTATTGAAACTAGCAAAATTGCTATCGAACCTGAATTTTCTGATTTGTCAGAAACCAGAGCAGAAAAAGACGAAGAACCCGAAACACCCACGAAAAAAATAGAGCCCTAATCGCTTTTCCTAAAAAAAGAGTGTGATATTTTTATTTTTTTTGTGCATAAACGCACGATTTTCTCCTTATCCTTAGTGCGATTCACAAATCACCCCTCTGAAAATCAAATGGGGTCATTCATGAATGACCCCTACAGGTGAAAACCACAAAAATAAATAATTAAGCTGAAAATGATTTAGCGGGTACAGATCTTGCTTTTGGTGAGACTTTCTTTTATCCCATAAAACCAAATTTTTGGAGGATGCGATGAGAAAGTCTCTTTTTTTTTCGTTAGGAATGTTCGCTTTTTTAGTGGTTTTTGTAAGTTGGAGTTGGATTTTCGCGGAACGTGAAACCAAGCCATTGCTTCCACAAAAACTTCCACTTCGTGGAGAAGGGAAATCGGTTATTGTTCAAGGAATTCCCTTTTTTGAATCTGGGCGTTGGAGCTTGCGCGATCAATCTCCCTTTTTTCCGGGACAAACCTTTATTTTTTTAGAAAATGCTTTTTTAGAAGAAATCTTGCAAACCCACCCTCAAAATTTGAATACTCTTTTAATTTTGAGAGGCCGCTATCATTTTTTTCAGGGACAATCTTATCTTTTGCCCACACACATTCACTCTAAAGAAGAAATTGTTTTTCCAGAAAAATCCTGAAAATTTTTGCAAGTATTTTAAAAAACCTCTCGTCTAAGCATCAACTCTAGTGACTTTTATTTAAAAGCAAATAGATTATTGACATCTAATAATGAAAATACTAGCATATAAAAAAATGATTGCTTTCGAATAAAAGTCATAAGTGATGAAATAATGATTCTCCAACACTGAATCCACCTAATTCAACCTGATGTAAGGTAGTCTGGTGATTAATACTCGAAATGAGGAGGTTTTCCTATGGCGATGGAGTATTATTCTTTTGAGAAAGTTCTCAAAGAACTGTTGATTGATGAAGACGAACTGAAACGCTTAGTCTCTGAAGGAGAAATTCGCGCCTTCCGAGATGAAGACAAGATGAAATTCAAAAAAACAGATATTGATGGCTTGAGAAAAGGACGAATGACTGAACCTACCATTATTCTCCCTTCTGGGGGAAGCGAGGGTGGTAGCGCTTCAGATGATGAAGTTTTGTTAGTGGAAGAAGATACCTCAGAAACCTTGCTTGATATTGATGATATCGGTGGTGGAAGTAGTTCTACTTCTGTTCCGACCGTTGATTTTGGAAGCAGTTCCGATGATTCTGCCGCAGAAACACTCACTGAAGAGTTGGTTTTTGATGAAAAAGCCAGCGTCTCTAAAGGTTCTTCTGCCTCAGGAACTCAAATGTCTGGTGGAGAATCTCAAGATACCTTTATCGATGAAGATTCTGGAATGACCACCGAACCACTCGAATTGCTCGAAAGTTCCGATGAAGTGGCTTCTGTACAACGTTCTAGTGGAACTGTTCCTGCCGCTTCCGCTCCTCGTTCGGCACCTCGTCCTATGGTGGCCGCTCCAAAACAAAGTCATCCGTTGATGGCCGCATTATTGGTCTTCTCTGCTATTATTTCCATTTATTCTGGTTTCTTGGTGTATGGATTAATTCTGGAAAGCGATAACGATATGACGGGCGGTGTCACAGATACAGCCGTTCAATATTTCGGTGCTATCCCCGATTTCGCAACCAAAAATCCAACACAACCCAAAGATAACGAAAAACAAGATCACATTAAATGGCGCAAGGGTAGACGAGCCTCCGCAAAATCAAAATAAGTATCGTTTACTCTCTCATTTTTAATTTTTAATATCCTCCATTTTCGGAGGATGTTTTTTTTCTTTCTCCCTTCTTCTTCTCTTGCTCAGAATTTTGCTTTAACGTACAATCAACCTTATAAAAATGGGTTCTCTTCTCCCTCTTGTGCAACTTGCCGTCTGTTTTTATTGAGCCGAAAGGAGGCAGATCTATTTGCTCGATTAGATCTGCGGAAATAACTGTGAAAACGATTGTACAATTAAATATTAATCAGGAAAATTATGAGGTATTAATCGCGCATCATACCACACTCCTAGAAACCCTTCGAGAAGATTTGCGATTGACTGGAACTAAACATGGTTGCGAACTAGGTGAATGTGGCGCCTGTACTGTTTTAATCGACGGAAAACCTATTTTATCCTGCCTTGCATTAACCATCGAATCCCAAAATACTGAAATTGTTACGATTGAAGGAGTCGCGCATCAAGGGGACCTGCATCCGCTCCAAAAAGCCTTTGCGGATACAGGGGCCGCTCAATGTGGCTATTGTTCTCCGGGTTTTATCTTAGCCGCGAAAGCACTCTTAACTCAAAAACAAAAACCTTCCCGAGAAGAAATTAAAGAAGCGCTAAGTGGAAATCTTTGCCGTTGTACCGGTTACCTAAAAATTTACGAATCTGTCGAAATCGCGGTACAACAAATAGTCCAAGAAAAGGACGGAAAACCATGAGTGAAAAAAAAATCATCGGAAAATCATTCCGAAAAGTCGATGCCGCAGGAAAAGTACTTGGAACCACGCTCTATGCGGATGATCTTTTTTTTCCACGAATGCTTTATGGAAAACTACTTCGAAGTATTCATCCCCACGCCCGTATTCGTTCCATAGATATCTCCAAAGCGAAAGCACTCGCAGGCGTCGTTGATATTTTGACCGGAAAAGAGATGCCCGTTAACTTTGGAATCTTGCCGGTTTCAGAAGATGAATTTGCACTGGCTCAAGATCGGGTTCGGTATGTCGGAGATCCCGTTGCCGCCGTTGCGGCTTTGACGGAAGAAATCGCAGAAGAAGCCAGCCATCTCATCAAGGTCGATTATGAACCGCTTCCCGAAATTATGTCCATTGAAGAAGCCGTAAAGGAAACAACACCAGAATCAAAAACACAAATTCACGATTATGCCGTCGAAGGAAACATTCATAAAAAAGTTTCCCTTGAATTTGGCTCTGTTGAATCTGCCTTTGAAGATTCAGATGAAATTTTGGAAACGGTTTGTTTCTATGAAGGAAATACGCATCTCCCACTCGAACAACACGCCGCGGTTGCCCAAGTAGACGGAGAAGGAAAAGTGACACTCTGGAGTTCGACCCAAACTCCACATTACGTACATCGAGCCTTAGCAAAGGTTCTCCAACTCCCCGCGCACAAAGTCCGAATTATTGCGACTCCAGTCGGAGGCGGATTTGGCGGAAAATGTGATCCCTTCTCTCATGAATTAGTGGCCGCGAAATTTGCCATGAGAACAGGCCGTCCAGTTAAAATTTCATTAACGCGAGAAGAAGTATTTTACTGCCATCGAGGCCGTCACCCTGTTTTAATGTGGGTCAAAGCAGGCTTTAAAAAAGATGGCTCAATGACCGGAATGGATTTCAAAAGTTTTCTGGACGGAGGCGGTTACGGAAGTTATGGCGTTGCAAGTACCTTTTATACGGGCGCGTTACAAACCGTAACCTATCCAATGAAAGCGTACAAGTTTCAAGGCGCTCGGTTTTTTACCAATAAACCTCCTTGTGGCCCTAAACGCGGACACGGAACTCCACAACCCCGGTTTGCTGTTGAAATTCTGCTTGATAAAGCCGCCGTTCGCTTAGGAATCGATCCTGCTGATTTGCGCCGTAGGCACTTAATACCCCCCAATTCGTTTACGGTAAACTACTTAAAAGTCGGTTCAATGGGATTGGGCGCTTGTATTGATAAAGTCGTTGAAGCCTCCGATTGGAAAAACAACTATGGAAAAATGTCTGAAGGCTTTGGTTATGGAATTGCTTGTGGTTCGTATCTCTGTGGTGCGGGCCTTCCCATTTACTGGAACAAAATGCCTCATTCCGGAGTTCAGCTTAAACTCGATCGATCAGGATTAGTGACCATTTTTTGTGGCTCCACCGATATTGGTCAAGGCTCCGATTCGGTTTTGGCTTATATTGTCGCTGAAGTGTTGGGAATTGATCCCTTTACGATTAAAGTCGTTACTGCCGATACCGATTTAACTCCTGTCGATTTGGGAAGTTATTCTAGCCGAGTCACTTTAATGACTGGAAATGCCGCAATTCAAGCCGCAGAGCGTGCGCGTGACATTATTGCAGATTCCGTATCCAAAGCTCTAGAAGTCCCTAAAAATCGTCTGGCGTTTCAAGATCATCGCGTGTTTGATGTTTCTCATCCAGAAAAAGGAATGACCTGGCAAGAAGCCTTGATTAAAACCGAATCCGAGGTTGGAACCCTTGGCACCGTCGGGAGTTATACGCCTCCTAAAACTTCCGGGAAACATAAAGGTGCTGGTGTTGGACCTAGCCCTGCTTACAGTTATACCGCTTGCGTGGCCCGTGTAGAAGTAGATAAAGAAACAGGAATTTACACCGTTCCAAAAATCTGGATCGCTCATGATTGCGGACAAGCTATTAACCGAATTTTAGTCGAAGGACAGGTCGAAGGAAGCGTTTATATGGGATTAGGAGAAGTGATGATGGAACAACAGATTTTTCGTAAAGGGGTCCATAAGTTTCCGTCGATGCTTGAATATAAATCTCCAACAACCCTAGAGATGTGCGAAGTCGAAACCTATTTGATCGAAGATCCCGATCCCAATGGTCCTTTTGGCGCAAAAGAAGTTGGACAAGGGCCGCTCTTGCCGGTCATTCCCGCAGTAGCGAACGCTATTTATGACGCTCTGAAAGTACGGATCGATCAGGTTCCAATTTCTCCTCACATGATTTTGACGGCTTTAAAAAGAAAAAAGGCGGGTCTTGACGGACGCTATGGCCCGACGACAGTGCCTCAGTTAACCTATCCGGAATCCGTAAAACTCCCCGCTCCTTGGGAATCGGAATCCTCCGAAATCAAAACACATTCTTCTTGAATTCTTCTGCGATCTGGATTTATTTATGATGCGATTACCTCCGTTCACCTATTTGTCTCCTCAAACCCTAGCTGATGCGGCTCAAATGCTTAATGATTACGGCCAAGATGCGATGGTTGTTGCGGGAGGAACCGATCTCTATCCTAAAATGAAACGACGTCAAATGACGCCAAAATTTGTCATTGGACTAAAGCGGTTGCCTGAATTACGCCAGATCAAAACAACTT
>CAZHAR010000001.1:0-171085 GCA_964530615.1 uncultured Planctomycetota bacterium | reverse complement strand
TAAGCATCGATGGAACGCATTGCCTCAGTTTCTTCTCGATGATTTACTTGAACTCTATCTACCGCCTCGGTTACAACAATATGTTGCCTACCCTTCGATGACGGAAGTAGACTATACCTTAAGGCTCCATCTCAAGCATTTTGAAGAGTTTCATGGAGAAAAACAGTCTAAAGCCTTAGTTGAGTTTCAGTATTTTTTGACGAATGCCGAAGGAGAACTAATGCACAATGGACAAGTTCGCCGAGAAAAAACGTACCCGACCGATCCCGGAGAACTCAACAATATGGTCAATCAACTCTCGCTTTGTGCGCAAGAAGGGATTCAACAAATCCTTAAAGAAATTACGAATGAACTTGAACTTGCGACAACATCTTCTTCTTAACAGCGATTAATATGTTGAGGGTCAAGCTGAAACTTCAACATTTCGAGCGAACGGGGTATTCCTTGAGGAGTACAACCACGAAGCGGATAGTATTCGGCCAACATCGACGATAATTTAATCTCTTTTTTTTCGGGGATCTGTTTTGGAAATGAAATAGATTCTTGCTCTCCGCTAAGTGCTATATTAATTTGTCGCTGTAAAAGCAAAATCCGTTGAGCCATATCTTGGATTTGTTCTGTAGTAAATTCGATACCACTCACAATCGAAGCCATTTCAGCCAAAACGGTAAAAGAAAATTCGTCTCCGGTTCGAAATTCCGCAAAAACCGGTTCATGACACAGCCCAAGCGAATGTAAAATGGTGAGGTAATTTTCGGTCCACCACACAATTTTACCTTTTCCCTCGGGTTGACGAAAATCCAATTCCTGAGGGGTTGGCTCTCGATGAAAAAGAGTTTCGCAGAGACGTCGATAATTGGGTTGAAAAATGGGATAAGGGAGATCGCGATGAACGTCTACACAGGAAGTTACCAAATGAAACAAAGAAAGGATATGGTTCGTGGTGTAACGAATTCCTTGCCGTTTGACAAGATGAACACAATTCGTTAAACCAGAATGAGGAAATCGTCGAAGGAGTCCATAAAGGCCTAGACTCAGTTTTTGCCCAAAACTTTCTTTTTTTGCGGTCTGGAGAATCAATCGTTCAAACAAATCCACTTTGCCCCACTCTAATTTTTCTTTGGTTTCAGATTCATCCAAATGCTTCTGAATAAAACCATCCACCGCAGTCCCTAGCGTAAAGCCCATTTCTATAGGATCGAGCCCTAGATCGTAACAGAGTTGATTCAGATGAAAATAATCCCCGGGTTCGTTTAATCCAAGATTAATTCCCAGAGCATAAATATCTTCAAATCCTGGCATTGAGCCTGTTTCGCCAGAATAGCGCTGGCCTGCAGGAATCTGATACGAAAGCGAAAATCGTGTTGGACACAAGGGAACGGAGGCGGGTAAAACTTGGCTGTATTTAAAAATGCCTTCTAACCACTTCAAAATCTCTTCTTCTGTATAAAGATGATGATAGTTTTCAGCAAAAACTTCGGTGATATCCGCATATCGTAAATAGCGTTTAAAAAACGTTTTTTGAGGCTGTTCTGGAGGAACAACCAATCGATCGATCCCTTGACGATATTGGGTAATATAGTGACGAATTCCGGGTGCCGGTGGCGGAGGCATTTGAGCGGGTTTCGAAAAAACGAGCGCTTTCAAGTTCTTGGAACCGAAAACGGCGCCCAATCCACCACGGGCGACAAATTTGGGGTGCGCCGCGTCCGGAAAAAAGGTGGCAAAGGAAACCATATTGACTCCCGCAAGACCTACAGCGCTTATGTGTGATTCTGGATAATCTTTCTGGAGGATACGAAGCGAATCCGCAGGAGACGACTCCCAAATAGATTTTCCGCTAAAAAATAAAACTTGGGCGTTGGGTTGAACAAGCAGATAAGCCGGACGATTTGAGCTTCCTGTGAGGACTAGATAATCGTACCCTAGGCCCTTCAAATACAAACTCAAAAAACCATTTCCATAAAAGTGATAAATGCTTTGGGTCAGAGGGCTAACCGTCGATATTACATATCCGGCTCCGCAAGGGAATTCAGAACTGGCGAGTGGCACGGCTCCTAAAACAATCACATTATCAGGAGAAAGGGGATCCAATCGTTCAGGACGCAATTTTTTAGCTAATAAATAAGTAGCGAGTCCTTTTCCACCCAGATATTTTTTGACCACCTGAATAGGAAGGGTTTCAACGTTACTTTTTTTGCTGATCAGATCGATTTGTAAAACTTTTGGAAGTTCCATAGATTTATTTTCTGTCTCCGGTTCATCAAATTCTAATCAGAATACAAGAAAAATCAATCATTTGATCCCTTTTTTTTGCCTCTAGACTCTTCTTTATATTAAGAAATGAGCCTGTTTTGAAGCAGGTGATAAATTTCTTTAGGGATTAAAACCGTACGAAAAAAATAAATATGTTCACATTGAACCACTTCTTCATCTAACTGAAGGCTTTTCTGAACCGCAATGAGAAGCTGATTCCCCATATATTGCTTGATGTGCTCCCATTTTGTGAGTAACGCTGATTTTCGCCAATAGCCAAAAATTTCCAAATAGATTATTTTTCCAGAAGCAAGATGTCTTAATTGAAAGTCGGGAACCGCAATTTCTCGCGGCCCTAACTCTAAAATTTCTTCGGAGATCTCTGCAATCCAATCCGAATATTTCAAATTAAAACGCTCTTTAAACTCCAAAATTTCTGGTGGAACGTATTGACCTGTATCTGGATAATGAGAAACAAGCGGAGTGTGATGATTCAATACAAGGAGCCGTGGGAGTTTTTCTTTACCCCATAACAAATTTGCCTCAATTCTCCATTCTGGATTATGAAGCAAAATAGGAAAAAACGTTGCGAGTTGGACTCCGTATTTTTGAGTCGAATGAAACAGGCTTAACGGGCCATCTAAAAGTAATTCCAAGGGGAAAGTCGATTCCTGAATAGTATAAAGAAGCTGATAAAATTTAATGGTACGAAAGATTTGCCGCTTTCGTACCGGCGAGAGTTGAGGCAAACAAATTTTGAGTTGAGTGGCTTTAAATAAAACGGTTTGAACCAGAGATAAATTATACCGATGTAAAAGAGCTGCTGGCGCTAGGGGGTCGAAGCGAATCAATCGTTGTTGTTCATGGAGATCCGCATAAAGTCCTTCTTCGAGAGTCTCAACGGACAGATTCATTTGTTGAGCGATTTTTTCAAGAACAGAACGGCGAGAAAACGAAGACTCTTTTCGTTCTCTCGCCGCCTCTAGGAATAAAACCTCTCGAATTTCTTCAGGTTTTAGGGTTTCTGGAACCGCGAATTCACAACGATCTCGCAAGAGTTTGATGAGTCCTCGATGAAGCAAATTATTCGGAAAAGCAGTATAGACGGACTTTAGCACCTCTTCGAGTTCTTGTTGAGTGAACCCTTGATGATCTTGAAAAATTTGAATAAAAGTTTTTGCGAGATCCTGAAGAGACAGGTCTGTTGAATCAATAAACGGAAGCTTCACTTCTCCTTTATAGAATCGGACCTTCACCAAATCGGAGGTAAGCATTTTTACTCCTGTGCTTCGGTTTGTTGGTAAGCGGTATGTTCGCGTCTACGATCAGAAACAAACTCTTCGTTTGTATCCCGTGTGACCACTTCATACAAAATAGCCTTCTTGTTTTCCAGTTTTCGCAACACGCGCCCTAATCGCTGAACATGCTCACGAGTACTTCCGCTTCCTGACAAAACAATAGCGATATTGGCTTTCGGAACATTAATTCCCTCATTCAGTACTTTCGACGTTACAATCACAGGATAAATGCCTTCATTGAAGCGATCTAGGATTAATTTCCGTTCTTTAGTCTTGGTTTGATGGGTAATCGAAGGAATCAAGAATTGTTTTGAAAGTTGGTATACGGTTTGATTTTCATTCGTAAAAATAAGAATTTGATCCTGTGTATGTTTTTGAAGGAGTTCCTCGAACAAGCGAATTTTGGCCGGAGCGGCGGAGGCGAGTTCTTTTTGTCTTCGATACGAAAGAAAGGCATTGCGTCCTTGACTATCGGAAGCACTCTCCATAATAAAACGTTGCCAGCCCTTCGGGGACGACATCGAAATATTACGACTTCGGAGAAACTGGAGATACACCTCTCGATGATGTTGATATTCTTTGCGTTCCGCTTCGCTCAACTCGACAAAAAGCTGGCGGGTTTGATAGGACGCCAAATAATTTCCGGCTAACTGATGAATTTCTTTTCGATACACAATCGGGCCAATGAGTTCTGGATAGGATTTATCCAAGCCATCCCCTCGCTCAGGGGTAGCCGTAAGCCCCAAACGAAAAGGGGCCAGCGACCATTGCGCGCTCACTGAATAGGCTTGCCCCGGAAGGTGGTGACATTCATCAAAAATAAGCAATCCAAAGCGATTTCCCATTTTTCCCATATGAATATAAGTGGAATCATAAGTGGTGACCGTAATGGGTTTAATTTCGTGGTACCCACCGCCTAAAATCCCAATTTCTTGCTGAAATGCAGCGATCAATAAATCATACCACTGATTCATTAAATCGAGGGTTGGACTCACAATGAGTGTAGATCGGCCCGTTTCAGCCATCGCCATCAAAGCTAAGTAGGTTTTCCCTGCGCCCGTCGGTAAAACAACGACCCCTCTTTTCTTTTCTTTGAGCCAAGCGCCTAAACCCTCTTGTTGATGAGGAAACGGAGATTGAGGTCGAGCGATACTTAACGGAAATTCTAAATACTGGCGCGCTTGATCGTGATAAGAAAATTTCCGTTGAATTATCCAGTTGAGTAGTGGGCGATAATGAAAAGCTTTCGCGCGAAATTTTTGGACCCGTGAATCCCATATACAATAAGGAATTTCGCTGATTTCCTGTGAAGGAGGAGTAAGGAGTAAAGTTCCATTTTCAAACTCAAATAAAAAAGACGGCTCCATTAAATTTTATTTTCGCTCCCATACACTTCATCTAAAGACAGAAATAATTTATTATAGAGATATCATAGAAACGAGAGAGACATCTTTCCACTTTTGTTTTCGCTTTTGGATTGTTTATGGAGATTCCTATGTCCGAGATAGCCCGCAGAATACGACTTCTAGGAATTTGTATTCTTTATTGTAGTTTATCCTGTTGGGGTCTTGGGGGTTGTGCGATTGGACGCACCTACACAGGATCTTCTCTGCCCGACGAAGCCCATAAAACAATCGTTTTCGGCCAAACAACCAAGTCAGAAATTCTAAACAAATTGGGCCCTCCACAAGAAATTTTTCCCCAAAAAGAAGGCTTCATTTATCTCTATCGATATACCCAAATCAATGAAGTCACCCTCATTTTACAGGAACCTGTTTTTTCCCAAAAAGTACTTTTTAAATATGAAAAAAGCGCTGAAAAATCGGATAGTTTAGTTGTTCTTTTTAATAAAGAAGGCGTTGTACAAAGCTATGGATGGGGAAAAGAAACCCCAACACTACCCTTCTTATAAATAGAGCAAGCTGGCTTCCATCAAAAGAGCGGAGCGCTCTTAAAAGAAAGAGCCATTCTTTATGATCTGGAAAAATAGTCGGATTTATACTGGTCTCATCATTTGGATAATCACGACCGTTTGGATGTATAACCTATTCACCCAAAATTATCAGGCTTTGAGCCCAAAACAAAAAGAAGCACTCTCCGACTTAAAAAATTATTATCTTCACGCGCCTAAAGAAATTGACATTTTTTTTGAACATTGGGTCTGGATCGCTCCGGGCGATCAGGTGATTACACGCGACGAAAAAGGAGAACTAAGCTTGTTGGGTCGTGTCTTTTCCATGGGCCCTAAAGAAACCGGGTATCTCTGTCGTGTCAAATTTTTTCAACCCGCGGATCTTGAAAAACTAACTCAAGAAACAAAATTTTTTTATGTGCAAACCAAAACAAGCGCCGTCTGGATTCTAAACACCTTGGTTCCCAATGAAAAGAAAAAAGGGGTTTTGGCTGTTTTTGATCGTTTTCTCGAACATAATCGTGGCTATTTGAGCGAAATTTTGCTTCCGCTCCTGAAAGATATGGCGAAAGAAACCTATGCGGCAATTGAAACTGATTTTCCGGAAGTTTGGAAATCAAATCAAGAGCGATTGAATACCCTTTTTGAAAAGCATAAAATTACCACCCTAGAAAACGAATTGATCCCGATGATGAAAAATCATTTGTGGCCCCTGATCCAGAAAGAGTCGGCTCCGGTTATTGAATCGATTGGACAAGAACTTTGGGGAGAATTTCCAAAATGGGGAATCGCTTGGAGAAGCGCTTATGAAAAAATTCCGGGAACCGATAATGATCATGTGGTTCTACACTGGAAGCAATATCTTCAAGATAAAGCGCTTCCAATTCTTGAAAAACGCACCCCGGATATGTTAAAAACACTCAAAACCATTTTACTGAAAGCGGCCAAAGACGAAAAAATTTCTTCTGCGCTCAAAACCGGAATTCAAGAAATTGCGTCCGATTTAGAATTTATTCAAGTGTTAAAAGATATTTTCCGTGATTTAATTTTGAACAATAAAACCTTAAAAACACGCCTTAGTAAACGCCTTTCAGAACCCGAATTTCAAAAACAAATTTCGTTTCTCTCTAGCCGATTTGAACCTTATGTCAATGAAATTTCTAACCTATTACTTCTGGATGAAAATCTGGAAGGAATCAGCCCCAATCTCGCTCGTGTCTTAAGAACCCAAATTCTCCATAAAGACACTCATTTCATTTATGTAGAGTTTTCCAAAGAAAGTCAAAAAGTGGACGGCGATCACCTCTTTTCCGGAACCGAGCGGAAAGATCCTTTTATGAATGACTCCAACCAAATTAAGAAGTAATCTTTTTGGCCGACCCTTAGATGGAATAGTTTCTTTTTTATGAATAATAAACGTATTTTCTCTCCGTCAGAACATCCCAATAAGAAACAAACTACTCGCAGGAGAGTACGATTTCAACTCACTTCTGAGCCGATTATCGACGCAAAAAATTTAAGTATCAAAGCGGGAAATCGGCAACTGTTGGAAAACGCGGATTTTCATATCATGAAAGGGGAAATTGTTCTTCTCATCGGAGGCTCTGGTGCAGGGAAAAGCGTTTTAACAAAAATTTTTATGGGATTGATTCATACCGGAACCCCCGGATTTGAAATTACAGGCGAAGTTCGCATTATGGGCAAAGAAATTCTCCATCATCGAAGAAATCGCGCTGAAGTTTGTGCCTGGATGGGAATTGTTTTTCAAGATTTTGGTTTGTTCGATGAATTTAGTGTTCGAGAGAATATCGATTTCGCATTTTGCCATAGCCCCAATCGCAGTACGAAAAAAGAACGTCTGAATCGATCTGAGGAATATATTCAAATTCTTGGAATTGATCCACTGATTCATATTTATTCGGCCTCAGGAGGACAAAAACAGCGAATTGCGGTTGCAAGAACCTTAGCCTTTGAACCCGAAACGATCCTCTATGATGAACCTACTAGTGGACTGGATCCCTATAACAGTCAGATTGTCGCGGATATTATTCGTCGCACAAACACCGGATACGAAGTGACTTCTTTGATTATTACCCACGATTATGATTTCTTAATGCCCATTGCGAATCGAACGCTTTTCTTGGATGCGAACCTGAGAAAAATACGAGAGGTGAAAGCCGAGGAATTAGAAAAAATTGTTTCTGCTGGAAAATTTACCGGAGATCTACGTTATCTGGAAGTTCCCCATAAAACGCTACTGGCTCAACTACGGCAATATGGGAAAAGCATTTTGGAAAATACCTCCCGTCTTATGGAAGCCTGTATTCAAACTGTTTTTGGTCTTTTTCCTTATTTTATTAGCTTCAAATGGGGCCTTAAATATTTCCGACATTATTTTTTTACGATTTGCGGAGTCGCTTCGGCTCTTTATATTTCGGTCTGTGGCATTATTATTGGTTTTGTGAGTACGTATTTTATTTTTAAATTTCTTCCACAGCGTCACTATACGGAACCCCTAGTGATTGATGAAGTGTTAGCCGGTATTGGTTATGCCTTATATCGAATCGTTATTCCAGTCTTATCCACTATTCTCGTGGCCGCTCGATGCGGAGCGGCCGTCGCGGCGGATGTAGGAAACCGAGTTTATACGAAGCAAACCAATGCGATGCAATCTCTGGCCGCCTCTCCGAATAATTATCTCTTTACCAACATTATTTATGGTTTTTTGTTAGGCACGCCTATTTTAATGCTGATTTGTTTTTTTGCCGCCAAATTTACCAGTCTTCTCGTTTTTATTTTACAAAATCCTGATTATTCCACGCTTTATTGGGATACCAATTTTCATCGTTTTTTACGTAAAACCAGTACTCACATTTATTGGGGATCGCATTGGGTATTAGCGAAAACGTTGGTGTGCGCGTTAGGAATCGCGTCCATTAGCTATCATCAGGGAATACGATCTAAAACATCAGGAAAAGAAGTGAACGATGGAATTACACGCACCGTCCTTTGGGCCACTTTATTCGTTTTAATTGTCCACTTCATTTTCGCGTTTTTTGAATTTAAAAAACCATTAAACCCCTCTTAAGAAGCCATTTTAAAACCATCAGAGGGCAGGCGAGGGTGCCTGTCCTTACGATTCAAATCTAATGTAGGGGCGGGTTCCTTAACACCCCAGTTTATGAAATTCCGTTTTATCCCCTTTTTAAAACGGCTTCTAATAGCTTTCTTTTTGAGAACTGCTTTTTGAGCGATTTGATAGATATTTCCATAAAAATTCTTTATAATCTTCCATTTTGAAAATTAGTCTTCCTAGAAAACAGGAGGATTTTTTTCTTGTCAATCTATTTATGTCGGAAATTCCTTTATTGTTGAAGGAATGATTGGAATATAAAGGCGTATATTCTACGCACTTATCTAGCTAATGGAGAATTTATGGATCACTATCTTTTTACTTCGGAATCGGTGGCGATGGGTCATCCAGATAAACTCGCCGATCAGATTTCGGATTCTATCCTAGACGCTTGTCTTGCCCAAGATTCTAAAAGTCGTGTGGCTTGCGAAACGTTGGTCACCACCGGCCTTGCGATTGTTGCCGGAGAAATCACTACCCGTGCCCAAATCGATTATGCCCAAATTGCCCGAGACACTATTTGTAAAATAGGCTATACCGGCGAAAGAAATTGGGGAATTGATGGACAAAATTGTGGAGTACTGATTGCTCTGGGACGACAATCTCCGGATATCGCTCAAGGAGTCAACGAAGGAGAAAAAAAAGAACAAGGAGCCGGAGATCAGGGATTGATGTTTGGATTTGCCTGTAATGAAACGCCAGAGTTGATGCCGATGCCGATTATGCTTGCGCATCGTCTCATTCGAAAATTGGCTGAATTTCGTCAAAGCAATGAAATTCCCTATTTGGGACCTGACGGAAAATCTCAAGTGACCGTTGAATACAATGAAAAAAACGAACCTCAAAGAATTCATACCATCGTGGTTTCTACTCAACATCGAGACAATGTTTCTTATGAAACCATCAAAAAAGATATGATCGAACGAATCATCAAAACAACGATTCCCAAAGAACTCCTCGATAAAAAGACGATTTATCATATTAACCCCACGGGTCGTTTTGTCATTGGTGGCCCTCAAGGCGATTGCGGACTCACTGGACGTAAAATTATTGTGGATACCTATGGGGGTCGTGGTCGTCATGGCGGGGGCGCTTTTTCTGGAAAAGATCCCTCTAAAGTGGATCGTTCTGCCTGCTATGCCGCTCGTTATGTCGCTAAAAATATTGTCGCGGCTGAAATCGCTTCTGAATGCGAAGTTCAAGTCGCTTATGCGATTGGTGTTGCCAAGCCAGTCTCTGTTAATGTAAAAACTTCAGGTGCTACTCTTCCGGATTCGATGATTATCGAATTGATTAAAAACAATTTCGACTTAACTCCTTCAGGGATTATTCAAGAATTAAATTTGCTTCGTCCTATTTATTTTGAAACAGCACGTCATGGTCATTTTGGTCGTTCTGAAGCCAATTTTACTTGGGAAAAAACCGATAAAGCGGAAAAATTGAAAAAATTGGCCAAGGGAATGATGGCAAAAATTTAGTTAATTATTTTTAAATAAAAGAGTTATAAATTTTTTTTTTTTTTTGATTCTTTTTTGAACAATTTTTGCTACTTTTTCGTAATGTTGTTTACTTGTTATTATTTTTAAAAGGTTTTCTGAAAAAATTTGTCTTTTTAGAAAATCTTCTAAAACTCAGGTCCATTACTTGATTACTTAACCCCTCATTTGGGGGTTGACTCAATTTTAAGGAGTTCTTTGATGGCTCAAAAAAAAGGTTTTACCCTTATTGAATTGCTTGTCGTTATTGCCATTATTGGTATTCTCGCGGCAATGCTTCTCCCTGCACTCACTCAAGTAAAAGAACGTGCAAACATCCAAAAATGCAAAAGCAATCTGAAACAATTAGGGATTGCAATGCAACTGTATATTGATAGCCGTGGAAAAGGAAGCCGTTATCCTCCTTTCAATGGAGGCGAATTCTGGACCCATATGTACCACACCGAAGTTATGGTGGACTCCGAAATCTATCTCTGTCCTTCAACAGATGATGATAATACCGCCGGAGCCGATTTAATCGCAGTGGGTGCTCCACCCGCAACCGCCTGCAGTTTTGGTGGACGTCTTAACGTTTTGGGCGATCCTCATCGTATTTTCACCGGACGCAACGCTTCCGATACTCCAATTGGTTGCGATGACGATGAAGGCGAATTCAATCATTTTGAAGTCGTCAACGTTGTTTTCCTTGATAATAGCGCAAAAGACTTTATCTACTCTGCTTCCAACATTGATCCTCTTCTCGGTGGTGCCCGTATTGGCGCAGGTATTCTTACCGTTTGCACCAACTAATTTTTTTTTCTTCAAAAAAAATTTCTTAAAGACCGGAATTTCCGGTCTTTTTTTTTTATCTTTTTGGATAAAGAATCTGCCCTCGTTCTCATTCTTGATGTCAAGAATGCTTCGCATACAATCCATTTTTTCGATGAACTTTTTTTCAACTCAAACGTAACCTGTGTATGTTTCATTAATGGGATAAGAGAGTATCCATACCCTTACAAACAGGTGATCTGTATGGTTCCATTTTTCAGAAAATCCGAAATTCTTGAAGTTTTAGCGATAGTATTTATCGTAATCGCCGTGGCACTGATCGTTCCCGCTTTCCATTCAAAGGCTCATAAACGTAGTAGTCATTCTAAATGTAAAAGTAATCTGAAACAATTGGGCATTGCGATGCAACTCTATGTAGATAGTCGCGGGTTTAAAAAGGTGGATGGCGTCGGAAAATTCTCTTATCCACCCTTTTCGGGAGCCGAATTCTGGACCCATATGTACCGCACCGAAGTGATGATTGACTTCGAAGTCTATCTCTGTCCTAATACCGATGATGATAATAATGATGGCAAAGCGTTAGCAAGATTCGGCTCTCCCGCGCCTAGTGCTTGCAGTTATGGCGGACGAATTAACTTTCGCGGACATCCCGCCCGCATCTTTACTGGACGTAATGCCTCCGATACCCCGATTGGTTGCGATGACGATGAAGGCGAATTCAATCATCTTGAAGTCGTCAACGTTGTCTTCCTTGATAATAGCGCCAAAGACTTTATCTACTCTGATTCCTATATTGATCCTCAACTCGGCGGTGCCCGTATTGGTAGTGGTATTCTCAGCGTCTGCACCAATTAGACTGTTATTGTCGTTGCGAGCCGAAGGCGAAGCAATCTCCCCAAAGTTCAAGCGTTTCGGAGATGCGTAACAACCGTTTCACTGGCGTTCGCCATGACATTAGGAAGTTTCTTTTAAAGCGTTTCGGAGGCTTCTATGATATTCTCATTCTCCCGAAAATTCACTTGGATCGAACTGGTAGTTTGTATTGCAATGTTAGTGATCGCCTTTTATTTTCTCACTCCTAAACTCAATACTATTAAAGATCGAGACAATTCTTTACGATGCAGAAACAGTCTGAAACAATTAGGAATTGCGATGCAACTGTATGTAGAAGCTCGTGGAGGCGGAAGTCATTATCCGCCGTTTAACGGAGCCGAATTCTGGACTCATATGTATCGAACCGAAGTGATGGTTGACTTCCAACTCTATCTCTGCCCTGAAACCGATGATGATAACAACGAGGGACGAGATTTAGCGACAGGGAGTTCGCCTTTACCAAGAGCTTGTAGTTATGGCGGACGTATCCATGCTTTGGGCGATCCGCGTCGAATCTATACGGGACGGGATGCTCAAGATACTCCGATTGGTTGTGATGATGACGAAGGCGACGCCAATCATTTTGAAGCCGTCAATGTTCTCTTCCTCGATAATAGTTGTCGAGAAATGCTCTCTCCTGATCCCTTATTGGGCGGAAAAAGAATTGGTGCCGGGATTCTCAGCGTTTGCACCAATTAATTTTTTTTATTTTTCTTCCGGTGGAACAAAATCAGCAATAAAGAGATTCGATTGGTTCCCCACACGATTCGAGGTCCAGAGCACTTTCTTTCCATCCGGAGAAAAAACAGGAAGTCCGTCAAAGGTGGAAGAAAATGTTAACCTCTTGGGTTCTCCGCCCTCGGCAGACATCCAAAACAGTTCAAAATTATGGGTGTCTGGGATGGTTCCACTAAAAATAAGAGTTTTTCCGTTGGGATAGAAATAAGGGCACCAATTTAAACCCGATCCGGTGGTGAGCTGTATTTCATTGGTTCCATCTCGATTAATCATATAAATGTGGCAACTTCGCGGATTTTTTGCATCTCGAAATCCACGAAATACTACTTTCTTGTTATCGGGAGAAAAGAACGATCCGCCATCATACCCTTCCGCGTAAGTGAGTTGTTTCACATATCTTCCCTGTGTATCCATCACATAAATTTCTTTGTCTCCAGAACGTTCAGACGTAAAACAGATCGATTTCCCGTCTGGCGAATAAGAAGCTTCCGCGTCATATCCGGGAGTATCGGTCAATCGGATCAGATGATGTCCCCAGAGATCGCCTACAAAGATATCCATATGGGGATCAAATTCCCAAGAGTAGCCCCGTTTTTCGGCTGGCGGTTGTTCGGTCCAGGTCGAACGAGTGAGATGGGTCGACGCAAATAATAAATTTTTTCCATTTGGATGATAAAACGAGCAGGTTGTCTTTCCTTTTCCGGGTGAAATACGGTACAGGTTCGTTCCCTCAATCGTCATTGAATAAATTTGATACCACGGATTGATGCCACGAATGGATTGAAAGACAATTCGCTTTTGATCCCAGGAAAAATAACCTTCGCCATTCTTTCCCTCAAAAGTAAGCTGACGAATATTTTGAAAATATCGAGATTCTTTTTCTGGAGAATTTTCTTCGGCTGAGGAAGGATTGGGTTGTGCTCGCGTTCCAGCCAAAACAAGAAAAAGGATTAGAATAAAAAAGATGTTTCGCATGCTCAGAGCCTCTAAATCTTTTAAAGAAAGTGATATACTTATCGAAAAGTGCGTAGTATAACAATTCAAGCTTATATTCTCTAGTGTGCCTATGAAAAAATGGTCAAAATATAATACTCTTTTCTGGCTCTATTTTTCACAAGGGTTACCCTTTGGTTTTTTTGCTTACTATCTACCGCTAGAAATGCGATCCCAAGCGTGGTCTGCACAAAAAATATCCTTTTGGACCGTTGTTTTAGGGGTTCCTTGGGCTTGTAAATTTTTGTGGTCTCCCCTCGTTGATACGTGTTATTGGCCCCATATCGGAAGAAGGCGAAGTTGGATTCTTCCCCTGAATACCCTTCTTATTTTACTTCTTCTGGGAACGACTTTGACTTCTCCTGCTACTCATATTTATGGACTCGTCATTCTTTTATTTTTAGTTAATCTGGTCACAGCGACTCAAGATATTGCGGTTGATGGATGGGCCGTTTCGCTTTTAAGCGCCGAAAATCGAGGGATCGGAAATGGAATTCAAGTCGTTGGCTATAAAGTAGGAATGCTTGTTGCAAGTACAGGGATCATTTCTATTATGAATCAATATGGTTGGAAATACAGTCAATTCAGTATGGCGGTTCTGTTAGTTCCAATGCTCGTGGTGGCATTTTTTATGAAAGAGTCAGAGTCAGAAACCTCTTTCAAGAATCAAAAAAAAGAAGAGTCCGCAACTGTTGCGTTAAAAAAACTCATGAGTCATCACGGAATAGGGCTTTTATTGATTTTTATCGGAAGCTATAAAGTCGGCGAATCTATGGCCGGAAGTAAATACAATTTGATGCTCTATGATAAAGGACTTCTGATTAGTGTTCCTTGGATAGAATCGTTTGAAACCGAACTCAATCAACAACAATTGCGAGGCCAAATAGAAGAACCTCTCAATCAAAAACTCCTGGAAAAAAAATTTCAAAAACTTCCACAAAATTTAGAAATCCGTCTGTTAGAAAGTAAAGGGAAATGCTGGAAAATTTTAAATTCTTCTCCAGAATTAATTTTTGAAAAAGTAAAAATCAAGGACGTCTATCAATTACAAATCGCTCAAGAAGGATTCAGTAAGGGAGATATTGCCGTACTTATGGGAACTTATGGAATGATCGGATCTCTTCTGGGCAGTTTACTTGGCGGGTTCACGATGCGCTATTGCTCTCGTTTTTTGGCGTTGTTCTTGTTTATGTTAGGACAAGGATTCTTTATTCTCTGGATTGCCTTGATTGCATCCTGGGAAACAATTCCGCTTGGCTTGATTCGTTATGTGATGACCTTCGAACATTTTATCGGAGGAATGGCGACCACGGCACTCTTTACCTTTATGATGGATTTCGCGGACTCGGAATGGGGCGGAACTCAATATACGCTTTTTGCGACCATAGAAGTGGCTCTAAAAATTGCGGGTTGGCAATTTTCCGCTTATTTATTAGAAGGGTATTTTGGAACGCCAGAAAATCCGGATTATGTGTCGATGTATCTAACTTCTTTTGTTGTTCTTCTTATTCCGCTGGGAATGCTGATTCGTTTACGCAACACCGAGATTTATAAACGCTTCATCTCTTAACAATCCCGCCCAAATAAATGATGTCTTTCCTTATTTTACTGATTTTCCGCATTCTCGACAGGAAGTAGCTCCAAAAACGAGTTCAGACTCACAATAAGGGCAAAAATCATTTGAGGCTTTAGCAAAGCGAATATTATCGAATAATCCGCCCCCTACGTTTCCTCCGCTAGAGGCTATGGCCTTCGTGTTTGCTTTGGAACTGGAAGTGCTGTCAAGGGCTCCAATTTTACGTTTCTCGTCTAGAAGCTCTTTGATGGATTGCTGAGTAATTTCTTTTCGGTAATAGGCTCGTAAAATAGACTGGAGTTGATCCTCTTGCAGATAACCCTTTTCGATTAAGAGGGAGCCAATCGATTTGACTTGTTGCATATTTTGAAAAAACAATTTTTGGGACTCAAGCGTTTCTTGAATCTGATCATATTTGCAAAATTTACAATCGACGAGCGCTTGAGCCAAAAAGCCATCAATTTTCGCGTTGCTATTTTTTTGCTCTTCTAATAAAAGTTGCTGTTTTTGGGCAGAACTGATTAGATTTTTTCGGGTTAAAAACTCAATCAATGAAGAGTTTGGAGTTTGTTCTAAATGCGCCATAATTTTTTTCATGGTTTCTTCTGGAACCCATTTATTTTTGAGGACAACGCGTTCGAATCCGCCTTGTTTTTCCTTCCAAAGAATTTTTTCTAGAACTTCACTCATAATTTTTTTTTGTTTTAAAGTGATCATTTCTTCGTCCATCAAAAAGAAAGCAAGAGTATCTTTTAAGCCAATTTCAAATTGTCTTTCCTGATAATCCATCGCTTTTTTGATCTGGATCGGAGTCAATACCTTATTTTTCAAAGCTATTTTGGCAAACCATACATCTTCTTCGGTGGGGATATAACAAAAACGAAATCGATCTTTTTCGATTTCGGAAGAACGAGGATTGAGTGCGGATCTGGGAGGTTCTAAAACATCTAGGTTTAAAATAGAAGTGACTGAGTTAGAGGCAGACGGTGGAGGTCGACGATGGTCTTCAAGCACTTTAATGAGTTCCATCGGATTTTGATAGCGATTTTTTTTGTCTTTAGCGGCCATTTTTTTGACGATATCGCATAGCCCCTCTGAAATTTTTTGATTTTTAGCATAAATGGAAGGAAGCGGTTCAATAATATGTTTTGTCATTACAACGGCCGCAGAATCTCCATCAAAGGGAACTTCATTCGTAAGTAGTTGATAAAAAGTGATTCCCAAGGAATAAATATCGGCCCTGCAATCCAATTCTTCTTCTCCGGTGGCTTGTTCTGGAGATAAGTACCAAGGGGTTCCGACAATTAAACCTCGTTCCGTTTTAACTTTATGAGCAACCGCGACTTTGGCGAGTCCCATATCTGCGAGTTTAGCGATTCCTTTAGGGGTGATTAAAATGTTTTCTGGTTTAATATCTCGATGAACAATATGGTATTCATAGGCACATTCCAAAGCTCTTGCGATCTGGAGAATGAAATCAATGGCTTTTTCTTCGTCGAGTGCTTTTTTATTTTGTTTGAGATATTGATCCAAAGAAATTCCGTTCACGAGTTCCATCGCGAAAAAATAAATGCCCCGATGTTCTCCAACATCATAGCCAGCAATGAGATTCACATGATTTAATCGGCCTGTGAGTTTTGCTTCTGTCCTGAAACGAGCGATAAAATCTTCATCTTTCGCTAGAGCGAGTGGCAACACTTTGAGGGCGACTTCTCGTTCCATACTTGTTTGTATGGCGCGATAAACGCATCCCATTCCTCCAATACCTAGCAAGCTTAAAATTTGATAACCCGAGACCAGAGCTTGATAATTTTGCTCTTCCTTCATTTTAAGTAAGAAAGGGATTTGAGTGCGTGCGAGAACGTCTTTTTCCAAGAGAATATCTAATAATGCTTTTTGTTGCTTTTGAGCTTGATACGCTTTTAAACATTCATAAAATTCTCGTTCTGTGAGAAATTTTTGATCAATTGCCAATTTACACAAAATTAAATCACTCTCAAATGCCATCAATAGCTCCCACGATGCAAATTGCTCAGAGAAAAAATCAATTTATTGAGGAAAAGATTTCGAGGACTCATCGAGCCGACGTAATCCTTCCATTAATAAATTGATGGGGTCATTTAAAATTCTGATTTCCCGATTATGAGCAATTCCTTGCTGAAAATGGAAATCTCCTTCGCTCCACGTCAAAAGATTAAAAAAGCTTTCTTCTGGAGAAAGATCCAGCCTCCCTTGAATCACAGAATCAATCACTTTTCCATTTGTACAATAAATAGTACCTTCAATATGTTTGAAATTGATGCTCAAGATCCCATTTCGTCCGCTCACATTAATAGCCTGAATAAGTTCTGGCAAAGAAATCATACTGAGTTTACCAGACACTCCTTTATCTAAAGCATCGTCTAGAGAGGAATTACTTTTACGCAATCGATCGGCCAAAATTTTTGTAAAATGTTGATTGAGTTCTACCACTAATTTTAGCAATTCATTAAATTTTTCTTTTGAAACCACCAAAAGAATGACAGGTGATGCCGCACGTATGTTTGCGGAGCAGAGTTCTCCAGTTAGTAATGACATTTCTCCAAAACATTCGTTTTCTCCTAATGTCGTGAGAATCTGAGTCCCTCCATTTTTTCGTTCTTGTAAAACTTGAACAATTCCTTTATGGATAATATAAAAATTCTTTCCGGGTTCCCCTTTTTGAATAATGATCTCCCCGATATGGAAGTCTTGAACTTCCAATCGAAGGCTAATTTCATGCAAAGCGTTTCGATCCAATTTGGAAAAAATTGGAACCTTTTTGAGGCAAGTAATATATTCTTCTGTTTCTTCTAGTGGAACTGTTTGTTGAATCTGAGCCGAAAATTTAACTCCTTTTGGACAATAAATGGGGGGTAATGGAGCCGTTCTTTGATACTCATTGCAATTAATTTCCATAATCGGGCCGAGCAGTTCTTTAATGACATAAATACAAGCTTTTCCGCTATTAGGAACAACTTGAGGAACACTAATCGCGAATCCTTCTCCATTGCTATAAAGCGGACATTGAGATTCAGGGTTTACATGAACCGCAGTTAAAATAATTTTGGTTTCGTTCATAAAAATTTTCTTTGTGCTTGAGGGAAGAATTTCTTAGACTTTGATTATAAAAGGAGCAAGCAAAAAATGAAACTCCTTTGATAAAATGAATAGCTAATTCCACTCTTATTCGTTAAAATTTAAAGTTCTTTGAAGTATCGATTTTTTGTTTTTTAGGGCTTCGAATTTTTAATTTTATGTTCAAGCAAGCACTCTCCCAGAAATCGAAACAGAAGAAAACGTTTATCCTTCTAGCCGTCCTCGTTTGTCTCTCTTTTTTTGCTGGAAAATTCGGGAAACAATATTATCTAAAGCATTCTACAGGGTTCGATACTTTATTTTCGTCTTGGTTTATAAAAGCGAATACCTCTGCTTCAGAAGATTCCCTTTCGAAATCCCAATTTGTTGCCACGCCTATTTTATTTTTACTGGATGCCGGGCCGATTTCTGAGGAAATTTTACGAGAGAAAACTCGATTGAACCATTGTTTGGGGGCCCTCCATTCTTTTCAGGAACAATTTCCCATTCTTCCGTGCCAAGTGGTTCGTTATCATACAAAAGAATTACCCGCCTTGAATGTTTTCTTCCAACAAGGGTTTTCAGAAACGAAGGGTCCTATCCCAAAACATCTTGTTTTGTTTTCTTTTAAGTTACAGCCGATGGAAGAAGAAATCTCTTTTGAAATCATTACGCTGACCGAAAAATATCCCGATCTAAAGGTGTCTGTGATTAAATTAAGTTCACGAGAACGCTCGCACGATCATCGGTTATTTCAAATGGCGAATGAAGGCGGCGGAGGCTTCTATTGGGCCAATGAAGAGAACGATATTTTACGAACCTTGAATTATTGGTTCCACAGCGAAATTCTTTCACAAATCTTAAACAAATAAATGAGAGATCCTATGAATGAAAAAATTTGTCTCATTACAGGCGCGACCAGCGGAATCGGAAAAGCCACCGCAATCGAGTTAGCGAAACGAGGATTTACAATTATTTTGCCGTGTCGCCAGATTGAAAAAGGCAAAGAAGTTCAGGAGACGATCAAACGGGATTTCCCTCAAGCACTCGTTCATGTTTTTTCTTGTGATTTAGCTTCACTTCAATCGATTCGTGACTTTGCCAGTACGTTTCGACAACAATATTCTGCGCTTCATTTGTTAATCAATAACGCGGGTGTTTTTAGTATGCGTCGAGAGGAAACAGTCGACGGATTTGAAAAGACGTTCGCGACAAACCATCTGGGACATTTTCTGTTGACGCTCCTTGTATTGGATCTGCTGAAAAAAAGCGCTCCGACGCGTATTATCAACGTTTCTTCACATATGCACTATCGTGGAAAAATGAATTTTGAAGATTTACAGAAAAACCAAAAATATAATCGAGTACACGCCTATAATGATTCCAAACTAGCGAATGTTTTATTTACAATGGAACTCGCAAAACGCCTCGAAGGAACCCCTATCACGGTCAATAGTCTTCATCCGGGAGTCATCGCGACGAATATTTGGCCCTCAAATGCTTGGTATTTAAAACTACTGATCCCGCTCACTAAACTTTTTTTTAGAAGCCCTGAGCAAGGAGCAAAAACCTCTCTTTATTTAGCGACATCTGCGGAAGTGGAAGGAGTTAGCGGAAAATATTTTGATGAAAATCAGGCCGAAAAACATCCGTCGAGACAGGCTCTAGAAGCCGATATTCGAGAACGTTTGTGGGAAGTGAGTGAACAACTCGTTGGATTGAAATCGCCCCTTTAAAAAATCGAGGCTATTTCTTTAACTCTGGAAACTCCTGATGAACCCAAGTCTTCGCTTGCTGATTAAAGGGATCGGTGTTTTGAGGAGAAATGGATTTCAAAAAATGCTGAAATTCTTGTTTCGCTAATTCTCGTTTATTGTTCCTGAAATAAGCCAACCCTCGCCCATAATAGGCAATCCCATAGGTGGGATCAAGATTTAAAATTTGGCTATAATCGGTCGCGGCCTCCTCAAAACGTTGTTGTTCGATCCGGACTGATCCACGGTAATAATAAGATAAAATATAGTTTGGGTCTAAGCGAATACTTTCTGAATAATTTTCGCTAGCGCTGACCCAATCCATCCAGGTAAAATAAATTGAAGCACGATAATAATAAACTTCTGCCGTTGGATATTGTCGAACTAAAAACTGAATTTTTTTTAAGGATTCGGAAAGGTTTCCTTGGATATACTGTTCTACTGCTTGTTGAAATACATCGCCCCAAGAAATCGTTAAAAATTCTTTTTCAATCTCTAGAGTTTGATTAATTTTTTGGATGGCCCGTTGAGCCGCACGTTGTACAAAAGGATTGGGATCGGAACTTTTTTCAACTAAAATAGGAAGAATCGATTCTCCAAAACTTTTAAATTCTCCAAGACACCCGACCGCTTCGATCCGTACATTTGAATCTTGTTCTTTCAAAGCGTCTAAAAATAAAGGAAGACAAATCTCCGCTTTAAAACTGAGCTTAGCCAGAGAACGAAAAGCCGCACGACGTTTGCCCCAATCCGTACTCCGAATTTGAGCCATCGCTTCCGAAAAATGGAATTGCGTTTTTTCTTGCCAGAAGGACTCTTTAGAATTATTTTGATTTTTCTTTTCCCAAAAGGACGAGTCTAATTCTGGAGAAAATTCACGGATTTGTCTCTGGAGTAATCGAATTTTTCTTCTCACAATGGGATCACTCCAAGCGAACTCCTCTAGTTTTTGTGGCGCGGTGATCAGATACGTAAAAATTTCCGCTTTATCTTCTTCCACTCCAGAAGTCGAGTATCGGTTGAGACAGCCCTCAATATCATAACGAATGATTGCGGCTTCTGAATCCCGCATATAGCGTCCCCCAAGACCATACCGAAATTCAGGACGATTTAACGCGGACCAAGTGTTATCTTGATAGAGATATCCATCATCGGCCTGATCGAGAATATGATACAATTCGTGATGGAACGTGTGTCGGAGATAATTTTGTGGAAACTCGACATCGAGCCAGAGCGTTTTTTGATCGGTATAAGGAATTCCCGCGCGAAGTTGTTTTTCATACGCGAGTTGTGTGCATAGAATAATTCGTTTCATCGGAAGCTTCTGGATAAAAGCTTTTGGGTAAAGACGTAGCTCTTGAACCAGCAGTGGAGCATATTTTTGAAGGCTGTCTGTTGAGGCTTGAACCGCTTGAATTTCTCCACCAGAATTTGTCACAAACGATCCAAAATGCGTCGAGAGAATCTCTAATTGGTAGTCCTTGCCCAACTGTTTTAAGAGCGTAGACGCTGATGGAGCCTGCGCTAGAAGAAGATTAAGAGTCAGTCCGAAGAAGAAAAAAAGTTTCCAGGCTATTTGTTGACTAGGGCGTCGGATCACATTCTCCTCCAGAAAAAATTCTTTTCATTCGAATCCTTTTCCTTTATTATAAGGTTTGCTCATCAATTCAGATATAAAAATTCATATTGTCCTCGATTAAAAGAGTTTTTTTTGAAGATAGATTTTTTAGCTAGATTCTCTATAATCGCGCAAAACCAATCTTTATTTTTATCTGGAGAATCTCGTGTTTCAAAAAAAAATTATTCTTGATGGAAAAGAAATCACTTTCGAAACCGGAAAAATTGCTAATCAAGCCGATGGCGCAATAATCGTTAAATCTGAAGAGACGATCGTGTTGGTGACCGTTGTCGCTGACCGTAAATTCAAGCCCGGAAACGATTTTTTACCCCTGACGGTAGACTATCAAGAAAAAATGTCTGCGGCCGGCTTAATTCCTGGCGGGATCGGAAAACGAGAAGGACGTCCAAAAGATTATGAAATTCTGATTAGTCGTCTCATTGATCGCTCGATTCGTCCCCTCTTTCCAGAACATTTTTTCTATGAAACACAAGTTCAAGCCTTTGTTTTTAGCTATGGAGAAGGGGATCCTGTGATCCTTTCTTTATTGGGAGCTTCCGTTGCCCTTTCTCTTTCTGATATCCCTTGGAACGGTCCATTGGGCGGAGTGCGGGTCGTTCAGAAAGATAAAAAGTTATCCACGTTTCTCTCCAATCCAGAAACTGCGAACGCCGAACTTGATTTTGTCGTTTCTTATAGTAAATCTGGATTAATTATGGTTGAAGGAGAAGCCCAAGAAGCCTCTGAAATCGAGGTTTTAAAAGCGATTCAATATGCGGAAAAAATACTACAGCCCTTCTTTGTCGCCCTAGAAGAAATGCGTCAAGCGGTTGGAAAACCCAAACGAGAGATCCCTGCTGTAGTGGAATATCCTGAATTGCTTCAAGCGTTGCAAACTCATGGAAAAAAACTCCTAGAATCCGCTTTTACTTTGCCGGTGAAACAAGAACGGCGAGAAAAAGTCGCGCAGGCTTCACAACAATTAAAAGAAACGATTCTTGCAGAACATCCAGAATGGGAGCCTGTTTTCGAAGCCACTCTGGAAACCTACCAATATCAACTGGTTCGAGACTATATGTTGAGAGAGAAAAAACGTCTGGATGGTCGACCGATGGATCAAATTCGTCCGATCAGTGGAGAAGTTGGATGGCTCCCTAGAGCGCATGGCTCCGCTATTTTTACTCGTGGAGAAACGCAAGCCCTCGTCACTTGTACTTTGGGAACTTCGCACGATGTTCTCTACGAAGATCGTCTCTATGGAACCGTTCAGGGACACTTTTTCCTTCACTATAATTTCCCCTCTTATTCTGTGGGTGAGGTTCGGCCCAATCGTGGTCCCGGTCGGCGAGAAATCGGACACGGAAACTTGGCGCTTCGCGCTTTAAAAAAAATAGTTCCCGATGAAAAGACTTTTCCTTACACCATTCGTATTGTTTCCGATATTTCTCAATCCAATGGTTCTTCGAGTATGGCGACCGTTTGTGGCGCCTGTTTGAGTTTGATGAACGCAGGCGTTCCTATAAAAAAACCGGTCGCGGGAATTGCGATGGGACTCATTTCGGAAAAACAAGAATTTTTGATTCTTTCGGATATTCTCGGAGATGAAGATCATCTGGGCGATATGGACTTTAAAATTTGCGGAACCGCCGAAGGGATCACGGCCGTTCAAATGGACAATAAAATCGGATCGCTTCCGTCAGAAGTTTTAAGAAAAGCTTTGGATCAAGCCCGTGTGGGACGACTCTTTATTTTAGGCGAAATGAAAAAGATTCTCCCTCAAACGGCCATTTCCTTGTCGGACCACGCACCTCAATTTGAAAATTTTACGATTCGAAAAGAGCGCATTCGGGATTTGATTGGCCCCGGCGGAAAAACGATTCAATCCATTCAGCTTACCTTCGATGTTGAAATTCAAGTGTCCCAAGAAGGCGTAGGACAAATTTTCGGAAAAAATCGGGAATCCGTGCGAAATGCTTTAAAACAAGTACAAAAACATACGGAAGAACCGACCATTAATCAAATTTATACCGGAACGATTGTAAGCGTGAAAGATTTTGGCGTTTTTGTACGCATTCTTCAAGGCACGGAAGGATTGGTTCATGTTTCAGAACTAAGCGATATTCGCATCTCCATTGTCTCGGACCTTTTTAAAGAGGGTCAAGAACTCAAAGTAAAAGTTTTAGGTGTCGATGATCGCGGACGCATCAAACTCTCACACAAAGCAACCCTCTAAACCCTCTAGAACGTTTAAACAGAAACGGTTTTGCTATAATGGGTTTGAACGTAGTTCTGTAAAATACTTTTAAAATCGCTGGCAATCGTCTTCCCCTTGAGGGTCAAGGCGAGCTTTCCATCAATATAAACAGGGGCTTTGGGGTCCTCCCCATTCCCGGGGAGTGAAATTCCAATATTTGCGTGTTTGCTTTCTCCGGGCCCATTCACTATGCATCCCATTACCGCCACTTTCATCGAAATAACCCCGGGAAATTCGGTTTTCCAGATCGGCATTTGTTCTTGAATATAGCCTTCGATTTCTTGAGTTAACTCTTGAAAAAATGTGGACGTGGTGCGCCCGCATCCCGGGCAAGCGGTGACTTCTGGCGCAAAATCCCGTAATCCTAAGCTTTGCAAGAGATGTTTGCACAGATAAACTTCTTCTTCCCGCCGTCCTCTTGGTGTAGGTGTCAGAGAAGCACGAATGGTATCCCCAATTCCTTGATGGAGCAAAATCGCCAACGCGGAAGAACTTGCGACAACCCCCTTGATTCCCATCCCGGCTTCCGTAAGCCCTAAATGGAGAGGATAGTCGCACAGTTTTGCTAACCGTTGATACACTTCCACCATTTCTGACAAATGGGACATCTTGACACTTAGAATAATTTGTTGATGCGTAAGCCCACATTCTTCAGCCAGTTGAGCTGAGTGTAACGCGGAATCAATCATGGCTTGTAACATGATTTCTTTTAAAGGAAGCGGCTGAGGAATCTGTTGATTTTCGTCTAGCAATCGGGCCAGTAGCGCTTGGTCGAGAGATCCCCAATTCACTCCAATACGAACGGGTTTTTGATACGTTTTAGCGATCTCAATCATGGTTGCGAAATTGTGATCGTGATTCGCTCCAACGCCCACATTCCCGGGATTAATGCGGTATTTTGCTAACGCGTCAGCCGTTTCTGGATACTCTTTCAAGAGAATATGTCCGTTATAATGAAAATCGCCAATAATAGGGACCGTGTAGCCCGATTGTTCTAGTTGGGTGACAATGGCAGGAACACACGCCGCCGCTTTTTTGGTATTCACGGTAATACGCACCAATTCTGAGCCCGCATCGGCAAGCTCTTTAATTTGCGTGACCGTTTGTGGAATATCTTCAGTATCTGTGTTGGTCATCGATTGAACCACCACAGGATATTCTCCACCCATAAAGACGTTTCCCACCTGACAAACAACTGATTTTCTTCTCATAAAGGCTCCTTTCCTGAATCTGTTTTTTCCCTGCAAGGATGCTTCGTAAGTCTCGGGCTACGAGCTACTATAACACATTTTAGTCTGCTACTCTCCCGTTTATTTCTTTTCTTGAAGTTCTTGGAGTTTTTTAATTTCCTGCTCTATTTTAGGCAAACGCGAATCTTGTGGCGAAAGATATTTTTTGAGACGTGAAAGCGAATCGATTGCATTTGCGTATTCTTTTTTTTCTTTTTGGGTTTTCCCTTGTGAGACGAAGGCTTTAATGAGCATTTCTTCAATTTTTGAATCTTTTCTAAGCGATAATCCTTTCTCCCAGTATAGAATAGCCTTAGAAGGTTCATGGATCCTCACGTACGCAATTCCCAAATGAAAGTAAATTTCAGGAATATTGGGATTAAGACGAAGCGCTTCTGAAAAATCGATCAGTGCTTCCGTGGGATCTGTTTTCGCTAGCCCTCGATTAAAATGATAGCCAAAATTTTTTGACTCTAAGCGAATCGCTTCGTCAAAATCTTGAACCGCATTTGAGAACTCTTTTTTTTTCAGTTTTGCAAGTCCGCGATTGTTGTATCCTGAAGCATTTTTAGGGCTAAGACGAATGGCTTCCGTCAGATCTTGAATCGCTCCTTCGATATCTCCATGGTCTTGTCGAACGAGACCTCGGCTGTTATAAGCAAGAGAAAATTTTGGATCGAGACGGATTGCCTCAGTCGAATCCTGAATCGAGCCCTCTAAATCTCCTTGTAATTGTTTGCTAATGGCTCGACTGTAATACGCACTAGGATTTTTCGGATACAGACGAATCACTTCGGTATAATCCGCAATAGCTCCATCCAAATCTTTCAGAGATTGTTTACTATTTCCGCGATTGATATAGGCCTCTGCAAGATATGGGTTAATTTTTAGGACTTCGGTATAATCTTGAATCGCACCGTCATAATCTTGGAGTTCTTCTTTAACGAGTCCTCGATCATGATAAGCAAAGATATTTTGAGGATCTCTCTTAAGCACTTCGGTAAAATCTTGAATCGCTCCGTTCCAGTCCTTTTGAGCTTTTTTCAGGGCTGCACGGCACATATAAATATCTAGATGATGAGGATTAAGGCGAATAGATTCATTATAATCTTTTAATGCGCCTTCAAAATCACCGTTCGATTCTTTTTTAAAGCCTCGACTTTGATAAGCTTCCGAATAATGAGGCTTCAACTCCAAAGCTTTTGTATAATCAAGATCAGCGCCTTCCCACTCTTTTTTTCTGGCCTTCAAAACTCCGCGATGATAGTACGCCTTCGCGCTTTGGGGATTCAGTTCTAACGCTTTTTCATAATCGGCTAGTGCTTCGTCATATTTTTTTTGCTCGAATTTTGAGAGTCCACGATTTAAGTAGGCTTCAACATTTTTCGGGTTGAGACGAATCGACTCCGTATAATCGAATAGGGCTCCTTCATAGTTTGCCTCACTGTGTTTAATCAGGCCACGGTAATAATAGCCTTCCGAAGAAAGATCCATTTGTTTTGGAAACAGAGCGATTACTTTTTTAAAAGCGAATTGCAGATTTTTTTGGAACAGAGGATTATTATCTGGAGTATATTGAATAGTCAGTAACAATTCTAGAGATGGAGCATCCTGAAGAGCGCATAATGCTTTCATCATCGCACACATCATTTGAATATAATCGGTATCTTTATTTCTTTTAATATCATAAATTCGTAGTCGATTTTTTCCTCCTTGAGGATAAACCTGTATGCCATAGAGCGCTTCTGATGCTTTTAAAACATTACCTTTGTTTACGTCAGAGGAAATAAGGAGTCCAACACTGTCCTTTATATTTAAGTTTGCGGGAAACACTTCCCATTGGTAGGTTTCGATTTTTCTGAGGGTTACGGTTTCTAAAGTTTTTTTACTTTTACTCAATAACTCTTGAATCTTATCTTGCAAGGATCCGATCAAATTCCCCGCTTCTAAATTCTGGAGTTCTGATTCACTGACGTCTCCGATCCAGAGTTCGATTTCAGCATACAGGTCTTTTAGAATTTTTCTTAATCGTTCATTCGCCCTAGTATTTCCTTGCTTACCAACAATTTGAGCAATGTCCTCATAAAAAACCTTTTCCAGATCCCGTAACGGTTTTCGTTCAATAAACGCAGTTTTCCCGTCTTCTAACCAGAGCAATAACTGCTCTAGAATTTCTTCCTCTTGCATTTGTGAGACTTCAAAGACAAACTCGCTTCGTTCTTCGATTTGAAGTTGTTCCTGATTAGAAACTCCGCTTTGTGTATCCATCCAGTTTGTTAGGTTTTCTATCTGTTGCATTAAAATATTTTCGGAAGGTTGTTTCTTTTCGGTATGATATTTTTTGTACCCGGCGTTTAGCGTTTTCAGATGTTGCGTTAAATTTCTGCTTTTTGCTTTTTGGACCGCTTCTTTAAATTCGATTTTTTCGGATTTCGAGATATTTATTAGTGCCTGAATATCGCTCGCGATAAAGCTAGCAAGTTGATAATCTTGTTCTTCATAACAGAGAGGAAACAGTTCTTTTGCGGCTTCCATCTTTGCGATCTCGCTCTCTTGATTTCCCGGTTTATAAATTAAGGATTCATTGAGAACGTTGATTTCTTCTAATAAATAGGCAATCTTTTTCTCGCGTCCATTCTTTCCTTTCTCGTTCACGTTTTCTCGTAAGCGTTTTAGCACGATTGCTTTTTCGGATTGTTTCCAAACCGCTTGTTCGATTTGAAATTTTGTATAGCTCCATCCTAAAACAAGCAGAAAAAAAACAGCACTGAGGAGAGCCAGTCGCTTCTTGTTCCGTTGGCTCCATTTTTTTAAAAGCTCTATCGTGGAATAGTTCCGAACCGAAACTCTTCTATTTTTTAGATAATTTTCTATATCCTGAACCATTGTTGGAACCGAGTTGTAGCGGTCTTCTGGATTTGATTGTGTTGCTTTATCGATAATGGCATCAATATCCGGAGGAATTTTTTCGATTAAATTTTTATAAAAAATTTGAGAGTTTTGTATTTCTAAGGAAGTCTGAGGGGAATCTAGCGGAGACGCTTTGGTCATAGACATTAAAAATTCTTCATACGGAGACAAATAAATAAAGCATTGTCTTAAGATCTTTCCTAGCGTAAAAATATCCGCCTTCGTATTCACTTGACTCGCGTTCTTCGATTGTTCTGGAGGCATATATCCGGGGGTTCCAATTCCTCCAATAGTTTTAAACTCGTCTTCTGTGGGGTGGTTTTCAATTTTTTCTTCAGTCGCTATTTTGATAGGCTGCTGAGTGAGCGGACGGGAATTTGTTTCTGGCGTTGGGTTGAGTATAAAAGAAATGTCCTCTTCTTCTGAATCTGAAGAGGTTGTTAATCGTTTAGCAATCCCCCAATCCATCACATACACTTCTCCGAAAGCTCCAATCATAATATTTTCAGGCTTTAGATCGCGATGCACAATATTTTTGGAATGGGCGTAAGAAACCGCATCACAAATTTTAAAAAAAATCGATAGCAATCGATTTTCGTCATAATCTTGACTTCCTAACTTCATGGCCTCCAAGAGATTTTTGAGGGTTTTTCCTTCGACTTTTCGCATCGTAAAGAGTAACTCGCCTGTGTCCTTTCGTTCCATATCATATAACGGGATGATATTCGGATGCTCTAAAACCGCAGTGAGTCTGGCTTCTTTTTGAAAGCGCCACAATTTAATTTTCTGGGCTTTTGTCAATATCAAAGGATTCTGATCTTTAATACGTTTGAGAGCCACTTCCCGCTCTAGTAAAGTATCCTGGACACGTTCGACAATGCCCATCCCCCCTTCTCCCAATGTTTCTAACAAAATATATCGTTGATGTTCAACGGGAAAGGGCTTTATTTCAGAGTGTAAAAAGTTTTCTTCAGTAATGCTCTTCGTCGGCGTTAATTCAGAAGAGAAGTTGCTTTTTTTAGAAGAAATTTCAGCCAAGATATTTTTCTTCTCTTCTGAAGCAAAATCGGAAAGGGCTTCTAGTACTAAAGGAATTTTTTCTTCCAGTATATAGTTTTTTCGGATCAAATATTCCAAAAATTGTTGATAGGAATTCATGAAAATATTCTCATTTTAACTATCAAAGACCGTGTTTAGGCCAAAACAAAACGGATTTTTTAGTATAACACATCCGAGTCTTCTTGAGAAGTTTTTGGATTAAGACTGCAGTGAATGAAAGGAAATAGCAAGCTTCCGTTGATATTCGCCATAAACTTGAATGAGTTTTTTTAGTCCGAAGATCTCGCGTTTTCGAAGTTTTTCTAAAATTTGTTCAATTAGCTCTAGAATTTTTTGAAGTTCATTCTTTTGAGAGGCGAGCCCTCGATAGAAAACGCGACTGAACACCGGTTTTAAATTGTGAAGACTCTCGGTTAAAAAGAGGTTATTTAAGAGCCGACAAGCCAATTCGATCAATTGAAAAGTGAGTTGAAAGACGGCAAGTGTTTCTTCTTTGAGTGCTTTTGTTTTCATTTGTTGCAATAATTTTTCAAAAGAATCCAACTCGTCTTCGTGGGTCCATTTCTGGGCAAGACCTTCTAGCAGAAGGGAATAGAGGCAAACAAGCATATCGTAGAGTCCATTGATATCCGCGGGAGTGAGTTCCGCTACAAGAGCGCCTCGACGAGGAATTAAGACAATCAAATGTCGTCGTTCTAAAATTAATAAAGCTTCGCGAACCGTCCCGCGGCTGACTTTAAGTAACTCGGAGATACGAACTTCTGGAATACGTTCTTTCGGTTTTAGCTCTTCGGTAATAATCATCTTTTCCAGATGATCCGCCACTTGTTCGGATAATCCCGGCGCCGCCCTGAACATAAATTTTTCCAAAATATAACAGTAATAAATTCAAAATATTATAAAAAATTGTAGAACAATTTGATTTGAAAAAATTGTACGTTAAAATTCAAAAAACACAAGACGAGCTTTAAAATAAAGGATTTTTTTCGTAATGGAACAACAATTTCTTTTTGCGCCTTCTTTTCCAACGTGGTTTATTTTAGTTTTTGGCGTTTTTACCTTAATTATTGCGTTGTTTTCCTACTTATGGGTCAAGCGAAAACTTCCTTTAGAATGGAAGTTAGGATTGCTCAGTTTAAGGTTATTAGCGATTGTACTCCTGTTGCTTCCTCTCATGCGTCCGGCAATAGAAACCAAGGAAAAATTCGTGGAAAAAGCACAATTGCTCTTTCTGTTGGATCAATCAGAAAGTATGTCCTTTCACGATGAACTTGATGGAAAAAGCCGAGCAGAAACAGTCAACCACCTTTTTACCCAAAATCAGAACTTACTCCAAATCCTTGAAAAACAGTACCATGTAAAAAAATATGATATTCGGAATCAACTCCAGCAAAATCAGGAAGGATTTGTTCTTCGGCCGGATGGCTTTAGCTCTCCATTAACGAAGTCTTTAAAAGTCTTATTTTCAGAGAGTTCACGAAAACGCTCCCAAGGATTAATTTTTATTTCGGATGGACAAGATACCCAAATGGAAGATTTAGCCTCCGTGAGTCCACTTTTTCTAGCTAAAAAAGTTCCGATCTATGGAATAGGCGTTGGAGAACCTCAACTCAGTACCGGACTCATTGATGTCGGAGCGCTAGAAATGAAGGCTCCACTCACCACTTTTCAAGAAAACACCTTCGTCGTCGAAAGCACGTTTCAATTTTTAGCGTGTCGTAACGAATCGATTACCCTTGAGTTTTTAGTGGACGATCAACTTGTAGAAAAAATAACGTATCGCCCTACTATTTATTCAGAACAAAAAATTTTAAAATTTCTCCATACCCTCCCAAAAAAAGGACTCTATAAACTCACTCTTCGAGCAATTCCACTGAAATCCGAACTAAGTTTAACGAATAACACGTTAGAGACTTTTATTGAGATTCTCGAGGGAGAAATAAAGGTACTTTATCTAGAAGGACAGCCTCGATCTGAATTTAAATTTTTAAGTCGAGCTTTTGAACAGGCTCGCGAGATCCAGATGAAAAGCGTCCTTCTGATGAAAGCCTCTGAAACTATAACTTCTGAAAACGGAAAAGAAGTGCCTCAATCGATTGAGGATTGGATGAAATATGACGTGATTATTTTAGGGGATATCCCTAAAAATCGCTTTTCTTTAACGCAACTCGAAAATTTGAAAAAATCCATCGAAGAGGGAGGTCGAGGTTTTTTAATGATTGGCGGATTTCAAAATTATGGCTCTGGAGGCTATGCGAATTCCCCCATTGCGGATGTTCTTCCCGTGATCATTTCAGAAAAAGAGGAGCAGTTTTTTGGTTTTTTTAAACCCACATTAACCACGGAAGGCCAAGAACATTTCGTGTTGCGCCTAGACTCCGAAACCAGTACAAGCGCGACGCTCTGGAAAAATCTTCCCGATCTCGATGGATATACGAAAGTCTCTGGAGTGAAAACAACCGCTATTATGCTATTAAAAGCACAAGAGGACCCCTTATTAGTTTATTATCCTTATGGCTATGGAAAGGGTCGCAGTATGGCATTTCTCGCCGATACAACTTGGCGCTGGAGTTTGAGTCCAAAAGAAACCGCTCTTTCTTTTAAAAAATTTTGGCGACAAATGCTTCTATGGTTAGCTCGTCGAGATGATTTCAATCAAGACAAAGTGTGGATACAACTTGACGAACGACGGTTTCCTCAACTTCAGAAGATCCCGATTCTGGTCATGGCGGAAAAAACCTCTGGAGCGACTTCTCAGGGAACTGCAAAACTTAGCATTCGCGCCCCTTCAGGAAAAGTGGAACTTTTCACTTCTGATCTGAACGCTAAAGGATTCTCTTTTCCCTATCAACCGTTAGAATCGGGTATTTATGAGCTTTCTGCAGAAGTTAAGGATCAGGAAAGACAGATCGGAAAATCAGAAACAAAAATTGTGGTCTTTCGCCCCAATCATGAAATAGAACATCCGCAAGCAGATTTTGCAAGTTTGAAACAACTTTCAAGAGAAAGTGGGGGTCGATTTTATTCGATCCAACAACTCCCTGCTTTGCTAGAAGAATTGAAGACAAAACCTTCTGCAATCCTGATCGAAAAAGTCATTCTGCGTGATATTTGGGATAACTGGATCTGTTTTTTATTGGTTCTGCTCTTGCTCACGGCTGAATGGACGCTTCGGAAATGGAAAAATCTGGCTTAATTTATTCTTGATCTAACTTAGGAAAGAGCTTTAAAATTTCTTTGCGTTCGTCGAGAACGACTTGTTCTCGAACGTTTCGTGTGAGATCTAGATATTTTTTCATATCGATTTTGGCTTCGGCGTGATTGCCAAGCTGATATTTGGAAAAACCTCGATTTGTATAAGCGGTATAATTTTGAGGGGCCAATTCAATGGCTCGGGTAGCGTCAATAATAGCCTTTTCATACTGTTGTTGAAAATAATAGAGACAACTCCGATTTGCGTAAACTTCGGGGCTTTTTTCGTTCCAGAGAAGCGCTTTATCATATTCTTTTAAGCTCTCTGGATAATCATTCATTGTGCTTTTAATATCTCCCCTCAAAACATAAAACCCGTAGAGTTGTTGCTTTAATTTTTGGAGAGCATTTAGATGCTTGGTTTGAGAAGTGATTGTTTTTTCAATTTTTTCTAACGCGGGCTGAATTTGGTTGATCCCTTCTTGGGTATCCTCGAGTGCGCCAAGAAAATCCTTGGTACGACATTTCGCGTAGGCCCGTTTATTGTAAAGATCGGAACGTTCTGGGGCCAGACGAATCGCTTCATTAAAATTCTGGATCGCTTGTAAATAGTTATTTTCGAGTACAAAGAGACTTCCTCTCACCGAATACGCGCTGACCGATTTGGGCTCAATTTGGAGCACGAGATCACAATCCTCTTTTGCCCCCTTGATATCTCCTTTATTTTTACGTGAAAAAGCACGATTTAGATAGGTATCTGGATGTTGGGAATCGATTGCCAGAGAGCCTTGGTAGCACTCAATAGCTTGATCGAATTGATTCTTTCGATCATAGGCAACTCCTTGGGCGTTATAGGCAAAAATATTGTTTGGATCGAGTTTGATCGATTGAAGTGCGTCTTCAATCGCCCCGTCCAAATCGCCGATGTCGACTTTCAGATTGGCGCGATTACTATACGTTTCGGATTGGAAAGGATTGATACGTATGGATTCATTATAATCGGCTAAGGCTCCATCTAGATTGTGGCTCCACATATTGAAGACACCGCGTTGCATCAATATTTCATAGTTGTTTGGAGAGAGGAGTATGGCTTGATTCAAATCTTCAATTGCGCCTGTGTAATCTTTCTGATTCGCCTTGTTCATGGCGCGCTGAACATAATCAGAAGGTAGAACAGTCGCCCTTTTATCCAAGCCGTCAATTTTAGCGAGGAGCGTTGCCGCGAGTGTTGTTTCCCGATAAAATAAACTGGTTTCTCCCATATCTATTCGCAGACGTTCAATCAGTTGAGCCACATTTTTACTTTGAAGATGTTGAAGACTTTTGACAAGCGCGATCATAAACCTTGATTCCGCAAGAGGCTTATTTTGTACATGAACTATTTGATCTGCCACTTGGCATAGGGCGCTCTCAAGTGTTTCTTGCGCCTTCGGATTTTCCAGACGTCCGAGAACGTTGGCGATAAATTCATAATACGTGTCTAGACGAGAAGTCCGTTTGACATTGGCGGTAAAATACTGAATTCCATTTTTTACTTCTTTTTCGACTTGTTTCGCAATCGCTTCTTCTTTCATTCGCACGATTTCAAAAATCGCATTCTCTTCCATTTCCGCGTCCACACCCGTTTTTTTGAGTGTTTCAATCCAATAAGAAAGACGTTCTTGATGAGCCTTGAGGGTTTTATTTTGGGTCTGTTCAATATAATGGAGGAAGTGTTGCTTTTTTTCTAACGAAATTTCAGAAAGTTCGGAAAGGTCATTAGCGACATGGTAAGCGAGCGTATAATCTTCTGTTTCGCAGGCTAAATAGATCAGTTTTTCGCCGACTTCAAATTTGTCCTGTTGCGTTTGTCTCGAAAATTGAGTCAGAAAATTGAGCATATTCAACGAGTTTAAGGTATTAAGCAAGTATTTAATTTTTAAGGATTTAGCCTGATGTTCGGATTCGGGAACGGAATCTGCTTTTGCTTTAAATGCGAGTGCTTCTTGATATATTTTTTGAAAACGGTTTTTGTGGGCTTGCCGTTGAATCCAAAAAAAACCTGCAATCAAGAGCAAAAAAAGGATTGCCGTGAATCGGAATAGGCGAATTTTTTGCTGGTTCCGTTTCACCCATTTCTGAAAAATTTCTAAGCCCGTATACTCTCGAACTGAAACACGAACATCGTTGAGATAGCGATTTAAATCGGTCGAAAGGGCTTGAATCGTTTCGTAACGATCTTCTTTTTTTTCTTCGGTCGCTTTTTTTACAATGGCCTGGACATCAACAGGAAGCAATTCGTTGAGGCGCTCTTGAACAGAAACCTTTTCTTTTTCTTGATAGGATTTTAGCACTTTATTAAATTCTTCATGAGGCGATAAACAAGTAAAACACTCTCGAAGAATTTTTCCCAACGCATAAATATCGGATTGAAAAGTAACTTGGGAAGCCTCTTTTTTTTGTTCTGGAGACATATATCCCGGAGTACCAATCCCCCCAATCGTTTTCAACTCTGTATCAGAATTTGTCGCCAAATCATTTACATTCGGCATAAACGAGGGATCGGCTTCTGGCTCTAATATTCGTTTGGAGATCCCCCAATCCATGACATACACTTCTCCAAATTTTCCAACCATAATATTATCGGGTTTCAAATCGCGATGAATAATACCTCGAGAATGTGCATAACTAACGGCATCGCAGACTTTCAGGAAAATAAATAGTAGTTTATTTTCCTCTAAAACGACTTCTTTTTTCAGTTTCAGTTGTAATATTTTTTTTAAAGTATCTCCTTCGATTTTGCGCATCGTAAAACGAATTTCGCCTGAATCAAAACGTTCCAGATCATAAAGCGGAACAATATTGGGATGTTCCAGATAAGAGGTAATAGAGGCTTCGGTTTGTAAACGCCAGAGCATCAAGTGTTGCGTTTGAGAAATATTTCCGGAAAAATCAGGAGATTTAATCTTCTTCATCGCCACTTCGCGCCCCAAGAGTTGATCTTGTACCAACTCAACGACTCCCATCCCGCCCTCTCCGAGGGTTTTAATAAGGGTATATCGTTCCGGCTTTGTTGAAGAATGGGATATTTTCTCATCACTCGCTTCGTCGGAAACCTTTGTAATAGATTTTGCGGGACCTATTGCGAGACACGTCGATTCTTCTGAAGAGGACGAAATCGGTTTAGGAGCAAAAAAATTTGAATGGAATACAGAGATGCCTGTGGTTTGCTCCTCCTGTTTTTTTTCAAAAAAAACGCAACATTCGTCGAGGAGTGTTGCGTTAAAAAAATTCTGTTGGACGAGTTTTTCTTGTATCCATTGTTGAATTATAGAGTCAGATTGGCTGGTTTTTTGAGAAGCAGATCGAAAAAAATCATGTGAATTCATCAGAAATTCCCTAGATCAAGGGCGAGTTTGGACTCGCCCGTTAACGTATGGACGCATTGGGTCTATACATTATATAAAACTTAGGGTTATTTGTCTAAAAGGCTTCGTAACATCCAAGCATTTTTTTCGTGAATTTGCATTCGTTGCGTTAAGATATCGGCGGTCGGTTCATCATGGGATGCATCTACTTTAGGAAAAAGAGAACGCGCTGTTTTGGCGACCGCTTCATTCCCATCGACCAATTTCGCAATCATTTCTTCCGCTTTAGGAACGCCTTCGTCTTCTTTAATAGACGCGAGTTCTAGAAAAGATTTAAAGGTTGCCGGTGCTGGAAAATCTAAGGCCCGAATTCGTTCCGCGATCAGATCGACCGCTAAAGCTAGTTCGGTATATTGCGTTTCAAACAAAAGGTGCAAGGTTTGAAACATGGGCCCTTTGACGTTCCAATGAAAATTGTGAGTTTTCAGATAAAGGGTATAGCTATCCGCGAGTAATCGAGATAACCCTTCAGCAATTTCTTTACGTTCTTTTTCATTAATTCCGATATTGATTTTCATAAAAAACTCTTTCTTTAGGATTGAAGGTCTCTTTTTTTATTTTTCGAGACACAGGTTTCACAGAGACCCATAAAATGAACCTGAACTTCAAAAACAGTACACCCTGACAATTTTTTTGGAACCTGAGGAACAGTCAAGGTTTCTAACGGAAGATCCTGAATCTTCTGACAGACCATACACACGAAATGATGATGCGGTTTTAAACGATTTTCATACCGTTTTTTAGATCCCATATATAAGACAGGCACAATTAACCCCGCTTGGCTGAAAAGCTCTAGCGTACGATAAATCGTGGCTAACGTGCAAGACGGTAACGCCGAATGTAGTATTTGATACAACTCTTCTGGACTGGCATGACCGGTATGCTCTAAAAGCGCTCGATAAATCTCTAAACGCTGGGGCGTTATTTTTAATTTCGCTTGGCGTAGTTTTTGCGTTACTGCTAAGGTGCTTTTGTCAGAACTCTTCATTCATTCCTCCCTTATTTGTAATAGTATATATTAAATAATAAAAATTATCAAGTAAAAAATTTTAAAATTTAATAAAATATCTAAAGAAGGGATCTCTTGATTCAAACGAGAATTTACAGGACAATGGCCTCTAAATTCCTGTTCTAACAAATAAGGGGAGATTTCAATTTTGAGCACTAGCGAACAAAAACTGGCGATAACGCTACAAAAAACCCTACTCGAAGTAGGGCTAAAACGTCTGACGTTGTTTTCTTGGTCCGTCAATATTGTATTGCTTCCACTCTTGTTGATTGGCCTTCACTTACTTGGGCATTATTTACAAGGCTTTCCGGATACTTTAGATTCTCATTTTTGGCGAGAACTTTTCTTGATTCCCACGCTCGTGATGTATTTATTGATGACGTGGCCCTTTATCAAAAGGCTATTTCGAGAGGCAATTGCCTCTTTTCATCAAGTACTTCTAGTCAATCGCGCTGAATTTGAGTTGATGATTACGAAAGCGGTTTTTTTTAATCCGCGATTCGAATTCTTGAGTTTCTTTTTGGGTGCCCTCGTAGGATGTCTCATTTTTCGACCTTGGCGACTCGGACAAAATTTTTTGCCCTACCTCCTTTTGGGCGATAGTCTTCTATTTGGTTTGTTTGTTTGGGAGATCTATATTTCTCTTGAAAGTGCGAAATTCTTTACAACGCTGTTTCGTCGTCCCATCAAGTTTAATATTCTGCAATCCAACACTTTAGAACCTGTCGCGCAATGGAGCTTAGGGGTGACAATGATCTTTATGGGGATCGCGACTATCGGTGTTTTATTTGTTCCTTCCGCCAATATCCTAGAAATAAAATACATTGTATGCTATGGAACTGCTTTAATCCTCTCGGTCTCTATCTTTTTTCTAGGAATGCGGGATACCCATCAATTTATCTTAAAAATGAAAAAACAAGAATTAGACAAATTGTATGAAGGCTTTAATCCGGCTTATCAAAACTTTTTGGTTTGTTTGAAACAGGGCGAGATGAATACGCCCACAACACAATATCAATCCACATTGATGTCCACCTTATTTCTTTGCGAAAAACGTATTCGAGAAATTCCAGATTGGCCCTATACCTCGACAATCCTCTGGAAATTTGCCATTACTCTTTTGCTCCCGTCTCTTCTCGCACTGCTCTAAAAAACGGTAACTAGAATGAACGATTTTGCCCCTCAATTATTGTTGGCGATTGCCTCTCAATTCCAAATTCCGGTTCCTCAAAAAATCGATCCTCTTGGCCAAGGAAACATCAATCGGACCTATCTGGTGTCCTCTGCTCAGGAAAAATATGTACTTCAAGCGATTAATCGAGATCTGTATCCGCAACCCGAAAAAGTGATTCACAATATTCTTGAAGTCACTCGCGCCCAACAGGAGTTTTTTCAAGCGTCTCCGCCAGAAATTCCTGTTGCGTTAATTGAATTAGTTCCGTCTAAATCCTCTGAATACCTTATTTGGGATCACGATCAATCTTTTCGATTGTTTCGTTATCTTGAAGGCGGACTTATTTTTCAGAACCTCGGAGAAGTCTCCGCACCACTCCGAACAAAAGTCGCTTATGAACTCGGTAAAGGATGGGCTCGTTTTCATACCTCGATCGCCTCGATTCCTCTAGAAAATCTTGAAATTCTTTTGCCCAATTTTCACGATACCGCAACGATTTTTGAACAATTTTTAAGGGTAAAGGAAGAATCGGAACAGGGGAAAACGGTTCGGAATTGGAAAACTCTTGAACGGAGTAAAAGGATAGTTCGGCTCATTCTTGATCGACAAGAGTTGGCGCTGAGTCAACGACCATTAAAGGTTCCGCGTCGCCCCACCCACAATGATACCAAATTGAATAATTGTGTCTTTGTCCCGGATATCTTCTCTGTTTTGTGTTTACTCGATCTCGATACGATTCAAGCGGGATGCGTTCATTTTGATGTCGGTGATGGTATTCGCTCTGCCGCCAATCTGGCGGGAGAAGAAACACAAGAGTTAAAGAACGTTCGATGGGATCAGGACAGTGTTGAAGCGATTTTAGCAGGTTATCTTGATAACGCACCCTTTTTAACAGAAGAAGAAAAAAAGATATTACCACTTTCTCCTCAAATTATTGCCTTTGAACTCGGGATCCGTTTTTTTACGGATTACCTTCAAGGCGATATTTATTTCCGAAACTTCATTTCCTCTCGCCCGAATCGCAATTTGGAACGCGCCGAGGTTCAATTCAAACTCGTGGAAAATTTTAAACGATGTTTTCAATCCTAGAGATCTAGAGTGGCTATTTTTTTGGGGACTGTCTCTTCTGAATTTTAAGAACGACTTTAAACGGTTTGTGAAGCTTGTTCGAGAGCCACGTTTGAATGGCGTGATAATGACGCGGGTAAACCTTGGACATTTTACTTCCCATGATACTATCGGGAACATCCGAAAAATCTCCTTTCGGATGAATTGCGCCTCCGGGGTATTCATCATAATTTCCGAGCATATGACCCACCTCGTGCGCCGGAGCATTACGAAATCGTGCATCGCTTCCGGTGGCCCATTTTAGGTTCCAAAGTCCTTGATGGCCAGAGAGTGTTTGATACTCTCCGACTTGAATCCGATGATGCGGGTTCAAAGCGTTAAAATGAACGTGAAATCGAAGTTGATACGTATCATATCGTTCATTCAAACAATACGCGCTCCAAAGATGATCCACGCCTTGTAAGTAATACCGATCCGTCCAGATTTGCTCAATCAAAGATTTCCAGTGTTCTAAAATTTCTTCGGGAAGCGAAAAATATGTTTCTACCGCGATGCGAATATCCACAGATAGGGTTCGTTTCTCTACTCCGATATCAAAAGCCGTCAATCCCTTAAAATTCTTGACTTCAAAACTGCTTTGAACCTCTTCTGTCGGAAAAAATGGAGCGTGTTGAACACATTCGGCACATTCACAAAAAGGAACCATTGGCACTTCAATCCATTGTTGTCCCTGAAAAAAAATTGATTGAAATGCAGTTTGGATGATTTTTTTTTGCCGTGTAATCGGAAATGAGTGTTTGGCCGTTTCCCACCAAGTTTGTAGTTGTTGCTCCCAAGAAATCGAGCTAAACGGATTTTCCAGATAATAACCGTCTAACGCTTGTAAAAGAAAGGGTCTTAACTTGAAATGAAATTGATGACAACGACATCCAACAACCGAAATGAGATAATCTAGACCATATGGACTTGCTTGTAACGTTAAGAATAGAGACGACTCCAGACGAGTCACCGGGTTTTGACTCTCTTGGAAAATGCGCTGGAAGCGGAAGAGATATCGGGAGGCTTCTGTTGCGTTTTCGGTAAAAGCCATTTGGCTCAACAGGAATAAAAAAGGCTTTGGCAGTAACGTATACTGTTCCAAAAGTTCCCATTGAAATCTCTCGAATTCAGGCTTTTTAGTTAGCTGTTCCAGATAAAAAACTTGAGCGTCCTCATCCAGTTTTAAGAAGAATTGAAACTGTTCGCTCTCGATTTCGAGAGGAAAGGATTGCACTAGTATTTTTAAACAACGAGAACGAATCACTCCGGAGTTTTTTAAGGCGTGTTCTCTGAGGGCGAGTTGGGCGGGTTTTCCGAGTTGTTGTGCTTGAACAGAAATCTGATCCGACCATTGAGGTTGATTTAACAAAACTCGGAAAGCCAGAAGATCTTTTCCTTCGGGTTGTGCCTCTAAAAAACAGATCAGCCAGAGGCTTGCCACAAGAAATTTTAACGCAACAGCCTCATTCGATAGCATACTATGTTCTTGCCCAGTCTTTCATAAAAAAAACAAATTGCTTCGATTTGGTCAGAAGTTCCGTCGGAGAACGCAAGTAGCGATTGACTTGTCGGAAAAGATATTTGGGTCGGAAATAGAAACGTTGATAGGCTCTTCGTTTCCAACGCAACAGTTGTTGACTCGATAAATCAGGAGTTTCCAGGACTGCTTTATTGATTTCATGTTGAGACCAATCAAAATCCGTAATCCAGCCCTGTTTTAACGCTTCGTCACGAAGCTCGGTTCCTGGAAAGGGAATCGCGCAATAAAATTGTGCATACGTCGGATCTAAGCCCAGTACGAATTTGAGTGTTTGTCGTAATGTTTTTTCAGTTTCGCCCGGAAGCCCGAAAATCACATGAGCCAAACTATCAATTCCCGCTTCGTTTGTGGCCCGAAACGCTTTTTGAATTTGCTCTAGAGTGATATCTTTTTTACAGCGATCCAAAATTTCTTGTACCCCAGATTCGACTCCATAAGCCACTCCGGTACAACCCGCTTGTTTCATTTTTTTAAGAAGTTCCGAATCTACCGTATCGACGCGTGCGTTGCACATCCACTCCATCGGAAGTTGACGCTGAATCATTTCTTCACAAAATTGCCAGACAAATTTTCGTGAAATGGTAAAGGTGTCGGACCACATATGAACTTGGCGAATGTGATGGACAGAGAAAATTTCTTCCATCTCGTCTGCGACGTTTTGCGGACTTCGTAGACGTATTTTTCGCCCGTAATATTGATGAGCCGTGCAGAAAGTGCAAAGATAAGGACATCCGCGAGAGGGAATCAATAACGTATAGGGTTCATTCAATGTCGGAAGACGATAGCGATCGAGGGGTAATAAATCACGCGCCGGAAAAGGAAGTTCGTCTAGATTGTCTAAGTAAGGACGCGCGACATTTTCAATAATTTGTGTCTTCTGCCGAAAGGTGAGTCCCGCCACTTCGCTCAAAGGTGTTTTTTGTTCTAACGCGTTTGCAAGTTGTAGAGCGGTCATTTCAGGTTCGTTTCGAATAATCGCGTCGCACGCGCAGTCCTGCAAAACTTCATGTGGAAGCGAAGTCGCGTGTGTACTCGAAATAGCTAGAAAAATTTCAGGAAACGCTTTTTTGATATCACTCAGAATGTGCTGATCATTTTGCAAGGTTACCGTTGAAGAAACCGCGATCAAGAGTTGGGGTTGCTCTTTTTGAATTTGCTCTAACACTTCGGATACCGTGGTATTAAGGGCCATCGCGTCATGCAAATAAACGGCGTGTCCTTTTTGTCTCAATAGGGCCGCAATGGACGGAAGCGTAATGGGCGTCATCACATATTGAAAAGAAGCCAAGCGTTGTTGGCATCGTCCTTCGCGAATAAATTGTTCACGAGTGTAGGTCGGCGGATTCAGCAAGAATACTTTCATTATTTCATCAATTCTGAAAAAAGTTTTAACTTGCGTAAAAATGTTTTAGGGTGAAGAATACTTTTAAGTTCTGGAAGAATTTTGCTGGGCCGGAAATAAAATACACGATGCGCCCGTTTCAAGGCCCGTGTAATATCGTCACGAGTCACCGATTCCAAATCCACAATTCCTTCATGCGCATTGTTAAAATATCCGTCAAACTTGGGGTCGGGTGCCCATCCTTGTTCTCGTAACATTTGATGAAATGTGGTCCCCGGAAAAGGGGTCGCCGTAAAAAATTGAGCATAATCCGGATTTAACTGGCGAGCGAATTGAATGGTTCTCTCTAAAGATTCCTTCGTTTCTCCGGGCAATCCTAAAATAAAATAAGCTAAAGAACGCAGTCCGGCTTGCCGAATCCATTGTACAGCTTGTGCCGATTCTTCAAGCGTGATCCCTTTTTTCGCCAGATCGAGTACTCGCTGATCTCCAGATTCAACGCCCAAACTTAACAACGTACAACCCGCTTGTTTCATTTTTTGCAGTAGCGATAAATTTAACAAATCTACTCGTGAATTGGCGACCCAACGGATCGGCTCAGGGAGTTCTAAGATCCGATCACAGAGTTCATGGACCATTTGTGGATACATATTAAACGTATCTGAATGAAATAGAAAATCGCGGATCGGAGTATTTTTGAGGACTTCCCGGATTTCCGACACAATATTTTCCGGAGAGCGATGACGCAATTTCGCACCATAATAACTCTGGACCGTACAAAAAGTGCAGAGATACGGACAGCCCCGCGATATTTTAATGAGGGTAAACGGCTTTCCAGTATCTGGAAGTCGATACTGCATCGGGTCAATCAAATCACGCGCTGGATGAGGCAGTTCATCTAGGTTCTGAATCGTGGCGCGTTCTCCTGTAAATACAACATTGCCTTGATGCTTAAACCGTAATCCACGGATAGAGAGCCAAGTTTCAGGAGATCTGAAATTTTGCAGTAACTCGCGCAAAGTATATTCCGGTTCTCCCTGAAGGGCGAAATCAACGCCAGCCTCAACCAAAGAATTCCCTTCGGCGGTCGGATGAATCCCAAAAAACGCGAAGTGAATCTGCGGATTTTTTCGTTTGACTTCGGTTACAAATTTCAAATCGGAACGAACTGTTGGCGTGGTACTCTGAACGATCACTAAATCGGGCGCGACCGTAACAACCTCTTGAATCATCTGGGGATGGGAGAGTTGATCCGACATTGCGTCTCGTAAAGAAAGTTGATGAAAGCCCGCGTCGCGTAAGACAGCGGCGACGTAGGCCAGAGCAATCGGAGGCCACAGGGAAACCCCTTTCTTCGCAATCGCCTGACATCGTTCGGAGCGCAAAACGGGATCTTTAGTATCCACCGTAGGATTGAGAAGATAGAGTTTCAACATGAAAAAAAGGCCTTTTTAAAGAATCAAAACTTATTTCACTCCATGTTTTTTCTTGATGGTGTTGAAAATCATTTCCATCCCATTTTTCTTATCTTTTAAGAAGTTTTGAATACTTTGAACTGTCTCACGCATATCTTCTTTAGTAGGACGAGCCATATCTTTTCCATCAATTTCGCTCATTTTTTCAAACAAACCGATAAAAACTTGTGCCGGAGATTCGAGATCGCCTTGCTCTCCTTGATAGAACAAGTTTCGGATCAAAGACAACGCGATGGAGCCTTCATCTCGCACAATCAGACGCTTATAACCCTTAATCATATTGATCATATAGCCTTTAACGGGATCAAGAATATTTCCTGCGAACCGGAGCATTTGATTCAGCGCATTTTGATCGGAAACGGAAAAGAACTGAATCTCTCGTGAGATGATTTTGGTCACGGCTCCAAAGATATCATCTGCTCGATCTTTGTGAGGGGTTAAGAGGTTGATGATGGCATCCAGAATATCTTGTTTTACCGAGCTATTATTGACTACATTGAGGAAATCAATTAGCGCAGGCAACCCACGGCCCGTCATAAATTCTTCAAAGTCGAGTTGTTGTTGAGTCAGGTCATTCCGACGTTGTTGAGGATCATCGCTTAATTGATTCGCCAACACTTCCAGTGTTTGGCTAACGACGGGAACAAGTGACTTATAGACAAGGACTTCTTCATCGTCTTCCGGGCTAATCGTTCCCTTGTCATCGATTTCTGTGAGGATCAAATAATCCGTAATCGAATAAAATAAAGCCTCAAGATGAGAATCCAGACCGGCCGCTTCCGCACGATTTTCAAGTTCGCGCATCGGATTCAGGAGCAAATGTAACAAAGTCGGAACCGGTCGTCCTAAACGATCTCGAAGTTCATCGTTTTTTCGAACCAGATTCGCAATGGAATCAACGAGTACATCCGCAACCAATTCTTGAGTTCCGGGCACTTCCACTTCCGACATAATGTTAATCACATCAAAGAGGGCCTCGATGGCTCCGGAATCAAAGATTTCCGCAAATAATTTTTCGTTGGGACGAATCAGATCATAATGTTCATGCATAATATTATGCATTTCAATCAACAACCGTGTTTCCCCCATCGGAACTAGGGTTTGAGCTAACGGAACCAGAGCCTCCACGCCCCCAGATCGTCTTAAATCGAGGAGTCCTAGTACATTTTCATCGTGAATGGCTGGACATAAAAATTTGCGAATAAATGGGATTTCAATGATCGCGTTAATGTTATCGATCGTAAACGGAACCTGAACTCCTAAAAGATTAACGGGACCCGCCAGCACCGAGACATAAAATTCTGCGAGGTTGCCGATGAGTGGAGCGTTACATTGATCGGATTCCCAGATGATGTGGGTTAAGCGTTCATAAGCACTGGCTTCTCCACTCTCTTCTGTAGTGATTTGTTCTCCTACGTTGGAATAACGAAACATTTTGCCATAGGCTTTCGGCAAACCGCGTAATTCTTGAATTCGTTCATTAAAGGTTCGGAAAAGAATACGGGCTGTGGATTCTCCACCATGACTAGGGGTTTGAAACATTTGATCTAGCAGGGGAAGAATTTCGTCAAAGAGATTCGTTTGGCCTTCGACTTGATCATGAAGTGTCTGAATATTTTGTTTAAATTGGGGATCTCGAATAATACGTAAAAGCTTGCCCATTGCGACAAGAACGCGTTCTCCGTGTTCCGGTTTTTCTTTAAATAAATTAGCAAGCGCTTTCAGTGTTTTTGGAGAATGTTCGTATTTATAGAGTTCTAAATAACCATAAATTAGATCTAACGGAGGATTATCCGTATAAGAAAAACCTTGATAATCGTCTGAGGAATCTGGAGTCTGATGATCGTTCAGGACACGTTCCCCTAGAATCCCGTTGGCAATGGCTAGAATATGATCGATCATTCCGTCTTTTAAGGACGATCCGGCTAATTGTAACAGAAGCGCCAAAAAGGTGCGTTTCACATCAAAATATTCGAACAAAAGCGCGCCGTTCTCGGCTAAAGCTCGTCCAAATTCATCGCGGGATCCTTCCGTTCCAAAAACAGCAATTTCAATCGTATGCCCATTCATATCAATACATTTTCCTTCCGCGTTCGTGTCAGGAAGGCCATCGTCGTCTGAATCGATAAAGGGATTATAAAGTTTTTGTGTGGTGGGATCTCGGCTCACTACTGGATTTCCCTGAATATCAATACGAACCTCATATTCAGGAAGTCCTAACTCGGCTCCCGGTTTGAGTTCTATTTGATTGAGTAAGACATCGCAAAAATGAGTTTGGTGAGGATTGAGCGTTTCTTCTTCGGATTCATCTTCAATTTCTTTTAAAAATTCAGAGATAAAACGTAAGGTTTCTTCGACGACTGATTCGTTTTCTTCGACAATATGGGAGATTGCTTTATAGACGTCTTCAATTTCAGGATAATGGGTCAGGCGCGCAATCAGGGCCATCGCATTGGGATTTGATAAAGAAAAAAGTCCTCGTTTAGATCGTGCGAGACGAGACATCGCGTCTAAAGTGAGGTCATCATTCAGAAGTGAATCCAAAATGGCCTTCATATCTTCTGTGACTGCGGGAAGTGTGTCGTCTTTAATTAATTCAATGGAAGTTTTGAGGGTTGGTTTTAGACCCGAATGAATTTCTTCGGTAAAAACACCATTCACCGAAGCCACAAAGTCGACTCGCTTCGATTCGAGTACTTCTACTTTCTCAACAGGGTGCGAAGGAGATTGGCTTACATTTTTTCGCACAATTTTATAAACACTCTCTCCCATATTAAAGTTACCCCCACTACCCACATCCGAATCGGTTCGGTAGTCTTTGTCGGTTCGGGTTCCTTTGTGTCCGCCACAACCAGAGAGGAGAAGAGACATAAAAATGGCAAGCGTCGCCCAAAACTGCATGGTTCGACTCCTTATCGAGAAATTTCTTATTGAAGAGGATAATCGAAGAAGAAAACAGGATCTCACAAAATCCGTTCGTTTTGATCTCACACAGAAGATATTATAATGGAAAGACTCTTTTTTTTCTAACAGTTTTTAAAAAAATTATCTCAGAGGAAATCCTCGTTTTGAACGAAAATTTTAAAACCTTTAACTTACTATTTTATAAGTATTTATGAATAAAACATTTTTTTTTATCCTCGGAATTATAGGAATCGGGTTTCTTCAGGGAGAAGAATCTCTTTCTGAATTCCATCGGGGTGTTGTTCTTCCGCTGTATGGAAATTCAAAGGCAGATTATACGGAATATCTCAAAGAAATTCAGAATCTGAACGCGAGCCACGTCTCGTTTTTGATCCGTTGTTATATGAATGATCAGAAATCGAATCAGATTATATCCGCTTTTGGGATCACTCCTTCCGATTCCGTCGTGGAAGCGTTGGCTCTAAAATCAAAAAATTTAGGACTAAAAGTGACTTTGCTCCCTGTTATTTTTCTGGCTTATCCTAAAAGTGACGCCGAATGGAGAGGAAATCTGGCTCCAACAGATTGGGACGAATGGTGGGATTCCTATTCTTGCTTTTTACTTCATTACGCTCATTTAGCGATCCGTTGTCAAGCTTCTGTTTTATCCATTGGAAGTGAACTCGCAACCACAGAAATCTTTACTGATCGTTGGAAAACTTTGATTCAATCGATCCGGAGTATCTACTCTGGCACCTTGACTTATTCGGCAAACTGGGATCATTACGACGAGGTTACTTTTGCTGGAGAGCTTGATTTTCTTGGAGTATCCGGTTATTATGAATTAACAAAAAACCTTAATCCTAAAAAAGAACAACTCACCGAAGGCTGGCAACGATTTTTGACCAAACTGGTTCAATGGGCAGAAAAGTATAAAAAACCGCTGGTTTTTATGGAAATTGGTTATGCCTCCCAAAATGGTTGTGCCTCAAAACCTTGGAACTATTTTTTATCGGAATTAGTCGATCTCGCAGAACAAGAGTTATGTTTTGAAGTCCTCTTTGAAGTTTGGGAAAAAATTCCTTGTTTTCGTGGTCTTTATGCCTATCATTGGTGGGGAGAAGGAGGACCAACCGATAACGGATATAATTTGCGCCAAAAACCAGCCGCTAAAAGTCTCCAACAATGGTTTACCAAAATGAAAGATCAATAAAGTTTTTCGTCAAACGATTAAATTTTTTTTGTTTAAATTAAAGAGGATCGTTATGTCCGAATATGAAGATAAAAAAGAAACATTACCCTTGGAAGACCAAAAAAATTCTCCCTTTCCGTTTTTCGGAATATTTTTAGGAATTGCTGTTTTAGTGGTAGTCTCCTATTTTTTGACAGCTCAATCTCAAAAAAACCAAGAATATCAGAAACAATATACCCAACAACTAGACCAACAAAAAACGTTTGTTAAAGAAGAGTTGCAGGATCAAAAAGGGATCACTCAGCAACAAAAAGAACGTCTTGAGCAACATGAAACGGATATTCAAAAGCACCAACATGAAATTGAACTTCAACGAACTCGAATCAATCGCCACGATGAGAATCTAGAAAAACACCAGCAAGAGATTGAACTTCAAGAGACTCGAATCAATCACCAAGATCAGAATCTAGAAAAAACGCAAGAAGAAATGAAGGAACAAAAAACATCGATCCAGAATCTTAAGGAAGATCTTCAACAAACTGCCACAAAAATAGATACAACAAAAAACGATCTGGAATCTCAAAAAAATCGTTTGGACGAAATCAAAGCTAAACTGGATCAACAACAACTTGATATCCAGCAAAATAAGCAAGCGATTACAGAACTTCATGAATTACGAAATAACCTGAAATCTCAAATTGAGACTCAAGAATTAGAAATTCGGACGCTCTCGGGTCGTATTAACGGATTTGAAGAAAAAACCAAAGATTTAGGCGAACAAAATGTAGAACTTCTGAATCAAATGCAACTCCTACAAGAAGAACTAGAAAAACAAAAGAATTTCCATGAGCGTACCGTCCAAGAAATGCGAATACGTTTAAACAAGATTGAACAAATTTTAGGAATTGGGCAATGAGTGATTATAATTCATATCTCCTTCTGCTAGAAGATCGCCGTTTTGTTGGGAACCAATATAATGATTCCAATGAAAGTACCTTGAAAATTTTCTCTAGCCAACAAACGGTTAGCTTTATTTTTATTCTCTTAGGCGTCGCTTGTTTGTTTCCTCCGATTCTTCTTTTTTTTGTAAAACAACAAACGGACCTTGTTTTTTTCTTCATGACAATGCTCTTTGGCGGGTTTTCTGTGGTTTGTTTCTTTTCAAGCTACCTAGCGACCCGTTTGAGTCAGTCGATTTTGGTTTCTACGGTCTCTCATGATTTGACCTTCTTTCTCAATCGCAAACTAAAACTCACACTTCCGTTTTCCCAGATTCAGAAAACGGAATTTAAAAAATATACTTTGGGCAATACGCTTTTTTATCCGGTTTCATTATTGACTCAAGAAAACAAACGTGTCTGCTTATATGAAGGTTCCGATTTACAAAAATCTCGACAATTATGCGAACTGCTTTCTAAACAAATTCGCGTTCCACTTCTCGATGCCTCGGTTACGGGGCAAGATCATCTTCGAGCACTTGGCGACCTCGATGAACCGGCCTTTAATAATCTCAAACAGATGCCACTCCCAACCGATTTGAACCTCTCCCTTAAAATTGTGGAAGATATCGGATGCTCTAAATTGATCGATTACAACCCATTCCAACGACAAACTGGCGGATATCTCCTTTTCATGGGCGCTATCCTTCTTGGGATCAGCTTTGCTCTTTATTCTGCGATTGTTCATTCTTCTGATCCAGAGAGCCAATATTTCTACCTTTATTTGATTCCTTTTGTTCTCTTGGGTCTGGCTTCTATACTTGGAGCCATTTACTTTTTTGGAAAACAAACCTTATTGGAAATGGATAGCCGAAGTTTACGTTATATTACGAAAGTTTGGGGATTTACTCTTGCTCGAGAAGAGATTATTTTAAGCCAGATTGAAGATATAACAATGGATGAAACTCCCTCGAATTTTAAAGAAATTAAAATCATCTCCGATCATAAAATTATTTCACTGAATTCTCGCCAAATTGGCTCTGTTCGAGAAATGTATTATATGAAAAACTTCATCACCAATACGATTCTGAAATATAAGCCACAGAATAATGAATAAGAAGCCATTTTAAAAACAGAAGAATTCGGATTTTTCTTTTTTGTCATTTCGAAGCGACCGCGAGAAATCTTAAGGTTTTTAGCGACACTTCCGATTTCTCTTCGGCATAAAGCCTCATCGAAATGACAGAGAACATGATTTTTAAAATGGCTTCCAACGAATAATGAACGCTCTTAGAGCGAGTCCATACGAATTTAGAAATGCAACAGGATTCGAAGCCAAAGATAACCTCTTTACTCAGGAGTATCCAAGATGCTCATTCAAGGAAATCGTCCACGCGAATTACATTGGTATCACGCTGGTCCTATGTTATTCGGAGATTGGGGAACGAGTCGCCTTTACGTTTTGGGACTCTGTTTTTTTTATACCAAGCACGCCTCTCTTTGGTTTATGTTGGCAATGTCTGGACTCCTATTAGGAGTCGGATGGGCCTATCAAATCATTTGCAGACTATATCCAGATGGCGGTGGAGTCTATTCATCCGCTCGTGAGCGTTCTCCTATTTTAGGAATGATTGGAGGCTTATTATTATGTGCCGATTATATTGTGACGGCGGCGATTTCTGCGCTAGACGCTTTTCATTATGTTTCAGTCCCTCATCCTCATCTCTGGGCGGCCGGATGCATTCTTTTTATTGGGATGGTGAACTACTTTGGTCCTAAGCTTTCCGGAACACTCGCCTTAGTGATCGCTCTCTTAACAGTGACCTTAACCTTATTGATCGCGGTTGACGCATTTCCTCCATTCCAAAGCGTTCATATAGAAGCACCTGCAGGAAATCCTTTTCATTGGTGGGTACAGTTCACTTATATTATTCTCGCGATATCGGGAGTAGAAGCGGTCGCCAATATGACTGGGATTATGGTGGAACCTGTAGAGAAAACCTCTCGACGCTCGATTATTCCAGTGATGATAGAAATTATTCTTCTTAATCTGATTCTGACTTTGGCGATACAAGCGACTCCTTTAGAGGTTTTGGGCGATGGCAATCCCGCGAACGCCTATACGGCGCATCGGGATGATATGCTTCGCCTTTTAGCCGAGTATCATATTGGGCCACTCTTCGCGATGGTCACTTCGGTAGTCTTTGCTTTTTTGCTCTTATCCGCGGTGAACACCTCTATTATGGATTTGTCTGGAATTCAATATATGATGTCTCGAGACCGCGAACTTCCTGCTATTTTTGGAGGGCTGAACCATTGGGGAATGCCAATGGTTCCGTTAGTCCTCGCGGTTTTGCTTCCGATGGTGATCGTCATTTTAGTGCCCGACGTGGCGCATCTGGCCGATCTTTATGCGATTGGAGTGGTGGGTGCTATTACGATCAATCTAGGAACCTGCTCTACCAATTCAAAATTAAATATGAAATCTTGGGAACGTTCAGGAATGTTGGCGTTAGCGATATTTATGTTGCTTGCATGGTTAACGATTGCTTGGGAAAAACCGTGGGCTCTGTTTTTTGCAATCAGTATCGTAGCCACAGGATTGGCAGTCCGATGGGTTACTCATCACCACAAATGGCTCTTTGAACGATTTTCGTCGCTAAAAGTAACCCCTGTCGCCAAATCCACTCTGCTTCCTACCGAACAATTTATTTCTCGTATTCAAGGAGCTTATACCCCTAAAACGCAAGTGATGGTAGCCACTCGTGGAAATATAAAATTGCTTCGTTTCGCTATAGAACAAGCTAAATTTCGACAAGCTCTATTATTAATTTTGTTTGTACGTCATCTTGCAGGAAAGCCTATGGGATCCGCAGGAATTTCAGATATTAATCATGATTTGGAAGCGCAAACTCTTTTTAAAGAAGCACAAACCATTGTTGAACAAGAAGGAGTTCCTTTTCAATTTCTTTATGTGAACACCTCGGACATCGCGGAAGCCATTCTTGATCTTTCTGCCACTCATGGAGCCGATTGGTTAATTCTTGGAGCCACGCAACGAGGCGCTTTATGGCACGCCTTAAAAGGAGATGTGATTCAACAAGTCGCTCGATATTTGCCTGAAGGAACTGCACTTCTCATTTATTCTTAATCGATCTGTTTATTTTTTTTCCAATTTTTGTAAAAGTTTTATTTCCGCTTCGGCGCGGTTATTATCATAATCAGGATTCTCTGGATTTAATTGAATGGCCCGATTTAAATCTTCGATAGCCCCTTGAAAATCTTGAAGATATTGTTTTGCAAAACTTCTATTATTATAGTAATCCGCGTTTTTAGGATCGAGATCAATCGCTTTTGTATAATCTTCAATCGCATTTTCATAGTTTTTTAATAAAATTTGTATTTCCCCTCTTAATGCGTAAAGTTGATTATCTTTCGGATTTAATTCAATCACTTTTGTATAGTTTTCGATTGTATTTTGATAGTTTTGAACATCCTTATAATTCGTATAAAAATCTGCATTTTTAGGATCTAATTGAACCGCGTTGTCTAAATCTTGAAGGGCTAGTTTATTTTTTTTCAGATACTGTTTAGTCATTGCGCGATAGTTATAATGAGTCCCTTCGGTCGGTTGTATTTGTATCAAATTTTGAGGATCGTTTTTAATTTGTTCCGAATAATATTTAACTGTTGTGGAGACTAATTTTTTGTAAGACTCTTTTGAAAGATCAAAATAAAGGCCCCTACTAAATTTAGTGGTACGTAAATCTCCAATAAAGGTCGAAATTTCTTCATTGGCATCCAAATTCGCGAGTGATTTGGTTATTTCTGCCATCAATGTTTGATGATCAAAAGAAGGATTCGTATTGCTTTCTTTTTCCGCTAGATTTTTTAAGCCTTCAAAAAGTGTCCCACACGATTCAGGGTATTCCAAATAACCTAGGGACCTTACAATGATTGTATAGTAAGAAGAGTAATCTTTATCGATCGTTGAATGTTTCAAAAAATATCGGACTCCTTCTTCAACCTCTTTGATCAATTCGTTAAAAACCGCTTTTTCTTGCATTTTAGAGATCGCGATCAAAATTTCTTCCGACTCATTTAAATTTATTTTTTCTTCGAGATATTTTTGTTTAAATGTTTTTAAGTCTTTAAGATGTTGCTGTTCCAGTTTATCTCGTTCATAGAGTGTTTTATTTTTTAATGCTATTTTTTCTTGAAGATCAATGGCATTTAATTTTGCTAAAGAATCCACGACAAAAAGTGCAAGCTGGAAATCGTTACTTTCGCAACTCAACTCCACCAAATCTTGTCCAATGTTCCACGTTTTTCGTTGAATATCCTTTTCCTGATTCAGAACTAGAACCTCATTAATAAGATTAAAAGCTTTGAGTAAATAGCCCACTTTCTCCGCTTGTAAGGTTTTATTTTGGATTAAAATACGCTGTCCTTTAAGATGCAGATTATAGGACATCTGTAGAGCGTGATCCAATTGTTGTTTCTTTTGATAATAGAAAACACTTTGAAATGCAACAAGAAATAAGAAAACTAACCCCCCAAAAAGGACTCCTTGAGGATGTCTTTTGATCCATTTTCTGAGGACGTCCAAAATATCTTTAACTTTGAGCTTTCTGGCTTGAATCCATTCATGTTTTTGATAACGTCGAATTTCTTCCATAAATTGCGATACATTTTTATAGCGATCTTCTTTTTTTTTCGATTTGGCTTTCTTCAGGATCGCGTAAATATCTTCTGGAATCTTTTCTTCTAAAGAGTTTCGGCGGGGTGCTTTGGATTGAGGAAATTTAGGTGTGCTAATTTGATTCAATTCCAACCGAAATTCGTCCAGAGGAGAAAGTCGGGTATAGCATTCTTTTAAAATTTGTCCTAACGCATAGATATCCGACTGAAAAGTCACAGAGGCCGCATCTTTAATCTGTTCAGGAGGCATATAACCCGGTGTTCCTAATCCCCCTAGCGTATGATATTTCGTCTCGTTTTGACTTTCTGCTAGAGATGTTTTTTCAGTTGTTTTTTTGGGGGTCGCCACTCCAAGAGCATTTTTTTGGGAGGATAGATTCTGAAGATTTTGAGGCAAAATACATAAAAAAGCTTCCTGTTCTTGAGAAAGCTCTTGATCTTGCTGTTTAGCAATCCCCCAATCCATCACATACACTTCGCCGAATTGTCCAACCATAATATTTTCTGGTTTTAGATCCCGATGAATAATGCCCCTTGAATGAGCATACGCAACTGCTTCACAGATTTTCAACAAAATAGAAAGGAGTTGATCTTCCTCAAAATAATTTTGAGGATCTCGCTTTTTTTGGAGAATCGCTCGAAATGTTTCTCCTTCGACTTTCCTCATTGTAAAGCGGATTTCTCCTTTATTTTCCTCAAAATCGTATAAAGGAACAATATTAGGATGTTCTAATTTCCCCGTTATTTCTGCTTCCCGACGGAATCGCCATAACTTCTTTTTTTCAGAAACAGAGTCTACCGGAGAAAAAAGAATATCTTTGATGGTTTTTTGAGCGACTTCACGGTTGAGAATCTTATCCTTCACCAGTTGGACAATTCCCATTCCTCCTTCGCCTAATACTTTCAAGACTTCATAGCGCTCTTCTTTTTTATTTTCTTCAGAAGAGGAACTAGCAAAAATGGCGGTGGGTTGTTTTGGATTGACTTCTGTCGCTTGTTCCGGATCGGATTCATTCATAAATAAATTTTCGTATTTTGTTGAACGAGGGAGCCTATTTTGTATTGTAGCAAGAAATATTATAAATCATTTGAATATAATAAGATAAGCAAAATGTCCACTGTTTTATATTTTTCATGTAACTCAACGTAAAATCAATGAATTATAAGAAAAGTCTTCGTTTGAACCCCTAAAATTGCTCTCCACCAAAAAAATTTCAGTGAATTTTTTGTCTCCGTTTACCGATAACGAATTTAATTTGCTGAGTTTTGTTTTATTTCCATCAGAGGAAACTTGTCATGGGTTTGTTAAATAATTTATTGAATATGTGTTCGCTTGATTTGGGGATCGATTTGGGGACCGCGAATACACTCGTTTGCGTTCGCGGACAAGGAATTGTGATTGCGGAACCTTCTGTCGTTGCCGTCAAAAAAGGTACCAATAAAGTCTTGCTCAACGGGCTGGCTGTTGGAAATGCGGCAAAAGAAATGTTGGGAAAAACTCATGGAAGTATTGAAGCGATTCGTCCACTAAGAAATGGAGTGATTGCCGATTTCGAAGTCACTGAATGTATGCTGAGTTATTTTATAAAGAAATCGCAGGGACGAAGACATTTTAGAGTGAAACCACGCTGTATTATCGCAGTTCCTTCCGGGATCACCGAAGTCGAACGTCAAGCGGTTATCAATTCAGCGGAACGTGCTGGAGCTCGAAAAGTTTTTCTGGTTCCTGAACCGATGGCTTCAGGAATTGGAGTTGGCCTTCCAGTCACAGAAGCGGTTGGAAGTATGATTGTCGATATTGGGGGGGGGACGACAGAAGTGGCGGTTCTTTCTCTTGCGGGAATGGTCGTGGCTGAAAGCATCCGAATCGCAGGCGATCAATTTGATGACGCCATTGTTCAATATATGCGATCCATCTATAATTTGATGATCGGAGACCAAACCGCAGAACGTATCAAAATTACGATTGGCTCCGCTTATTCTGATGGAACGGATGAAGCCACGATGGAAGTCGCGGGTCGCGATTTACAAGCGGGATTGCCTCGCCGCGTGATTGTTCATTCGGATGAAATTCGTGAAGCCTTACGAAAACCAATTGAACAAATTTTAGATACCATTCGATCCGTTCTAGAACGAACCTCGCCAGAGCTTGCCTCAGACTTGATGGAGCAAGGCTTAGTTATAGCCGGGGGGGGGGCCTTGCTGAGAGGGGTGGATCAACTCATTAGTCGGGAAATTGGTTTACCCGTACGTGTGGCTGAAGATCCATTAACGGCCGTTGCACGTGGAACGTTCCAAATTTTGGAACATATTGATCTCCTCCATCAAATTATTGAATGTACGAATGAAGATGATTAACCATGCGGTATCTTAAAGAAAGTTTTATCTTTTTCTGGCTTTTCTTATGTTTGTTTTTTTTTGTCGCGGCTCCACGCGATTATTCAGAATGGAAAAGCCAGATGAGTTCTTTTTTTTCTATCCTCCTGATCCGGCCCAATCTAACAATCCCTTCGTCTTTAGAAGCTATTGTGACAATCGACGAAAAAGAGGAACTGCTCGCGTTGCGTCTCCTCACCCGAAAACAACAGTTAGAGATTCATCAACTTCAAGAAAATCTCCAACAAATGGAAGCATTCAAAAGAGCCTATTCTCTTCCGACCGAACCCCTATTGCTTGCGGATGTTCTTCATTATGATATTTCTCCTTACCACCGCTCTCTTTACATCAATAAAGGAAAGCTCGAGGGAATCCGAAAAGGATCTCCTGTCTTTAAAGGAGAAGCCTTTGTAGGTGAAATTGTAGAAGTCGGAAAACATCGCTCACGGGTAAGGCTCCTTCATGATTCCTCCTCTGAAGTCCGTATTATGCTTCTTTCAGAAAAGGAAAACGCTCCGTCTCTGGATCAAGGAATTCTAAAGGGAGATGGGACGCAATTAAAAATTGAATGGCTCCCGATGGACCTCAAACTTCAAGGAGAAGAAACGGTTGTGACCTCGATGCGAAGTCCTTGGGGAAAAGGGTTATTGATTGGGAAACTCAAGACAAGTCAAACCGCAGACCAAGTACTTTTTCAGGACTTAGAAGTGATCCCTTTTGTGGATTTAAGTCAACTAGAACAGGTATTTGTTTGGGTACGAAAGAGTGTTTGTTTGGAATTATTCCAACAACTAGAACAATACTGGAACGGGCTCAATGAAGAGGATCGTGTCAAACGACTCGAAGATTGTTATCTCGCAGATCTGGACGAAATCGAACCCGAAACCCGCTTATCTCCAAAACAATTACTTCAGCTAGGGGATTGGTTTCTATCCGTCCAAAAAAAATTACGTCTGGAAAAATGCTATAAAAAGGCAGTAGAACGACACGCGCTTGTTGCAAAAGAACAAAAACTTTCGCGATCTTTACTTATAGCCACCCAACAAAAATTAAAACAATTAGAAGAGACTCCAGAATGATCGGCCCTGTTGTCATTTGTTGCCTTTTACTTCGGTTCCAATTCTATGCGGGAATCCCATGGTTTGGGTGTTTTGCTCCCGATTATTTAGCGCCCGCGGTTGTTTTTTTCGCGTTTCGTTATTCGAAAAATCAATGTTATAGTATTAGTTTTATCATGGGGTTGTTTCTAGATTGTTTTAGTTTAGCTCCTTTTGGAACCCAAGCCACCTTATATCTTTTTTTTAGTTATCTCTGTGTTTGCCTCAAAAAATTTATGTATCACGAAATAGGCTATGTTCAAGTGATTTGGGCCGGAGCCGTTAGCTTTGGAACTTATTTTGGAAATTTGGCGCTATTACGATATCACAATTTTATGATTCCTGCCCATATAGGAACGACTTTAATTTTGCGTACCCTACTGACACTCTTCTTCAGTTTTCCGATCCTGTTGTTACTCGATTTTTCCTCCAAATGGTTTTCTTCAGGAAAACGGCGCGCCGTCTCTTTACGACGTTAACATTCACTTCGGAGGGCCTATGTTTCGTTATCGCAATTTACGCTTTCTTCTGCTATTTTATCTAGTGGCCTTAACTTTAGTTCTCTTCAGATTATTTCAGATTCAAATCTGGAGCCAGGATCTGTATGAACGAAACGCACTGATGGCGACCTTGCGGCAGTCTACAGTCGCTTTACTTCGAGGAAGTATTCAGGATCGAGAGGGAAATATTTTGGCTCGATCTTCCGCCGCTTACGATTTAGAAGTTCGGCCCAATGAAATCAAAGATCTTACTGTTCTGGCCGAATGGTTAGAGCTTTCGTCTCAAGAGATCCATAAAAAGTGGGAAGACCTTCAATTACAATACGTCCAGGATGAATGGGATCTGCTCACGGATAAAGTGGCGGAAAAATTGCTTCCTTCGCTAAATAGGCAATATAAAACGCATTCCCTTAAAGAATTGGTTCAAAAAATTGGAAAAAAAGCTTGGGAAGAAAGCGTCGAAAGTTGGAAAACAGAAAACCCTAAAACAACACAGCTTTTAAAAAAATGGGCCTCCTCGGAAATCAAAAACAAGTATTATCTTCTTATTCCTAATCTTTCCTATGATCTTGCATGTCGATTAAGAATGGCTCATATTCCCGGTATACAGATCCAAGCAATGTCGCGTCGGATTTATACCCATCCGAATGTGGCTCCCCATTTATTAGGAACGATGGGGCTTCTGAACCGAGAAGAATATGAGGAGAAAAAATTTTATGGCTATCTCCCCATTGACCCCATTGGACGCACTGGAATTGAGCGTTGCTACGAAGAACAACTTCGAGGTCCCCGCGGACTTCGGCTCACGGAATTTAACAAAGAATCGCTTCAACGAAAGATTCTTTTTGAAGATATTCTGACCCCCAATCAAAATGTCTCCCTCACTATTGATTTAGAACTACAAGCCTGGACTGAATCCGTTCTGGACGCCTCTACTGGAGACGGTCCCGGCTTATTTGCTTGTGTGATTATGCGCGTAGACGATGGCCAGATTTTGACAATGGCTTCCCGCCCCCGTTATTCTTTATCCGAATTTTCAACTCAGTATGAAGAGTTAGTAAATGATCCCAATTCGCCTTTGCTGAATCGTTGTATCCAAAATCGTATTATTCCCAACCCCGGTTCCGTGTTCAAGCTTTTAACCGCGATTGCTATTTTGGAAGAAAACGTACTTTCCACTCCCTCCGCGGAGGTTCATTGTAAAGGCTATCTCTTCAATCCTAAATCATTTCGTTGTCATGTCTGGGCCTCGCGGCATGGGGGACACGGAGGGGTGACACTTGAACAAGCCATTGAGCGAAGCTGTAATATTTTCTTTTATCATTATGGAGAACAATTAGGCATCGATAAATTGGCTTTTTGGGCCAAGAAATTTGGTTTTGGACAAAAAACAAAAGTGGAAGTAGATCACGAATCTCGTGGCTTAATTCCGACTCCGGAATGGAAGAAAAAAACGTTTCAGAAGCGATCTAAAGAAGAAAAAGCATGGACCGTTGGAGAAACAAGATTATGCGCGATTGGCCAAAAAGTAGAGGTCACCCCGTTACAAATCGCTCGCCTTATTTGCGCGATTGGAAACGGAGGATATCTGGTTCAACCGCATTTGGTCCATCAAGTCGGAAAATCCTATCGGAATGAAGAGCCACTCTGCCATCCTGAAACCTTGAAACGAGTACGAGAAGGAATGCGCTTAGTCGTCGAAGGAAGTCAGGGAACCGCACAACGGTACGGATTACAAAAATATGGTTTTGCGGCAAAAACAGGAACAGCCGATACGAAAAAAGGAAAACCGCCTCACGCCTGGTTAGCCGGTTACGCTCCTCAAAATAACCCGGAATACGCACTGGTGATTCTCGCGGAATATGCTGGACATGGAGGAGAAATTTGTGGCCCGCTCGCTAAAAAGATTTTGGATAAACTCTTTGAACGAACCACGCTCTTGTCCAAAACTCCAAAAACTTTGGCAGGTCAATAAATAGCCCCAAATTACAAGGAACGGAGAGGTTTAGACGCATTCTGTTTCTTGACATTCTTAAAAGGAATTCCTATCATCATTTAGCTTGTAACGCTGTTGTTTTCTTCAAATTGAATGAGCATTTGTGGCAAAAATTCATCAAATTAATGGGCCTGAACCCGGAAGAGATTTTATTCTTGAGCATCCCCTCATTACGGTTGGAAGAAGCGAAAAAAATACACTGGTTTTAAATGATGTCGATATTTCTCGTCGTCACGCCCAAATTGAAAATCGTGGGGGTCTTTATTATTTAAAAGATCTGGGAAGCGTGAACGGAACGTTTGTGAACGGCAAAAAAATAGTAGAAATGGGTCTTCGCAACGGAGATGAAATCAAAATAGGTTACACCAAATTTTTCTTTTTTTTGGACAACCACTATATCCCTTCAGAATTTTTAATTAAAAGTAAACAAGGAATTCCGCTTTCTAAAACATCCCAGCAACCTCGCGAAGCGATTCCTTCCAATACCCTTTTTTTTTCATTGGCCGATCTAGATTTTGCGCGATCCGCAGACCAACAAGCTTTGGGATATATTCGTGATAAAAAAGGAATTTCGAATCAGAGTCTCCAAAAACCCAAAGAAGAACAGGGAACTCGTTCGGACGACCATGATCTCATCGCAAAATATGCCATTCTTTTCAAAATATCCGATGTCCTTATTCAACCAATGCCGTTTACAACGCTCTTGGATCGAATTCTGGATCTTTTAATGGAAATCTTCCCTGCGGATCGTGGTTTTATTTTCACTTTTGATGAAACGAATGAAGAACTCCTTGTAGAAACCCAGCGACCGAAGCCTAAAGTAGAGAAGCCATTTTTTTCATTATCCGATTTGTCTGTGAGTTTTACGCTTTTGAAAGAAGTGTTAGACAAAAAAGTATCAGTATTAACGAAAGATGCGGCGCTTGATCAACGTTTTGGCTCTTCCGAAAGTATTCATCTCTCAAATATTCGCTCCGCGATGCTGACCCCTTTGATTTTCAAAGACAAGTTTCTTGGGATTATCCAATTAGATTCGCTCAAACTCGTGAATGCCTTTGATCCGTCTGATATGGATCTTTTTGTCGCGGTTTCCCGTCAAATTGCAGTTAGTATTCATTCAAAACAACTCGATGATCAATATTTACGCGAAAAAAGTTTTCGAGATACGCTCTCCCGTTTCCATTCTCCAGAGGTCGTGGAATCTTTGTTTCAAAAAGGAGAACGCGCCAATATGGAAATGGAGAATAAGGTTTGTACGATTCTTTTTTCGGATGTAAAAGGATTCACCGCACTTTCAGAAAAACTACCACCCATGGATATTGCAGGTCTGATGAACGAATATTTTACTTTGATGGCGGATGTCGTTTTTCGGTTTAATGGAACTCTCGATAAATTTATTGGAGATTCGGTGATGGCCGTATTTGGAGCTCCCATCCAGAGAGCAGCCGAAGATGACGCGTCGAGAGCGATTAAAACCGCGATTGATATGCAAAAAGCGGTCATTGAAATGAACAAACAGCGTCCAGAAGAGACCCAATTTCATATTCGTATTGGAGTGAATACGGGTCCTTGTGTTGCGGGTTTAGTGGGCTCTCCGCAGAGGATGGAATATACGGTTCTGGGCGACTCTGTCAATACCGCTTCCCGAATTGAATCGAATACGCCTCCGGGAAAAATCTATATGAGCGAAGAGACGTATCGGTTGGTTAAAAATCAGTTTAAAACAAAAGAATTGGACCCAATCTTGGCCAAAAATAAAACGAAACCTGTCAAAATTTATGAAATCCTCTATTAAATAAATCAAGGTCCGGCTTTATTCTTTTGGTTCTAGCTTGATGAGGGTTCCTTGCTCGGTTGTTTCGGTACTAAATTTTACAGGTAAAAATCTTTCGATAATCGTTATATTGGTTGTGGTATGAAGGGAGAGCGGATTGGTCGTAAAAAAGCACCCGCCTCGCTTTAGTGCCATATATAATAAGAGTTGATCGCTCAGATATTCTTCTACAAGCGCGGATGTTTTCTGAATATGATGATACTCGGAAAGAATGGAGTGAACCCATTCTCGAGGAGAACCTTCTTTTGGACAAAAAGAGGTAAACATTTGGCTCCCATTTTCGTATAACGCTTCAACACTAAGAACATTGCCGGGACCGCCTGTATTAGAGATAGTCTCTATGCGAATCTGGGACGGATCGATTTGAAATTTTCGAGAAAGCTCCTTCGTTTCTTCTTCAATAAGAGTGGCCGATTGATGAGCGCTTAAAATCCGTGCCTGGAGCTTTAAAAATTTTCCACGATCCAAAATCTGAATCAATTTTCCTTGTCCGGTATAGGGTTGAATTCGGGCCACGATTTTACCGCCCCCTCTAGGGTAAAAACCATATCGTTCCAGATCTAATTCAAAACCAAAGCCCATTTTCTTTGTCCAAGGAAAGAGGGTTTGTACGACAAAATCAAAAGGAGGTGCCATATCATTATGAGTTCCACCTAATAACGTGACACTAGAGGGTTTTGGAGCGAAGGCAAGAATAGGGAGAACCGTTTGAGCGACTAACATCGTTGAGCCGGCGCCTTGCAAGTCGTACTGGAAATCACCTCCGAGGATCTTTCCGGGAACAAATCGAATTTCTGAAGATTTCAATTGGTCACCGGTCACCTGAGCGGAACACATTTGCGCAGTACTGATGACACAAGTGAGATGTTGTTTTTGAAGTCCAGGATTAGGACGTTTCCCTCGAATACGAAGGAGTTGGAAGGGTTTCCCTGTAATGGCACTTAAGGTCAGAGAGGTCCGCAACACTTGTCCGCCGCCTTCTCCCTCATCGCCATAAATCACTAACTCGTTTTCTGACATAAATTTCCCCGAATTAAAATAGTTTTCAAAAATTTTTTTTAGGAGGTTTAGGATTTCGAGAACAATTTCTGGATCGTCTCCTGATGACTTTGTGTCCAACGTACGAGAACTTGTAATCCTTTTTGAACATTGGTTTTCGGAGTCCAGCCTAAAATGTTCTGGAGTTTTTTATTGTTACTAATATAGACGGGTTGATCTCCCGATCGCCAGTCTGCATAGGAAGGGTCATAATGGAAAAAAAAGAGTTGATCGAGATTTCGAAGGAGTTCGAGCAAAGAAATTGAATTTGAGAGGCCACCGCCCACATTAAAAATCGCTCCGGAACTTTTTTCTGGATTTTTGATGATCAAATCATAGAGTTCAACCAGATCGTCCACAAATAACAAATCGCGAACTTGTTTCCCGTTTCCATAGATCGTGATTGGACGGCCCAAAAGATGAGCAATGACAAACCAAGCGACCCATCCTTGATCCTCGATTCCAAACTGATTTCGACCATAAATACAGGATTGTCTTAGCACCGTGGTTTTCAAGCCATAGATACGATGATAATCATGAATATATTGATCGGCGGCACCCTTACTACAGCCATAAGGCGAATGAAAATCTAAGGGTTCGGTTTCGTCAATGCCTTCGGGCCGGTTTTCAAAATCATAACGCACACTTTTTTCAATTACCGTGACCTGTTCTAATCCGCCATACACTTTATTCGTTGAGGCATAGACCAAATGGGGCTTATTGGGAGATTGCCTTACCGCTTCTAGGACATTAAAGGTCCCTACCACATTAATTTCAAAATCTTCTTGTGGATTCACAATGGAGGTGGTGACTGCAACTTGTGCCGCAAGATGAAATACAGCATCAACCTGTTGAACCACTTTCGACAAGATTTCTTTATCTTTGCGAATATCTGCAACGATGATTTGAAGGTGTGAGGAAGCGCGTTCATGTTTTTTTAACATTTCTAGATTAATATCAGTTCCTTTTCGGCTCATATTATCTAGAAGAATAACGGAATCGCCACAATTCAGGAAATGATGGCAAGTGTTAATCCCGATAAAACCTGCGCCTCCAATGACAAGAATTTTTCTCGACATAAAAATAGCCCTTATGTTAAATTCTCAAGACAGTTTGAATTGCTTCACAATTTCTGAGAGCGCGATGGCGATTTGAGCCAATTCCTCAGCAGAAGCGCTAGTTTGGGTCGCTCCAGCGGAAGTATTTTTAGAGGAAATACTGATACTATGAATATTTTTTAAGATTTTTTTAACTTCTACGGAAGACTCTCCGGCAGATTTTGCAACATTATTGATAGCATTAACCAAATTTTGGATATGTTCTGTCACCTCTTGAACCGTTTTTGAGGTTTCTTCAATGGTTCTCACGCTAGAATTAACAAGGTTTGAGGATTCATTTGCATTTCCAGCAATATTTTTGATGGTATTGGCATTTTGAGCGATTGTTTTTGAAATTTTATTAGCACTGGACGTTTGTTCTTCTACAGCCGAGGCAATCACTTGATTTGCTTCTGCGATACTGTTAATGATCTTGCTGACTTCTCGAATTTCCGAAACCGCTTCATGGGTACTTCTTTGAATCTGTTCTATTTGATGGGTAATTTCTTCGGCCGCCTCAGCTGATTGATTGGCAAGTTCTTTGACTTCACCCGCGACTACGGCAAATCCTTTTCCAGCTTCTCCGGCACCTGCGGCTTCAATGGTGGCGTTTAACGCTAACATATTGGTTTTATCTGCGATATCTTTAATGACTTTCACCACTTTACCAATTTGCCTAGAAGCGTCAGACAAGACTTTCATTTTAAAATCAATTGTCTCCGTTCGCCGATTTGCATTTTGTGAAATGGAGTTCGCCGCAACTGTGTTCTGAGCAACTTCGTTTAAGGAAGCGGTCATTTCTTCAATAGATTTAGCGATCTGAATAATTCCTACAGAAATATCTGAACTGGATTCGGAGACGGCTCTCACATTTTCAAAGGTCTTTCGAGAGGAACGTACCAAATCAGTAAAGATGACGGACATTTCTTCTGTGACACTGGCGATACTGGAAACAGAAGAACCCGATTTTTCAGCGGCCAGAGCGACATTATCGACATATTTACTAATTCGATCGGATGCCACGACAACGGATTCTGTTTGTGTATTCATTTCTTTTGCAGAAGAAACCGTTTGGAAGGAAACCTTAGATAATTCTTTGGAAGCAATTAATAGGGTCGCGGACGCATTCGTCAATTTTTGCATAATGTCATGCATTTTTTCATAGAGTTTTGAAGTCATATTTTTCATCGCAAAAAGCAGTTGCCCCGTTTCGTCTTTTCGATCGACTTCAATTTTTACACTGAGATCCCCTGTAGAAAGCTTTTGGGCCAAATGAATGGTTTGCATTAAAGGGCGCGTGATACTTTGAATTAAGAATAGAGCGAAAATGAAACAGATCCCAATAATCGTAAATCCTAAAGAAACCAACGCCACATTTCTGTCTTGAATAATCGATTCCGCTTCAGTCTCACTTTCTGTACACCAGCTATTCGCCATTATGACCAGTTTGTCGATCATCGAACGGTGTTCTTGATATTTACTTTTTAAGCTCCCATACGCTAATTCTTTCGCTTTTTCATAATTTCCTGAATTAATCGCAGGCAAAAATTCTTGGTCAAGAATATGAAAAAAATCAATAGCAGGTTCGTAGGAATCAACGATCAACGCTGTTTTAATAGAACTATCTTCAAGCTCTTTGATCCAATAGTCATGACGATCTTGATAGTCTTTTTTTAAACTCTTTAGTGTTTTAATCATTTCCTCTATTTTGGTTTTATCCGTTTCGCCAAGTAATTGCATAGCGCTCAAGTAGGTTTCTATAATATATTCTGGAGGTGGCAAAATATCTGCCATTAAGTCTTTTCCTTGAATAATGTTTTTATAGATAGCGCCATTGACTTTGACGATATCGATGGTGTTGATCGCAATAAAGCCGAAACCGATAAAACCAAGGACAAATAAACTGACTAGGATAATCAACTTTGTTCTGATTTTGAGATTCATAGATGAGTTTTCCCCGAGATGGCTGTTCAAGAAAATTTCCAAACGTTGATCATATCAAATGGAAGAATAATAAGAAATGAGACAAATTCAAGATCAAGAAGTCTTCATACTGTTGTGATTTTCTCTTGGGTCCCATTTTTGTTAAAGAACTGTTTGGAAAATTTTTGTCTTTTCATTTATGATCAGCTAAAAGAGGGTAAATTCTGTGGTTTCTCGAAATGTTCCTACCGAATTTTTTGGAAATAATGGAAACGGGTGGATATGAAATCATTTCGTGTTGGGGTAAAACTCAAATTTCAATGCTCTTGTGGAAAACGTGTTGTCGTAGATGCTCAACAAAAAGGATCTGGCAATTGTCCACGTTGTAAAATGCCTTTAAATGTTCCCTCACAAGGAAGTTCAGAATCCTTATCTATCCTTTGTGTTTGTGGTGCTGTTCTTCCAAGTGCTCAAGAACAGTGTTCCATTTGTCAAAAACCTCTTTATGAAATTGAAGACAAACCACTCCTGTTCAATAGCTCTTCCCCTTTTCCTCCATCCACCTCCGCTAAGCCCTTTTTTCTGCCTCGCACGCCTCAAAAGACATTCTTTATTGCGCTCACTCTGTGCGTTTCTGCTTTAATCCTTCAACTTTTCTTGTTTCCTTCACCTACCCCTAATCCAGAAGATTCGTTGAACTATTTGGCTTCTCTCGAAAAAGAAAAAAAAGAAACTAAACCCGCTGAAGAACCGCAAGCGGAGGAAAGCAAAGGATTAACGTTTATTCGAGAAATGGGATCAGGCTTGGATCCAGAGAATATAACGCCAATCGAAGAGATTCCTTTAATGGCGCAAAGCGAAGCACCAAAAAGTAATGAAAAATTTTTTGAAGCCATTCCAATGGACCCAGTTGTTTTGGAAGAAGAGCTACCGCTTAAGCAAGAAATACCCATAAAAGAGGACCCAAAAATAGAAGCGGTTATGCCCCTCATAGAAAAAGAAATTCCTGAAACGAAAGAAATTCCTGAACAAGAAAAGATAGTTCCTGTTCAAAAAAAACCAGAAAAACTTGAACAGACTGAGCAAGCGCCACTGCCTTCTGCAACACCAGAGATCCAAAAACTATTGAAGCAATTAAAATCAACTTCTGCGGAAGAAATCTTAAACAGTTTAGATCAATTGGCTAAGATCGCGAAAGATCCGTCTCGACGCTTAGAGGCGAGTGCCGCATTACCCGAAATTCTGCCCTACTTAAGCGCGAATGTCTGGCAAGTGCGTTCTTCAACCGCTTATGCACTGGGACAAATGGAGCGTTTTGAGGCTGTTCTTCCCTTAATTGAACGATTCAAAAAAGAAAAGGGTCGCCCCTGTATCGAAATTCGTGAAGCCTTAACCCAGATTACGCATCTGGATTTTGGGGCCGATCCCAAACGATGGGAAAATTTCTGGAATACGCAACAGGGACGATTTGTAAGACCGAAATTAAGTACTCCACAAGCGGCTAACGGTTCTTTTTATGGAGTACCGCTACTTTCGAATCGGCTGATTTTTGTGGTCGATACGTCCGGATCGATGTCGGCGCTTGCGGAATACCGAGGAGAATCCAGCGAAACAGTCACAGTGAATCAGTTTCAGCCTTCTACGCGCCTAGATGTGGCGAAGAAAGAATTAATTAAACAAATTAAAGGATTTAACGAAAAAATTCGATTTAATATTATTTTTTTTGATAGCAATCTTCGTCTTTTAAGTAGAACACTATTGCCCGCAACACCTGGAAATAAATCTATCGCATTGACCTTTATTGGAAGACAAAAACCCGATGGAGGCACTAATATTCATGATTCGCTCCTGAAAGCCTTAGAAACAAACGAAGCCGACACGATTATTTTTCTGACCGACGGAGCTCCGTCCGCGGGTGCGATTGTGAATCCTCCTGATATTCTGATTGCGATCCATCAAGTCAATCAATATAAACGAACGAAAATTTATGTGATTGGAATTCAGGCCATTGGAGCGGAAACTTTTTTAGAACAACTCGCCATACAGAATTTTGGGGCCTACACTTCAAAATAAATTAAAGCCATTTTTAGAGGTAAAAGGAATTTGTTTATGCTCTTAGAAACGTTTCCGGTGGGTTGGTTAGGATGCAATTGCTCTATTTTAGCGTGCGAAACAACGAAAGAAGCAATCGTAATTGATCCGGGTGGAGATTCGGAAAAAATTCTTGAAATCATTCACCATTACGAATTGAAAGTAACGCACTTATTGCATACGCATGCGCATTTGGATCATATTGGAGCAACACGTATTTTGAAAGAAAAGACGGGTGCCTTGATTTATCTGCATTCTGGAGATGAAAAACTTTATTTTTTACTAAAAACGCAAGGACGACTCTTTGGAGCCGAGATGGAGGACCCGCTTCCGATTGACCACTTTCTTGAGGATGGCCAACAAATTACTTTTGGGAACGAAAATACCTTAACGATTCATACTCCGGGGCATACCGCGGGAAGCTGTTGTTTTCGAGCCACCTCCGAAAAAAAAGAAATTCTCTTTTCTGGCGACACTTTATTCAAGAAAGGGGTCGGACGAACCGATCTATGGGGAGTATCGCATGAGTGTCTTATTCATTCGATTCGGACAAAACTTCTCACGCTCCCGGATGATTTCAAAGTGGTCCCCGGGCATGGCCCGTCGACTACAATAGGGGAGGAACGTAGGAGCAATCCCTATTTACGATAGAAAAGAGAATTTCTATGATTTTTTCAGGTTCAATGGTGGCCCTAGTCACTCCCTTTAAAGGCGGTGAAATCGATTATCCTGCGTTGGCGAGTTTAATTGAATGGCAAATTGAAGAAGGCACATCGGCGATTGTGGTTTCTGGAACTACTGGAGAATCAGCAACTTTGTCCTTGAAAGAAAAGCAGGAACTCTTTCGTTTTACCGTAGAACGAGTGGCTCATCGAATTGGAGTCGTTGCTGGAACAGGAACGAATAATACCCGAGAAACGCTTGAGTTGAGTCTTTTTGCGGAAGAAGTGGGCGTAGATGCCTTATTATTGGTTTCGCCCTATTACAATAAACCATCCGCAGAAGGGCTATATGCACATTACGCAACAATCACGAGTCAGGTAAAATGTTCGATCATTCTCTACAATGTTCCTGCCCGTACCAGCCAAAACATTCCGTTAGAGGTCTTAACACGATTAAATACCTTTAAAAATGTAGTCGCGATCAAGGAAGCGACGACCGATCTCAATCGAATCACCGAAATCCGTATGAAAACAACGCTAAAAATTCTTTCTGGAGAAGATTCGTTGACTTTACCGATGATCTCTTTAGGAGCCATTGGCGTTATTTCGGTTGTGGCGAATATCTTACCCAAAGCGATGTCATCTCTGGTTCATGAGGCGCTGGAAGGAAAGTGGGAAGAAGCGATGAAGTATCACTATGAACTTTATCCGTGGTGTCGCGCCTTGTTTCTGGAATCGAATCCAATTCCTATCAAATATGCATTAGCGGCTTTAGGAAAAATTGAGGAAGAATATCGACTTCCACTTTGTCCGGCATCTCTCCCGACACGTCGAGAATTGGATATACTTTTAGAGTTATTAGCGGTTCAAGCGCGACATTCTTCGCTCCAATATGTTTAAATGAGGATAGAGTCGATTTAAGAGAGAGGGAATTTAACTTCAAAAATACGAATAGGATTCGTTTTATTTTTCACGCGAATCGGCTCTAATTCTAAGGCTTCAAAGGTAGGTCCCAACATCGCTTGTGTGGCCTCTCCAATCATAATATGACCTGGCTTCCCGTTGGATTCAATACGGGACGCAAGATTTACGGTATCTCCCAAGACAGTGTATTCCATTCGTTGATAAGAGCCAATACGTCCGGCAACACAATAGCCGGTATTGATTCCGATACGGACATTAAACTGTTCTTCTGGAACCCGCTTTTGATTCATCTTATAAATCGCCTGTTGCATTTCAATCGCGGTGGCAACAGCGCGATCAGCGTCATCTTCTCTAGAGATCGGAGCTCCAAAAATGGCCATAATCGCATCGCCAATAAATTTATCGAGAGAACCATTATGAGCGAACAGAATCGTCACCATCTGTGAAAAATATTCATTTAAGAGTTTCGCTAATTTTCGTGGGGACAGACGTTCTGCCATCGAGGTAAAGCCCTGAATATCTGAAAACAAAATGGTGCAGAGAGTATTTTCAACCTGCATATCGGCTTCTTCTGATTTCAAGATATTTTTTAAGACTTCTGGAGAAACAAATTTAGAAAGTTTTTGTGTATGCTGTTGAGCAGTGACAAGGCTTTGAGTTTGTTGGTAACAGTAAATCCCTAAAGCAAATTGATTGGTGAGTCCTCTAAAAAAAGGGATATTTTCGCTCGACAATTTAAAATCTTGATCGAGAAAATCAAATTGGAAGGCGCCCACCAAATTTCCTTGGACAATCATCGGGATCAGGAGAGAACTCATCGCTTTAGTATTGGTATTGGTATTAGTATTAGTATTAGTATTAGTATTGGCTCCGGCTGAGAAATTTTTTAAGGAAATTTTCTTTTGAACAACGAGTTGACTCAACCGTTCCCGTTCAATAGAAGATTCCAGATTTGCTTTTAATGAAACAGGGCGATAAATATAGGGTTCTAATTCACGTGAAATTTCGTCCCAGAGGAACAAAAAACAACGGTGAAGAGCAAACGAGCATAAAATATGGTTAACCGCTTCGTGGCAGATCGATTCGAGATCTTGAGAATTAGTAAAGATATTTCCAATTTCAAGCACCAGATTGGTTTGTTGAATGGATAGGCTGGATGCTTCTTTGGGAACCATCTCTTTTGGGGATAGTTTACGCGTGACCGCTCGGCCCTTGTTCTCTTTATCGTGAAGTTGATTAATTTTATTCAAGAGTTCCTGAGAAGGGTTGTTCGTGACAAAAATTAAAGATAAGGAGCTAATTTTAATTTCATCGCCTTCATTTAACAAAATACGAGAAATTTTTTGTCCGTTCACCAACGTTCCGTTATTGCTGTCCATATCTTTCAGATAGTAACCAGACTCTTCTTTTTCGATAGCCGCGTGTTTTCTTGAGACTCCAGCTTCTTGACAAACGAGTTCATTTTCTACGGTACGACCAATATAAAAGGGGGTTTCAGAAAAAGTGATCCATTGACCAAGAGAAGTACCTGTAAGGATATAAAGTTTAGGCATGGTAGACTATCATAGTGGAAATCATTAAAATGATTAGAATAAAAAAAGTCCTAAAAAACGGCTGACTCTATTTTCTTTTATTTTATTAATTTTCTCGCAAATCTCAATATGGGAACAGAGAAGAATTTTTTGAGAGGATTTTCCTTATGATGGGCAGAACACAAAGAAAAAATTTTGGGATCGCATTGATGCTCTGGAGTGGATTACTTTTAGGCTGTTCGCCGACTAGCGTTCAAAACAATTCTTCTCAAAAAGAGACTCCTTCCGAAAAATCAGGCTCGGATGCAAAAGAAGTGCTTCTTCCCGGTGGGCTTCGTTTTATCGAGATGAAAATAGGCGAGGGTGACGAATTAAAAGCAAAAGGGCGGGGAATTGTTCACTATTCTGGATATCTTAGTGATGGAACTCCGTTTGATTCTTCTTATGATCGAAACAAACCCTTTGAGGTGAATTTAAGAGGAGGCGTGATTCAAGGCTGGCTTCAAGGATTACCGGGGATGAAAGTGGGGGGGAAACGAAAATTAGTGATTCCGCCAGCGTTAGGTTATGGAGCTGCCGCTCGTCCAAAAATTCCAGCGAATTCGACTCTGGTTTTTGAAATTAAGCTCCTCCAAGTTTTGGAATAAGGACGGAAAGACTCCTATTGACACGAAAACGGATTTTGAGTATTTTAACGTCACCATTCCGTATTCTCCATTTTTTAAAAAATTTCTGTTCTTTTGGAAGATATTCAGGATGTATTCTGAATCTGAACTTCACATTGGCAAAATCTGTGTAAAAAATAAATTTCTGACTGAAGCGCAACTTGAAGAGTGCCTACAAGCTTCTAAGCTGGAGCCTGTTGGAAGTCTCAATAGTTTGGGTCAGATTATGATTTCCAAAAGCTATGTGACTTTGGCACAACTGCAACAGGCTCATCGAGCGCAAGCCTACGAGCAAAGTCGCCGTTATGATAAGCTTTTTGCTGAAATTTGTTTTGAAAAAAAACTTGTTTCGTTAGAAACGATTGATGAATGTTTGGAAGAACAAAAAGGAATCTATCTTCGTGGGGAAATTAAAATTCCTCGCTTGCAAGATATTTTGCTCGAACGAAGCCTTTTGAACCGTAGCCAAATGATGGAAGTGATCAGTGAATTCTTAAAACGAAAGAGTGAAGCGTCCATCAAAGTTAATCTAAAAAGCGAAATCGAAAACGAAGAAGAAATTGAAGAATCGGATTTACTCTTCGGAAAATTAGCCACCAAAAATCGCCTGATTACGGAAACCCAACTCAATGAAATTTTTAAGCTGTATCGACTCGCGAAAGAAACAGGTTATCCTAAATCGGTGCAAGCGCTTTTAGAGGAAAAATCTTATGTTCAATCGATTCAGTCGCAGACGATTTTAAAATCCTTGAATTATACGAATTGGCGCAAACAGGATAAAATTTATTCGGAGATTGCGATCTCTTTAGAATTGGCAACAGAGCGACAAATTCAAGAGATTATGGAACTCCAAAAAAGCAGTTATATGCAAAATAAACCTCAAATTGTGAGACTGTTAGAAGAACTGGTCTCTAGAGGTTTAATTACTTCGGAAGAATCAGAAAATGTCCTGAAACAGGAGCGTCGTAGTGAAATTCGTCAAGAGCTTCAATCGAATCGGACGACCGGTTCTTTTCCTGTTGAAAGACGTCGTAAAAAAGAGGATACCTCGAGTAGCACTATATTGAATGTGGTTTCCAATGAAAAAACGGAAGCGACCCCTTCGGAAGAAGCCGCTCCTTCTCCTCAAAAACCAAAAACGGCGCGTCTGAGTCCGACGACTTCAAAGTTAGGAACCACTTCGTCTCGATTAAAAATGGTTGGATCGTCTTCTTCCAAATCAAAAGAAAAAGACGGAGACGATGAAGACAAAGTGCCTTGCCCCTATTGCAAGAAAAAAATTCGTCCCGGGGCAAAAAAATGTAAACATTGTGGCTACTACTTGGTCTAGCTACCCCTCTAATATTGGGTTTCTAGGAAAATCTTCCGAACATAATGCTCTAACTCTGTATTCAAAGTTTGATAGGTGACATGTTTCGGGAAGATACCCGTAATCGATGCCATCAACTGAAGTTGCTGATTATTGACCAAACAGAGAACTGGTAACAGCACATTACTCATATGGACAGCACGGCTCTGGAGGAACCAATTTTTTTGGGGTGGCTCTAAAGAATCCAATAAACAAATAAAACCATAACATTGTTCATTAAAATTCTTCCATAATACTTTAGTGGATTCCGTAAAAAAAAGGACTTTAAAGAGGAGCGCGGTATCCGCATTTAATCGAACTTTGCCTTCAAGCGCATAATCCATCTCCGGAACGTCATAGAGATAACATTTCATGCGGATCAAAAAGTCTTCCGCCATTTTTTTTGAGGTGGAAAAGACGCAAATTTTGAATTCTTTAGAATCAATTCCTCGATACTGATGAAGCTTATTTAAATACTCCATTTCTTCCTCAGTAAATAAGGGTTGAATCGTCAAATAAGCAGTCTCTGAGCCAAGCCCTTCGGCCGCCAGCTTGATGCAGTTCTTTTCACGTAGCGATTTACAAATTTTTAAAACTTCTCGATCCTCAAGAGGACTTTCATCCATAAAACGCTGGAGGGTTATTCTCTGGCCCCTTCGATGCTTTTGCAATAATTGTCGTTCTTCCTCTGTGATTTCATTTTCTGGAAGAACGTGAATACTTAAGGGAACATCTAACGGAGGCAGTTGCGGAAGGAGCGTATTCATATCGTCAAAATAACGCATGGATTCAAAGAGTAATTCTTCAGTATTCTGTGATATTTGACGATTCTCTCGTACGGGCTGTTCACTAAAGTTGAAAAAACCTTGTTGCCAGCAAATCATCCGCAAAAGAGCTTTTAATCCGTCTATTTTTCCTAAACTTCCACCGATCACTTGGCCCTGATAAACCGTAATATGTCCTTGTTGAAACCCTCTCGACATATTAAGAACCCCCGATTTTTTGGATTGCTCAAAAATCTGAAAAATTTCCGAAACGGATTGGAGTTCCAGATTTCCTTGAATTTCCATACTGTCGGCTTCACGAAGATAGGCTTCAATGGTGGATTTGAGTTCCGATAAATCCATTGGCTTTGCTAAATAATCTGTTGCGCCCGCCTTCATCATCTCGACCACTTCTTTAACTTCAGCATTTGGAGACATCACGAGAACAGGAAGTTTTGGAAATCGAGTGCGGACCCAACGCAAGACAATTTTTGCGCCCAGTCCTATCAATTCATTGGAGAGTAGAATAAGATTGGGTTCGTATTCCAAAATCGTTTTTAAGGCTTCTTCACCCGAGGTGACACTATACCCAGCATATCCCCAACTGGTTAAGGTTTTTAAAAGTAATAAGGTACTATTGGCCTCAGGATCAATTACCAAAATCCTTATTTCGATCCCTGTCACGTGGTAATACTTCCTTTCGCATTAACATTATTAAAAGGTATAAAAAGGATTTGGGCTTTATCTGAATTGCTATCCAGATAAAAATTTGCTAAGTTTTCTTTAACTTTTGTCTCGCTCTATTGTTTTGTAAGAGAACTTAACCTGATTAAAAAATATAATCTATTTGTACGTTATTGTAACGCTTTTCTCTCTGTTTGGAAGGAGTTATTTCATGAAAAAGAATCTTTGTGTAGGATTTTTTTTCTTTATCCACCTATTTTTTGCTCAAGATAACAACCGAATTTTAGAACCCGCGCTGGAATCTTTAAATCTTGGCGTTGATCTCGAACAAACACAATATGCGATTTTGAAATCAATCAATCACTACCCACAAACCGTTAAAGCCTATCTTGCTTTAGGCCGCTTTTATTTTAATCAAGAAAAATATGCAGAGGCCCTGTTTAATTTTTTTCAAGCCCATCAAAATGCTCCAACTCATTGTACACCTCAAGCTTATCTTGCCGATTTCTATATGCGTTGTGGACTCCTGACACAAGCCGCCCCATATCTCGATTTTTGTTTAAAAGCAGGAACAGTTCAGAACCTGGCAAGAGATCCTCGTGATCTTTCAAAACTCATTCAACTCTGGCAAGCCAAACGAGAAATTCTTAACAACCATTTCGATGAGGCTCGGCAGAGACTCGCCCAAAATCTTAAAGAAAATGAATCCCATCCGATGAACGGAGACGCTTATCGATTGTTACTCCAAATTGCGGAAGCCGAAAAAAATGAAACGGAACAAGCCTATTTTAAAAATCTTGTCGACAAATCGGCTCGAACTTTTTTAAATCCGATTGATTTGCCTTTAGAAAAACCACAGATTTATTTTCAATATGTGAATACCTATCACGCCTATGGAAGTTTCCTCTATGCACCCGTAATGCGTTGGGCCCAATTTGAAAAAGATGGAACCCTATCGATACCTCAAGGAAACTTACATTTTTCTTCCGGAGTGAATCTCCTCTCTGACAAAAACTACCAGATTGGAAACACAGCCGATCTGAATCAAGTCGAAATTTGGTTTGTGAGTCACGAAGGAATCGAGAGTAATAAAGTCGTCGTTCAGGTCGGTCAAGGAGTGGCCAAGATCTTCTTTAGCCGTCTTCAATTCAAACAAACCCAAGTTTCTCCGAACGGACGGGCCGATTTTCATATTACGGCAACAAACTCTCTGGGCAAAACTTATTTCAAGGATACTTTTTATTGGTGGGCCCAAAAAGAGGGTCAGGATGTGACTCGGAAAGTACTGCATCGAACCCGTAGTTTTTCTCCAAATACTTTTGAAAATCATCGAATTACTTTTTTTGCTCCAAAAAAACAAGACGGAGAATCTTGGGCCGGGAAGTATGAAATTTTCGTGAGTGATCAACCCAAAGAAGAAAAAGGAGTTGTGGCTTCCGTTGAAGTGTTTGTCGATTTTTCTCAACCGAATGAGGACAAATTATTGGTAGAGTATCCGGGTGGAATCGAGTGGGAACGCACCTCTTTTGAAGAAAGCTTACAAAAAGCGCAAAAAGAACAAAAACCTTTATTTATCCTCGCTACAGCGGCTTGGTGTCCCTTTTGTCGTCGATTCGAAAATGGAACTCTGCAAAAAGAGGAAGTGATTACGGCTTCTCGCAAATTTGTTTGTGTGATTGTGGATATCGAACGACAGCGAGATTTAGTCCAACGTTGGGATATTAAAAACGTTCCAGCCACCATTTTTTTGACTTCGGATGGATTAGCAATAAAAGTTTTAAATTTTCAAACCTACCAACAGGAAAAATATCAAAAAACTTTTTTCGACACTCTATTAAATATTGAAATCTATTTGGAAAAAATAGCTCAAGAGCTAGACTCTATCAAAAAGCGCAACGAAAAAAAGCCCAATAGTGATGACGCGATTACCGCGTTGGCAGAGTTTTATCTTCAAAAACAAGATTTCCAACGAAGCTTAGATCTGTATCAGGGATTGCTAAATACCTATCCCACCTATGAAGCGTTTTATTTACCACGGATTATTTATTTATCGTTTAAAAGTTATCAACTAGATTCAGCGATTGAGAAATCGTCCCTGTTTATAGAAAAATACCCGAAAGATGCACAGGCCCCTTGGGTCCTCTTTTACCAGTTGATGTGCTATTTCCAACTCGAAGAATATTCAAAAGCCTTGGAAGTCTCCCATCGTATTCTAAAAGATTATCCTAAATCTGCTGTGGAACCACAAGTGGGCCAAATGATGAAAATGTTAACGGAATAATCGAACTCAAAGCCCTTCGTTTTCAGCCTGAAGCAAGTGTCTCAAGATTGCCAAAAAAGCAATACCGGCCGTTTCTACTCGTAAAATCGAACCCGGTTCATGAAATAAGAGCGCTTGCTTCGCTTTTGCAGACTCCATCTCTTGCTCCGTAAAACCACCTTCAGGTCCAATCATTAAACAAATGGATGCTGATTTCTGAAGCGGAGGAAGATACGATCGTAATAACGGAGCTTTCTGAGCACTTGCCAGTAAAAGGAGTTCCGAGCACTGTTGTTTTAAAAAGTTTTCAAAGGATACGGGCTCTTCAAGTTGAGGCAAATCCGCTCGTCCACATTGCTTACAAGCTTCTAAAACAATCTGGTTCCAACGGGATTTACGCTCTTGGGGCTGAACGATAGAGCGTTGGCAGATCAACGGAGTAATCCGGTGAACGCCTAATTCTGTCGATTTTTGCAAGAGCAGAGTCCAATAATCTCCTTTAGGTGGTGCGACCGCCAGATGAAACTCCTGCGGGGCTGGAGATTGTTGTAAAATTGGCCCTATCCGCTGAAAAACCGCTTGTTTTTTTCGTACGGTAATAAAGTGAGCAAAACAAAAACGGCCCTTCCCATCAAAAAGAATGATTTCTTCTGAGGATGAAAGTCGTTTGACTTGCAAGCAATGATGGGATTCTTCTGGAGAAAGGAGCAGTTCATCAGTGTCTGCCTCAGGCAAGTGTTCTAGAAAAAAACGATGCATGCGCGATCCAGTTTAAAGCAAGCCTGAGAGAGCATTACCATTTTTTAGGAGGATTATTTAAAAGGTGTTCGCCTTTATATTGCTCAAAATGGCGATGAAGCGCCCGATCTTCTTGAAGAATTTCATTAAACGCTTTTTTCGAGAGCACAATAACCGTTAATGGGGTCGCCGGGCGGATAGAGACAGAGGAAATTTCTTTCATCAACAACGACATCTCTCCAAAATAATCATGTCGCGTTAATTTAGTCAGAATCACTTCTTCCCCATTTTTATTTTTTTGAAGAATATCTACTACGCCATTTGCGATTAAGAAAAGAGCTTTGTATTCTTCGTGTTGACGCGCTAACACTTGTTCGGGTCCACATCGATAGGGAACAAGTTTTTCCACGATTTTCGCCATTTTATAGTCAGGAAGCGAGCCAAAAAAAGGAATTCGGCGCAAATCACGTTCAACGATGCTTTCTTTTTTAAGCGCGGCGGTGTTCAATTCTTTTTCTGAAGACGAATTTTCCTGAATCGTCACTTCCCAAACCACTTTATTTTCGGAAGGACAAGTCATCGTTACATTTTGTTTCGGAGGATCTGTTTTGACTTGAGCCATTAATGAGGGAAGAAAGGCTTGAATCACATGAGCACAGATTTTGTCCGAATTTTTGCTAACCCCCGGCAATTCTAAAATCATTTGCTCTCCGGGGGTAAAATGGAGCGGACAATTATAGATTTGCTTTGCGGTTAAAACGACCTTTTTCTCTGTCATTTTTGTCACAAAATTAAATAGAGTGTAAGAAGAAGACTATTCTTTGGAATTGCAACGACGAGAATCCTCCTCGTTGATCAAGAGGCGCTAAAAACCGAATTATATCTTTTTTTTAGGATTTTCATAGACTGCACTAAAAAATAAGTTCTAAGGCGACTGTCTAATTTTTTAGAACGAACGGTAAAACGACTAAAGCAAGACAGAGGATTATCAGGAGTGGAATATTTCCTACTATATAAGGAATAAAACATAATCCGAGACCAGCCATTAAGGGAACAAATTCAGATTGTTTTTTACCGTAGATAAAATAACCCGATCCTATCGCTCCAGTGATAACGCCAATGATGAGGGTTGTAGTATCCATGCGCAATTTTCTCCAGCTTAATAATCAAGAATTCGAAAATGTATTCTTTTCATTTCCGAAAAAAAATTCTCATAAATAGAGGCGCTTTCTCAAATTTAGAAAATAAGCGGAACGAAGTCAAACCGAATCGCTTAGAAAAAATTTCTAAAAAAACGATCGCGTAGGCTATTTTATCGCTGAAAAAGATATTTTTGTGTTAAAATGCCTTCACTCATTGCTCATTGGACAAAGTCACATTCGCCTCTTGGCTTTTTATGCACTATGGTGAGGACGAACTTCTTTTTTTGGTGGATAAACCAGGAGCTTTTTTATGTGGATCTATCTACTAAAACGCTTAGGATATGCGGTTCCCACATTGCTTGGGCTTTCTTTATTGATATTCGCAATGGTTCATCTGGCTCCCGGAGATCCCGCGTTAATAATGCTTGGAGAACGCGCCAGTAAAGACTCTGTAGAGGCGATTCGAAAAGATCTGGGGCTCGACAAACCCTTATATGAACAATATCGAATTTTTATAGTCAATATTTTTCAGGGCGATTTTGGGAAATCTATTAAAAGTAAACAACCCGTCTGGACTGAGTTTCGACAACGATTCCCGGCAACACTTGAACTCACCGTAGTGAGTATGACCTTGGCGGTCGTTTTCGGAATCATTGCGGGAATTATTTCTGCCGTTAAACGCTATTCTTTTTGGGATTATTTTAGTATGGTTGGGGCCTTAAGCGGGGTCTCTATGCCGGTTTTCTGGCTAGGGTTGGTGTTCATTTATATTTTTTCGGTCCAACTCGAATGGCTCCCGGTTTCGGGGCGAATTTCCTTTCATTACGAAGTGCCAGAAATCACGGGTCTCTATCTGATTGATACCCTTTGTATGACTCCCGCAGAAGCTATCCAGCCCGTTACAGGATTTTATCCGGTAGATTATTTTCTGGCGACTGATTTCCGGCCATTCTGGGATGCTATCCTTCACCTCATCCTTCCCGGAATAGCACTTGCGACCATTCCTATGTCCATTATCGCGCGAATGACGCGTGCGAGTATGCGAGAAGTGTTGCAAAAAGAATATATTAAAACGGCTAAAGCAAAGGGTTGCTCAAGCTGGCGAGTGATTGTGATTCATAGTTTGAAAAACGCTTTGATCCCTGTAGTCACGGTGATTGGGGTAATGGTAGGAAGTTTATTAGGCGGAGCGGTTCTAACAGAAACCGTTTTTAGCTGGCCCGGAATCGGTAAATGGATGGTTCATGCGGTCTATCAGCGTGATTTCCCAGTCATTCAATGCTGTACCTTGATTCTCGCAACGCTGTTTATTGGAATTAATTTGTTTGTAGATATTCTTTATGCGTTCCTCAACCCTGAAATTCGCTTAGAAGGGTAACCAAAAACGGCAATGAAAAAAGCTCTCGATCTCAAAGAAATCAAGGATTCTTGGCTTTATGAAACGTATCACGCTTTTACAAAAAACAAATCGGCGGTGTTGGGATTTGGGATTATCGCGTGTTTACTTTTGTCGGCCTTGTTTGCGCCTATTTTAGCGCCACGCTCTCCGATTGAACAAAATTTGGAAAAGAAGCTGTTGCCTCCTATTTGGTCGAATACTGGCGAATGGCCCCATGTTTTGGGAACAGATGATTTCGGACGAGATCTTCTCAGTCGTATTATTTATGGGGCGCGAATCTCTATTCTCATTGGCCTTATTTCCGTGGGAATTGGAGTCGGCACGGGCATTTTTTTAGGAAGTATCGCTGGCTTTTATGCAGGAACGATAGACGCGATCATTATGCTGATGGTGAACATTTTGCTTTCGCTTCCGGCGATTTTATTAGCGATTGTGGTTGTTTCGATGCTTGGCCCTAGCTTAGAGAATACGATGATCGCGATTGGTCTTGTGAATTTGCCACTTTATATTCGACTGGTGCGCGCTTCCGTTTTACAAGAAAAACAAAAAGAATATGTGATTGCTTCTCGTCTGTGTGGCTCTTCGTCCGTGAGATTAATGTTTATTGTCATTTTACCTAATTGTATGGGGCCTATTATTGTTCAGGCGACTATGGGATTTGCTTCAGCGATTCTGGAAGCCGCGGGGTTAAGCTTTTTAGGACTTGGAGCACAGCCTCCGACTCCAGAGTGGGGCGCGATGCTGTGTGATTCGATCCAGTTTTTACATCGGGCTCCGTGGATTATTGTTTTTCCCGGAATGGCCATCTTTTTTAGTGTTCTAGGATTCAATCTCATTGGCGATGGACTCATGGATTTACTCGATCCGAAAGCAAAGGATTAATATGTTATTAAAGGTTGAACATTTAACGACCTCCTTTACTTCGGCGAAAGGAACTGTTTTAGCCGTTAATGATATCTCTTTTTCGCTTCCCGCTGGAAAAACGTTATGTCTTGTCGGAGAATCTGGAAGTGGCAAAAGCGTGACGGCTCTTTCGATTTTACGATTGATCGAAAAGCCGGGCAAAATTGACTCCGGGAAAATTTTTCTGGAAGGAACCGATCTGTTGACGTTTTCGGAAAAGCAAATGCAAGGAATTCGGGGTAGCCAGATTTCCATGATCTTTCAAGATCCCATGACCTCCTTAAATCCAGCCTATACTGTGGGTGCTCAAATTCAGGAAGTGTTGAATTTGCATCAAAAATTAAATAAACGGGAGAGCCAAGAGCGAGCCATTGAGATTTTAAAATCGGTCGCGATTTCTTCCCCGGAGACAAGGTTGAAAGAGTATCCTTTCCGACTCAGTGGAGGAATGCGCCAGCGGGTGATGATCGCGATGGCGATGGCGTGTAAGCCTCGACTTTTGATTGCGGATGAACCTACCACTTCGCTGGATGTCACCATTCAATCTCAGATTTTAGCACTGATGCACGATTTGAAAAATCAGCAAAAAACCGCCATGCTTTTTATTACCCATGATTTGGGAGTGGTCTCAGAGATCGCGGATCTGGTTGCAGTGATGTATACCGGGCAAATTGTTGAATCCACGAGCGCGACTCAGTTATTTCAACATCCGCTTCATCCTTATACGGAAGGACTCTTAAAGTCGTTACCCTCCCAAAATCAGGTCAAAAAGAGCCGTCTTTATAGTATTCCTGATAAAGTACCGAGCCTCTACCAACTTCCTTCGGGTTGTACGTTTTGGCCACGATGTCCGTATGCTCAACCCCATTGTCAACAAGAACGTCCCCTTTTAAAAGAAGTCTCGCCTGGACATCAAGTCGCTTGCTTTAAAGCGCAAGGAGAGTTTTGATGCTCGTTGAACCTCTGCTCAAGGTAGAGCACTTGAAAAAAATATATCCGATTCGAAAAAATGTTTTTCAACGTTCCCTGGGACTCCAGGCACTGAATGACATTTCCTTTGAAGTGTACCCGGGAGAAACATTAAGTATCGTTGGCGAATCCGGTTGTGGAAAATCAACGCTTGCTAAACTGATTTTACACATTGAACCCGTGACTTCAGGAAAGATGTTATTTCAGCAAAAAGATATCACCTTTCTATCTGCAGTTGAGCGAAAAGCTTACTGGAAACAAGTACAAATGGTTTTCCAAAATCCGTATTCTTCCCTTAATCCTCGTTGGAAAGTGGGTCGTATTATTGGAGAACCGCTTCAGTTAAATACAAAATTTTCCCCCTCGGAAATTCGTGAAAAAGTGTTGTCCTTGATGAACCAAGTCGGATTGTCCTCAGAACACTTTGATCGCTATCCTCACCAATTTTCTGGAGGGCAACGTCAACGTATTGGAATCGCGCGGGCTTTGTGTTTACGTCCGAAACTTTTGGTTTGTGATGAACCCGTCAGCGCCCTCGATGTTTCGATTCAATCACAAGTCTTAAATTTATTGATGGATTTACAACAGCAAGGAGAAATTCCTTTAACCACTCTTTTTATTTCGCATGATTTGAGTGTCGTTGAGCATATTTCGGATCGTATTTTGGTGATGTACTTAGGAAAGATTGTGGAATCGGGGAAACGGGAACAAATTTTTTCGCGTCCCAAACATCCTTATACGGAGGCTCTTTTAAGCGCGATTCCGAAACTTAATTTAGCGGAAAAAAAACCGCGTATTGTCTTAACAGGTGAAATTCCAAGTCCCTTAAACCCTCCTTCGGGATGCTCTTTTCGAACACGCTGTCCTTATGTTCGTTCAGAATGTTCAAAGATTTCTATGGAGTTATTGACTCCCGAACCCGAACACCAAACCGCATGCCCTTTTTTTTGATAAACTTAGCGGAGAGAGATTGATTATTTTTGAGGAGAACGGCAAAATAGAGAGAGCAGAAAATAAACTTTAACTGTAGAATTTGGTTTTAACGAGAGTTTAAAATCAAAATTATTGTATTTGTCGAAAAAAGGTTATTTAGGGAGGTGGCCTGTGAAACGAATAAAGATGGCTCTCCTAGTTTTTATTCCTCTCTTTTTCTGGAGTGAGATCAACTCTCAAAATACGGAAGATATTTTCGTTTGTCACGAACATCTTGTGTCGATTGGCACGAGTCTTCATAATTATTGGAACAAAACCAAAGAATATCCAGAAGAGTTTCGAGATCTGGTTTTTGAAGGTTTTTTAAAAGAAAATCTACTCGTGTGTCCGGCCACTCCAAGTTTTCTCTCCGTTCGTCCTCCTTCTTATACTTACAAAAAAAACGTTCTCAAGAAAATTCAAGAACTGAATTTGCTTCAAAGCGCTACGGGACTCTCTCCCTATATCATTGTTGCTTGTGATATAAAAAATATTCATGAAGTCACCAAAGTGACGTCTGGAAAAGATTGGTTTCCTTTGGGAAGAAACCTCCTTTTTTTGAACGGAGACGTTATTTATTTGGGAAAAACTTATGTGGAACGCTTGTTGGAAGTGGAGGCGACCTGGGTGGAAGTGCTCTATAATCAGCAAGATATTCCCGGAGCGACGCAACAATTTATCCAGAACTCAAAAAAATTAATTGAAGCGGGTTTAAAAGAAATTTCGGAAGGGCAACTGGTTAAAAAAAATAAAATTGAAAGTGTGAAGCTAAAATTTTTACTTATTTGTTTGGTTTTTGGGCTGATTATTTTTACGGCCACATTCGTTCGAAGTAAAAATAAGCATTACTATCACGAGCAAAAATCAGCAGAAAACGCAACTATTTGTATTGTCTTTCTCTTATTCTTTGGCTGTATTTTATTTTATTTGAGTATTATGGGCGACCAGTTGACTCCAGAAGAATTTTTTATGCTCAACATTCTGTCGTTTCCCGCCTTAGGATTTTCTACGGCTGTTTTAAGTCAACCCGGAATTTCTTCAAAGTTTTTTGGGATTGTGACTTCTATTTGCTACCTATCGTTGATTGTTTTTATCCTCCTAAATTCATTTTTCGCTTCTTTACTCGAAATCTGATGAAGGAGCAAAGCTTGTGCTTCCCGCCGAATTTTTTCTTGCCAAAATGAAGCCGTATTCGGTTTTTCATGTCACTCGATGGATCAAACGACGCGTAGAAGACGGGAATCATCAGCTTTTGGTGAAGGGCGAAGTTTCCAATTTTTCTCGCGCTCGTAGTGGCCATCTTTATTTTACGCTCAAAGATCCAGATGCTGAAATTCAGGCGATTGTCTGGAAAAATTTGGCGTCTGCTTTACCCTTTGAAATTAAAGAAGGTCTTCAAATCATTGTATCCTGTTCAGTGATGGTGTATGAAAAAAAGGGAGAAGCCAAACTAAATGTCCTTCAGATGTATCTTCTCGATCAAGAAGGTGCATTAAGACAAGCGTTTCTGCAACTCAAAAATAAACTGTCCAATGAAGGACTTTTTGAATTTTTGCGTAAAAAACCGTTTCCTCAACTCCCGGCTCGTATTGCCATTGTAACCTCGCCCGAAGGGGCCGCGATTTGGGATGTCTGGACGATGATCAAAAAACGGTTTGCACGTATTTCCATTCTTATTTTTCCTGTACTCGTTCAAGGAAAACACGCGCCAGCGAGCATTATCACTGCTTTGCAAGAATTAAATCGTCGAAAAGAAGTCGAGATGATTATATTGACTCGCGGCGGCGGAAGTTTAGAAGATCTTCAGGCATTCAATGAAGAAAGTGTGGCACGCGCCATTTTTGCCTCAGAAATCCCTATCCTTTCGGCCATTGGTCACGAATCGGATGTCACCATTTCTGATTATGTCGCGGACGGGCGCGCACTGACTCCGACCGAAGCGGGTGTTAAATGTGTGCCAGAGGAAAAAGAATTACGCTTTCAGCTAGAACAATATCAATTACGGCTCTTGCTTCTCCTCCAAAAAACCCTTCAGACGAAAAAATATCAATACCAATCTATAGCGACCCGTCTTCACGCACAAAATCCACAACAAAAAATGCAACAGCGCCGAAAAGAATTGGGCTATTTGCAGGAGAAATTAGAGAAAATCATGAATCAGCGTTTGGAAATGCTGAGGCATCAACTTCAAGAAAAAACAGTACAACTCGACTCGCTGAGTCCTTTAAAAGTATTGAGTCGAGGGTATTCTTTGACAACGAAAAAAAATCAACAAATCGTTCGTTCAACAAAAGACGTAAAAAAAGGAGAAGAGCTTCAGATTCTTTTATCCAAAGGGTATCTAACGGTACAAGTGAGCGATATTTATGAACGAAACGAATTCGAGCTTTGAAGAAACTTTAAAAAAAATTGAAGCCATTACTCGCGATTTGGAACGAGGACAAACCACCCTCGAAGATTCGATGCTCCAGTTCCAAAAAGGGATCCAATATCTTCAGCATTGTTATCAATTATTAGAAAATGCCGAAGAAAAACTGGAAGTCATCTTGAAAGACGCGTCTGGAAACTTTGTGGCAAAAGAAATTCAATCGCTTCAGGATTTGGAAAATTTGAAAAAACTGGAAGACAAATTGAACTCCATTTAAGCGCAGAAAATTGGACCTCTTGAATAAATCGTAAAATATGATAAAATGCCTGAATATTCATACTTTAAAAATTTATTTAATATCGAAAGGATATTTTACATGCTTTGGATACCTATTATTATTCTCTTTCTTGCAGGAGTTTTGGGATCTTCCGGTTTAATTATCGCAAAGAAACCAGATGCCAAAGATTTGATTGCAAAGTTGGCCCCATTTCAAGGTATTATCGGAGTACTCTGCTTATTTTGGGGACTTTATGCTTTGGTTGGAGTCATTTCAAATATGGGTACTGGCGTGAGTGTTATTGCTCTTATTTCAACCGTATTGATGATCGTGTTGGGTGCTCTGCTAGGCTTTGGTTTAATTAAAACCTTTCTTAAAGAGGACGCCGCCGCAAAACTCAATGAAAAACTGATCAAAGTCGCTCCTTTTCAAGGAATTCTTGGAGTTGTTGCCATTGCTCTTGCGATTTGGTCACTGATCAGTGTTCTTCGCACTCCTTCCGTTTAAAAATCCCATTCTGTAGGGGTAATTCACGAATTACTCTGTTTTTGCCCCTACATTCAAGAGGCCGAGAGCTTTCTTAAAGTTCTCGGCTTTTTTTTTGATCGGAAACTTGAAAAAATAGCCGAGAAGAATATAATTGGAGAAGTTATGAAATTTGATTCATATGAATTGGGGTTCAATGATGAAACGACAAACCATTTCCTGTACCACAAAACTGAAAGCACTTGCCGACCCTACCCGTCTTGCCGTCGTTCAAGCACTGATGCAGGGCCCGAAATACGTGAATGAATTAGGGAGCATTCTCAAAGTGGAGCAAAGCTTGCTATCACATCATTTGCAAGTGTTGCGTAAAATGAAACTGGTCGAGCCTATCCGAGACGGAAAATCGATTGCGTATCAACTGACCGCGGCGACTCAAACGGAAGATAATGCGATTCAACTGGGCTGTTGCTCACTCTCGTTTCCATCAAAACGATAAGCGTTTTTTTCTTAGAATTTTAAGGAAATCAATGAAAAAGTGGATTGTTGCATTACTGATTTTTGTGAGTATCCTTCTTGGAGCCTTAAGATTCCGGGGTTTTTTTCAACCTTCAGTGTATTTGAAGAAACTGACGATTACCGGATCAAGTACGATTGCGCCACTGATGATTGAAATCGCAAGCCACTTTGAAAAACTACATCCTCAAGTACGTATTGATGTACAAACAGGCGGTTCTTCCCGCGGACTTGCCGATGTGCAAAAAGGATTAGCCGATATCGGGATGGTCTCACGTGATCCCAAAGAAGGTGAGACTCATTTAAAATGGCACCCCATCGCGCGGGACGGAATTGCCATGATTGTACACAACAGTAATCCTTTGAATTCTTTAACCGAGGCTCAAATTCGTTCTCTCTATCGTGGAGATATCAAAAATTGGAAAGAGCTTGGGGGGCAGGATGCTCCTTGCACCCTTGTTCATAAAGCCGAAGGACGTTCGACTTTGGAACTCTTTCTTCAGCACTTTAAGCTAGAAGCGAAAGAAATTCAGGCGCAGTTGATTATTGGTGATAATCAACAAGGCATTAAAACGGTTGCTGGAAATGCCAACTCGATTGGATATGTTTCTATCGGAACCGCAGAGTTTGAAGCCCGGAACGGAAGTTCGATCAAACTGTTGCGTTTAGGAAATAGTGAGGCTTCGGTTGCGAATATCCGAAATAAAACATTTCCCCTCTCTCGAACGCTTCACTTGGTTACTGTCGAAGTTCCTCACGATCTCAAAAAAGAGTTTATCGATTATTGTTCTTCCTCACAGGTTCATTCCCTCATTGAGGCTCACTATTTTGTTCCTATTCAAAAATGATCTCCTTTCTTTACTCTTTTTTGGAACCCTCGCCTCTGTTTCTGTTGCGTTAATTGTTTTTATTCTGTTTTTCCTAAATATAGAATCGTTGCTCGCCTTAAGAGAACTCGGCCTCTGGCGCACCTTGTCGGATCCCTCATGGCATCCCACGCAAGGAGAGTATAATTTGACTCCGATGCTTCTGGGAACATTCTGGGCCACTCTCGGAGCAGTATTGCTCGCAACCCCTTTAGGACTTTTTTCTGCTCTTTTTTGCCATTATTATGCCCCGGTTCAACTCGCTTATTATTATCGACGAATGATTGAAGTATTTGGAGGTATTCCTTCGGTGATCTATGGACTCTGGGGACTCACCGTTTTGGTTCCTTGGATTCAGAAAATTCATCCGCCGGGCCCCAGTTTACTGGCTGGAATTCTTATTCTTACTCTGATGATTCTTCCCACGATTGTTCTTGTGCTGGATATGGCACTCACACAAATCCCTGTAGAACTCATTCAGGGTTCTGTTGCATTAGGATTATCTCGACTCGGACTGTTGCGTTGTGTGGTTTATCCCTCGATTCGATCCCCTTTAATCAGCGCGATTTTACTGGCCGGAACCCGAGCTATTGGGGAAACGATGGCAGTATTAATGGTTTGTGGTAATTTAGTACAAATTCCGCGCGGTCTGTTTGATCCGATCCGAACACTCACGACTAATATTGCTCTGGAAATGGCGTATGCGTTAGGCGTTCATCGATCTTCATTATTTCTTGGAAGTTTGTTTCTTTTAGGAATGGTCGTTTTGTTACTCTTTCTGTCTCTTGTTTTAACTTCAAGGAAACGAGCATGATTCAAGGACGTTCTCAAGAAATGCTGGATAACCTGTTGAGTCTTTTTGTTTGGCTCACGGCTATTTTCTTTTCGCTACTCTTTCTTTTGCTTCTTGGGGAAATTGTGCAACACGGATGGGAAAAACTCTCTTGGAGCTTTTTAACGCAATCCCCAGAATCCGCAGGACGCTCTGGAGGAATCAATAGCGTCCTTTTTTCTACCTTCTGGATTTTATTGATTTGTTTAGGAACTTGTGTTCCGTTAGGTTTAGGAACGGCTATTTTTCTTGCGGAATTTGTCTCGCCTTACTCTCGAATCGGAACCCTGATTCGCTTTAGCCTTGATCTTTTAGCCAGTGTTCCTTCGATTGTTTTTGGACTTTTCGGAAACGCTTTTTTTGGAGTCTATCTCGGAATGGGATTTTCTTTGGTTTCTGGAGGATTGACGCTGGCCTGTATGTCCCTTCCTTTATTTGCTCGTACCGTTGAGGCCTCTTTACGACTCATCCCTCAAAGCTACCGTTTATCTGCAAGTGCTTTAGGATTAACGCGAACCGAAACGCTGCTGTATTTATTGTTGCCGCTGGCTCTCCCTGGAATTTTCGCTGGATTTGTGTTGTCAGTGGGTCGTTCTTTATCTGAAACCGCCGCGTTAATTTTTACGAGTGGTTATGTGCTTCGTACTCCTGAATCAATCTGGGATTCGGGACGTTCTTTATCGGTTCACATTTATGATTTATCGATGAATGTTCCCGGAGGAGAATCGTCTGCGTATGCAACCGCATTGGTGCTGATTTTTTTATTACTACTGATTCATCTTTGTTTTTCGTGGGGACTAAAGTATTTTAAGGAGTCTGCTTATTAGCGCGTTGATTCAGGTTCAATCCCTTAGTTTACAGTATCCCAAAAAAACGGCGTTCCAAAATATTTCGTTAACGATTCAACAAGGCCAAGTTCTCGCAGTAGTCGGACCTTCTGGATGTGGAAAAACGAGCTTTCTGTATTGTTTGAATCGATTGATTGACTTAATCCCTCGTTGCAAGGTCACAGGACATATTTTTTTAGAAGGTCAGGATATTTATGGGCCGGGAATCAACTTGATCGCCCTTCGCAAACGGATTGGAATGATTTTCCAAAAACCAAATCCATTTCCGGTATCGATTCGTAAAAATCTGGAACTTCCGCTTCGAACTCACGGAGTTCGACGACAAAACGAGCTTGACGAACGAATAGAAGTCGCGTTGAAATCGGTAGGATTATTTGAGGAAGTCAAAGATCGTCTTCAGGCTTCCGCGATGACTTTATCCGGGGGACAACAACAGCGCCTCTGCTTGGCGCGCGCCCTCTCTTTAAAGCCAGAAATTATTCTTTTAGATGAACCTTGTAGTTCGCTCGATCCGTTATCAAGTGCGGTCGTCGAAGAATTTATCTTGAAGCTCAAACGTCAATATACGATTATTCTTGTCACTCATAACCTTGCTCAAGCCAAACGTATGGCAGATAGCGTGGCTCTGTTCTGGTATCAAAATGGTGCCGGATATTTGCTAGAAGTGGGGGCTTGTGAACAAATCTTTGAAAACCCTCAACAGGAAATTACCGCTTCTTATATTCGTGGTACTCAAGGATAACAGGGCGCATTCTATGCGCCCTTAATTTGCGTTTGCACTGGATTAGGGACTAGGAAGTCTTGATTCTAATTGTGTCTCCAGTTCCATCATTTTTTCCCGCAATGTCTTTTTTTCCAAATCTTTAAGATATTCGATTTTCAATTCTTCTGGAAGTTTTTCATTAATCTCTTTAATGACATCCAGTGCATTTTTATAACAATTTTCAGCCTGTTTAAAGAGATTTCGCTGATGATACATTTTTCCCAAATAAAAATGGGCGCGCCAAACCACTTCCAAATCTTTTAGTTCTTTAGCTTGTTGGATTCCTCGGAACAAATGCTCTTCCGATTCTTCCCATTTGTTTGAATTGAGAGATAAAATTCGACCTTTCAAAATATACCCTTGGGAGGTATATCGTAAAAGATGGATTTCTTTTCCTTGAGATAGCGCATCATAAAGAAATTGACGCGCGTCGTTTTCATACCCAAAATCTAAATGGAGTTCAGTGAGCGCGAGTCGAGTCGCCAACAACCCCGCGTTGTTTTGGATCTTTTGATGTAGCTTTAACGCTTCTAAAAATTCATTTTTTGCGGCGGTAAAGTCTTGTTTTTTCTTATGAAAGCATCCCGTCACATAGTGGGTTTGTGCTTTGATATAGGGCATATTTTTTTCGGAAGAAATGCTCAAGGGGCCATGCAAAAATTCTTGGGCCTTATCAAATAAATTCAACGAGAGATAACTCATGGCAATCGCTAAATGAGTTAACGCTTCTCCAAAAACATCACCGATCTTCTCTTTCATTTCCAAGGAACGATAAAAAAATTTCAAGGCTCGTCCCGTATCCGATAAATGTTGATGATAACAAGCCATATTGAATAAAGAATTGGAAAGTCCTTGTTGATCGCCAGATTGTTCGCGGAAATGCAGACTTTTTTGTAAAAAATCTAAGGAATCTTTTAACTTGCCTTTTTCCAGAACTCCGCGCCCCAGATTGTTGAGCGCCGAATTAATTAAAATTGGATCTCGAAGCTCTCGCCCAATTTCTAAGCCATCTTGATGATAACCTAATGCGTTTTCCAAATGTCCTTGCTCAAAATGGAGGCGCCCAAGAGCCAACAAAGTTTTGGCATATTGATTCGTTGCGCCCATTTCTTTAAACAAGGTCAGTGCTTGCGAATAACATTCTTCCGCAGAAGCATATTCTGCTTGTTTATGATAGACATTGGCAAGATATAAAAACGAAGTGGATTTGACAAACGAATCATTTCCCTTTTGGGAGAGTTCAAGGTTTTGTTTAAAACACTTGAGCGAAGAAACATAGTCTCCCTTCCGAAAATAACCGATTCCCAGAATCGAGTAAAATTGCTGGGAATCTTCCGGTTGAGAGTGCGGAAGATTTCTTAAAATGTCGAGTCCTTGTTTCGCAATTTGAATCGTGCGTTCATAATCGCCTTTAGAGAGATATGCTTGGGCCAAATTCGCTTTGGACATGGCGGTTTCACGACAAACTCCAATTCTGCTTAGAATCATTTCGACTCGTTCAAAACAGTTTAGCGCAAAAGAGATATCTCCTTTTTGAGCATGGAGACTTCCTATTTTCCCAAGAATATGAGCCTTTTCTTCAGGCCCTAAATAGAGTTCATCATCGGTCAAGATAGAATTATAAAGATCAATCGCTTGATCGAATTTCCCTAACAAGGCGTTTAATTGACCCATTTTTTTCAGGGTTTCCATTTTTTTTTCGCCAGAAACGCCCAAAATACGGGATAAAAACGGATATAAATCCACTTCAAGTTGTTTTTTAGCTTCAGGAAATTCGGACGATTGAACTTCGATTTGTTCATAAATATACGCACTGGCTTGAGTACTGATTTTACGAGCCATTTCTCGAAGTGCTGGGTAGGGGTCTTCTTTTTGCTTAAACAAAGAAAGCGCTTGTTTGTAGAAATTGAGTGCTTCCATATTGGCATATTGAGCTTTGAGTTTATCTCCGGCACGTAAACAAAAATCGATGGCGTGCGCTACGTTTTTTGAACGAGAGAAATGATAGGCGAGTGATTCATAATAGGGATAGAGTTGTGGAGCATAGGACGTCAAAATGGCGTCTGCAATTTCTTGATGATATTGAATCGTTTGAACATGCGAAATTTGGTCACAAAGCAGAGTTTTCAAGCGCTCGTTTGAAAGCGTATAGCGTTGATCGCCTGAAATGTCTTCGCGTACTAAAAATTGCTTCTTCAGCAAATGAGCAATTTCTTCAAAAAGCAATTTTTCAGGGATTGCATGTAAAATCGTTCGTAAAAGTGAAACCGGCATAGAACTTTGGTAAAGCGCGATCAAATGCAAAATTTGTTGGGACTCATGGGATAATTTTTTAATTCGCCGATAAAAGATTTTTAGAATGGATTGAGGCATTTTGAGTTTGGATAAATCATTCATTCCAATCTGCCAAATCTCGCCTTTCTGAAAGACAACATTTTCTTCAATCAACGTCTTCATCAGTTCTGTGACGAAAAAAGGATTTCCACGTGTGATCTCTTCGACTTTCCATATAAAATAAGGAGCCACCGCCTTGATTCCTAACATCGAAGAAATCAATTGCCCCATTTCCGGAGATTGCAGCGGATGGAGCGGAAGCAAATCAAATTTTCCACCCATAATGTTTCCTTCGACCCATGCGAGCGCTTCTCGATTATCGCTATCGGTTTGGTACGAAGAAATGACTAAAAGCGGATATCCTTGGACTTCCTCTTTTAAAGCCGTGAAAATACGATCCAATAACTCCCGAGTTAGGGAATTCGCTAGATGTAAATCTCCAATCGAAAGGACAAATAAACATTCTGTGGACGCTTCCAGTAAAAATCGTGAAATATGAAATTGAATTTTGTCTTTTTCTTGTGCGGGAAACGTAGAGGTTGCGGTTTTTCCTTCCATTAAAGGAATCAACACCTCACTATATTTTTTGACCAGTGGATGATTTTCTTCCAAGAGCATCACGACTTGTTTTAAAATCGCTATAAAGGGGCCATACGCCTCCGATTTTTCGTCAATACAGGCCCCATGAACAAATTGGAAGCCTCCCATCTGAGCATAATTCTTAAATTCGGCGACAAGACGGCTTTTCCCTGTTCCAGCTTCTCCGGCAAGTAATATTCCATTGCGTAAGGTTTGCCGATTTTTGGTGAGCGCCAAATAGTCTTTCAGTTGATTCATCTCGGTCTCTCGGCCGATAAATTTCCCGCCCATCACATAGGTTTTTCGAAGCTCTTTTGAGACCGGAATAAAATTTTTGAACGCTAAACGATTGATGTCTTCAATCACTTGTTGCGCAGAGGGATAGCGATCTTCTACATTTTTACAAAGGAGTTTTTCAATAATATATTCCAAAGCTTTCGGAATGTTTTTATTCGTTAATCGAGGGGATTTCGCATGACCTGCCAGATGTTTACGCAAAACAGCAATGGTGGAGTCCCCTGAAAAGGGAAGTTCCCGTGTCACTACATAATATAGGGTCACCCCTAAAGAATATAAATCCGAACGTCGATCCGACTGTTTCCCCATTACTTTTTCTGGAGCCACAAAGTTAATGCTCCCCATAAAGCTGTTTTCTTGAACAAAATTTTCTTTGGAAACAATCCCGAAATCAATCAATTTTACCTGGCCCTTTTCCGTGACCAAGATGTTGGACGGTTTGATATCATTATGGATATAACCATGTGCGTGAATATAGTCCAAAGCTCTCGCAATTTGAACAATTAAATCATAAAGGAGATCAATAGGACATTTTTCCGTATATTCAAATAATTCTTTTCCTTCGATAAATTCCGAAGTGAAAAAATAATCCGATTCATAAGCGCCAAAATCGTATACTTTTGCTAAATTAGGGTGTTTAAGTTCCGTTAATAAAAGAAATTCGTGTTTGAAAAACTCAATCATTTCAGGATCGACTTTTTCTGAAGAAATAATTTTTAGCGCCAGCGCCTCTTGAGTTTTGGCAAGCCGATCTTCCGCGGTATAGACGACTCCCATTCCTCCTTCGCCTATTTTATTTAAAATACGGTACCGATTTTGGATTAAAAAACCTCGTTTTAAAATATGAGACATCTTGAAAAACTCCCATCATCCGACACAATCTACAGCCTATTCAGACACTATATCGGCAAAATATCAAATCCTTTCAAAAGTTCAGGAACACTTTTTTATGAAACCCATAGTTTACAATGGACAAGGGACACAAATTTTTTTTCTCCCCCTTTTTGACTTTAAAAGGAATCCGATCGAAAAATTTCTCCTTCTAGTCCTCAGTATTTTTTTTAGTACGCTTTTTGCTCAAAACACGCAGTCTTTTGAACTCGTTTTGCTTTCGACCACTGATTTACATTGTTCTCTCCTCAGCTACGATTATTATAAGGATCGAGAAGAACCTAGTTTTGGTCTAGAACGTCTTTCCACCCTCATTCATCAAGCAAGGCAAGAATTTCCTTATACCCTTCTATTCGATAGCGGCGATACGATTCAGGGGAATCCGCTCTCCGATTATAAAGCCTGTATAAAACCTGTTCGCCCAGAAGAAACCCATCCTGTTTATAAAGTAATGAATTATTTACGCTATGACGCGGCGGCGATTGGAAATCACGAGTTTAATTACGGACTCGATTTTCTGAAGCAGGTCACCCAAAAAGCAGATTTCCCTTGCCTTTTAGCCAATGTCTATGAATTGCCTCATCGTACCCATTTGTTTCCTCCTTACGTTATTCTTGAACGCACCTTTGGAAGCATTTCTTTAAAAATTGGCCTGATCGCATTTACTCCTCCTCAAATTCTTCAGTGGGATCGAGATCACCTTTTAAATAAGATCGAAGTGGAAGATGTGATTCAATCCGCTAAACGGTACCTTCCAGAGATTCGCAAAGCAGGCGCCGATATTGTGATTATGCTTTTACATGGCGGAATGGCACTTGATCCTTATACGGATAAAATGGAAAATCCTTGCTATTATCTTGCTCAAGAGAAAGGAATTACGGCGATTCTCTTTGGCCATTCTCATGGAAAATTTCCTGGTGATGAGCACTTTAAAGGTTTGGAAAAACGTGGCCCTGATTTTCAACAAGGGCGAGTTCACGGTTGCCCCTCAGTCATGTCTGGATTTTGGGGAAATACTTTAGGTTTGGTTCATCTCACGCTTGAAAAACGGCCCGAGGGTTGGCAAGTTCTCCAAGGTTGGAGCGAATTGCGGTCACTCGCACAGCCCGATGGAACTTTTGTCGCTCCCGATCCGGAAGTGCAAAAACTCGTGCAAATGGAGCATGAAGAGACTCGAAACTACGTTAATACCCCGATTTGTAAGACAGAAACTCGTATTCACACCTATTTTAGCCACTGTGTGGATAGTCAGGCCATCCAAATTGTGAATAACGCTCAAAGGGATTATGTAAAAAAACAACTTGAGGGAACCCCCTACGCTGAACTTCCCATTTTATCCGCGATGGCCCCGTTTAAAACTGATTTTCATGGGACAGGATATACCGACATTCCGGTTGGGGAAGTCTCCATTAAAAATATTGCCGATCTCTACCTTTATCCGAATACGTTACACGCCGTGAAAATTACTGGAGCGATTTTGAAAGAATGGCTAGAAAAGTCGGCTCAAATTTTTAATCAGATTGATCCTGAAAATAGTCAAGATCAGTATCTGCTTCAAACTCAATTTCCTTCTTATAATCATGACATCATTGACGGAATTACCTATCAGATTGATATTTCTCAACCAATTGGAAAACGTATTTTTCAGCTTCAATATCAAGGAAAAGCGATTCTCCCAGAAATGGAAGTCATTGTGGCGACCAACAATTATCGAGCTAGTGGGGGTGGGCATTTCCCCGGGCTAGACGGAAACCAAACCATTTTACGCTCTCCGGATACCGTTCAACAAATTCTGATCGACTATGTAAAAAAACGAGGAGTTTTGGGTTCTTCAGAATCTGCCGATCAAAATTGGAGCTTAAAAAATTTGCCTCTTAAAGGGCGACTTTTATTGCGAAGCGCCCCAAACCTTCAATCTTTACTGGAAGAGCAAAAAATAAATACTATTAAATACCTTTCGAATTCGGACGATCTATCGCTGTACCAAATTCAATGATATCCTTATCAAAAAAAATAGGGAGCCACAAGAATGTGGTTCCCTATTTCAGTGCCCCTGAATATTTAAAATGTTTTGGGGTTAATGGCCGAGTGTCTCTAAACGTCGAGAAGTATTAAAAATTCCGGTAGGGGTTGTCACTCCGGAGATTTCTGTCACTTTCGCGAAAGTAGTTGCGTTATAAACACGCACAACATTCCCTTGCCAATCGGAAATATAAACAAAGGCTCCTGTATTTGTAAATTCCGGATGTAAAGTTTGAATCCCTTCAGTAATGCGTGTGACAACAGTGAAGGGGGGCGCTTTTTCAAAAACGGTAATCTCTGGAGAGGTTGCTAAAAGAGCATCGGCCCAAACATAAGGACTGTTTTCGTGACTGCGAATAAATAAACCAGCACCCGCAGTGGGAATATTTCCCATGAGGGTGTTATTCGAGATGTCCCAGATTGCAATTTTCCCTTCGCCTACGTGAGTGGTTCCGGCATACTCGGTTCCAGTTAAAATATCAGTCCAGACGGCTCCAGAGCCCGGATGAGGGGTAGTCCCTGTAGATATCTGAGTCACTAGGCTCCAATTCACGACATCAATGACCGACATCCAGTTATCGGTTTGAGAAGCAATGTAAAAACGGGTATTCGCTGGATTCAGGAAGCCATCATGTAAAACATGTCCGACATTCGTGAGTTTATCGATAGGAAAACCGGGTAAGCTCCAATTGATACGCCACATCTGGCCCGCTTCTTTAAGCGCGATAATAAAATAGGGGCCAACGGGTGGATAGCCAACGGGTGTGGGTGCAACATCGCTCACAATCGCCACTTTGGCATCGACCATTTGACCTTCCATATTTTGTGTTCTAGTGCTAATGACCGTGAGCGGTTGAAGGGTTTGCGCGTTAATAATGACCGCTTGTGCGGGGAGATAATTTCCAATAATCAGTTTTTGGCCATCATCGGAGATCGCAATCCCTCGACTGTCTAGGCCCACGCGAATTTTTCGTACCGCTTGTAAGGTATAAAGATCAATTTTAAAAACCCATCCATCACGCCCAACATTAAAGGCCCAACGGTTAGAGGTCGGATCGAAACAATATCCGTGAGCTCGATACGACGCCGGGATATGAGCTAATAATGTGTGTGTATCTCCGTCAATAGCCGCAATAGCCGCAATTTCGCGTTCGGTCACTAACATCAAATTATCAAGATTGCCCGAGTGAGTCGGGGTTCCCGGCAAGGTACTCTCATCGATCAAGATTTGAAAACTGGATTGAATATCATTGAGGTCCCAAACTAGGGCACTCGGATTGGGTTCACTTCGGATGAATTCGATGAATAAATTAATTTCTTCATCGGTAAGGATTCCTCCCCACGGAGGCATTAAGGTTCCCGGTTTTCCGTTTTGAATAACGCCAAAATAATACGCATCGGATTGAGTCAAGCGTTGTGGGATCAGAGCGGGTCCAATCAGTCCCTCGCGGTTGCTTCCGTGACAACCCGAACAATTCGTCAAGTAATATTGGGAAATTGGAACCCCTTGAACTAGGGGTTCATCGCTATCCAAATCCGCGACATCGTTTCCAAATTCGTGGACATAAGGCGTCGTTTGTTGAATAACTTGGCTATGAGGGGTAATTACGGTATTTTGATTAGAGTCTTTTGTGCAAGAAGTCAGAAGAAGAATTCCTAAAATCATAAGGAAGAATTGAAGAGGAATCATAAAGACCTCCTTTTGAGGTTGGGGCTTAATACAATAAATAAGATAATGTTTATCTATATTACTGGTTAAAAAACAAAAAACAACTATTTTCTAGAAAATTTTAAATTTAAATCTAGAAAATAAAAAGGCAGGTAAATGCTCAACAATTTACCTGCCTTATCTTCTTCCCCATCTATTACAGATGATCAACATAAAATATTTTTTTTAGTCTATCAATTGCTTAAGTAGGATAGTTAATAGTAATAGAGGAAGATCCTTTTCTTTGAGAAATTTTTTTAAGCGGCTTGTTTTAATTGTTGTGTGCGTTCGCCTTGCTTTTCAGCTTCGTTGTACCGATAAAGCGTATAAAAACCGCTTATCACCATCAGGACAATCCCTATTTCAAAACCAAAGAGATAAGTGCTCGATAAAAGCAGATGACCGGAATCTGTTCGGACTAAACCGACACCAAAAATAGGACACAAGAGAGAATAAACAAGAAGAAGAGCAAATGTTATCTTTAAGCGATACATAAATTCTCCAGAATAGAAAGGGAATAGATTGGGAATAGATTACGGATAACTAAGATAAAATAAATATATCAGATAATCATTGTATTAATTATATTGTTATCGCAAGAAAAGTCAAAAAAAATTTTGGATATTTTTTTATTTTTTTAAAACAAAAAACAGAGAATCCTTCTCAAAATGAGGTTTTATACGTATTTTTAGCGTAGACTATTTCTAAAAAAAAGAGTCAAAAAAAAGTTTTTCAAAAGTTTTTGAGTCCTTTGAATCCTAGGAAAAGGCCGAAATTTTTTTCGATTGGCTATTTTTTAAGAGCCTCTGCTGAAAGGATACGCCAAATGACAGGTTTTCAGAGAAGGATCTTGTGGAATCTTTACTTCGTTATAAAATAAACTTCGTGTTTCCAGTACTGTTCTGAAGACACTTCCTGTTTTTCTTTTTATTTCATCTCTGTCTTTTTAGAAGAAGGATCTTTGGGCCTATGGCATCAGAGCAGTTAAACAATTCAAATAAAACAATTCGTAGTTCTTCTTGGTCCATTCAAGATTCACAGGAACTTTATAATGTCAAATATTGGGGGCAAGGTTATTTCGATATCAACAGTGCGGGTCATTTAACGTTACACCCCTCCAAAGATCCGGCTCGCGCTGTCGATTTGAAAGATCTTCTCGATAAATTAATTTTACGCGATATTCACCCACCATTACTCATTCGCGTTTCGGATGTTTTGCGCCATCGTTTAAAAGAGATTCAAGAAGCTTTTAGCAAAGCCATCGGAGAAAATGATTATAAAGGGAAATACTCGTTGGTTTATCCCATTAAGGTCAATCAAGGCCGTCATGTTGTTGAGGAAATTATTCAATTCGGTCACCCTTATAACTTCGGATTAGAAGCGGGTTCTAAACCAGAGTTACTCGCTATTCTCGCGGAAACACAAGATTTAGAGACCCCCATTATTTGCAATGGATTTAAAGATGAATCGTATATCGAAATGGTGATGCTGGCCCGAAAAATGGGGAAATTTATTATTCCGGTCGTCGAAAAGTTTTCAGAACTCCATCTGATTCTCAAGTTATCTAAAAAATTAGGAGTCTCGCCGATGATCGGAGTGCGCGCTAAACTTTCGGCGAAAGGCGCAGGACGTTGGAAATATTCCGCAGGAGATCGCTCTAAATTTGGATTAACTTTTTTTGAAATTCTCGAACTAGTGAAAACCTTGGAGCAGGAAAATATGTTGTCCTGTCTAAAGTTATTGCACTTTCATATTGGAAGTCAAATTCCAAATATTCGGAACATTAAGGAAGCGATCCGTGAAGCGACTCGTGTCTATGCAGAACTCCATCGTTTAGGAACCGGAATTGAGTTCTTAGATGTTGGCGGGGGACTGGGCGTGGATTATGATGGTTCACAATCCAATTTTGAATCCTCGGTTAATTATAGTTTACAAGAATATGCCAATGATATCATTTACGCAGTCGGAAATATTTGTAGTGAGGTGGATATTCCGCATCCTCATATTATTTCTGAATCGGGAAGAGCCGTAGTCGCGTATCATAGTATCCTTATTTTTAATGTGTTAGGGGTTTCTTCCATTCGCAAACTTGAAGTCCCGAAACAAATCGATGATGATGTTCCGCAACCCATTAAAGACCTCCTCCAATCCTATTATAATTTATCGAAAAAAAATGCGATTGAGAGTTATCATGATGTACTTCAGGCCAAAGAAGAAGCTCAGAACTTATTTAATTTGGGTTATTTAAATCTGGAATATCGCGCTTTAACCGATAATCTTTACTGGAATTTTTGTGAGAAACTACGGGATCTCTATAAAGATGAAGACTATATCCCAGAAGAATTTGAAGGACTCGATGTTCAGCTTGCCAGTACTTACTTCTGTAATTATTCCTTATTTCAATCCATGCCAGATAGCTGGGCCGTTAAACAACTGTTTCCAATTATGCCCATTCATCGCTTGAATGAAGAGCCCACCGCTCGTGCCACATTGGCCGATATTACTTGCGATTCCGATGGTAAAGTCGATCAGTTTATTGATTTGCATGATATTAAACGAGTGTTGGAACTCCATCCTCTCAAAGAAGGCGATAATTATTATTTGGGCGTCTTTCTCGTCGGTGCCTATCAGGAAATTTTGGGAGATTTACATAATCTTTTTGGCGATACCAATGTAGTTCATATTTCTATGGAGGAAGAAACCGGCGAAGTCTTAATTGAAAACGTTGTCAAAGGCGATGATGTTCGGGATGTGTTACGTTATGTCCAATTTAATCCAGACGAGTTACTCTCTCAAATGCGAGCACAAGCGGAACGCGCCGTGAGAAAAAATAAGATCTCGATTGAAGAATCCACTATGCTTTTGAAGTTTTATGAATCGACGCTGAACGGATACACCTATCTCAAAGGATCCCATTCTTGAAAAGAGAGGGCGATATGAACGAAAACGAAATCATTTATGATTGGAACCGAGCCAACGAGCCCTTGTTCAATCGGACCAAAAAAATTCAGTTTGATGATGAGACTCTCCGCGACGGACTTCAGTCTCCTTCCGCCAATAATCCCGCGATCGAACAGAAAATCGAATTGTTGCGTTTTATGGAACGATTGGGGATTGATCGGGTAGATCTCGGACTTCCCGGCGCAGGTCCACAACATCGGGATCATATTCGCGCCTTACTGCAAGTGATTCATGACGAAAAAATGAAAATCAAACCCGGGTGCGCGGTAAGAACTGTTATTTCTGATATCGAACCCATTGAACAACTTCAACAAGAATTTGGATTTCCAATCCAAGCCAGCACCTTCCTCGGAACAAGCCCTATCCGCCAATACGCGGAAGGGTGGGATCTCAATAAATTGATGACAACCATGGAAGACGCGGTAAAATGGGCCGTAGCTCATAAAATTCCGGTCATGTTTGTCACCGAAGACACCACGCGCAGTAAACCAGATGATATCAAAGCGCTCTATCAACGCGCCATTGAACTCGGAGCCTATTCGATCTGCGTTTGTGATACTTGCGGCCATGCAACGCCTACGGGCGTTAAAAATTTGTTAACTTTCATTTTAAACGAGGTCGTTCAACCCCTAAAAAAAGAAGTTCTGGTCAATTGGCACGGACACAGTGATCGAGGATTAGCCGTCGCGAACTGTCTTGCGGCCATCGAAGCCGGAGCCGATGTCGTTCATGGAACCGCATTAGGACTCGGAGAACGAGTTGGAAACGCGCAAATCGATCAATTGTTAGTCAATCTGAAACTCATGGGACTCATCCCGAATGATTTGACCGCGCTGGCCGAATATGTTCGAAAAGCACATGAATATACGCATGTTCCTCTTCCCGCCAATTATCCTGTGTTTGGAGAAGATGCTTTTGTCACCGGAACCGGAGTTCACGCGGCGGCCATTATCAAAGCTCAAAAAAAAGGAGAAAATTGGTTAGCCGATCGTGTTTATAGTGGAGTTCCCGCCGGAAACTTTGGACTCGAACAACAGATTCGTATTGGCCCCATGAGCGGACGAAGCAACGTGATTTACTGGCTAGAAAAACAAGGACTCGAAGTTCGAGAAGACTGGATCCAAAAAATTATGGACGTCGCCAAAGCCAGTCCAACCTTGTTAAACAACGATAAATTAAATGCTCTTATTCAGCCTTAACCTTTTTTTTCCACGTTTAAAGCTATGATTCCTTCAACCGTTTCTAATTTTAGGCAACACCATCGAGAGCAACAGTTCTCAAAATATTATTCAGGGCTGTTGCATTTCGGATTTATCAATGCTTTTGGAATCACGGGAATCCTGATGAGCCTTCTGGCCATTCAGGATGTCTCCGGAAAAGAACTGTTGGTCGTTCCAATCACTTTTTTGTACGCCAATCTTGTGGAATATCTGGCCCACAAAGGCCCAATGCATCACAAAAAGCGCTTTTTATCCTTGATTTTTCGAAGGCATACACTGGAACATCATCATTTTTTTACCCATGAATCCATGTCTTATGAAGGCACTCAAGATTATAAGATGGTGCTTTTCCCTCCGATTTTGATTGTCTTCTTTTTTGGCTTTTTTGCGTTGCCTGTGGGTTTTTTACTCTATTATTATTTGAGTGCCAATACCGGATATCTTTTTGTCCTGACGGCTTTGGGCTATTATCTCAATTATGAGTGGCTCCATTTTTGTTATCATTTACGAGAAGATTCCTGGGCAGGAAAGCTCCCGTTCATGGCTCGCTTAAGACAACACCATACGGTTCACCATGACACAAGGTTAATGAATCGGTATCACTTCAATATTACCTACCCCTTCTGCGATTATCTCTTTGGAACCTTCCATACTCCTAATCAAGAGAACAGGATACCCGATGAATCTCCGCTTTGAAGAGCCTAATGTCCCCCGCTGGCGGGGGATCAAGGGGGTGGAGTCTTTCGGGGACAATCTTAAAAAGGGTCGCCGAAGAGGGCTTTTCTTATTTCTTGGCGAAAGTAAGGGGACAGTTTGCGACGGGGCAAGCCGGAATGTTCCGCTTTCAAGAAAAGCTCCGCTTGCTTGTCGGCTACTTCCATTCGGTCATAGGCTTGTTTTAGGCTATTTCCAACCGAAACAGCGCCATGTCCTTCCCAAATAGCGAGATCATATTGAGAAAATGAGTCTAGGGATTTATGGGCCAATTGGATACTGCCGGGGACCTCAAAGCCGACATAGCCGACTCCTTTTTTTAAATAGAGATCGACTTCGGTATGCTGATGGCACAAGACCGTCGAGAGTTGTTCCGCGGTTCGACAATTTTCATAAGAAGCGATTAAAATTAAATGGGTCGCGTGAACATGAAGCACTGCGCCAATAGGTTCTCGAAATTGTCTTAGTTCGTGGATCGCTAAATGAGAACTGAGTTCCGAGGTCGGACGCGTGTTCTCAAATCCCCAACAAATCCCATAATGGGTTCCATTATCAAGAATTTTAAAAATACCCAAAGTCGTTGCAGGATCGAGCCCAAATTCTCTAAATCTCTGTCCACTCGCGGACACAAGAAAATATTGATTTTGTAACCGGGGGTAGGGGGCTGGAAGCGGGGCAATTTTAGAAAAAGAACCCAAATGAGAATAGTGAGGAAGGTGGATCGATAAGTTTCCAGCGGCTCCTTCGACCCATCCTTTTTTCCAAGCAAAGTCTCCGGTTTGAAAAATTTCCTGGAAAATAGAGTGTAAAGAAGAAGGAAAATCGATCATAAGAAGGCAATCAAGAAGAGAATTATTTGGCTAAAGCGGTGGCTTCATCCGGACAGATATCAAAAACATCATAAAGACGAGCTAACTGAAAGACATCTTTAATATCATCGTTAATTCCGATTAAATGTAATTTTCCCTTATAGCGACCCACACCCTGAAGGCATTCCACTAAAGTGGCCAACCCTGAGCTATCAATATAGGGTACATTTTTCAGGCTCACGATAATTTTAGCTGTTTTTTTATCGGTGAGCCCGACCAACACGGTGCGCACCTTTGGGGAGACATTCATATCCACTTCCCCTTCGATGTCTACGACAACAGCGGATCCAATGTGCCGACTTTTAATTTCAAGGCTCATGAAGCATTATCCTTTTTCTGTTTTGGACTTTGAAAATATTTAACAAAATGAAGAGTGTTTCCAACCTCACTACTTTGAATCCATTCCACTTCATCCATCACTTCATGATAGATGCTGACCCCCATTTGTCCGGGACGGATTTCGTTCAAATCACGAGGTTTGATTTGATTTAAATCCACTTTTTCTGCGAAATCACAGAGAAAAAAATCGATTTTTTCTTTAGGGATCCATTGAATAAGCACTGCAATTTTTTGACTAAAATCCATTTTATAGGCATGACGAATAATATTGGTACAAGCTTCATCAATCGCAAAAATAATGGGTTTGAAGTCGGTTATTCCCATATCGAGACAAGCAAATTCGATACTTTGCCGAAGCAATTTCATAAATTTAGGATTGCTCGAAAAAGCCAATTCAATGGTATTTTCAGTAATTTTATCGGCTTGTTTGTTCATAAAAAATTAAGCCATCTTGATAGCAACCACGGTCAAATCATCATGTTGACTAACACCCGAAGAATATTTCTGAACTTCTTTAATAATATGTGTGACCAGTTCTTCAGAAGTCAATTTTTCGTGAGATTCCACTTCCTGAATCAGCCGGTCTAAAGAAAATTCCTCTTTTTGTCTATTACGCGCTTCAATAATTCCATCGGTATAGAGTACAAAATGTTGACCGGGCATCAAATCATAAGTTTGAACACCATATTTCATATTAGGAATCATTCCTAACGGAGGGCCGGAAATATTTTTTAAAGGAAAGGCTTTTTTTTGTAGGGGATCGTACGTAATTGGTGGGAGGTGTCCCCCATTTCCAATATATAATTTATTGTTCTCTAAATCAAAACAAAGATAGCATAAGGTGATAAACATCCCTTGTAAACTGCGTTCGCAGAGAACATTATTCGTTCGAACCAAGACCTCGTCGACCGTCGGTTGAAGTTCCGCAAGAAATCGAAAATCGCTAATGAATCGTGCCATATAAAGAGCCGCAGAGATTCCTTTTCCCGAAACATCTCCAATCACAACACCCACCCGATTATTGGGCAGAGAGAAGGCTTCATATAAGTCACCCCCTACATGTTTTGCCGAAATATTTTGAGCCCCAAAAGAAATGTGTTCATTGGAAGGGAATTGATGCGTCAGAAAACTTTGTTGAATAGTCTTGGCATATTCCAGTTCACGAGTCATTTTTTCATTTTCCAGGATCGCTTCATGCATCCGAGCTTTTTCAATAGCGACCGCGGTTAAAGAACAAAAGATCGAAAACATTTCTAAATCTTCTTTAGAAAAAGAAGATCCATCGACCTTATTAATGACCTGCCCCACTCCGATGACTTTCTCGTTCACTTTCAATGGAACGCATAGCATCGATTTCGTACGATATCCTGTTTTTATATCGTAATCTCGACAAAAACGTGAATCTTCATAGACATCTTCAATATTGAGCGGCTCACCCGCTTGTGCAACCCAACCCGCAATTCCTTGGCCCATTGGCAAACGAATTTGTTTCTTTAAATTTTCTCCAACATCCCCAAGCGCCACCTCAAAAACCAGTTCTTTCGATTTATCATCCACGAGCATTAGACTACCCGCATCTGCATTCATAATACGCTGAGAAAATTCGATAATGATCGTCAGAAGTTGAGACAAATCGAGAACCGAGTTAATGTTCTTGCTGGCTTCAATTAAATTTGAGAGCATCGAAATCTTTTGCGTAGATGCTTTCAAACTATTCTCTTTTAAACGAAGTTGTGTTTCCAGTCGGTTGATTTTTGTCTGGGTTTCTTCAGTTTGTTCTGTTGGCGGAGGCAATGGCTTTTTAATAAAATCAAAAAGAGACACAAGTAATCAATATTTCTAAGTAACATAGAGTCAGAAGGGATATTTTTTGCCACTAACACTAGCACTGGGGGTTGGAGAAGAAGTAATCCTTTTCAGCAAACTGGAAAAAAAATCGGGAAACCTTAATCAAGAGGTTCCCCTTTTAGTTATTCTTCTTCAGCGGTTTCTGCTTTCTTCTTTTTCGATTTTATTTCCGCTTTAGGTTTCCAAAGTTCTGGTGTTGGGCGAACCAGACGAACTTTTTCTTTGATATTGAGAATATGGCGAGATCCTTCTTCCAAATTGTATTGGTTCAAATAAACGGGGTTGCCTCCAAATTTATCGTATTGGTAGGTGGCCCCTTCTTCCAACATAAAACCTCGTTCCACTTCATTGACATCGTACACACGATACACTTCGCGAGTACTTTCATCTCGAACAACCGCCCATTCATGAATAAATCCCACAGGACCATTGGGCCCAATGATTTGTGAAATATTAATTTTGGTGTCTTCCGCGTATTCCGTCTGATATTTTTGATGTTCAAAAGGCTCCTCACACGAGATGAGCCAGAATCCCAAACAGAGAAAATAAAGATATTGTAGCGTTCTCATGTTAATTTTTGTCCCTAAACCAGTTTCAACAAAAATGGATTTTTAACAAAAGGTTATTTTAGCAAAAGAATCTACTTTCTCCAAGAGAAAACTATGGGATTCCCAAAGACAAACTCAGGGGTTTAGCAAAAATTGTTGCTGGATTTTTTGGGCTATTTCAAAGGCGTCTTTAATACAAGAGTTAATTGAAACCCCACGATAAGCGCTTCCGGTAAAGAAAATCCGTGGGACTTGTTTTTCCCATTCGGTCAATTTCTTTAGTTTCTGGAGGTGCCCAACTTCGTATTGAGCGATGGCTTTTTCTATCCGATATTCCCGAGAAAAATCAGGAGGAGTTTGAATTCTCAGAAGTTTTTGTGTTTCTTTTAGCCCCAATTTTAGCCCTTCTGGATATTGAAAAAGGGCTCCCGGGCGGTCCCCTCCAAAAAGTGTTCTCAATAGAAAAAAACCGTCAGGGGCCTGACTAGGGAATATTGAACTGCTCCATAAGGTTCCCAGAGAATGAAGATTTTCACGGGTCGGATTTAATTGCCCAAACCCTTGACGGCACAGGGCGCTCGCGTGATTCGGGTATCCATGACAGAGAGTGAAAATCGGCGCGTAACGAATTTGAGCCAGAATCGTGGCAATTTCCGGAAATTGAGAACCTAAAAGGGAACTCGCAACATAGGAAGGAACCGCGAACACCACGAGATCATAACTCTCTCGACGATGAGTTGTTTTGAGGATCACTTCCTGAGCATTCCAATGACAATGTTCAACAGGTTCAGCACAATGAATTTCCGTCGAAAGCTCCGCTTCTAACCGGCGCGGAAGTTCTTGCATTCCTTCTAGAAAAGTATGCAATCGCGGAGGTTCCTGTTTGGGCGTTTTTTTTCTGCTGGCGATCAATCCTCGAACGACGCTCCCGTAATCCTCTTCCATCTGAGCAATTTTGGGGAAGCTCGCAGGCATAGACAACTTTTTGATATCCCCCGCGTAAATTCCAGCGACGACCGGATCAAGAATCCATCGAGCCACCTCTCGACCCAATCGACGACAGGCGAAAGATTCAATAGATTCCTCTTGTCCTTTCTTTTTTGAGGGAATCCACGGTTCAAAAAAAAGGCGCAATTTGCTCCAAGGCGGTAATAATGAGGATTCCAAAAAAGGGAGTGGACCCATCGGAACTGCAATCAGTCGTTTGTTTTTAACGATAAAGCGAGATCGACTTTTTGAACTGGCAGGGGTCAAACGGGATTGCAAATTTAACAAATGAATGAGTTGAAGTGTGGTGGGTTCATTGTCGAGAAAACCATTCGGCCCCGCTTCACAGAGATATCCAGAAAGTCGTTCGCTTTGAATCACCCCTCCGGCACGAGGTTTTGCTTCAAAAAGGTCGATTTGCCAAGAATTAGATTGTTTTTGATTATATTGTTTTAATAAGTACGTGAGCGCAAGTCCTGAGATCCCCGCCCCCAAAATAGCTATTTTTTTCAAAGATCAAATCCTGTCTTATTTGGAAGGAACCACATCAAAACCGGAAATCTTAGATTGAGAACATTTTTCCCAATAAGAAAGCGAAAGCCACTCCGCTTTCTGAAGAAAATCATTTTCCCAAAGTAAGGGCCCTACTCCTGAAAAATTCACCAAAAGCGATTTTTGTTTAGGAAGATATTGTATTTGTCGAAGCGGGTGAGGTGAGGACAGAATACGGAAAAGGGAGCAATCCTGTCGGTTAAACATCAAAAGATGTTCAGCGGTTCCGAGGAAAATAAATTCTTCAGAAGCACTGACCGATAGAATCGGTTCTGTCACTTCGGTTTCAAAACTAATCTTTTTGGTCTTGATATCCCAGAGAATGAAACGATTTTCTGTAGTCCCATATAAAAAATCCGAAGAAAGCAACCCTATTTTTAGGGGTCGCTTTCCAAACTCCCATCGACCTAAAATTTGACCTGTTTTGGCATGATAGCACCAAAGAGTTCCCTCAAAACTGCCTGCCCACAGTTGATGATCCAGAAAAAGAGAGGTTGCGGATGGACGCTCCCATACGTTTTTAGGAGCACTTGCGGACAGATCGGAACAAATCAATTTTCCAGGAAAGCTGGAAGAATAAAGGGTGTTTTCAGAAACAAGCAGATCGACAATTTCCTGAGAATGTTCTTTAAAAGAAATCTGTTCTTGTGAATGGGAGGGGGTCCACTTATAAATCATTCCACTCGAGTTTCCTGCCCAGAGGCATTTTTGGGAAGAATCAAAAAAAAGTGCGGAAATAGGTTGATTTCCAGCTTCAAAATAATCTTTAGGGGCCCTAGTTGTCAGATCCCAAGAGGTGAGGGTTCCACTAGAATCTCCTAGATAGAGAGTGTTCTGCTCTTGATCCGTCGCCAATTTTAAAGGGAACCCATAATGAAATCCAAAAAGACGAGAGGTTTCTTCTAGCGTTTGCGGATTCAAAAAATAAACGGAATTATTGGTATTCAGGACAAGCGCCCTATTTTTAGGAGAAAGGAAAATAGCGGAGAGGCTTTTTTCTTTGAGTGTTATTGAGCGTTCCGGACGTTCTGATTGAATTTTAGGGGCCAAATTCCAGACGAACAGTTCGCCCACATTAGAAATAGAGTATAAGCGATTTTGGGCCGGATCGATCTGAAACGACATCACTCCGCCTTGGTGTCCAATAAAGGTATGAAGAATATTCCCTGTATTCAAATCGAGCGCTTGAATGCGACGATCGAGGCTAGAACTAAAAAGAAGTTGAAGCGGTTCACTCACATAAAGTTGCGTAATGGCTTCACGATGAGGGGAAAGATTTTGTAAGGAAATCGGATTTTCTATCGGGATCGAAATCAGTTGATCTCCTGAGGCAATAAACAGAATCTTTCGCGCCTCCCAAAAAGCCAGAACCGAAATCGCTTCTTTCCCTACAGGAATTGTTTTGATCGGTTTTCCCGTAGAAAGCTCCCATTGAGTCAGCGTTCCATCCCGGGTTCCTACAAAAAGAAACAATTTCGACAAACAAATTGCTGAAACGGGAGACTCTTGAAAAAAAGTTTGGCTTCGCTGAAAGGATTCCCATGAATATTGCCGAACCTCCTTATTTAAAGCACAGTAAAGAAAAAGAGGAGTGCTGAAAAGAATTCCGCTTTGATTGGAATGCGGAAAAGAAGCCGAGATCGGAACCCGTTTTTTGCAAAAAAGAGAAGGTGGCAAATCCCACTCTTGCAACCCTTGTACGGAATCGAGGGTCATTAATTTCTCTTCTGGAGTCAGAACGATCTGTTGCTTTTCTGCGAATGCGGGTAAATACGGCGAAGCAAACGGATGTATTTGGAAATAAAGTTCAGAAAGCAAGGTTTGAGCCGGTAAAGTCGGAAGTATTTCGTGGGATTGGGCGGCCAAGAGGCCAGCGATAGTGGGTTGTTTTTGTTGGATCCAAGCCGCTTTTTCTTGGAACGCTTGCGCCAATAACAGTTTCGTTTTCTGTTTCTGTTCTTCTTGGTGCTGAAGGGTTTGTTCTTGTAGCTCCATCTTACTTTTGAGAGATCGAAGATAAGAAAAAAATGGAACCGCCAAGACTCCTACCAAAAAAATAAGGAACAGAAACGAGAGCAGGAGAATATGAAGTGGAGAGAGGTGCGGAAAAATTTTTCTTAAGGGGGAATCGTTCGCAAGGAGAGGGCGGAAATTTAAAAAATTGTCCACATCTTGCATAAAGCGTCGAAGTGTAGAATATCGCCTATTGAGCAGAGGATGGGTCGCTCTTGTCAAAATCATTTGTAACCCCGGAGGAGCGTCTTTGCCAAGAAGCAGAAGCGGAAAATTTTTCTGGGCAGACGAGAGCAGGGCGTCGACAGATTCTCCAGCGATGGCTTTTTTTTCTGTCAGTAGTTCATAGAGGAGGCACCCTACAGAATAAATATCTGCAGAAAAATCGGGCTCTTTTTGTTGTTGAATAATTCTTGGATCACGATAATACAAAGCTCCGTAGCCCGCTTCGATGAGAGGAAATCCTTTTAATACGGGGTTAATCACCAGTGGAATAGCAAAATCCAAGACTCGAATGGTATCGTCTTTAGTCAAAAAGATACTTGTTGGACTTAGAGAGCCATGCGTCACTCCTTGTTGGTGAGCATATTCCAAAACCACAAGAACTTGATGAATAATGTGAAGAGATTCCCGAATCGAGATATATTTTTCCATCCGTTTTTTTAACGTTTCGCCCTCAATAAATTCCGATGCCATGTAAAATAGACCCTGAATATTTCCAAAATCAGAGTAATTTACGATCCGCGGATGTACCAATTTTCGGGTGGTTTTCAGGCGCTCTTCAAGTTTCTGCGTTTGGCTTTCTTCCGAAGTCAGAATTTTGAGAATATAGATCCGATCCTGAGCAATATGTCTGGCCTTATAAGAGTTTCCGATGGGCGTCCGCGCGATTTCCGCGACAATTTCATAGGGCCCAAATAATCTTGAGTTTGGAAGCGTTGGAAGGGGTAACAACGAAGTATCGGTTTGATCGGATTGTTTCTCGGAAGTATTCTTTCGTGTCCCGCCTCCTAGCGAAGAAATTAAAGTTCTCGCGCCTTGAATGAATGGTAAAACAGGAAATTTACCGGTTTCTGAAAAATCTTTTTTTGTTTCTAAAAATTCTTTTTTTTCAGAATCTTCGTCTTGGCGATGAGAACTAGAAAGTTTTGCATAAAATTCGGGACGAAGAATATTTTTTTGCGTGGGTGCAATCACTTCAGGAGGCAAACTTTCAGGCGAGTTTCCTTCCGATGGCGCTTTCGGAAAAACCAGATAAGGTTCCGTTGGAGGAGGAATAGGAAATGAGTTTTTTTCTGGAGGATTTTTTTGATCAGACAACTCAAACCTCGTCATCTAATAAATAAACTTTCTTATAAATCCACAAAGGATATCGGTATTATAGGGATTTTATTCTGAAGAATCTATATCTTCTCCCTGAAGCTTCAAATTATTAAAAAAATTTAATTTTTTTCGAAAAACAGTAGACAAAATAAATAAAATAAATAAAATGATTTCAATCGCCATTTCTTTCTTTTTTTCAATTCTAAAGGAGAAAATTCTAGAATTTATTTTTGCAGGTTTTCTTGGGAAAAATAGTCCTATTTATAAAGGGTTCTATAGTTTATGAAAGTTTTAATTGTTGACGACGATTTGATTATGATTCACATTCTTCAAAGCTATTTAGAACAAGAAGGCTATGAAGTCTCCAGTACAGAAAATGGAAAAGAAGCACTACGTCTCTTAGAACAACAACATTTCTCTCTGATTATTACCGACTGGTTAATGCCGGAAATGGACGGACTGGAACTCACTCGAACCGTCCGAATTCTCAATAACAAACACTATACCTATATTATTTTGCTGAGTGGCAAAAGTCATAAAGAAGAAATTATTCAGGCTCTGGATGCAGGAGCGGACGACTTTATCTCAAAGCCCATCGATTTTGATGAATTGAGAAGTCGTTTGGGGTGCGCTAAACGAATTCTTAACCTAGAAGCCGATCTCGAAAGACATAACAATCAGCTTCAGGAATCCAATCACCGCATGAAACACGAACTCGATTCTGCCGCTAAAATTCAGAAAACATTTTTGCCTCAAATAAGTCCAATTTTTGGGGAGACTCAGTTTGATTGGCTTTTTCTCCCGTGCGATGAACTTGCGGGAGATTTTTTAAATATCATCCCCCTAGATGAAAACAAAATAGCGCTCTATATTTTGGATGTTTCGGGTCATGGCGTTTCTGCGGCACTTCAATCTGTTATTCTGGCTCGTCTTTTATCTCCAACCCTAGAATCCTTTTCCATTTTGAAAGAAACAAGCGAAGAGGCACCTTATTATAAAATCGTTTCGCCTTCAAGGGTCGCGCGGGAATTAAACAAGCGGTTTCCCTGGAACGACAAAACACGACAGTTTTTTACGCTGATCTATGGGATTCTGGACTCTAAAACCTTAAATTTTACTTATATTACCGCAGGACATCCCCCTCCAATTTTGTTGACTCGAGAGGGCCCTCAAATGTTGAATAAAGAGCCTTCTGGCCCCCCCATTAGTTTTCTGGAAGAGATTGACTACGAAGAATATTCTATCCAATTAAATCCCGGAGATCGTCTCTATTTTTATTCAGATGGAGTTATAGAAGCGATGACTCCCAAGAGAGAACAATTTGGGCGGAATCAGTTAACAGAATTTTTTCACAAAAATGTCAATATTTCCATTAAAGAAACACTTTGCGAATTAGTGGTCCAACTCAAAAAATGGTGTTCCGTAGGCACAATGGATGACGATGTTTCTTTGCTCGCTTTGGAAATAGCTCAACCCGCTCAAATTTAAGAATCTGTTTTAAAACCTTCTATTGTCATTGCGAACGCAGTGACAATAATTGGCTTCTAACTCGGCATTTTCTGAAGTTCTTGTTGTAAAATGGGTTGTATGCGCTCGAATTCGCTCTGAAAAGATTGGATCAAGGGAAGAATTTCAGAAAAAATACCTTGATGAGCTTTTGATTCCAGAGTTTGAGACAAGGAGTAAAGTAAGGTAAGCCCTAAATTTCCTGTACTCGATTTCAGAGAATGCGCCGTATTTTCAATATTTCTCCAATTTTGAATTTGATAGTTTTGAAAAAAAGAGTCCACTTGTTGTGGTGTTTTTTCCAAGAATAGGATATAGAGTTTCTTTAAGAGCTTATCTCCACCTATTTTTTGCAGATTTTTAATTTTCTTCCAATCAATCCCGTTTTCAGTAGTCATAAAGTTTTGAATCAGTTTAAAAATTTTTTGAGCGTATCTAATAAATTGTTTTCATCAATAATCGGCTTCATCAAATAGTCCGTAAACCCATGACCTATTAGCATTTTTCGCGTTCCCTCCATTGCGTGAGCCGTCAAAGCAATGACTGGAAGCAATTTAAGTAAGGGTTGAGTACGAATCCATTTTACGACTTCGATTCCATCTTTTCCAGGTAAAGAAATATCTAATAAAACTAAATCGGCTTTGGACGACGCTAATTTTTCGATGGCTTCAATTCCTGTTTCATATTCGATAATTTCGTATAACCCTTCTAAAATGGCATTCACAAGAAGCCGATTATCTTCGTTGTCTTCAACTAATACTATTTTTTTGAGCATAAAATAATCCCGGTGTTTAAATCAATTTAAGTGGTTGGTACATCATGTCCGAAAATATTAGAAATCTCATTGAGACTTTTAACAAGCATTTCTAAATACTCCTGCACTTGTTTATAGTTTTTTTGAACTGCAAATGCATTGGTATTTAGCGGAAAAAGAGTTCGCTGAAAAATAATATGATCTGGATTGAATTCTTGGATCTGTTTTGGGAGTTCTTTTTCTTGAAGAATCATTCGAAATTCCATATCCGTTTTCTTGCTTTGAGAAAAAGCGAGAATAATTTTTCTCGCGTCCTCACTTTTTTCGACAATAAGTACTTTGGTTTTTTCTCGATAATTTAAGCCAGCCTCTAATGCTTTAATAAGTTCTTTTCGCCCAAAGGGTTTTTCCAGAATATAGGCCGTTTTCTCAAGGGAGGGTTGATTTTCTTTACCCACAATACTTTCGATAATCACTGGAATATATTTTAACAGCATATTTTCTTTCATTGTTCTTAATATTTCCCAACCAGTAATGGGAGACATTAATAAATCTAGAAATATCATGCTTGGCAAAAGTCCTTCCGCGAGTATTAACCCTTGTCTTCCTGAATTTGCCCAAAGAACTTCGCAATTAAATTCTTGTAAATGATCTTTAATTAAAAGATACGAATCATTTTGGTCATCAATAATTAAAATAAGCTTGTTCGCTAACTGCTCCGTAATCGATATTTTTTTTATTTCTTCAGACTCAGAGTTCACGGGGAGATTTGCAAAAGCAGAACGAAGTTGAATGATCTCTGTTTTCGCTGAAATTTTCTTTTCTAATTTAGGGGGAAGAGGTTTTTCTTCATACATTTCCTCGATCGAATTACTCTTATTTCCTGTAAAACCAGAATCTACCCTCATTGGAGGAGGGGTTTCATGGGACAATGAAATTTGAAGCGTTTTAACTAGAATAATCGTAAAGATAGAACCTTCTCCAAAAGTACTTCTCACCTGTAAAGAAAACCCCATTAACTCTAATAAAGCACGAGAAATCGTTAACCCTAATCCGGTTCCTCCATATTGTCTTGAAATAGAGTCATCCGCCTGCTGAAAAGCTTCAAAAATAGTTTCCATCTTTTCTTTAGGAATTCCCATCCCGGTATCGATCACATGAATATGAGTCGGACGATCTTCGGAGTCCGATTCGATATGAATCTTGATGTAGCCTTTTTCGGTAAATTTAATCGCGTTTCCAATCAGATTGATCAGAATTTGTTTGAGTTTTTCTCGATCCGTTCGAATCATTTCCAGAGTGAGTGGAAATCGGTGCATCACTTCCAGTTTTTTTTCGATAAATTGAGATTCTAAATTTTGTAATACCTCTAGAATCAAAGTTTTTAAACAGAACGTTTCAAGATGTAGCTCCACATGACCCGCTTCGACTTTTGACAAATCCAAAATGGAATTGATCAACTTCAGCAGGTGATTGCCATTTTTCTGAATTTTCTCTAAATAAGTCAACTCTTGCGAGGTTAAATGTTGGTGCTTGTTTTTTAATAAAATATTGGAAAAACCGATCACTGAATTTAAGGGGGTTCGCAATTCATGACTCATGTTCGCCAAAAAACCACTCTTGGAACGACTGGAGGCTTCCGCGGCTTCTTTGGCCCAAAGTAGCTCTTTTTCAATTTTTTTTCGGGGGGTCAGATCGCGAATAACCGCGATAAAGAACGATTGATTATTTTGACTAATCCGATTGATTTCCATTTCAACCTGAAAAGAAGTGCCCTCTTTTTTTCGACCGGTTACTTCTCGAACTGATCGTAAAGCAATCTCTGTTGCTTGGCTCATCTTTTCAAATCCGCTCCGATGTTTTTCGAGGGAGCTAGGTGGAATAAAAATTTCCACGGATTTCTCCAAAACCTCGTCCGAAGAATAGCCAAACATTGCCTCCATGGCTGAATTCAGAAATTTGTTGGTTCCCTGAAGATCCACAATCAAAATGGCATCTTGAGTGGCTGTGAAATACTGGCTCCAGTGAGTAATTTGAGTTAAAAGCGTGGGTTCTGACGCGTTTCCCATAATTGCCCCCCCAAAAAAAGAATCTCTCATTGTCATTGCGATGAGGCGCAAGCCGAAGAAGCAATCTCCGAAAGATTCAAGCATACCGGAGATTGCTTCACTGCGTTCGCAATGACAAGCATACCGGAGATGCGTAACGACCGTTTCATTGGCTCCTCGCGATGACAATAAGGGATTTTGACTTTAAAGTGGTTTCTTATTGTTGTTCTTCTTTTTTCTGTTTGGCTTCCAGAGTTTGAATCATTTCAATAAAGCGAGGGTCCTCTCTCAACCCATTTAAATCCCCGTCCTTTTTCATCCAAGCGACTTGATCATATCCTTTTTGAATCGAGAGTCCCAAATTCTCGATCGCTTTGTCGACTTGTCCGAGTTTCGCGTACATACAAGCTAGATTGTAATAGGTGATATCTGTTGCATTAATTTGGATACAACATTGATAACATTCAATCGATTTATCAAATTCCTTTAAACGGTAATAGATTGTCGCAAGTTGTGTGTATAAAGCGATCTTTTGAATTGGAGCCATTTGAGGGTGTTTTAACGCGTTCTGATAATTATGAATCAATTGATCAATAATACCGCGATCGCCGAGTTCCGCTAACGTATAAACAGCTTCTTGTTTGACGCCTTCATGAATAAAGGCATCATTTAAATAGTTCTTTAAAAAAGGAATAGCTTGCAGATCTCTGAGTTCTCCGATCGCCCGACAACACAAAGATTGAAACTCTTCATCTTGTAAGTGATCCCGAATCAACGTATCTAAACGAAACACTGTTTTTGGCCCCAAGGCTTGGATTCCCGCAAATTGATTTTCAAAAAAACCAGTTCCGCCTTCTTTTTCATCGAGCATCACATTTTGAATAAAACGCTCTACTTCCTTCATGCCGGGCCGATCTTCCGGAGACAAATTCTCGGGTTCTTCAGCAAATCCAAATTGAAATCGTCCGTTCCAGATTTCTTGTCCATCTGTCCCCAAAACACGAGTCCAGTAACCATGTAAATTTACGGAATAATAGACATCGACTTGCTGAGAAGGAAGAATATCTAGAAAATGAAAAATTTTTAAGGGATCATGAGAGAGGGGGCATTGCCAGAGATCGTCTCGCAAGCGAATCGGACGATTCGCTTTAATCGGAGAATGAGAAGTCTCTAAAAGTTGTCGTTGTCGCAAATCACAGCGAATCCTCTGAACTAGTGGAGCCTCTAGTCGAGCAAGAAATTCTTTAGAAGAAAACGGCTCAAGATTTTGGGCCGTCGAAAAAAAACATCCACAACTCAGCCAATAGAAGGCAATCCATTTCCATCGGAACATACATATCCTTTAAGGCAAAGAAGTTTAATAATACCAAGAGGCGAGGTTAAAGGTTCCTAGAGACAGGGATTAGAATATATTTTTAGATGGGGGGAGCGTCGATTTAAAACGACCTCTGCGAAACTTCATCTTATCAATAATTTTAATAGAAGACAAATAGCCAATTTAAAAAAAATCACCCATAAAGAACACCACATTTTTTTTAGATTTGCGTAATATAAAAACCATTTGCTCCTCTTCCGCATAAATTCTTTTGATAAGGAGATTATGATGTCTTTTTTAAATCCACTCCCGGAGTCTTCTTGGGATCAAGCAAAAGCTCGACACTTCCTAAACAGAGCCGGTTTCGGCCTTCCGGATAGCCGAATCAATGAACTGCTTCGACTCGGAGTACAAGGGGCCGTGAATACGTTTGTCGACGTACAAAAAATAGAAGATCCCTTTCCAGAACCCGCATGGATTAAAGAAAATATCGATGTTGAAACGATGGCGATGTCTGCCAAACTCCTCGGAAAAAACGAAGGTGAAATGTTGATGCGCCAAATTCGCCAAGAAGAAAATCAACAACTTCACGGCCTTCAACTGTGGTGGCTTAAACGTATGAAACAAACCACTCGTCCGCTTCAAGAAAAACTCGCCCTCTTTTGGCATGGCCATTTCGCTACTTCTGCGCAAAAAATAAAAAACGCCTCGTTTAATTACCAACTCAACCAAATTTTTCGTACCGAAGGCATGGGAAATTTTAAAACACTAGTGACGAAAGTTGGCCAATCTCCCGCGATGCTTCGCTACCTCGATAATATGCAAAATGTAAAGGGAAAACCTAATGAAAATTGGGCCCGCGAACTCATGGAACTCTTTACCCTCGGCATTGGAAATTATACTGAACAAGATATCAAAGAATCCGCTCGCTCTTTTACAGGGTGGACCCAACGCAATGGCGAATTTTTTCATAACGCGAGACAACACGACTTCGATTCCAAAACCTTTATGGGACGTACGGGAAACTTCGATGGAAACCAGATCCTCGATATTATTTTTGAACAAAAAGCGGTGAGTGAATTTGTTCCGAAAAAACTCTGGGAATTTTTTGTCGAAGAAGAACCTTCGCCCGCACTCGTTGAAGAACTCAGCAAAGTCTTTCGAGAGAACCATTTCGAATTGGCTCCTCTGCTTCGCGCCATCTTTCTCTCCACTGCATTTTATTCTCCGTCTGCGATGATGAACCAGATTAAAAGCCCCGTTCAATTGATTTTGGGATTATTCGAGGAGTTAGAAATTCCCTTTCTCGACTCTACGGAAGAAGAGGAAAAACAAGCTCGTGGACGCTTGCTCCAAGTGGCAATGCGACAACTTGGGCAAGAACTCTTTCTCCCACCCAATGTCAAAGGATGGCCCGGAAATCGCGCTTGGATTGACACCAATACCATTCTGATTCGCTATAATCTCTCGGCATTTCTTGTCAATGGGGTAATGCCTCAAAATCCCAAACGCTTGGAACTCGATGAAATGGCGGATTCGCTTGAAGTCGAACGAATTCAAAAACGAATTCAAAAGTTTCAGAACCGCGCTCCATTGAACGCATACACTTTTTTTGGACCTTATGAAGGATTTACCCTCGGAGAAGTCATCGATTTCCTGACAATTCGTTTTCTTGGAAAAACGCTGGATCGCGACCAACGCGATTTCTTGATTCAAGCTTTTAAAAGCGGTACCGAAACTTCTGTACTCTCTTTACAAACAACAACAGAGCGTGATTTACGCAGTGTCGTCCATTTAATACTCTCTCTTGCCGAATACCAATTATGCTAAAAGGCAGGCACGCCGTGCCCCTACAAATAACCCGATCAGGAAAGGTTTTTTCCATGAACGAACGAAAAACTCTTTATACTCGACGCGATTTCTTGCAAACCGCTTTTGTCGTTAGCGCTGGGGTCGCATTACCGACGTTTCTTTCTCGCCCGTTTCTCTATGCCTCACCCGAAGAAACTCCCATTCCCGGCTTTCAGGATGACCGGATTCTAGTGATGGTCCAACTTAGCGGAGGAAACGATGGATTAAACACCGTCGTCCCTTATAAAAATGATGATTACTATCGAGCACGTTCCCAAGTGCTTGGCCTGAAAACCAGCGAACTCACTCCGCTGAATGAAAACATCGCACTTCATCAATCTCTAGAACCCTTTAAAAAATTATATGAAGAAGGAAAACTTGCGGTCCTTAACGGGGTGGGTTACCCAAACCCGAATCGCTCTCATTTCCGATCGATGGATATCTGGCACACGGCTTCTGATTCCGAACAATACCTTCATGATGGCTGGATCGGACGCTATTTAGATCAGGGTTGTGTTAGTACCCCGCAAAATGTATGTGGTGTCAATATTGGCCCCAAATTGCCTATGGCGTTTGACGGGAAATCGGGCCGCGGTGTTTCTTTTGATAATCCGACCCAATTCAAATGGATCGAAGGTCGCGGAGGCGGATCCGACCAACAAAGTACGTTCCGAACTCTCAATAAAGTCGGTCAAACTCAGACCGCTTCTTCTCTCTCGAACCTTGATTACTTACGTACCGTCACCGCAAACGCGATGGTCAGTTCGGATCAGGTCGTTAACGTCGGAAAACAAAAGCGCGTCACGGAAGGATACGAAGGAAATCGTTTGGGACGTGATCTTAAAATTGTGGCCGATCTGATTATTGGACGATTACCGACCCGTATTTATTATGTCTCGTTTGCCGGTTTTGATACGCATGCCAACCAACCCAACCAGCAGGCGAATCTACTGAAAGAATTGGCTCAATCGCTCAGTAATTTTTATAACGATCTCAAGAAAAATAACCGTTCCCGGGAAGTTCTCACTGTCACCTTCTCCGAATTCGGACGGCGAGTCCGCGAAAATGGAAGTCGTGGAACCGATCACGGAACCGCGGGCCCTATGTTTATTTTAGGAGAACAACTACAACCCGGTTTCAATAGCGCCTATCCTAGCCTGACCGATCTGGATCGGGGCGGAGATCTTAAATTTAACATTGATTTCCGAGCGGTGTATGCCTCGATTCTGGAAGACTGGTTTAAAACCGATTCTTCAAAAATTCTGGGTCGCTCCTTTCCTAAAATCCCGTTCCTCAATGCGAGGTAGTGGCCTCATAGGCTATCAATTTTTGCTTGAGATGTTCGGCTTCTTCGGCGAGTCCGGCTTCTTTTAAGGGAGCCAGGACCATCACCGCTACTTTTTTATGGCCGACGTCTTTGCAATAATCAAACAGACGATCTATTTGATGTTGACGGATCAGCAAACGAGCGATTTCATAAAGCGCGTTTTCTTTTTGATAATAAGCAATGGCTTCTTCAAACGCTTCGGCTTTTTCCGCCATTTCTCCGAGTTCCATAAAGTGAGAAACCTCTTTAATTTGTGTTTTCATCAATTCATAAGCCGCTTTATAATCGGGAATTTTTTTAGCGAAATCAATCGCGAGAAAATAATCTTTAGCGGCGAGCGCTTTCGCGTAAATTTTTCGATAAAAATCCTGTTTTAATTGCGGATCTTGAAGTTTATCGGCTAATTGGACCCCTAACAGATAATCTTGTTTCGACTCTAATCGCGACATAATTTTTTTATGCGCACTGGAGTGCTTCTTGATCAACAAATGAAGTTCTAAACAATTTCCACGATCCACCCAATGAACAATTTTTTTGTTCAACTCTTCTTCTTCCAGATTTCTTTTCGTGATTCCAGAAAGAAATCGATCGTGAGTGCCCCGATAAATAAGGAGAATTCGCTTTTGTAGTCGATTGCGTTCTTCAGGAAAAAAAGCAAAATAGACGGTCAAAGAAAGCATCACTAAAAAGCTACAAACAACCATCAGAAATATTCCAATGGCTTCAATAAACAAAAAAAAGGTCACAGCACTCCCCCAATAGCTCATTTTTTATAGGGCCTCGTTCAAAAATTGAAGTTGTATTTTAAAAAAGTCCCTGATACAATGCACGAGCTTTAAAAAGATTTTTTCCATCCAAATGAAGCATAAAATAAAGTCAGCGATTCTTTAAAATTCAAAAATTCTTCCGATAAAAATATTTTTTTGTCACAAATGGGAGAGTGTCTCGTCTTTTTAGGCAGGATATTAATAGTTCTAAATTGAAAGGAAAACGTATGAACACAACTGCTTATTCTAAAACAATCGTCGTTCTTCTTTGTATGTGTGTGGCTCTCTTAGGGATGATTGTGGTCGATAGCAAAATGAACCGTGCAGAAGCCGATGTGGACAGCGGAAATGGATATATTGCAGTCGCCGTAAACTATGCAAGCTCTACACAACAATTATGGCTCTGTAAAGTCACTGGCGAACATAAAGCCATTATGGTTTATGAATGCAAAGGGGGCTCAAAGGTCAGACTGATCGGGGTTCGTCGGATTGATTCCGATGGAGAAATTATCGCCTATAACGAAGGAAGCGATAAAGGACTTGGCCCTGCAGATCTTGAAAAAGGTTTAGAAAAAATGAATAAACAAGAAACGGAAGGCCGTTAATTCCCTCTTTTTTTTGTTCGTTGATGTTCAGGATTTGCCCTCATCGAGTGTTGCAAATCCTTTTTTTTTTGAGGAACCTCCTTGAATACGCCTCCACAATCGCTACTTCCTGTTGAAAATCCTCAACCTTCCGTGCAAGCGGAAGAGCTTTTTTGTGCTGTGGCTATCCCGCTTCCCATTTTTCGCCTCTTTCATTATCGGGTTCCCCCTCACTTAAAAAATCAAATCGCGATTGGTAAACGAGTCAAGGCTCCGTTTCGCAATCGAGTGGAAACAGGGTTTTGTATTACGCTTTTGGCTCAACCCGAGGTTTTTCCGGTTCGTGATATTCAAGAAGTTCTCGATCTAGAAATTTTGATCTCGCCAATCCTTCTTCGGTTAGCCGAATGGATCGGTAATTATTATTGTTGTTCTTTAGGCGAAGTATTAGAAGCCTTTATCCCACGCGCGGTCAAAAACCAAGTTCGCTCTCGACTCACCCCGTTCATCCGCCTGAAATTGAATGAAACCGAACTCGACCAAAAAATTAAGGAACTGGATGAAAAATATCCACAACAGTCCCGCATTTTACGCGTTTTTAAAGAAGGAATCGATCAAGAGTTCCATCCTTATGAATTGGCTCGAATCCTTGGAATAACGGTTTCTCCGATTCTCACCCTGAAAAAAAAAGGAATTTTGCAGTGGGAACAGCGAGAAGTCGCTCTCGACCCCTTTGGCGATCTCCTTTCGGTACCCGCCCCCGTTTATAAATTGACTGTGGAACAAAAAAGTGCGATGGATCAACTGGAACCCCTCTTAAAACCTCAGCATTTTTCAGTTACTTTGCTTGAAGGAGTCACGGGTTCCGGAAAAACAGAAGTGTATTTACGCGCGATTCAAAAAGTCGTTGAACAAAAGCAACAAGCCATTGTTCTGGTTCCAGAAATCGCGTTGACTCCTCAAACCGTGGCACGATTCAAACAGCGATTTTCTCGAGTTGCGCTTCTCCATTCCAAACTCACTGATGCTCAAAGACATTATCAATGGAAATACATTTTTGAAGGAAACGCGGATGTGGTGATTGGGCCTCGTTCTGCGGTATTTGCTCCGGTACAAAAGTTGGGCGTAATTATTCTTGATGAAGAACATGAAACTTCGTTTAAGCAACAGAATGCTCCTTTTTATCATGCGAGGGAAGTCTCCATTATGCGCGCTAAAATGGAAGGCGCCGCAGTGATTCTCGGAACGGCCACACCGTCTTTAGATACTTATCACAAAGCCTGTACCAAAAAATACCATCATATTAAATTGACAAATCGGGTTTATAACCAATCGATGCCCCAAGTCTATGTGGTCGATATGGGCAGTGAAATGAGAGAAACGAAACAGTTTGTTCTCTTTTCGCGCCTCTTAAAACAGTCGACGAATGAATGTCTCGAACGCAAAGAACAGGCGATTTTTTTTCTCAATCGTCGCGGTTTTTCAACCTATCTAGATTGTAAACAATGTGGATGGGTCATGAAATGCGCGTTTTGCGATGTCTCGATGACCTTCCATAAAAAAATGGCACGCGCGATTTGCCATTATTGTAATTCAGACGAGGCTCCACCGGAAAGCTGTCCAGAATGTCACTCTTCTACCGTACGTTACCTAGGATCCGGGACAGAAAAAATTGAGGCCCTGACCCAAACCATTTTTCCCACAGCTCGAATCGCTCGAATGGATGGCGATAGTATGCGTAGCGGAAACTTGTATCAGAAAGTGCTTTCTCAATTTCAACAACATGAAATCGATATTTTGATCGGCACTCAGATGATCGCGAAAGGGTTTGATTTTCATAATGTCACTTTAGTCGGAGTGATTCATGCAGACTCCGCATTGAACTTTCCGGATTTCCGCGCGGCGGAGCGAACCTTTCAATTGATTGCTCAAGTCTCTGGACGCACAGGTCGCGGAGGGAAACGGGGTCTTGTTGTGGTACAGACCTTTCAACCCGAACATTATGCAATCCAAAAAGCCTCTCGCGGAGAGTATGAAAATTTCGCGCGCGAAGAACTCCAGTTTCGGGAAAATCTAGGGTATCCGCCCTTTGGCTTTTTAATGCGTATTTTAATTCGAGGAGAAGAAAATCTGGCGGTCCAAAAGCGAGCCGAAAATATTGCGGAGGCGATCCGAAAACTGGCCACTCCAGAAATCGAAATTCTGGGACCGGCTCCGGCCCCAATTATGCGAATTAAAAATAAGTTCAGGTTTCAGCTTCTAGCCAAAAGCGCAAATCCGATTGCGTTACAACAACTCCAAAGAACCTGTCGAAAATTTCTTCAGAGTGACGAACAAATTCAATGCGCGGTTGACGTGGACCCGCTCGCAATGCTCTGATCTTTCCCGTTGTTGAGAACAGATCTTATTGTCGTTGCGAGGAGCCTCAAAGGCGACGAAGCAATCTCTGCAAATTTCAAGCATAACGGAGATTGCTTCAGAAGCCATTTTAAAAATCATGTTCTCTGTCATTTCGATGAGGCTTTATGCCGAAGAGAAATCTTAGGTATCGCTAAAAACCTTAAGATTTCTCGCTATCGCTTCGAAATGACAAAAAGGAAAAATCCGAATTCTTCTATTTTTAAAATGGCTTCTCACCGCGTTCGCAATGAGAATAAGGGGTTATTTAACTTTGAACGTGGTTCGCCCCTGACTCATTAATTGGGTTCCTCCATAGCCATGAATCAACACGAGATAAGTTTTTCCTAGAACCGCTTCTTTTTTTGGGATCAACAGACTGTTCCCGACCTGATAAAAAATCGCAATCGGTTTATATTGGAAGAAGCTTTTAGAATTTTCTATTTGAAATACTTTGACTACAAAATGTTCTTCCTTGTTATGAGTCCATTTTAAGAAAGGTGGGCGCGTGAGAACTGCGTTTGGCTCTTCTGGACTTAAAAAATCAATAGTGCTCTTGATAGCGAGGTTCACCTGTAGAGATCCTTTATCCGCGATAATATTTTTACGAAATACGACGGTATCTTTCCAATAAAACAAACTATAGGATCCTTGTGGCACTTCAAATTGGAAATAACTGCCGGATTGAACCTCTGTTTGATAGGCTTTGCCTTCTTTACCATGATTAGCCCCAGTTCCAATTAATATCACGTTAAACTCTTCACAGAGAAGATCGCCCCAACGTACTTCGCCCGTAATGACTGTTTTTTGAAGAGGTGAATAGAGTTTTTTTTCCGTGGTCGCGGACGGAACCGCAAAATATTTTTCAACTCCTTGCGCTTTCGGATCTCCAAAGCGCCAGACACAGGCGCCACAAGTAAACATCCCTTGCCCTTTACACTTCGGGCAGATAAATTGTCCGCTACTGTCTGGTTTTGCCGAGAAATGAGGAGGATTCTTGGTTCGTCCCTTTCCATTGCAAGGCGTACAAGAAAGTTTTCGATCTTCATTACAAGTGGTGCATCGATAACGGAGATCAGAAATAAGTTGGATCCAGTCTTTTTTAATCTCTTTTTTCAGCAATTCTTCCATTTCCTGAGTCGTTTCTGGGGTCAGAAGCGGACACAGTTTGGAAATTTCATAAAGGGCCTTGTTTTCGTCTTTGTGATTCAACTCTTCGAGTACTTGGTTGAACAAATCATAGCTTTTTTCCGTCTGTTTAAATTGATTTGATCTTTCTTTTTCCAACGTTTGAACTTGTTTTTCGTGAGATTTCCATTGTTCCAGTTTTTTCAGATAGGTCGTCGCATTTTTGAAATCGTTATGAGATTTAAAGCCCTCTCCGGCTTTACTCGCGTTTCCTTCCCAGAAGGCTAAGAGAGTGCCTAATTCTTCAAGTTGTGGCAATTTTTTCAGTTTTGCCATTTCGATCAGTGTCTCCGTCGAAAGCATGAAAATATTGATTCCCATTGTTCCTTGAGTACTTTCGACATGAAGAAGTTTCTGGTCAAATTTTTTCACAGACCCTTCTAACTTAAGTCCGGTGATGAGCTTAAATTTCAGCGTTAATGCAGACGGGTCCTTGAGCACCTCGATCCATTGTTGGTAGAGTTGAAGGCAGGATTGAAGATCTTCGGCCATTCCGTCAAGTTCCGCTTGATATTCTAGATTCATCGCGTTCGCACGGGCATTTTTGCATTGTTCAATGGCCTCGAAAAATCGACGATTTTGGAGCATTTTCGCTATTTTTTGACGAAAATAACAAGCGGTTTCCAAAGGGTATTTGGCTTCACGTGTTGGCTCCTGAGAGAGGATCTTTTTCTCAATCTCTGGGGGGGGTTCTATCTTTTCGATTTTCTGGAGATCAAGGGGCAATGAAGAAATATCCTCTCCAGTTTCCGTGGCTTCTTCAGGGGAGTTCGGAGATTCCTTTGGAGGTTTTGGCGGGTCTTCTGGTTTCGTCTCGGAGTCCTCTTCCTTGAAATCAATGGGCGCAAATTTTCGGGTCCAAAATAGCCAAGAATTTAAGACAGCCATCTCTTCGGTGACGCTTTCTTCCTTCTCTGGATATTGTTCAATGATTTGAGAATACACATTCAAAGCGTGGCGAATGGATCGAATGGTCTTTTGTCGCTGAGTAGTAGAGGGATCTTGAAGCACTCGTTCATTTTCTTGCTGGGCCTCTTTATATTTTTGTTTGGCTTCAAATAAAAGAGTTTCGGAAGCCTCTTGCGCTAGGATCCCTGAGAGGCAAAAACAACTGAAGATAAAAAAATTCAAACTTCTACGAAAACTCATAATATTCTCTCTTCTTAGTGAAAAGCAATACATCTGAACTATTTTGAAAATTTCCTTTTAAAGTATAATTCTTTCCACCTTTAAAGAAACCTTTTTTCAGAATTGAATTTTGCCAGAGGAATGTTTATGTCGCCGAAAATCCGCGGGAACTATGATTTTGCCAGTATCGAAAAAAAATGGCAAGACTATTGGGAGATTCACAAAACGTTTAAAGTTGAAATCGACCCTCAAAAAAAGAAATTTTATTGTCTGGATATGTTTCCTTATCCCTCCGGAGAAGGGTTGCACATCGGACATCCAGAAGGATACACCGCGACAGATATTTATTGTCGCTTTAAACGGATGAACCGCTTTAATGTTCTTCATCCTATGGGTTGGGACGCATTTGGATTACCTGCGGAAAACTACGCGCTGAAAACGGGAACTCACCCGGCAACGACGACCGCCAAAAATATCCAGAATTTTAAACGACAGATCAAAAGACTGGGGTTCTCTTATGATTGGGATCGCGAAGTCAATACGACCGATCCCTCCTATTATAAATGGACCCAATGGATTTTTTTGAAATTGTATGAAAAAGGGTTGGCCTATGAATCCGAGATGCCCATTAACTGGTGCCATTCCTGCAAAACCGGACTGGCGAACGAAGAAGTCAAGGAAGGACGCTGTGATCGTTGTAATCACAAAGTCAGCCGAAAAAATCTGCGGCAATGGATGCTGAAAATCACGGCCTACGCGGATCGATTGCTGGACGATTTGGAAACACTGGATTGGCCCGAAGCGATTAAGGAACAGCAAAGAAATTGGATCGGACGCTCTGAAGGGGCCGAAGTTCGTTTTCAAGTCGATTCTCCTGATAAACATTTTGTAATGATTTTTACTTCCCGCCCGGATACGCTGTTTGGAGCGACCTTTATGGTTCTGTCTCCTGAGCATCCGCTGGTTCCCAAGATAACGACCCCTGCTCAAAAATCGGCGGTGGAAGACTATCAAAAGAAAGTAGCGAGCAAAAGCGATCTGGATCGTACGGATTTGGCTAAAGAAAAAACGGGCGTCTTTACTGGCGCGAGTGTGATCAATCCCGTAAACCAAAAACAGATTCCGATTTGGATTGCGGATTATGTACTGATGAGCTATGGAACCGGAGCTATTATGTCCGTCCCGGGACACGATACTCGTGATTATGAATTTGCCAAAAAATTCAATCTGGAAATTGTGGAAGTCGTTTCGGGTGGAGATCTGAATAAAGAAGCTTTTACAGGTGATGGCGTTTCAGTGAATTCCGACTTTATGAATGGGATGAACAGCGCGACCGCCAAAAATAAAATGATTGAGCATCTGGAAAAAAACAAAATAGGCTCTCGGAAAATCAATTATAAGCTGAGAGATTGGGTTTTCAGTCGCCAACGGTATTGGGGAGAACCCTTCCCGATCCTGCATACCGAAAAAGGTCCCAAACCCTTGAAAGAATCAGAATTGCCACTGACACTCCCGGAAGTTGAGAAATACCAACCCTCAGAAACCGGAGAATCTCCGCTGGCCAATGTTCGTTTTTGGGTCGAAACCATTGATCCAGAAACAGGGATGAAAGCAAAGCGAGAAACGAACACGATGCCTCAATGGGCGGGTTCTTGTTGGTACTATCTGCGCTATATTGATCCTCAAAATAGTGAATCTGCGTGGTCCTCAGAAGCTGAAAAATACTGGATGCCCGTAGATCTGTATGTAGGAGGCGCTGAACACGCGGTTCTGCATCTGTTGTACGCACGTTTTTGGCACAAGGTTTTGTATGATCTGGGCTATGTTCATACGAAAGAACCCTTTCAAAAACTGGTGAATCAAGGACTGATCTTGGGATATACCTACCGAGGCTTTATTCCGAAAGGGCAATCCAAACCCGTCTATCGGTATAAAGAAGTTGTGGAAAAAACGAACGCAAATGGCGATACCGACTATTACAGTAAAGAAAAAAACGAACTGCTGGAAGAAAAAGTCTTCTCTTCTAAAGAGGTTCAGTTTATTCAAGACAAGCCTCACCATCCAGAATATCTGGAATATCCGCTGGATGAGATTATGGAAAAAATGTCCAAGAGTCGCGGAAATGTCATCAATCCGGATGATGTGATCGAAGCGTATGGGTCAGACTCACTGAGGCTGTTTGAAATGTTTATGGGCCCGTTAGAAATTGTAAAACCGTGGTCTATGAAAGGAGTGGAAGGCGTCTCCAAGTTTCTGAATCGGGTGTGGAGACTGTTTTTTGATAGCGATGGAAACTACAAGGTTTCGCCCACGGCAGAAGCCACTGAAGCAGAATTACGCATTTTGCATAAAACGATTGAAGCCGTGACATTTGATACAGAAAATATGCGTTTTAATACGGCGATCAGTCGAATGATGGAATTTGTTAATACCCTGACCGCCAGCAAAGAAAAACCCAAATCGGTACTGGAACCGTTTGTGATATTGCTGGCTCCGTATGCTCCACATCTGTGTGAAGAATTATGGGAAGCTTTAGGGCATACCACAACGCTGACGTATGAATCGTGGCCACAAGCGGATCCGAAGTATCTGATCGAAACGAAGGTCAATATTGCAGTTCAGGTCAACGGAAAACTCCGTGGCGCTTTTGAATTTCCGAAAGATATGCCACAAGCCGAACTGGAAAGTCAGATTATGGGCCTCGATAAAATCCAGAAAGCGCTGGAAGGCAAGACGATTCAAAAAATAGTGTTCGTTCCCAATAAACTGGTCAATTTTGTGGTGAAATAATAATTGAAGGGACTTTTGCATTCAGCAATTCTTGAAATTCTTGAAAGCTCCCGTCTAGGTTTTTCCAATAGGGAGCGATGTTTTCAGAGTTGGATTGTTGCATTTTGTTCCATTGGGCTTCAAAGTCCTTTTTAAATTGACGATTCAAATACTGTTGCGTTTCTGGCGAAAGCTTTAAAGTTTCGCCACTGTGCCACGCGTTGACGTCAGCGTCTAACTGCGTTTGTTGATCGCTGGCTTTATAGTATTCTTGAGACCTCCATTCATATTCCGCTTGAGCCTTTTTCAACTGTAAAAAGAGGAGAAACAGTTTTTTCAAATCCTCTGGAGAGAGCGTCATTTCTGGAGTTTTTTCGACTGTCTTTGATTCTGGGTTAATAATATACAAACCAAAAGAACCATCCATTGATTCCGAGGGTTCGCGGTTTGGAAGAACCATGAGATAAACCAGTTGATGAGCCGTTATTCCTAATGTCGGAATGAGAATTCCATTCAGAGTCGAGTTTCCAATCGTATATCCTATTGGAGCCAATGCATATCCTGCTGGTAGAATAAGGGTTCCACAAGCTCCCATCGCCGCACCGACCGGCGCGGTGGTGATCCGAAAAGCCGGTTTTAGCACATAGCCCCAAAACACATTTCCAATAATTCGGGGAATCCAGCCAAATGGAGCTTGAGAAGCGTTGTCAGAAATATTTTTTGTGGCATTCTCGAAGTCGTCTCCGATTCCTTCCCAGCCATATTCCACAAGAGAATCTTTAGAAAATTCTAAGGAGTCTTCCGCTAATTTTCCACAATCGTTCCAAAAGCTTTTTTTCCCATAAGAAGAGAGTGAATCGCCGCACTCTTCAAAAGATTCGGCACTCCAGCGAGCCATAGGACGAATTCCGGGCAGGATCATCACGTTCCAGCGATGCCCCTCAGAATCGGTTAGTTCTCCGTGGTAATAAAGATCTCCAAGTTGAGTCGCGTTGGTCACTACAAAAGGACGGCTGGATTGACAACCGCTGAAGAAAAGGGTAACAAGGAGAATGAATATTGTTGGAAAATTCATAGAAAGCTCCAAAAAGAGAAATTTTTCTAAGTGGAAGCACTTCTAGCAAAAATCTTTCCAACGCTATAAAAAAAAAGTCCCTATTGTCATTGCGATGAGGCGCAAGCCGAAGAAGCAATCTCCGTACCGCTTGAATCTTTCGGAGATTGCTTCACTGCCTTCGCAATGACAGTAGGGAATTTTAAAATGACCCCTACGGAGGATGCAGTTTTTTTTCTGCATTCTGAAAAAAGATTTCATCATTTCCGTGGGGAAGGGTGAACCAGAATTCGGAACCCGGATTTTTTCGGCGGTATCCCATTTCGCCCTGATGTTGCTTCACAATTTCTCGACTGGTAGATAATCCTAAGCCAGTTCCGTTGGATCGGGTCGTAAAAAAGGATTTAAAAAGATGAGCTTCGGCCTCAGGAGAAACGCCCATTCCGGTGTCGCAAACCGTAATTTCTATGCTTCCTGAGAACTGCAACTGTGTTTTCACCTTTAATTCTCCGCCATTGGGCATCGCCTGAGTCGCATTCAAGAGCAAATTTAAGAAAACTTGTTTTATTTTATCTCCATCGCCGTAAACCGTTGTAATGCGGGGATCGTACTCTTTTTGAAGTTTAATTTTCAAATGAGTGAATCGTGTTAAAGCGATGGACAACATTCCGTCTAATAAAGGATAAAGCGGAATCCAGGCTTGTTTCAATTCTGGCGGATTAGGGCCAAAACTTAAGAGTTCCTGAATGATCCATTCAAGACGATCGATTTCGTCCATCACCAGCGAAAAAGATTCAGAAGAGGGGAACTGCTGTTGTTCAATACGTCGTTTAGCGTTTTGTAAAATCATTCTTATGGAGGTCAGCGGGTTGCGAATTTCGTGGGCCACACGTGCAGTGATTTTTCCCAAGGTCGCCAATTTTTCTGCTTGAAGGAGTTCGCTTTGGGTATGACGCAACTCTTGTAGCATTAGATTAAAGGATTGAGCGAGTTCACCCACTTCATCTGAAGTTTGAACTGTCAGATTTTTTTCCCAATCTCCATGAGCGATTTGTTTGGCTTCGCTGGAGAGTCCTTCGAGGGGTCGAGTAATGGTTAGGGAAATGAGGAAACCGATTCCGATAATAAGGATTAAAGCAGGATAGAGAGCATATTGAAGGGTTCTAGAAATTTTTTGCTGAGGAGCGAGAAAGCGTTCTTCGGAAAAAAACAGGAGCATCCAACACGGCGGATTTCTCTTTTCTGGGAGGAAGGTCGCAAAAATGCTATAAAGACCTGACGGGAGGCGAAACTCTCGAAAGATAAGACTGCTTTCGGGCCAAGATTTGGGGTCGATCTCTGGAGTCACAGCAAAGATATTTTTTTCACGAATCCACAACAAAACTTGATTTGTTTCTTCTACAGAAAGAGTGCTACTCAAAATACGATTGAATTGTTCCCCGAGAATGAGATCGGCATGAATAAGAGCTTTGACTTTTTCAACAATTTTTTGGTTTCTTAGATAGTTGGTATGTCCGATGCTGTACACAATTTCCCGCATCTGTGTTCCGATTTGCTCCTCGATCTGTTTGGATAAGGTTTTTGCCAAGTGCCAATACCCAAATAAAAACACTAATATAAATAAGCAAAGAAAGGGAAGGACAATTTTATATCGAATTCTAACTTTCATATCCTCCCCCTAACCCCCTCCGAAGGGGGATGTTCTGCTATTTTCCAGAGAAATCTTCCGTTTTTATTTTGAAAAACAAAAATTCGATATATTTCCCATCTGGCTCTGTCGATCGACCAAATAAGAATCCAGTGAGGAAGCTCCAACGTTCATAATTTAAATCAGAGTGGTAGCTAAAAAGGGTTCCTTCGCCAAGATTGAAATTAGTTTGACGCGTATTTTGATCGAACTCAAAAATTCCACGGAGGCGTATTTGTGTTTCTTCTCGTGTCCGATCTTTTCGATAAAAAAAGAACGAAGCGAGTCCATTCCATTGGTTTCGTTCAGGCTCAAACCAGACGAGCGGAAAAAAGGACTCCATACTTTTTCGGGGGGTGAAGTCAACGATTTTTGAAGAGTCTAGCGAAAGGAAAAGCGGGGTCAAACTAAAACTCCAGTGCTCAGAGTCTTGTTGATAAGAAAAAAGCGGTAGGAGTTCGGCTTGTCGGAATTCACTGGCTTCAAATTTAAGAGAAAAGAACGGGTTTAAGAAACTCGTTTTCGTCTTCCAAGAAGTTTCAGGTTCTGAAAAACGCAAAAGACTTTCTTCAGAGCTTAGGCTCATATATTGGGACGGAGAAAAAGCGTATCGAGAACCGGGAAAACGGCTCTGATAGCGTTCATGACGAAACAACGAAATGTTAAAAATTTCTGCAATCGAGAGATCGGTTTCTTCCTCCCATTGTTGACGTTTTAGCACAGCGAAATCGTGAGTATCGGATAAGAAAGAAGGGCCGATAGACCAACTTTTCAAACGGGTTAGCGGGTTTTTTTGTTCTAGGGTCCACGTCTGAAAAAATGGAGTTCCAAGCGTAAAAAATTTCTCTTTTTTTGCGGGGCGTATTTGGCTAAAAATAGACGTGAGGAGCGGAAGCGAATCAAAACGTTGAAAGGAAAAGTCGTCGCGAACATAATAGGTTTCATAACGAGTAATTAAGGGTATCGAAATAAAGTGCTGAATTGATCGTTGAGGATCTTCGATGGATAAATGTTGCGTTAACAAAGGAAACGAAAACCAATAGAGCCGGTCTTTTTGACGCTTATATCCTGAAATCAGTGGCCACAGAGTAAAATCTTCACTCTGTTCTTTTTTATCTTCTTCAAACGTATAAAACGGAAGAATCGATTGTACGGTACTCCATTCATCTTCTGTAAATTCGAGAATAATCCAGTTGAACCCTTTTTTAGGAGATTCTTCTTTTTTTAACGAAGGGACGTTTTCGTCGGAAGTCGGAGACGATGCGCAGGTTAATAGAATCAGGCAAAAGGGGATATAAAGAACGAATCTAAAGTTCATAAGAGATTAGAGCTTCCTGATTGTTCTCCCAAGAGACGAACACATTTTTGAGTGACTTCATCGGAAAAATTTTGTGTGATTATTTGGGATAGAAACGAAGCCCATGGAGACGAAGAATGAATTTTTAACTCCTCTAATAAAAGCAATAAAGATTTGGAAGATCCGGATTGAAAAACCTCTTTCAGGATCGTTTCGATCTGGTTCGCTTCTCTTCTTAACAAAAGAATAAGAGCCTCTTGTCGAACCTCTGAGGACGAATGGAGAAGGGCTCTTTTTAAACGGTTTGAGCTTGGATCTTCTGGAAGTGCCGTATCCAGAGAAAGGAGTCGACAATACACTTGGGGGGAAGTGTTTTCATTCAACAGTTGCAGTACAAGTTGAATCGCGTGAGGACCAATTTCTTTAAGGGCCTCTACACTCGAAAGGCGAATACGAAAATTATCGGAATGCAATAAAATATTAGTCAGATTTCCGATGACTGCATCTCCTAAAATTCCCAAAATTTGGATCGTTGCTGTTTTCTGGGGAAGTGGACCATTTTGTAGATCGATTAATAATAACTCTAGCGCATGAGAAGACGCCAATTTTTCAAGGGTTATTTGAATTTTTTCTTGTAATACGGGCTCTTTTTTTCGCTCTTTAAGAATCTCTAAGGTATAGAGAACTCGTCCATATTCTCCTTGAAAGAGAAAGTCAAAAATAAGGTTAGGAATCAACATTAGAGCCATCGTAAAGACGCTGAGTTGCGTTTCATTTTGTAATAAATGATTAAACTCTTTTTGGACTAGAAACCAAAATCGTCGTCGGCAGGAATTGGATTGGGATTCAGAAAGCATTTTGAGCAAAAACAAAGTCTTTTTTCTCTGGGCCTCTTCTGGATGATCTAAACGTTGGGTGATGATTTGAATGAGTTGGGGCCTGTGTGTGTGTTCTGGAAACAATAAGAGTTTCTCTAGCAAGGGGCGGATTTTATCTTTCACGAGTTCTTCAAAGGGTTGTGCAGAATGCTCGATTTCTTGAATCTGAGCGTAAATTTGGTCTGTCTCTAGCGACGACTCTAGAAGAAAAGTCTGCGCCTCTTCAAACACTTCGGTATCGGGCAAATTTATTGGGGCCTCTGACGATTTTGCAAGGGTTGGCGGAGGAAGGGGAATTTTGGGGGAATCTTTAATCGATTCTTCTGAAAAATTAAAATCGAGCGTCGTTGGAGCGCTTTGAGGGAGGTTTTGAGGGGGTAGAGACTTCACTGTATTTTCACGAGATTCGTTTTTTTCCAGAATAGACGTGAAATCAAGCGGAGTAATTAATTGGGTTCGGCATTCTCCCTCGACCCAAAATAATTTTTGAGTTTCGATTAAGTTTTGCAAAACGCTCTCAATTTTTTGAGGAACTCCTTGTGTATGTTGTTGACACAGTTCTAAAAATTCAGGATCGGGATCAAAATTAGGGCGAATCGATTGAATCATTCGTTTGATTTCAGGGGTTGTTAACGGCGCTAGCTCTTGGACAAAAATCGGAAGAAGCGAAATTCGGGGGTCCGAGAAAAGAGTCGTGAGCAAAGAGTCCGATTTTAAAGGAGTTTGATAGCCTCCGATGAACAGAAAGGGTAGTTTTTCTTGATAAAGAAGTTTAAAAAACAAACCCAACGAATATTCATCCATCCAATGAATATCATCAAAAATCAGAACCAAAATTTTCTTCTGAGCGATATTTTGTAAAACCTTTTCAATTCCAGAGAGAAAGAAGCTATCTTTGGTCAGTAATAAATTTTTCAAATCTCGTGGCGGAGCGAGGTTTGAAGAGTGTAAATTAGGAAAATAATGACTAATGACCAATTTTTCGTCTTCGGTTAATCCGATGAGTAAAGTGTCTCGTTCTTTCATCTCCATCCAGAGAATTTGGTCAAAAATATTCATTAAACTGACATAAGGCGTTTGCTCTTGAAGTTCACATTTGCTCTCTAAGCACCGAAAAAAAGATTCTTTTTTCAAGCGAGAGATACATTCTTGAAGAAAACGAGTTTTCCCGATCCCGACGGGCCCTCCAAAGAAAAAAGCGTAATTTTTTGAAAAAGGATGAGTTTGTTTTTGGAAATGTTCAAAAAAGGTTTCGCGCGCCACAAATTCTGGGCAGGGAAAATTTCCAACAACAGCTTCTTTGGAGCGAGCTTTGTCTCCGACAAGACTCACTTGGTTCCGTCCATTTTCCTTAGAGACATAAAGGGCGATGTCGGCTAACTCAAAAAGATTTTCTAGAGCTTGACTATCTTCTGGCGCAGAAGCGCATCCGATGCTCAAGGTAATGACGATTTTTTTTTGTGCCCGAACTTCAAGCGGAGTCGATGCAACCGAATAACCAATTTCTTCGGCAATAGTGCGAGCGGTCGCTCTTCCTTGTTCGGGTAAGATAATTAGAAATTCGTCTCCGGCATAACGAATCACAAATCCACGATCTTGAACCACTTGACGCATAATACCTGAGACATGGATCAAGGCTTGATCTCCGCTTTGGTGGCCATAGTTATCATTGATCGATTTAAAATGATCCAAATCTAGCATTAAGAAAGAGATCTGTTTCTCTGGAGTGCAATTTTTCTGAATGGTTTGTTTGAGACGCATTTTATAGAAGCGGCGATTATACAAATTCGTTAAATCATCCTTAAAGATTAAGGATTCTTCTTCAGTTAATTCTTGAATAAGTTGTTGCCACCATTTAACCACAAACGACTCCTATGTTTAGCGGGAACGATGTTGTTCAAATTTCCAGCCGAACAAGAAAAAAATAGAGCCTAGCAATAAACCTAATAATTCAGCCCGAACATTGTGATGATAAAGTCCAAAATAAAAAAGTGCGAGTGGAAGAATAGATAATCCTAGCAATTGAAAAAATTTTCCCATAAACGCTTACTCCCGATTTTTTTGAGCTTCCCAATAATTTTTAAACAATAGAAGTTGTTGTTCTCTTTGATCCTTTATTGCTGAGGGTTCATATTCGGGCCATGGATCGGACGGATAATGTTTTTTTAAGATTTCTTCCAGCACTTTTTTTGTGAGATCTCGAATAAAAAAAATCGGATCTTGAAACATGGTCAATAAAAGCGGGATGGATTGTTTAGGAGAATAAAATCGTAACGCCCAGACGGCTTCTCGGCGAATATGATCTTTTGGGCTTCGTAAACAACCTGCAAGGATATTAAGCGATTCTGGAAAATGAAGTTCTCCTAAACTTCGAATACCTTCAATTTGAACGAATTCTTCCGGATCTTCACGAACTAATTGTTCGATAGCAATAACGACTTCAGTCGCTCGTGTTTCCCTCAATTTTTCGAGTGCTTGTATTCTTACAAAACTATCTGGGTCTTGTAAATACTTTAAAAGAATATTCACTTTAGAGGTCAGCTCTATTCCTAAACTACGGACCTCGCCTTCAGGACTTTTTAAGAGTTGTTTTACCGGAATCTCTGGATCTTTTTTTTGAGATTGAGCCATTTTGAGGAGACTTTCGTCGTATTTCGCTTCCAGCGAATTTCCGCTTTGAATCATCGCGATTGGAAAGGTAATGGCTTGTAAAAGGTGCTCAAACATTTTTCCCCATCCAGATTCTTGAATCGCAAATGTTTGTTTTTCCTCAATCAAAGAAAATTTTCCGTCCACAAATAACTGATTTTCTGGAGAAAATAGATTTTGCTTCATTTGTAGGCTTGAACAACCGGCCAGAATAGAGAGCGTTCCAAAAAGAGCGTTTTTCAAAAGCGACATTCAGCAAAACCTTAATGGATAGAATGTTGTTGAAAGAGGGTTTCTAAATATTCCTTGGAACAACGCATTTGTTCCGGGCCATTATGAGAGTTCCGTGAAAGCTCAATCGCTAATAAACCTGAATACGAAATCTTCTCAAGTGCTTTTAAAAGGGGTACAAAATCGATGCTTCCTTCTCCTAATGGAAGATGTTCATGTTGTTTATGCCGAATATCATCGACATGAACATTTTTAATCCACGGAGCCGCGAGAATAATATGTTGTTCGAGTGGATAAGGTTCCACACATTCCAGATGTCCTAAATCAAGCGTCAGTCCGAAAAGAGGATCTTGAAATTTTTGGGTCCACGATAATCCTTGAGCAACGGTTTCCACAAACATTCCGGGCTCAGGTTCGAGAGCCAATGGAATTTGATACTGATGTGCTTTTTTCAACAATTGTTGAAAAACATCGGTAAGGCGCTCGGTTGCCATTTCCGAAGAAACTTCTTTAGGAAGAATTCCTGACCAAAACGAAAGGGCTTCTGCAGAAAGCAAATCTGCTATTTCCAAGGCGCGCTCTAAAAAAAATAATCGTTTTTCGAATCCAGGAAAATGAAGGAGAGTGGGATAATGTTTCCGTTCGATATCCAACAAAAATCGTCCACCAGTTTCGATAACGACTCGTAGGGATCGACTACGTAAAAGTTTTTGAATGTAAAGGATTTCTGATTTGGAGGAAGTCAACGGATTGAGATGGTGTGTATCTAAGGTGATTGCGATTCCTTGATACCCATATTTGGAGCAAAGCTCAATACACTGTTCAAGGGTATGGTGGGCAAGTCCGTTTGTGTTATATCCAAGAGAAAATTTCATAAATAATGCCGAGGAAGAGACTCGAACTCTTACTCCCTTTAACGGGAACTAGACTCTGAATCTAGCGCGTCTACCAATTCCGCCACTTCGGCTCTAGTGAAGTTTTTTATTATAATGCGTTTTTAACTGAAAGCAAGTGCCTCATTGAACCGCGCTCGTCGTGAATTGTTTAAAAAAAAAGCTGTCTTTTTAGACAGCTTTTTCTATTTTAATTATTTTCCTATTATTCGTCTTTCATCTCTTCGGAGGAGCCCTCTTCAGAAGGTTCTTCTTCTTTAGAAGGTTCTTCTTCTTTAGATTCTTTAGAAGGTTCTTCTTCTTTAGATTCTTCAGAAGGTTCTTCTTCTTTAGAAGGTTCTTCAGTAGCGGTATTTCCAGCTTCTCTTTCAGCAATGAAGAGCGAGAATCGTTTCGTGGGATCCAGTTTAGCGGCTTTTCCCATTGCTAACCCGGATTGGTTTCGAATTTCTGAATTAGAATTTCGGACCCCTTGAATTAACGCTTCGTATGCTTGAGGTTCAATGCTTCCAGAAATTTTAAAGATTTCTCCAATGGCCCAAGCGGCATCGGAGCGAGTATTATTCTCTTCCGATTTAGAGGAGAGAATTTTAGCTAAAGACCCTAATGCTTTCGCATTTCCAATTTGTCCTAAAGCACGAATGGTGGAGATTTTGATTTCTTTGGTTGGAGAAGCCAAGAGCGAAATCAAACCATCAACGGCGCTACCCGCATTGAAAATGGAACGGGAGGGATCAAGAGAGGCCAAGGTTTCAGAAGCTTGTAGTGAAACCTCTTTGTTATTGAAGGCTTCCGCTAAGTTCGGGATCACCCGTTCAGCGCCCGGGAATGCTTTCGTCGGGTTGATACGAACCAAGGCTCGAGCCGAGGCGTAACGAAGCATTTGATGAGAAGACGTGAGCGCTTTGAAAACAGGATTTCCTGAAGCGAGGTCTTGTTCGTTGCAAACTTCCCCTATAGCATCCAGAATTTCGACACCCACTGCGGGATGATTACTATCCATTGCCAAAGTTAATCCACCCATCAAAGCGTCAACTCCGGCTGTGTTTCCGAAAACTTTCTTTTTTACAAAAAGTTTTTCAGTTTTAGCATAGGCTTTTTTAACTTCGTCTGGAAGTTCGGCACCTTCTGCTCGAGCGGAAAGATTACGAGTTTCAGCGTATTGTTTAAAATAAGCGCAAACTAAAAGCGCCCAAACACTTCGATCGGTTGGATCGATTTTGAGAGCTTGATTACACGTTTCTTCAGCGAGTGAAGCAAAATAAGCAGACTCTGGAACCGTAACGAATGCCACATTTTTTTTATCTGCTTCAAATCTCCAAACGTTATGAGGATTTAAAGCATCATTGCTAGGGGTTTGAGTGTAATACCACATTCCTTGATTGTATAAGGTTTGTTTTGCAGTATTCGCAGGTCCACCAATCGCCTTAATAGCTTGCTCTGCGTAAGGACGAACCTCGGAAAACCCTTTAGAATTTTCTAGGAGCCAACGCAAATATCCAAGAGAACGAGTATCTCGAATCTCTCGTAACACAATACAAATATTTTGTTGGAGGAAATAATCGTCTGTATCTAACGCAAGAACAAGAGGCAAAACTGCTTGAGAACCCACTTTTTTGAGGACAACAATCGCCTGAGTACGATGAAGATCTTCTCGTTCATCCGCCAAAAAAGGAAGAAGATAGGGAACTACTATATCCCCCATCGCGGCCAATTGAATAGAAGCGTTCCAACTTTCCTCAAAAGAGCCGTTCACAGCAAGGGAAATCAAATTACGAATTTCTTCGATATTTTCCGAAATTGCCGGATTCGACTGAATTTGTGGAGTTGTTTGCTTTTCAGCAGTCAACCAATCTTGAGTTTGTGCGTGTGCCAACATCGAGGAAAAACAGAGTCCCCCGATAACTAAACGTAGAAATAATAGTCTCAAATCCATATAAAATACCCCGCAAGAACCGATAAAACTAGGTCTGGGTCAAATTTAAGTTAGAGATATGGTAGCAATTCTTCAGCGAGATTCCAGCTTTTTCTGGAAGAATGATTCAAAATACTGATTTTCCCTTGGTAATACAAGAAAAAGAGGCCTATTCCCGTTAGAAAATTTCCTGTTTTTTTTCGATTTTTTGAAAAAAATTACCTTCTCGCTAGAAATTTTAAAATCTTCCATTACACTATGAACCTAAACAATCTTCACTTCAGAGTGAGGCTCCATAAGAAAGATTTCACGCTTTTTACAGGGGAACAAATTAAATTTCGGGATGTTATTTTCCTAGAAAGCAGGTTGTCTTGTCTCTGTCTTTTGTTGTTAATGGTAAAGTATATCAAGTAAAATCGCTTCTCGGTCAGGGTGGTTTTAGTACCGTTTACGAAACAACCGATGGCTATGCGCTAAAATGTATTGCGGCAACAAAAAAAGATTATACACAAGAAGAGATCTATCGCTTCTATCTCATTGAGAAGTTGGCTCTTTTAGCGCTTCGATCTAAATATGTCGTCCAAATTTTTAATAGCGGACGAAACGAAACACACTATTTTCTCGTGCTGGAAAAATTCGGAAAATCTTTAGATGATTATTTGGAGAGTAAAGGCTTCCTCGAAGAACAAATCGTCGCTCTCTTCAAAAAATGTTTAGAGTCTTTACGTCATATCCACCGTCAAGGATATGTCCACCGCGATATCAACCTACTCAATATTCTCCTTGAAAATGGAGAAGTCAGAATTACTGATTTTGGTTTTTGTCAACCTATTTATGAAATTCAATCTCGCTTGGAATGGGATCAAGAATTTCTTCATGGAATGATTGGCTATGTCGCGCCCGAAGTCCTAGAAGTACCAGAATATGATCACTTCAAACGGGATATTTTTGGATTGGGACGCTCCTTTTACCGCATTCTGACCTTAGGTTCGATTCCATTTCAACTCGACCAACCGATTCCTCCGCTAGAACATGTTGCTTGTATGGGAAACCCCAAAATTTTTCAAATTGTGAATAAAATGATTGCCCTTAATCCTATAAATCGTTATGGGATGGTAGACGAAATTTTAGTGGATTGTAATTAAGTTTCGGAAGAAAATTTTGTCTACCTCCTCCAGAAATTTTAAAAAAAAAGAATAATTTTTATTGTTTTTTTTTCGATTTCCATTTTTAATAGAAGCAAAGTGAAAGTGCTTTGCAAAATAAATCACTGTCTTTTCGAAGGCTTTGTCTATCTTCTTCAAGAAGAAAGGTTGCTTATGCGTTTATTGTCTCTAGTCGTTCTTATTCTATATCTTATTGGCTGTCAACATGATAGCAATAATAATTTACAATCTACCCAAAATCGACAACCCAGTCCCAATATCTTTATCACGACCTCTACGATGGGATTTGGTCATATCGCTCAGGGCCCTGAAGATATTTTTGGTCCTTTTACCTTTGAAACCGACGGCACCTTTGTTGGCGTTCCAAGTTGGACCTTTTCTGGCGAACTCCTTGATGCCCGATTACAACCTGTTCCCGGAGTCGGAAACACTATCGGAATTCTTGTCGGAGCCCCCGCAACAGTTGGCACATTCTTTATTACTGCCACAGTCCTAGATACCGGCAACGGAGCGACTGATACCAGGACGGTTCCTTTTACAGTCGTTGATTGTACTCCCGGGCTTCTCGGGATCAGCATTCTCGATGTCACTGCTTCGCTTTCCCAATCTCTTGCCGCCGAAGGAACCCCGTTCCCTGTTTCAGTCGCGGCGAGCGGAACTTTAAGCACCGAAACGATTGTTTGGCGCGCTACGTCCGCGAATCCAAACATCAATTTTGAATTTATTGATCCCTCGACTCTCACCACAATGTATATGACGGGCCATACCGTCATTGATTCGCCGATTTCGGTCGTGATTACCGCGATTGATAACGCCGCCAGTATCGACGACATTGATTCTGAAGGCTTTTATGAACAAATCATGGGCACCGGATCGGGTTGCTCCTTCTCTCTCACTCTCGACATCTGCGTCGCTGGCGGAGCCTGTGGAGGCGGCGGTGGAGGCGGTGGCGGTGGCGGTGGTGGCGGTGGTGGCGGATCTTGTACTTACGCGGCACCCGGAGATACCTGTGCTACAGCCGGAGTCGCTTGTTCTGGAACTAATGCATTTACGACAATAGGTGCTGCAGCAGATGATACAGAGGTACCAGCTACTTGTGGGACAGCAACTATTTTCTCTACAAACTTAGGCGTTTGGTTTGCTTATGATGTACCTGCTACTGGAGTAACCTCAATTGATTTCGATCTTTGTACGAGTGACTACGATACCAAACTCTTTCTTTATAGCGGTGTTTGTGGCACTTTAGTTTGTATCGATGGAAATGACGATGGTCCGTCTGGTTGCGGGTTTACCGCATTTGGCTCCGAAATACTGGCATTACCGACTACTGGCATTGCGGGAACGACTATTTTTATTTTGGTAACCGGAGTTGGTGCTGCCACCGGAACGGGATCTTTGACGATTACCGAAACACCATAAAATCTTTTGAACGATTTTTCTGCCTAATTTTTTTCCATGTATCGAGCCGAGAAGCCTCTCTCGGCTTTTTCTTTGTATGAGGAAAAATTTTATTGGAACACTCTCGCTTTGGAAAATTCTGGGATGGTTTTTGAGAACGACCCGAGTGGGGTCGGCGCTTGGTGTTCCTATTGAAATCCATCACTTAATGTTACTGCTTCCTCTTTTTTGCTACGGAGATCTGCCTTTTTTACTTCTGTTAATCTCTCTCTATTTTTGTATTTTGCTTCATGAATTAGGGCATATCCGCATTATTCAGTGGTTCGGATTTCCTGTAGAAAAAATTGTTCTCTCTTTATTAGGGGGAACCACCAAAATTGGCGATACTGAAACGGTTCTTCATTTTGCTCAAAAGCCAAAAAAAGAATTCTTGATGGCCATCGCAGGTCCAATAGTGAATTTTGTGCTTGCAGGGTATTTTTTGCTCTCGAATTTCTTTTTTCCCAATTGGTTCTTTACTGGATTGGCTTCTCTAAACCTGCTCTTAGGGGTCTTCAACTTGTTTCCGGCCTTTCCAATGGATGGGGGCCGTATTTTGCGAGCTATTTTCTTGTGGCGTGGGAAAGTGAGCTATTCTCAAGCGACAGCAAAAACACTAAAAGTGGGGAACTTATTCTTTTTTGTTTTTCTGATTTTAGGTCTTTATTCTGGAAATTTTTTTATTGTTTTTTTCATATTTTTTCTCTATCTTATCGGCAAGGTGGAGTTAGTGAAATCTTATCAGATAGAGAGTCTTTTATCTCCTCCAATATGGCCCAATAACGAATCCAATTTGGTCCCTATTTTTATCAGACCCTTTTAAATGAAGCGACTAGATATTGGTATTCCGACAGGTGCTACATACACCGAAAAGACGATGGCTATGATAAAGAATTTGAAAATGATGGTGGGTGGCAACCGTTTCTTGTAGCCGTTCAATTTCGGAATTATGGAACTCAATAATTTTTTTGCACGAAACACAGATTAAATGATCGTGATGCCCTCCTCCTCCGATTTTTTCATAATATTTGGAGCCATCTCCAAAATCTTGAGATTCCAAAAAATTATGCTCTAGAAGCAAGGAAAGGGTTCGATAAATGGTTGCTTTGGAATTATTTTTTCCGTCTTTTTTGAGGCTCCATTCTAGTTGCTCTGCGGTAAAATGTTCTTCAAAGTTACAAATTTTAACCAAAATTTGTAATCGTTGATTGGTCAATTTCTTGCCTTTTGCGCGAAGTTTTTGAGCAATCTCTTCTACCTCTTCATTTAAAATTATTTTTTCAGAAATTTTTGTTTTCTGGGAATATATCAAAGAGTTCTAACCTCTCAAAAAAAGGAAACTTTTGGACTTAAGGATAACATGTTCGAATTCTTTTCACAAGAAGAATACTTTGGTTCTCGCTGTTGAAAGGATTTTGAAAACTTCTAGAATAAAAAAATATCAACGAATATCTGTTTTTATATTTTGAGGGGTGTTTTTGAAGAATACAGATCAACAAGAGACCTTGTTTCCTTCCTATGAAGAAGTTCGAAAAATCGGGTTGAGACTTTTAATCGATAAAAAATTAAAACCCTCGGATTTGAATGAGGCCCTCCGTCAAATTCCTCTCGCTAAACTCCAACATCGAAGTTTTCTCCAACTTTTGTTACAACAAAAAAAAATCCAAATTAATGAATTCCTTCTTTTTGAAAAGCCAGAATGGACCCATGTTCAAGACGAAATTTCTCTCTATCAATTACGCATAAAGAATGGATTCGCGGAGTTTTATACGGTGGAAAAAAATAACCCTAAATTTTGTCCTAAATGCCGAATGGAATTTTCAGAAGACAAAAATTTTTGCCCCGCAGATGGCTCAAATCTCACTTTTCTCCACAATGAAGAAGTAACCGATCCCCTCTTAAATTTAATTATTGATGATCGCTATCAATTACTTCAACTTTTGGGCAAAGGAGGAATGGGCGCTGTTTATAAAGCGAAACATATCAAGTTGGAAAAAATTGTTGCGGTCAAAATCCTTCAACCTCAACTCATGGAAAGCAAAACCTTATTAACTCGTTTTCTACGGGAAGCACAAGCCGCCTCTCGATTGAATCATCCCCATATTATTCATATTTATGATTATGGGGAGGTCAAATCGTCTGTATTTTATATCGCGATGGAATACATCGAGGGAACGTCCTTAAAAGAATATCTGGACTGGCGGGGCGCGGTTTCAGTCGAAGAAGCCGGTTATATTTTGCGGCAATGTCTTGACGCATTGGGGGCCGCTCATGAGAAACAAATGGTTCATCGCGATATCAAACCCGCAAATATCATGATTGTCAGTCATCCCCAAAAAGAGCTATTTATTAAAATCCTTGATTTTGGAACTGCAAAACTACTCGATGATCAGGTCGATATTACCTCCTCCGTCATTGGCACTCCGCAATATATGTCTCCAGAGCAAGCCAAGGGAGAAGCGATTGATGGCCGCTCCGATTTATATTCTTTGGGAGTGATGCTCTATGAAATGCTCATTGGCGAACGTCCCTTTCATGCGGATACGGTTCATGGCTATTTAGGAAAGCATATTACGGAAATACCGGTTCCGTTACGGATACGATGCCCTAATAAAAATTTTTCGCCGAGCCTTGAAGCGATCGTCGATAAAGCTCTGGCCAAAAATCCCCAACAACGACACCAAACCGCCCAGGAATTTTCTCAAGCACTTGAGAAAGCGATTAAAATTCCTTCCGTCTACCATCTCGATTTAAATATCCTAAAAAAAACACAGAGCCTTTCTGCAAAGGCTCCTCGTCGTCTAAAGAAAATTTTTTTCCGATTTGTTTTTACGATTTTCTTTTTGTTTTTGATTGCAGGAGTTTCTTTCTTTTTTTCCCCTCCGGCGTTGCAAAAAAAAATTCGGGCTCTTTTGGCCACGACAGTCCAGAAACCTGCGCCTGCAGAAATAAACGATATTTTTGATGAAAAATTTTCAAAATTTTCAGAACAATTTAATATCAAGCTTCGTGAAATACGAACTCACTATGAACAAAAACCTCCTAAAGTGAACTTAGAGGAGATGAGCCTGATTCCGGCGGGAACGTATTATTTAGGAAGTAACTTGACTTCAGATAATCCAAATACCTCACAAACTGTTTTAGATTTTTATATGGATAAATACGAAGTCACTAATCAACAATATTTTCAATTTGTTCAGGAAACGAAGTATTCGCCACCCGCTCATTGGACAAAAAACGAAGCTGGCATTTTTATTTATAAGAAAGAGGAAGCCCTCTTTCCCGTCACCTCTGTAAACTGGTTTGATTGCGTTCTCTATGCGACCTGGGCAGGGAAACGACTTCCAAGCGAAGTCGAATATGAAATTACCAGTGCAGGAAAATTTTCGTATCTCTATCCTTGGGGACATCAAAGCCATTATGGTTTTGCGAATACCAAAAATGCGCAAGGAATTCCTTTTCATCTCGCGGCCGTAAACTCCTTTCCCAAAGATGTCAGCGAATTTGGCATTTGTCAACTCGCCGGAAATGTTCGAGAATGGATGGCGAACTGGTATGATCCTAAATGGCAGAGAGAACGAAGTATTCGAGGCTCCAGTTTTAAAGAAGATATTTCGTTTGGAAGCAGTCACTTTAGAGACGCTTTTCATCCTTGTTATTCTGCTGTAGACCTTGGTTTTCGCTGTGTTTGGGATAAAAATTCCGCAGAATAGGAGATCATCGTATGCGTATGTTTTCTCTCGCTTTCTTTTTCCTTCTTTTGGGTTGTTCCTTGGATGAGCAAATGAATCAACTCCAACAAGAAAATACGATCCTGAAAAAAAAATTAGAAAAAACAGAAATGAAACTGGATCTTGCCTATCGCGAAAGCCTGAAATCGCGTATTCCTGAAGGAATCTGGCTAGAGGGAAATTCTGAAATCAATGTGAATCAAGGCTATATTCGAAGCATTAAATTCGACATTATTGGAACTGAAAAACCGCTGTTTACCGTAAAATATTTTTCTGCTCAAAAAGTGAAACCTAACTATTCTATCCATTTTTATGATCGCTTTGGACGTTGTGTCGGTACTGCCCGCTCTCCTTGGAAATTACGCTCCATTGAAGAGAATAAACCTCATGAAGAAAAGCCAATTGAGATTGAAGATCTGATTACACAACCCTCTTTTTGCACGATCACGTTCCTAAAATAATCTGCACTCGGCAAAATTTATGCGCTAAAATCTCGATCCCGAATCAAGCACGCTAAGATTAAATATAAGAATGCGCCAAAAAGAAACGTTTCCTGAATCCCTCGTTCTAACGCAATCAAAATCATAAAAATCGATCCAAGAACGGAAATACTTCCATTGAGCGCCAAAGCTAAGGGGACCCATCCCGGATACCTGACCTTTAACGTGCGCAATAAACAAGGAAACGGAACGCCTAAAACAATTCCAATCGAAGCGACAACACCTAAGCAAATCCCACACCTTACAACGGTATGAAATCCTAAAGTCGCGTTCATCAACGGAGGTAATAAAAACGTCCAGAGAAGCGTATTGGTAAAAATCAAGAGACACGCCCCTTTGAATTTCTTTATATCAGGAACCCGCCGAAAGCAATACGCCCCCATTCCCGCAGAAAAGAGAAGTCCAAATAAAGTCGTTGATAGCGTCAACGTAGGATAGCTCAAGTAAAGAATAAATTGCTTTAGAAGCGCAATCTCTAATAAAATAAATCCCATTCCTAGCAGACTAAACGCAACACCTAATTTCCAGAGAGGCATCCCTTGCCCTTGCTTTGAGGGGCTTTTACGTGGGTAAAAAAAGAGCATTAAAGGAAGCAAAATGACATAAAAAAATACTTTCCCCGCTAAATCAAGTAATCGCTTATCCCAGCCCACTTGATGATTGAAAAAGAAAGGTTTGTCATCGGTCGGTGGGACAATATTAAAGCGTACGTTCCCGCTGGTGTAAGAATCAATCCACCCTTGAGGGCCGAAAACATCAAGCTTTCCTTGAGCGATGTCAGAAAAAGGAGATTGCTGAAAATGACGCTGAGAACTCTGTGGAATATACCCCTGAAGCGGAGAAGCCAGTTCCTCTAAAAGAAGGCTCTCTTCTGTCGTAAACGGAGTATTCTTTGCTAAAATTAAATTAGAGTAGGCCGCTCCGCCTGCTTTTGGAATCGTTAAAATCGCCAGTTGTTGCATTCCGTCCGAAATTTTTTTTTGTCCTCCAGAAATCGATTGGAAGTGTGCCAGAAAGGTCGCTACTAACTTATCTCGTAAATCATCTCGCTCAATAATAATCGAAAGAATGCCATTCTTATTTAAGCGAGAGAGATATTCACCCATAGCCTCTTGAGTGTAAAAATAGGATTCATAAAAAGAAAGTTGCGAGGATTCTTCAAAAGCCAGCGAAGATGTCAAAGAAGAATGAATCACATCATACGTTTTTGACGTTTTTCTTAAAAAAGAGCGAGCCTCATCTACATAAATTCGGACCTCTGGAAAATGAAACAGTGCGCCTGCAAATTCTTTTTCTTCTTCCACAAAATCAACCACGAGTGGATTAATTTCGACTAAGGTAATTTCGGTCGCCTTACAAAATAAAGCGAGCCGCGTATCATAGCCTCCGCCTGATCCTAAATTTAACACAGAAAAACCGGCGCCACTCGTTTCTTTAAGTTTTTGGAAATAAGCAAACGGAAGAAAGGCAATATCTCGTGTATAGGTTTGACGCGCAATCCCCTTTTGAAGAAGACGTGCTCGTTTTCCGGTATTAATAAAGAGTTGCTTTTCTCCGGCAAAACGGGAATGTTTCGGATATTCGACGAGATCCGTTCGAGAATAAGAGTCCCACTTCGTTCTCACGATTTGGCCATTTTCTTCCAAGAGCGCTTTTCCTACCGCCGTTTGTGTTCCTACTTTTCGATAATCCAAAGAAAACGGTTGCTTGACGACGAAGAAGATTCCCAAAAGCAAATAGCCGAATAATAAGATTCCAAATCCAAGATCTTTGTAGGTTCGTTTAGGTTTTGGAAAAAAGCGAAAAATTGCCAGAGCGATCCCTAAAACAAGAGGAATCGATGAAATGGCGCGGATTGGCCCTCCACCCGCTTCCATCTTTAAAATTATAGTAAGGCATCCTAACGAAGCGCCACAAAGATCATAAAAATAGAGTGTTTCCGCTTGTTCAGAATAACATTCAAACAAACTCGAAATTGCAATTCCCGCAAAAAAGAAGGGCATCGTCGCCCAAAATATCAATGCCCAATAATAAGCGTTCCAGAACGAAGTCGTGGCAACATCCGATTCAGGCGTTTGTAAAAGACCATAAAGCATACAAGGAATAGAAAGGCCAAAAAGCAGACTAAAAATCTCAACAAATTCAGGCTTTTGAGGTAAGGAACGAATCGACGCGGGCGCAAAAAAAATCCAACCCGAGACCACCATTCCCCCTAATCCCATTCCACAAATGGTTAAAGAAAGAACCATGAGCACCATCTGAGAATTAAGCAGGGCCGCAAAAACTCGTGTTAGAGCGATTTCTAATTCCAGTACACTTAAGCAAATCAGCGAGAGCGTCAATCCAATTCGATAAGAGAGCGGAGTCAGCGTTTTCATAAATTTTCGATTATTTGCCAAGAAATGTTAACGGATGGTTCCACCATTTGGTTCCGGTCAGATAAAAAACAGCGATCCATAAAAAAACAGCTAAAAAGAGATAACTCCTGAATAACCAAGGATCTAGCGTATCCACTTCTTTAAATTCAAGCGGAGTTCCAGAGTCCGACGATCTGTTTTCTGTCACGAATCCTCCCTAAAATATTCCACAACGGCAAGAAATAGTTACAATATTACCAGAGAACAACGAAATTTCTCTGCTCCATTATTTATTATTCATTATTCATGTAACTATTCAGGTACAACCTATAGATCTCAACTCGGGTCAAACCATAAAATCTTGTGGTCTTTGTCCCCCGCTGGCGGGGGTTTGGGGGTGGAAGAGCAATTCTGAAAGACTCCACCCCCTTGATCCCCCGCCAGCGGGGGACATTAGGAGACCTGAACAGTTACTTATTCATTAAGGTTCTTTACCTATGTACTACGTTATCTTAGATCCGGGTCATGATTATCCGGCCTATATGGTAGAATTTCTAGCGCAACATGATTGTCGCGGGATCGCGGTATTTACGGCAGAAGATCAATATCATACCTTTCATCATCTGTTTGAGGAAGAACTTGGCGATTATTTTGTGGATGAATATTTAGCCAGCGAATTTCCAGAGGTTCAATCGCTCGCAGAGCAAATTCTTCAGGATTGGGGAACATTAGATGGAATTATTCCTTGGAGCGAATTTACGATTGAGTTTGGCGCAGAACTAGGTGAATATTTGGGAATCGACTGGAACCCGCTTGAAGTGATTCATCGTTTTCGAAACAAATACTACTTGAAAGAATTTCTCCGAAAAAATACCACGGATTTACGAATTAACGCCTCTCGGATTGTCACGACCGAAGAAGAAGCAGTTGCTTTTCAACAAGAATTAAATAAATGGCCGATAGTTGTCAAGCCGACCGAAGGCGGAGGTTCTAAAAACGTTTTTTTTGTGAATACGATGGAAGAACTGATTGAATCTTGTGTCCAAGTTTTTCATGGAAAACAAGGAGAGGTGCTTCTAGAAGAGTATCTCGGAGGCATCGAATATGTCGTCAATGGCATTACCAATTCCGATTATGATGTCCTGATTACCGATGTCTGGCGCTATGATAAACGAGATAGTCATGGATATAAAAACCTCTATTATGAAACCATCAAAGTCAACACAAACGAAGCTGTTTTTCAACCGCTAGCGACCTATGCAGGAAAAGTGATTGAAACCCTTGAACTCCGTAAATCTCCGTTTCATATGGAACTCAAATTTGATGAATACGGACCCTGTCTCGTGGAAGTCGGCGCGCGTTTTGCCGGAGGAAATCAACCCCTCAATACCTCAAAGCTTCACGAACGTAGCCTTTTTGAGTTGGCCGCTTGTCACTATATGGCGAATCTTCCTATCAGTCTTGAGGATTTACATTATGATCGCTATGATCGTCTCCAAGCGCGAATTATAAATGGGCTTCAAACTTATGAAATTCCTTGTATTAAAGCCATTTACGGATTAGAAGAAGTTCAGCAACTACCCTCCTTTTTTAGGATAGGCTTCACTCGCCCCCTTGGATCTCATCTCGGAGTCACTAAGGATATTTATGGCAAATCATATGAAGTTTATTTAATGCACGAAGATCCAGAACAAATTGCTTCTGACGCAGAGGCCGTCCGACAATTGATACGATACGAATAGAGGAAATAATGCGGATTGGAATGATTTTAAATCCCTATTCTAAAAAGAATAAACGGGATCCCAAGCGGAAAGATCGTCTTCGAGAAATCCTTGGAAATAAAGGGATTCTGACGACCACCCAATCGCTCCAGGAAATTCGTCCGGCGCTGGAGCATTTTATTCAGGAAAAAGTGACCCATTTCCTTTCTGATGGTGGCGATGGCACTTTTCATTGGGTCGTCAATATACTTCAACAATGTTTGGAAGACGGGGTCCTCGAAAAATTCCCGCTCTGTCTTCCCACAAACTCTGGAACCATGAACTGCGCGAATAATAAAGTAAAGGTCTTAGGAACCGGAGAAGAAATCCTGATGCGTCTCTTGAATTCTTCCGGTTCTTTACCAACTTATTCGTTACCGACACTACAAGTCGATGCAGAAATGGTGGACGGAACACATTTTAAAAAAATCTGCTTTGCGGGAGCGGTGTTAGGGATCGGACCCAATTTCTTTGAAAAATATTACCGTCATCCTAATCGTGGCCCCGCGACTATGGTTGCGGTTATCGCAAAAGGCGTCTTGTCGATGTTTTTTAACACAGCGATTATTCGATTGATTCCGGTTCCTTCAATCTGGAAGAATTATAGTAAGGACCTGACTCGGCTGACTTCGGCAAAAGTCTTCCTAGATGAAGAAGAACTACCGATTCAACGATTTCGTATTATTAACGTCGGAGCCTATAATCAAAACTTTGCGAATATCATTCGTCTTTTTCAGTTCGGAAAAGATGGAAAAATGCACTGTCAACTCGGTTATCTCTCTATGTTCGGAGTGGTGGCTAATATCCCGAATCTTGTTTTTGGACGAAAACTATTTGGACGCCAAGTGTGGGATCAACCCGGACTTAAACTGGAATGTCTCTGCCTTGAAGAAAAAGGCTTCCTCTCAAATTGGGACGGAGAAGTATTTTCAGGGTTCCGAAAAGTAACACTCACCCCGGGACGTACGCTCCCGATTCCAATCTGTTAACTATGGCTATCCAATTCTCAAATTTTTGCTTAAAATGAACGAAATTATTAGAAGAACTTCTTCAGAGTCTGTTTAAAGAAAGAGAACTCGGATGCGTTATTTCTGGATTTTTTTAATCATTGTCTTGGGTACTTCCAGCTGTAATAAAAATGACGATGAGGATAAACCGATCAGTTTGGAAGTCAGTTCCATTGCGGCAAATGGATCTTCTTTTACCGTAACCTTTGTCAATCTCAATGAAGATACGTCGACGATTACCTCCAACTCTTTTGTGATTGAAGATTTAGGGGCTTTTGATGATCCGGATGCTTCTAGTGCTCTTCAAGGAATTTCCTCGGTCACGAGTGCACAAGAATTTGATGGAACTCATACAGAAATCAAAATGGCTTCTGTTCTGAACACAGGACATTTTTATCGATTAACCCATTCCGGAATTTTTGACTTTGAAGACAATTTACTGATAACCCCTCCTCTCGAATTTGCTACGCCAGATTCCTTTACGGATCCTGACCCTGATCCTGATCCTGACGCGCTGACCCTTAGCCTTTTTAACATCGTGACAGGAGAATCCATTACCGCTATTCCCGGAACAACCCTTTTGGCAAAAATCACTGGAACCAACTTTGTGTCTCCAATGACGGTTGCTTTTAGCCCTTCAGATGGATTAGCCGCAGGTACGGTCACTTTTGTCTCTGCGACTTCGCTAGAGTTCCCGTTACAAATTGCTCCCGATGGCTTTGGTGGGTTGCCAGACAATCTCGATTTTTTGGATTTCGGTGCTCAAGATATCACTGTTACTGGCGGTAGTTCTGGAGTTCAAACACTGACCGATGCGATTACTCCTCAAATTCCGTCTTTGCCTCGTTTAGCAATTGGCTCTCCGTTAACGGCTCAAAATCCAAGTGCAGTCTTTTTGGTTCCGATTAACGCCATCCTTGCAGGTTTAGAAAATGTTTCCAGTGTTGCGGACGAATTGGCGGAAATTACGGTCGAAATCACTTTTGACCCACAAGTCTTGACTGTAGCCCTTACCGGAGCCTCAGGAGATGGTGGCACTGGCTTAAGAATCGGCTCTCAGGCCCCTTTTGATGCACCATTTGCTTTTAATACCCTGAGAGATAATCCTCCGTTGGGAACTTTTTCGTCGTTTCGATTTACTACCGTTACCAATACCGGAGCCTTACCCGAGGTCGTAAATCTCGCTACCGTCGAATTTACAATACTCTCTACAGCGGCTTTGGGGGATAGCTCTTATTCCGTCTCTGTGATTTTGGCGACCGGCTTAAGTACTGAAGCTATTGACCCACTTTCGTTTTCTTCGCTTGCTGGCCTTGTCACCTTGGAGTAGTGAATGTTGTCCAAAATTACAAAATCGCAAATGACCTTTGTTCCTAAAGGGTGGGGCCACGAACTCTGGATTGTGAACAAACCCGAGTATTGTGGGAAAATTCTGACGCTCTTTCAGCATAAAAAATGCTCTCAACATTACCATCAACTAAAAGATGAAACCTTTCATATTCAGAGCGGACGCATTCTCCTTCGTGTTAAAAAAAAGGAAACCGATCCGTTTCAAGAAATTATTATGGAAACCGGAGACGCGTTTCATATTTATCCCGGCTTAATTCACCAATTCGAAGGATTAGCGAAAGAGTCCGAAATTTTTGAATTTTCCACTCAACATTTTGAAGACGATAGCTATCGTCTTGTCAAAGGCGATTAGGTTTTAAGAACTTATGTCTGAATTCCTTCCTTCTTCCTTTGTGAAAATGCGTTCCAAACAAGAAGTCTTGGATCATTTTGAATCCCTCTTAAAACAGTCCTTTCAGATCTATTTTGGGAACCGATCCCCTGCGCTTCCAGAAATAGAAACATTTCTCAACCTTCGGAACACTTTTCCAGAATCTTTGCAAATTCCGGATTCAAAAGAGGCACTTCATTTAAATCAGTGGTGCGAAGGATCGGATCCCCGTACTCTGGAAAAAAGTAAAGCGTTTCTCGTTCAAGGAAAAATGATTTTTTGGCTCCTCTGGGCCGGAGAAGCTAGTCGCGCCGAGCAAATTCTCCAAGAATCGGAATCGTATATTTATGATAAGCATGGGAAACCCATTTCCACCAAACCCTCCAAAGTTTTTTTTCAAGGAAATTCTTTTGATCCCGATCTCCCTAAAGAGCTAAATCTGGCGGTAAGACAAATGCTCCAGCGTCGTCTCGATTTGGAACGACTGGGTGGAGAAGAAACCTTAAAACGAACCCCCTTTATTATCCATATTAATCAGGACAACAAAGTGGGAGTCTTAGAACTCTTTCGACGCTATGATTTTTTTGGATTCAACCCCGATTTAATCGTCTTTATTATTCAGGACGGAATTGAAGGCTGGACTTTTCAAAATGGATGGAAAGAATATGGCCAAAAAAGACCCGGCGGACACGGATATCCACTACTTCAATTAAGTTGGAAAAATCAGGGTTTTACCCTGAATTCTGCTGGCACTGAACGTCCGATCGTGGGAATCTCTCCGCTAGAATACTTCGATAAAAGTGAGTTGTTATGCGCTTTCCCTGTCGAAGACAATAAGCTTCTTCAGAGTGCTTTTGATGTAAAAAGGCTCGCCGCTGTACAAACGCTTCTGGATGAAAACCCCAAAAGAATTCTCGTATTGGAAGCTATTCTCAATCTAAAAGGTCAAAAAGGCGGAGCCTTTCTCCAAAAACCAACTACCGGAGAATGTGTTATGGTCGAAAAGCTTCAGCTTCAGACCCCAGAACATCAACATCTCTTCCTCAATCCTCAGAAGATGCCGTTGTTGAATCGGAATATTACTTATATCAAGGTCAAAGAGTTTCAAAAAGCCATTCAACACGAAGGCATGTATTTTACATTTAACAGCCGAGATCCCGGGAACAAAGGCACTCTCGGATTTTGGCCCGATTTGGTCACTTGTATTATCTCGCAAAGTCCCGCTTTCCTCAAATCTGGGGTCTTTTACGAAGAAGGTCTAGCGATTGAGAATTTTAAATCGGAAGCAGACGTTCCCCTTTTATTAAAGCGCTTCCACGAACAAATGCAACAGTCCGATTTTCAGGAACTCTGGAAAAAACTCTAATCCTCCTCCCTGAGAATGGATATACTGAAATAATTTTTATATAATCCTCCCTGTTTTATGCAATATTTAATTTTTCTTAAGTTTTCTTTAATGGGTATGCAATCAAATTTTTTTTTAAGGAGATTATGAAGTGCCTTTATCTCAACGTGTTCTAGCCGAATTTTTCGGAACTTTTTGGCTCGTCTTTGGAGGTTGTGGGAGCGCAGTTCTCGCCGCGTCCTTTCCTCAATATGGAATTGGCTTTGTTGGCGTTTCGTTTGCGTTTGGCCTCACAGTGCTAACCATGGCTTACGCGATTGGTCATATTTCGGGTTGCCATTTGAATCCAGCCGTTTCGCTCGGTTTATTAACGGCAAAACGATTTGCGCCGTCTGATTTGGTGCCCTACATTATTGCCCAAGTGGTCGGAGGAATCGCAGGCGCTGGAGTTCTTTATATGATTGCCAGCGGAAAAGCAGGTTTTGATCTTGCAGGTGGTTTTGCGTCGAATGGGTATGCAGAACACTCTCCTGGAAAATATTCCTTACAAGCTTGTATGATCGCGGAAATGGTTCTGACCTTTATGTTTTTGCTCATTATTTTGGGCTCTACCGATAAACGAGCGCCCCAAGGATTTGCCCCAATAGCTATTGGATTAGGACTCACGTTGATTCATCTGATTGGAATTCCAGTCACAAATCTTTCTGTGAATCCCGCCAGAAGTACGGGACCCGCTGTATTTGTCGGAGGTTGGGCAATGTCACAATTATGGTTGTTTTGGGTGGCCCCGATTATTGGCGCCATTCTCGCCGGAATTGTCTATCCCTGTTGTTTAGGCAAAGAGGCTCCCGCATCGACTACGCCTAAAACGTAAAAGCATAATTTTTTAAGTTTCCAATAAATTGCCCTTTCTCTTCTAGGAGAGAGGGTTTTTATACAGAAACGGTTCTAAAAAGGGACGAATTTCAGATTCCAGAATCCCTAGAATCACCTCCATGTGAGCCTCTTTTAAAATTTGAATTCCCGCGCCCTGATTTTTAGGGTGCGGATCTAAAATACTGACCACGACCCGATGTATCTTTCGGCGAACAAGCGCTTGAGCGCAAGAGGGAGTTCGTCCATGAAAAGAGCAGGGCTCCAAGGTCACAAAACAGATCGCTTGTTCCAGATTTTTCGATTCAAGTTGTCGAAGTGCTTGAGCTTCCGCGTGATCCTGCCCGGGTGGTTGCGTATATCCGGTTGCCAGAATCTGATGATGTTCAACAATGACGCATCCAACTGGCGGATTATCTTCGGTTTTGCCCACTGCTTTTTTTGAAGCCGCTAGCGCTTTCTTCATGTAAAAATCAAGTTCTTGTGTCGAATAAGAATCAAGCATATTTTTTCTAATTTTGAAAATACGGTTGGATTTTTTTTCTCTGTATTAATTTTCGGACCCGTTTTCGAATTTGTTTTAAAAGCGTTCGCGCTTTTGTTCTTTCCTCGCCGAAAATGGGCTTATTTTCTTGCATGAAATAATAGCGTAAAAAAAGGACATAAAATCTTCTGGGAATTTTATTTTGTTGACAGGTACAATAAAGGGCCGCCAAGTCTTGTGCGGCGAGAGCAAGAGTAAAGGATCGAATTTGTTTTAGACGTTGTAAATCAATAAGAAACCATTTTCCATCTGATCGTAACAAATGTTTGGTATAGAGATCTTGATGATAAAATCCGCAGTGGTGGAATTTTCTTAGAAACAGAGCCAACTCTGGAATTTCTAGAGAGAGCGCTTCTGTTGTTTTTTCAGCAATCAGTTTTTCGAGCGAAACGGCTTGGGGTAATTCTTTGAGAACTAAAAAAGAACTCTGTTCTAGTCCGTATTCAATTTTTTCTCCAAGCACCACAAATTCTGGAACTGGAAATCCTTGCTGTTGTATACGATCCAGATTTTCTTTTTCAAACCTCGATACCGAAGCAATTCCCTTCAATTTCAACGGAAGCGTATTTTTCAAGTGAGGATATTTAGAAACTTTAATATAAATGCGCGAGCCGTCTTGAAGGGTTTTCCGAAGGACTTTCCGGGTTCCATGCGAAGAGACTTTTTCGCCTTCTGCAAGCAGAATCGATGGATAGTCGATCATCCCGTTTTCCTGAAGTTTTAACTGCATCGAAGGAGCATAGAGCATTTGTCGGTTGATTCGAAGGCGTTCCTGTTTTTTCTGATCGCTTCGTTTCCTTAATTTTTCGGCTTCATCGTGAATTTTAGGGAGCCACTGCTTCAGAAAATTGTGTGATTGAAAAGAATCGGGAGAAACCGCTAAATAGGCTTTCAAAAAACGTAAGCGATCAACTCGGGTCAGAAAATCTGGAGCGGTTTTATCCAGAGAGGCCAAATCCTTAATTCGCCCCCAATTCATTCGGCATTTGCGAAATACCTCTGGATAAGTTTCCGCTTGCTCTCCCTTCGGGCAATCAATAAAAGAATATCGTACTGTTGAATTTTCTTGAATCAGAATGTTCCGCCAAAAGAAGTCATGCGCGATAAAATAGTGATTATGCATTGTTGCGGTATGTTCCGCGAGTTGAGTGATCATCTGATTTTTTTGTTGTCGCCAAGCGGAGTTTCGTGTGCGTTGAAAAAACTCAGGAACAAAATGATCCATATTTTTCGAATCGGGAACTCCCTCTGTCATAATAAAACAACTTTTTAATCGAGCGAGTCGCCCTCGATCTTCTCCGTAAGCAATTGCAGTGGGGGTATTGAGTCCGATTTTTTTTAAAAACTGTAGGCTTTCCCATTCATAGTGAACCCGTGAGTGAAGAAAATTGTAGCGCCAGATGAGTTTGGGATAGGTATAGGTTTTGAGATAGAATTCATAATTTTGTAAAGAGAATCGGATCGTTTTGGTGGTACCTGACACGGTGATAAGTTGGCCTTGTTCAAAGGATAAGAAGGCCTTGTAGTGATTCAGTTGTGGCTCTAAAATTTCTTTAAAGAGTGGATTAATTTGAATCCAAGGATATTTCATGGGGTTTTTTTTTCGAGAAAAAGAGGTGTTTCGCAGCTTGAAAAACTTCTTCGGGTGTGACAAGTTCCATACAGAGGTGCCGTCTGCCGTTCAGGACTTCTGGACAGATCCTTTGCATACAAGGGCCACAGGGAACTTCCTTTTGTAATCGGGTCGCTTCGGGTTGATCATAGTCGGTCCATTGTTGGTGGGTGGAGCCAAAAATAGTCACTGAGGGCACCCGAAGGGCCGTGGCGTAATGACGTGGGCCGGAATCATTAGTAATTAACAGAGACGAAAACGCAACAACGGGTTTTAATAACGAAAGGGTAATGATATTTTCATGAGTACTCACTGCGAGGTGTTGCATTTTTTTCTGAATGTCTTGAGCCAATTGACGTTCATGCGGGTCCGGGCCACACAGGATAAGAATTTGACAGACTAGTTCTTGAACAAGCCGATCTCCGAGTTCCGCAAAATACGAAGGGGGCCAACATTTTGCGGATCCAAACGCCGCGCCCGGATTCAACAGAACAAAAGGTTTTTGAGGATCGATTCCGATCTTCTTTAAAAAAAGAGTCGCTTCCTCTCGTTCCGCTTCAGAGTAATAAATTCGGACCTCTCGAGGGCCAAGGGGGACAGCCGTTAATTTTAAAAGATCCTGATAATAGTCGACCATCGACACCGGAAGAAAACGGCCCTGTTCTTTTTTAGGCGACAAGTGTTGCGTTAATAAAAAACGTCTCCCATCGCGTGCATAACCAATACGTTCCTTTATTTTTAGCAAAAAGAAAAATAGTGCGGACGAAAAGGAATTGGTTAATAGGTAGCCCCGATCAAAAGAGATTTTCCTCAGTTGACGTATTAAAGCCCCTGTTTCACGATATCCAGAGGGCCACTCATAAAACGCTTCAATCCCCGGAGTATGTTGAAGGATCTTGCGAAAATGTTTCTTCATCAAAAGACTGATTTTGGCGTGGGGAAAAGAGGTCTGAAGATCGCGGAGAAACGGGGTCGCCATGATCACATCTCCGACCCATTTAGGACAAGCGACAAGAATAGAACGTGGGGGATCAGTCTTCAATTTTTTGAATCTTTCTTAATAACGTATAGCGGGAAATTCCAAGAAGTTCCGCGGCTTTTGTCTTATTCCCGTTGCATTTTTTTAAAGAAAAATCAATCGCCATCCGTTCAAGATTTTCGAGCATTTCCGGGAATTTTTTTAATTCGATTTGTAAGGTTCCAGAAGAAGACGAGGGGATTTCTTCCATCGCTTCAATCTGATCGATCATCTCGCCTTCTGTAAAAGCGACGAGTCTTTGCAAATAGTTAAAAAGTTGGCGAATATTTCCGGGCCAGTTTTTTTGTCGAAGGTAATTTAACACGGTCCGCGAAATTTTTTTGGGAGCGCATTGATTTTTTCGGGCGATTTCTTGAAGAAAATGAGGGACCAACAGTTCAATATCTTCTTCTCGTTCGCGCAACGGGGGCATATCCACGCGTAACACGGAAAGTCGATAGAAGAGATCTTCCCGAAACTGCCCTTCTTGGACCAAATTTTCGAGTCGCTTATTGGTGGCGGTAATGATCCGAACATTGATTTGAAGCACTTTTTCTCCGCCCACGCGACGAAAAGTTCCTTCCTGAAGCACCCGAAGTAATTTTTTTTGGAGATTGAGTGATGTTTCTCCAATTTCATCAAGAAAGAGAGTTCCTTCATGGGCCAGTTCAAAAAGTCCTTTTCTAGTGGTTATGGCTCCAGTAAAGGCTCCTTTTTCATGTCCAAAAAGTTCGCTTTCAAGGACATTTTCAGATAAACCCGCGCAATTTTCAGCCAGAAAAATTTTTTGATTTCGAGGGCTCGAATAATGGATAGCTTTCGCGGCCAATTCTTTTCCGGTGCCACTTTCTCCAGTGATGAGCACAGGAAGGTCTGTTTTGGCGCATTGAATCATCCGTTGAAACGCGAATTGTATGGCTGGAGAATGGCCAATCATTTGGTGAAACGAATACCGTTTTGAGAGTTCCGCATTTTGTTCCGCAATCAATCGAGCGGCTTCCGTCAAATCGATTTCTTGTTGAAGAACCTTTTGTTCTAGCTTTTGATTTAGTACTTCCAGAAGAGTTGCTTTTTCCTTATTTTCTTCAATCAGTTCTGATTTACGGAGGGCCAACGCAAATTGATGCGCGTAGGCTTCAACAGTTTTTAGACTCGCTTCCGTAAAAAGGCTGGAAATATTGCGATTTTCAACAAACAAAACCCCTACGGCCTTTTTTTGAGAGAGAATTGGAACACAGAGGATCGAAACCAATTGAAAATCTCGTACGGAGGGAAATTGGGAAAAGAGTGGATCTTGCAGTGCATTTTCGCTTACGACGGATTCTCCGGTTTTTAGAACCATCTGAACCACGTTTTGAGAAAATTGATAGAGGGCGTCCGTCAAATCTTGTTTTTCCATATGACGAGCGACATAGAAATGTTTTTCTTGTTTCGGAGTATAAAGAACATACCCTCGCTCTGCTTCACTAATCTCGATAATCGTATCTAGTAAGTAATTTAAAAGGGAATGGATGTCCTTTTCTTGATTCATCCATTTCATCGTTTCCAGAAGCTTTTGGAGCGAATTCTGTTGTTTTTTTTGCGGAAATTTTTTATCGTTGTCGAGTTCTCTCATAGGTAAGTGCTTTTCTTGCGAAAAGGAACTTGGATTACAATACAGGTTGTTCCGCAAGTTCTTTGATACAGAGTTCCGCAATTTTTCGGGCGCTTAAACCGACTTCATCCAGTAATTTGGCGCGAATTCCATGAATCACAAATTCGTCAGGAAGACCGAGGACTGTAATTTTTCGAGTATCCAGACGTTCTTCACAAGCCATTTCCAGCACCGCGGAACCAAAACCACCCATTTTAGCGTGTTCTTCTAGGGTAAAAACAACTTTATGTCGTTGAATCACATCGCTTAAAAGTTCGCGATCAAGAGGTTTAGCAAAGCGGGCATTCACCACGGTGGGTTGAATTCCTTCCGGAGCTAACAATTCGATGACATCCATCGCGATATTCACCATCGTTCCATAAGCAATCAGAGCGATTTCTTCCCCTTCGTGTACAATCACTCCTTTTCCAAGACGGACTGGTTCTTGAGCGGGTTCTATTTCTGGAGCGTTGCTCCGTGGATAGCGAATTGCAACGGGTTGAGAAACTCCATACAGCGCCAGATATAGCATTTCTTTAAATTCGCGCTCACTTCGAGGCGCCATTAGAATCATATGAGGAAGGGTACGAAGATACGCGATATCGAAAACACCATTATGTGTTTCTCCATCAGCGCCCACTACTCCGGCGCGATCCATACAAAAAACGACATGATTTTTCTGTAGGGAAACTTCATGAAAAACTTGATCATAGGCGCGTTGTAAGAATGTGGAATAAATCGCGGCGACTATTTTGATCCCGCTTGTTGCCAGACCTGCGGCAAAACCGACTCCATGTTGTTCACAGATTCCCACATCAAAGCAACGAGTTGGAAATTTTTTCTGAAATATATTTAATCCGGTTCCATCCATCATCGCGGCGGTCAATGCGTAAAGGGTCGGATCTTTTTCTGCCAGTTCACATAAGGTTTCTCCAAAGATTTTTGTATAAGATTTTTTTCCTATTCCAGAAAACTCGGGACGAAATTCTTCTTTTTTTGGCGGAACCGCGGCGTGAAAACGACTTTCGTCTTCTCCCTCTAATCCTTTCCCCTTGATGGTGATTAAATGGAGCAATTTGGGTCCTTTGCGTTCTTTCAACTCTTTGAGAATCTGAACGAGTCCAATAACATCATGTCCGTCTGTTGGGCCAAAATAATTCAATCCCAAGTCCATAAAGATGTTTTGATACAGGAGATTATGTTTGAGTATTTCTTTTAGATTTTCTAGGGACCATTCGATTTTGGGGCCCACTAACGGGATCATATGAAGGAGGCTATGGAGTTCGTTTTTAACTTCTTGATAGAACGGTTTTGTTCGAATTTTGGTGAGATAGCCTGAGAGTGCCCCAACGGATGGAGAAATGGACATTTCGTTATCATTCAGAATCACAAGAAGGTCGTTGTCCATATGGCCGGCGTTATTTAAGGCTTCTAGTGACATTCCTGCGGTGAGCCCACCATCTCCAAGTACACAAACACTGTGACTTTTTTTCCCTAAGAGACGATCTCCAATATGAAGTCCTAGAGAAGTACTCGTGGCGGTTCCAGCATGAGCGGAAGTAAAGAGATCATAGGGACTTTCAAATTTATTCGGAAAGCCTGTAATTCCTCCGTGTTGTCGGATCGTGGGAAATAAAGCGTTGCGGCCGGTCAGAATTTTGTGAGGATACACTTGATGTCCAACATCAAAAACGAGACGATCCACTTTTAAATCATAGACATAATGAAGCGCAATTGTGAGTTCAACCACTCCAAGCCCCGCGCCCAAATGTCCTCCCGTTTGTTTTGTAATGACTTCAATAATGCGATGCCGAATTTCGGTGGCTAGCTCTGGAAGTTCTTCTAAGCTAAGTTTTTTCACATCATCTGGAGTCATATGGAGTTGGAGCAAGTTTTTCACAAAATCTTCCTTTTTTTCTTTAAGTTAAACGAATAAAAGCCGTGGCGAATGTGCCATTATAAAATAAATTAGATCATTATTTCCAGACGGAAGACCTCTCTTCTAATCAACTTCTAATCATTAGGATTTCCTGTGAACTACATATTCCGTTAAATCGATGAGAACCTTTGTATTCGGAAGAAGAGCAAGCGATTTGATGGCGAGTTGAGCTTGTTTATGAGCCATTTTTTTAGCTTCTTCCAAACCCACTAAGGCGGGGTAAGTCAGTTTTCCTTGTGCTTGATCTTTTTGCGGGGTTTTTCCAAGTTCTTCTAAAGAGCCTTGAATATCTAGAATGTCATCTTGAATTTGAAAGGCAAGCCCCAAATGTTTTCCGTAAGTGCCGAGTTGATTCACAAGGGCTTGATCTGCGCCGGACGCGATGGCTCCCATACGAGTGGCGGCTTGAATGAGGGCCGCTGTTTTGCATAAATGAATACGTTCGAGTTGAGGCATTTCATAGGACTTTCCTTCAGAAAGAATATCCAGAACTTGCCCCCCTACCATTCCCGACGTACCTGAAGCATAAGCGAGTTCTTCAATGAGGGGTGCTATATAATTTTTATGGGCAGTTGAAGTCGCAATAATATAAAAAGCAAGGGTCAGTAGGGCATCCCCTGCCAAAATTGCAATCGCTTCTCCAAATTGTTTGTGATTTGAGGGTTTCCCGCGTCGAAAGTCATCATCATCCATTGCAGGAAGATCATCGTGAATTAACGAATAGGTATGAATCATTTCTAAGGCACAAGCGGCCGGAAGAATATTTTCGAGTGAGCCGTTACAAACCTCCGCAGAAAGCAGAGATAAAATGGGTCGAAGTCTTTTTCCTCCGGCAAAAACGCTATAACGCATGGCAGAATGGATAAACGGGAATTCTGGGGTATCTTGCGGTAAATAGCGCTCTAATCCTTCTTCAATCAGTTTTTGTTTTTGATGTAAATATTCTTTCAGAGTCACCTGCATAAAATCCTTTTTTTAAGGAATCCTTTTAGCTTATTTTTCGCATTTTTTTCGGTTTCCTTTAGTGAAAGAAGGAAAGATTATTTTGATGAAGGACTTTTTTAAGTATTTTTCCAAAAAAATCAACTTTTTTCTTTTCAACGCTTCAAAGAAAAGTGGTTTAACGGGAAGAATTTGAATCCTTCCGCAAAGAAGAATTCACAGCCCACAGTCCTCTGCGTTCTTCACTCGCTTGACGTTCAAAGGCTTTATAGCGCTTTTCATATTTTGGATCATTTTCATTGGATACTTTAGCTAATCCTTCCGAAAGTAAAGTGGCTGCGATTTCGTAATACAAGTTTTTTTTATCTCGAATATAAGCGCGATCTTCTATGGGAATCTCTTCCACCGGAGTGGGGAGATAAGCATAAACCCGTTGAAAATTCGCCTCTTTTTGAGCATAAGGACTTTTATAAATGGCCAGCAATTTTCCTTCGACTAGTGCTTTGTTTCGGGCTTTGGATTCTTGATAAAAGAGTTCTTCCGGTTTGGGGGCTTCAATTCCAAAATATTGAACCACATCGCCATTGGAGAACCGAATCGTATCGCCAGAAAGGACTTCTTGAACTTCGTACTGAGGATAAGTATCAATGTTATCTATTTCCACAGAGGAGCATCCGATACTACAGAATCCGCAAAAAATTAGAAAAATAATCGGCATAGAGTCTCTATTCTGTTTTTTTCCAACGGGTTTTTTCTTCCCAAACATCCCATCTTAATCGACGCTGGTTCCAAAAATCAATCCATTGGTCGCCATAAATAGTTCCGCTGAAACCACTCACTAATGCTGGCCCTTCTTCGATAGAAGCTTGAACGGTGGCGTAAACAAGAACCCCTGCCGCATAAAGAAGAGGATATCGAGCCACTTCATAGGCCATTTCGGAAGCTGAGCGTTCTGGATCCGATTCTAAGGGAGGATAATTTTTAGTGAGTTGGTGATACACTTCTTGTTCAGAAGCGATATCTACTTGGGTTTGAACCTCGATGGGGTGGCATCCACAAACAACGCATAACAAACAGAGGAAAAGAAACCGCATAACAAATCCTTTGTCAAAAATCAAAAATGCAAAACAAAGATAGAAAAATTTCGTAAATCATCATAATATGGAATTCTCTGAAAAAAAACAGAAAAGATAGAGTACTATGACCCATTATATTTTAATCTCTTCATTATTGGAACCTGTTTTATTAGATCCCGGAGAAAGCTACACTTTGGGACGCTCCGCTGAAAATCGAATTGTTTTGGATTCTCATCGGATTTCCCGTGTTCACGCAAAAGTGTATTGGGAAAAAGACCATTTTGTCCTCTGGGATCAAGGATCACGCAATGGAAGCGTATTAAATGAGGTTCCTTTGGAACCCGGAGAAGTTCATCCTTTAAAAGATAAAGACATTATTGGATTAGATCCCTATATATTACGCTTTCGCCAAGTCGAAGGCGATTTGGATCTAATCTTGTCCCTAGAAATCGAACGATTAAAGTTAGATCGTCTAGAGTACAGCCTAAAAAATTTGAAAGAAAATCGTTCTTTTCAAGGAAGTTTGCTCTATTTTCGCCTCTCCTATTTACTTCAAATTTTGGAAGGGATCGAGAAATCAGGAAGTTTGGAACTGCGGACTCAAAAAAATAAAGAAGGAACTTTATTTTTGAATCAAGGAAAAATTATTTCTGCTGAAAGCAGTTCTCTCCGTAGATTAGAGGCGGTTGAGGTTCTTTTTGCGCTGAAAGAAGGATATTTTACTTTCACGACAATGACCCCTTCTCAAGAGCAGACGATTTTTATGAGCACCAGTCAATTGATGTTAAAATTTTTTTCCATCTTACATCCGGTTTATTTCGCCTCTCAAAACACTTCTTCTTAATCGTCAGGATTCAACTTATGAGCCGTCATCTTGCTGTCCTTGTGATTGGAAACGAAGTTTTATCAGGTAAAGTGGACGAAGCCAATGCTCGATTTGTGATTGAACAGTTAAAGCCTCAAGGAGGGATTTCCAAAATGGAGGTCGTTCCTGACGAAAAAGAAGCCATTAAAGAATCCGTTCTTCGACTTTCTGAACAATATTCCTTTGTGGTGACCTCAGGAGGCGTTGGGCCGACCCATGATGATATTACTGTTGCCTCGATTGCTGAAGCTTTTCAAACTCCACGTAAACTCGATCAAACATTTGCACAGGCCATTCAAGATTACTTTAAATACGAATGTACCGAGGCACTTCTCTCGATGGCCCTCTTACCCGAAGGGACAGAAATTATTTATCCAGAAAAACGTGCTTTTCCGGTGTTTCGTTTTCGAAACCTCTTTATTCTTCCCGGCATTCCCGAATATTTTCGATCGAAATTTCTCGCCATTAAACCCCTACTTTTACAACCCGAAGTCTTTCTTCGCCAGTTGTATACCGTTCTCGACGAAGGACAATTTGCTCATAAATTAGCGGAACTCGAACAAAAATATCCTTCGTTGCGGGTGGGTTCTTATCCAAAGCTTCATAAAAATTATCAAGTGATGGTTACGTTTGAATCCATTCATCTTCAAATTGTGGAACAAGCCGTTTCTGAGATGACAGTTTGGTTTCCCCCTCAAACCTTGATTTTTAATCCTTCATGAGCTTTTTGCAAGCAGGGTACCTTCATTTTTCTTGCTATTTATAAAACGTGGTCGGTTCTTGTTTTTGGAACGGTTTGGAGAATTCAGCACAAGTGATCGTTGTGGTTCCAAGAGCAGAACCCGCTTTTACGGCTTTCACTGTAACCTTATATGTTGCTTGATCTCCTGGATTCAATAGAGCGATGATATCAAAGGTCACGGTGTTTCCAGAAACAGTTCCCTGAAGTTTGCGACCCAAGACAGAGGCTTCATGCGAAACGTATTCTGCTTTACTATCAAGGGTAAACACTAACTGAATTTGAGTCGAGGCTTTTTTGCCTTTGTTGCAGATCTCAATCATATAGGTCGTTGTATCACCCACTTGGACTGGATCCGCTGTGTCATATCCGTCAATGTTTATTGTGGGTACGACTTCCACAAGGGTACAAGCTTGAGAATCTTTCGCAGGAACTTCGTTACTACGAACAGACGCCACGTTGCACCAACCCGGAGCTTCTTTTTCCAAAACGGCTTTAACATTGACAGTCAATTCTCTATTTTCGTTCGGGCTCAGATCCCCCAAATTCCATTTAATGATTCTCGTTGAAGGGTTATAGTAGCCTCCTCCAGACGCATCAACGAATTCTAAACCTTGGGGTAAGGTATCGGTCACGACTACATTGGTGTTGATCGATTCGCTGGGGTTGGAAATTTCAATTTTGTAACGGAACCGGCTATTAATATTCACCTGAGCGGGGCCTGCTTTAAAAATTTCTAGAGTAGGAGAAGAGGGATGGGGTTCGATTTCACTAGCACTCGAAGGCACAAAATAGAACTTACCTAAGGAGGTGGATGCCTCCCAGACCACTTGTGGTTTATTGAACTTTTCCTTCGATCCTTTCAATACCCCGACTCTTACGTTTTCTATAATATCTCTTATATTTAGCCCCGGTTTTTCGATCCACAAGAGTAAATGTTTTGTAAATAGCCCCATTTTTTCTTTTGGGTTATCCGATGCTTCTTCTTCGGGTGATGTTCCATAAACCACATAGGTTCCTACGGGAACATTTATAGGAGCCCATCCTGATTTTGATCCTTCTTTTAATCCCTTGAACGGATTATTTCGATAGGCATCTAGGATAAGGATATTAAATTCATTTTCTGCTTTTTTTAGCCCCTTCAGAATAGAATCGGTACTGAGCAGATCCTCTTCCACTTTTTTTTTAAATTTAGCGGTTGTTGGAACTAAATAGTTGATTCCATCGATTTGGATTCCATGTCCTGCATAGAAGAATAAAGCGACCGCTTTAGTCTTTTCTAATTCGCTCACCCATTCTTCTACGGCTTCGCTCATCTCTGTTTTTGTTTTCAAATTTGTTTTCAAGAACGTTTTCCAGCCCAGTTTTTTCAATACTTTTTCCAGTTCTGTGGCATCCGTTACTGCATTTGTCAACGCTCCAGTAAATTGATATTCAATGTTTCCAATCAATAACGCTACTCCGTGAACGACTCGGATTCCGTTTTCATCTTGTATTTGTTGTCCTAAAAGAACGCTCATCGATAACAAGAATAGACTCAAGCATTTCCAAACCATTGATTTCCCCTTCTGTTCTTAGGATCGTACCAGCGAAAACCTTCAAACCTTTATTTCTAATTCTTCTTGAGTTTTTTGCAAGTAAGGAATCTTCATTTTCATTAAGGGCGCCACTATTTCTCCGATGTTCCCTGCACCGAGAACCAAGATCACGGAGGCCTTCTGGATCTTTTGTTCCAAATACTGTTTCATTTCTTCGAGCGAAGCAAAATATTGGGCTCGGCCCCCCGCTTGAAGAATCGCCTGCACAAGATGAGGCGATTGAGTTCGGGCTTTTTCTTGAACGGTATCTCTGGCCGCGAAAATCGGAGGAATCAAACATTCATGAACGTCTACAAGCGATTCGGCAAATTCTTTCAACAACACACGTGTTCGGTGGTGTTGATGCGGTTGAAAGATACAATAGATTTTTTGATCGGGAAATCGTTGTCGACAGGCCTCGAGTGTTCTAGTAATTTTCGTGGGATGATGCGCAAAATCTTCGATAATCACAACAGGTTTCAGTTGATGAATTTGAAAACGTCGAGCCGGCGCTCGAACCTGAGCGAGGTGTGAAATCACTCGTTTTAAAGGGACCCCTAATTGATGCACAACCGCCAGAGCCATAGTCGCATTAGAAATATTGTGTCTTCCAAAAAGGGGAAGAAAACATTTGTGCCAGGGTTCCTCAGGAGCTTTAAAAAAAAATTCACACCCCTCAGGAGACATTTTCAATCGGTTCCAGCGATACGTTGCTTTATTGTTGTTGCCTACAGTACAAATCGTGATCGGAAGTGTTTGAAATTCTTCTCGAAGTGCTTCTGGAAGAAATAAGGTCCCACCCGGATTAAGTTTTCGGGCAAATTCTTTAAACGATTGGGTAATGTCTTTTAAATCCTGATAATAATCTAAATGATCCGCTTCAATATTGTTAATGACTGCGAATTGATAATGTAACGACAGAAAACTTTTTTGATATTCACAGGCTTCCACCACCATCTCTTGCCCATTTCCGTAATGTCCATTTTTTTCAAAGGGAAAGACTTTGGCGCCAATAATGAAAGACGGATCTCGTCCTTCTCGAAAAAGGAGCTGAGTAATCAAGGAACTGGTCGTTGATTTTCCGTGGGTTCCCGCGACTGCAATTCCGACCTTTTTTTTCATCTCTAACCCAACTTGCTCTGGATAGCTATGAATTTCGATCCCGTTTTTTAGGGCCCATTGCACTTCGATATTATTTTCAGGAACTGCGGGAGAATAAACAACGAGTTGTGGAGCTATCTTTTCCAGAGGAGCGACTTGGTGAGGCGAATAGGTTTGGATTCCAGAAAATTGGACTGGATTCAAATCCGATCCAGAAACAGAAACCGCTTGTTCTTTTAAGAAGGTTGCGAGTCCTTGAATTCCGCTTCCTCCGATACCCACTAGATGCACTCTTTGTAGAGGATAATTCATCGTTAAGCCACCCGTTTTAACGTGGTTTCAAGAAGAGAAAGGATACAGGCTCCGGCATCAAGACGTCCGATTTTTTTAGAACACGCTCGCATCTGGAGCAGTTTTTCTGGATTGGAATAGAGTTCTCTGATATTTTTAAGAAGTTTTTCCGGAGTCAGCACTTCTTCTCGATAAACAAACGCGGCCCCTTTTTTTTCGATTTCGAGCGCGTTCAGATATTGATGATCGGCTTTAGCTTGAGGAAATGGAATGAGAATAGACGGGAGCCCTAGCGCCGTGATTTCCGCCAATGTGGTTCCACCCGCGCGACCAATCACCAAGTCACAGCTAGAGTACGCCAGTTCCATTTCTTCCAGAAACGAAAATAATTGATGTGGAATTTGTGCCTGAGTATAGGCTTTTTTCAGTGCGTCCATTTCTTTAGCGCCCGTGAGATGAATGATTTGAATTTTTAACGAAGGCTCTTGTGTCGCGATCAACTGAACCGTTTCTGCCAAACAACGATTAATGGCTTGAGCACCTTGAGATCCACCCATCACTAATAAGGTGAAACGATCGGCCTCTAACCCTAGTTTTTGACGAGCGTTTTGAACCTCTTTTTTTAGAGCGGATCGAATGGGGTTTCCGGTCAAAAAACCGAGGTCTTTGAAATAAGGAAGGCTTTGCTCAAATTGACAACAAACTTTCTCGGAGAATGGTGCAAATAAGCGGTTAACAGAGCCAGGAATTGCGTTTTGTTCTAAAATAAAAAACGGGATTTTTAACAATTTAGTGGCCACTAAAACCGGGGCCGCTCCATACCCGCCTAGCCCAATAATTCCTTCGGGTCGGAAGTCCCGTAAAATGCGAATGGATTGTCGAATTGCGCCACAGGTGTGATAGAAAAATCCTGGAATTTTTTGAAGTTGTTTTGTCAGTGGCCTCGCGGAGATCACTCGATAAGAGAGTTGAAAGCGTTCAAAAAGTTGTTTTTCCAAGGGTTTTCCGGTCGAGACAAACAAAAGTTCAGAATGAGGAAGTTTTTTCAAAATTTCTTCGGCGAGACTAATTCCCGGAATCAAATGTCCCCCAGTTCCACCGCCAGCAAAAATAAGTCTCATTTTTTTCTCCTTCATTTTATTTTGAAGCCAAGCTCCCTTTGGCGACATTCGCCAGCAGGCCCACTTCAAACATCAGAAAAAATAATGCCGAGCCTCCAAAACTAATAAATGGAAGCGAAATTCCTTTATTGGGGAGGGTTGCCGTGACGACTCCGATATTGAAAGCGGCCTGAAGTGAAATCAGAAGTGTGATTCCCAGCGCCACAAAACTGCCAAAAAGAGTGTCTGCTTTATGCGCGATCCGCCCGCCTAAAAGCAAGAGGAGGATAAAGGCGAGTAAAACCACCGAACATCCAATAAATCCTAGCTCTTCTCCGACCACGGCTAAAATAAAATCGGTGTGAGATTCGGGAAGGAAAAGCAATTTTTGTTGGCTCTTTCCTAACCCTAAGCCGAGCCAACCTCCGGAACCTAAAGCGACCAATGATTGATGCACTTGATATCCGGCTCCCTGTAAAGCGGAATTGGGGTCCCACCAGACCGCCAGACGAGATTTGACATGATTAAATCGTGTGAGGGCGTAAAACAGAACCAGCAGTCCTCCGATGCCTAAAAAAGGAAAGAGATGGCGCAATCGAATACCTCCGACAATAAGCATCATCAGGCAAATCGTTCCAAGAAAAACGGTGGTTCCGAAATCGGGTTCCACGACAATCAAGCTACAGGTAATTCCTAAAACACCTATCGCTGGAAGAAAGCCCTGTCTGAAATGTCCCAATAAGTGATGTTTTTCTGAAATGTAATTCGCCAGAAAAAGCACTAGAACCGGCTTAGCCATCTCGGACGGTTGAAATCCCATTGAACTCAAACGAATCCAGCGATTCGCTCCGTGAGTCAGTTTTCCGTAACCAATAGAAGGGTGAAGAACCAATCCGAGTAAGATCCAGGTGATAATTAACAACTTTCCGGTATGTTGTTGATAAAAAGTGTAGGGGATTTGATAACCAAGAATAAAGCTAATGGCTCCGAATAAAATCCACATCGCCTGTTTTTTCAAGAAAAAATGAGGATCACTTTTTCGTGTGTTGGAGGCCTGATGAATGGACGCGGAATAAATCATCATCAATCCAAATAAAATCAGGAAACCAATGAGTAATAAAAAGGACTGTCGCTCGGGTTCAGAAATTAAATTGTTTTGCATAATCATCCTTTATCGGCGAGTTCCACAAGAAAACTTTAATCGGAGGTCATCGAATTTTTAAAGTCGCCAGAGAGCACATCGCCAAGAGGGCAGAGAGAATCCAAAATCGAATCGTGACTTTTGTTTCGGACCATCCGGCAAATTGAAAATGATGATGAATTGGCGCAATTCGGAAAATACGCTTTTTAAAAACTTTGAAGGAAAATACTTGCAAAATGACCGATAAAGCTTCCATAACAAAGACGCCTCCAATAATGAAGAGCGCGAGTTCCTGATGGGTGCAAATAGCCACCACTCCGAGCGCTCCGCCTAAAGCGAGCGAACCCGTATCTCCCATAAATACTTGAGCGGGATAGCAATTAAACCAAAGAAAGCCTAATCCAGCGCCAATCAAGCTAAAGCAAAAAACGGTTAACTCCCCCGCTCCGGCGACGAACGGAACCTGTAAGTAATTTGCGAATTGAAAATGTCCGGCGATATAGCAAAAAACCGAAAACGCCATAGAGGCGATAATCATGGTTCCGGTCGCCAATCCGTCTAATCCGTCGGTGAGATTTACGGCGTTTGTGGTAGAAACTAGGACCAACACGACCAATCCAAAGTAGAAGATTCCTCCATAAATAGAGAGATCCATCGACCAGCTTTTGGAAAAGGGTAAGGAGAGGATGAGATGTTCTTCAAGACTTTGATGATAATACCAGAGGGCAAAGGCGATGAGGCTTGAATTTGCAATGAGCCAGAGCATTTTTCGGCGTGCGGACAAACCCGACCTTGTTGCGTGAGTGAGCTTGATCCAGTCATCACGAAAGCCAATACAGGAATAGGAAATAATACTAAACAGGGCCACTTTGATATAAAAAACATCCCATCGTGCCCAGAGAATTGTCGAAATAAAAATCGAGATCACAATGAGTACTCCGCCCATTGTCGGAGTATTTTTTTTGTTTTGATGGAGTTCTTTGAGTTTTTCGGAATCCGATTTATGAACATTTTCTTTGAAGTTCAACCGAACGAGGAGCGGCAACAAAAATCGACCGATTATTAAGGCGCAGAGAAACGCACTGATAGCCGCACCAATGGAGCGAAAGGTAATATATCTAAAGAGGTTACAGAAGGAATAAGTATCTTTGAGAGGAAAGAGCCATTCGTACAGCATGGAGGTTACCTTTTTCAAGAAGATTCAAAGTAAAGAATAAAATCTATCTTTTCTCATCTCTTGAAATATCGGCAGATTTTCAAATTTTTGTAGGGTTTAAAATTTTATAGATTGGTGTACACACCCCTAAATCCCCTCTGGAGAGGGGACTTTAAGAGGGTTCTCGAAGGTTCTTGTTTT